>CP081161.1:780000-1466666 GCA_025141675.1 Rhodobacteraceae bacterium S2214
CGTATTAAGTAGGGCGGAACACGTGAAATTCTGTCTGAACATCGGAGGACCACCTTCGAAGGCTAAGTACTCCTTACTGACCGATAGCGAACCAGTACCGTGAGGGAAAGGTGAAAAGCACCCCGACGAGGGGAGTGAAACAGTACCTGAAACCGAACGCCTACAATCAGTTGGAGGGCCCATGCGGCCTGACAGCGTACCTTTTGTATAATGGGTCATCGACTTGGTCTATCTAGCAAGCTTAAGCCGTTAGGTGTAGGCGCAGCGAAAGCGAGTCTTAATAGGGCGCATGAGTTAGATGGATCAGACCCGAAACCGAGTGATCTAGGCATGTCCAGGATGAAGGTTAGGTAACACTAACTGGAGGTCCGAACCCACACCTGTTGAAAAAGGTCGGGATGAGGTGTGCCTAGGGGTAAAAGGCCAATCAAACTCGGAGATAGCTGGTTCTCTGCGAAATCTATTTAGGTAGAGCGTCGGACGAATACCCTCGGGGGTAGAGCACTGGATGGGTAATGGGGACTCACCGTCTTACTGATCCTAACCAAACTCCGAATACCGAGGAGTAATATCCGGCAGACACACAGCGGGTGCTAACGTCCGTTGTGGAGAGGGAAACAACCCTGACCTACGACTAAGGCCCCTAATTCATGGCTAAGTGGGAAAGCAGGTGGGACGACCAAAACAACCAGGAGGTTGGCTTAGAAGCAGCCATCCTTTAAAGATAGCGTAACAGCTCACTGGTCTAAATAAGTTGTCCTGCGGCGAAGATGTAACGGGGCTCAAGCCATGAGCCGAAGTCTAGGATGCACATAGTGCATGGTAGCAGAGCGTAGTGTGACATAGTACCTGACGATATCAGCACCTTTGGGTGTTGTGATCGTTATGGTGCTTTCTGTGAAGCCGGCCTGTGAGGGATCCGGTGGAGAGATCACTAGTGAGAATGATGACATGAGTAGCGACAAAGGGAGTGAGAGACTCCCTCGCCGAAAGTCCAAGGGTTCCTGCTTAAAGCTAATCTGAGCAGGGTAAGCCGACCCCTAAGGCGAGGCCGAAAGGCGTAGTCGATGGGAACCAGGTTAATATTCCTGGGCCAGGAGGATGTGACGGATCTCGAAGATTGTTTC
This sequence comes from Rhodobacteraceae bacterium S2214, assembly GCA_025141675.1. Classification (NCBI taxonomy): domain Bacteria; kingdom Pseudomonadati; phylum Pseudomonadota; class Alphaproteobacteria; order Rhodobacterales; family Paracoccaceae; species Rhodobacteraceae bacterium S2214. Next base: position 781,128 of record CP081161.1, read on the forward strand.
CCCTTATCGGATTGGGGAGGCCGTTGAGAGGTTCCTGGAAATAGCCCTCCATGAGATCGTACCCTAAACCAACACAGGTGGACTGGTAGAGAATACCAAGGCGCTTGAGAGAACCACATTTAAGGAACTCGGCAAAATACCTCCGTAAGTTCGCGAGAAGGAGGCCCGGTGAGAACGCAAGTTTTTGCCGGGGGCACAAACCAGGGGGTGGCGACTGTTTACTAAAAACACAGGGCTCTGCGAAGTCGCAAGACGACGTATAGGGTCTGACGCCTGCCCGGTGCCTGAAGGTTAAAAGGAGGAGTGCAAGCTCCGAATTGAAGCCCAGGTAAACGGCGGCCGTAACTATAACGGTCCTAAGGTAGCGAAATTCCTTGTCGGGTAAGTTCCGACCTGCACGAATGGCGTAACGACTTCCCCGCTGTCTCAAATGTGGACTCAGCGAAATTGAATTGCCTGTCAAGATGCAGGCTCCCCGCGGTTAGACGGAAAGACCCCATGCACCTTTACTATAGCTTCGCATTGGCATCAGACACAGTATGTGCAGGATAGGTGGTAGGCTTTGAAACCGGGACGCTAGTCTCGGTGGAGCCTCCCTTGAGATACCACCCTTATTCTGTTTGATGTCTAACCGCGGTCCGTTATCCGGATCCGGGACCCTGCGTGGTGGGTAGTTTGACTGGGGCGGTCGCCTCCCAAATTGTAACGGAGGCGCGCGAAGGTTGGCTCAGAGCGGTCGGAAATCGCTCGTTGAGTGCAATGGCAGAAGCCAGCCTGACTGCGAGACTGACAAGTCGAGCAGAGTCGAAAGACGGCCATAGTGATCCGGTGGTCCCGAGTGGAAGGGCCATCGCTCAACGGATAAAAGGTACGCTGGGGATAACAGGCTGATGGTGCCCAAGAGTCCATATCGACGGCACCGTTTGGCACCTCGATGTCGGCTCATCTCATCCTGGGGCTGGAGCAGGTCCCAAGGGTACGGCTGTTCGCCGTTTAAAGAGGTACGTGAGCTGGGTTTAGAACGTCGTGAGACAGTTCGGTCCCTATCTTCCGTGGGTGTAGGATACTTGAGAGGAGTTGCCCCTAGTACGAGAGGACCGGGGTGAACGATCCACTGGTGGACCTGTTGTCGTGCCAACGGCAGTGCAGGGTAGCTATGATCGGACAGGATAACCGCTGAAGGCATCTAAGCGGGAAGCCCCCCTCAAAACAAGGTATCCCTGAGGACCGAGGTAGACCACCTCGTCGATAGGCCAGAGATGTAAGCGCAGCAATGCGTTCAGTTGACTGGTACTAATGGTCCGATAGGCTTGATTTGATCCAGTAATAGTCTGACTTTACTGAATTAAAATCATGATACATACACACACAACCATCAGTATATCTGATACGGAACAAGCAGAAATCCCGCATAGGATATCAGCCTGATCGTTGGCTTCTTTTTTGATTTGGTGGTCATAGCGCGAGCAAAACACCCGATCCCATCCCGAACTCGGCAGTTAAGTGCCGCTGCGCTGATGGTACTGCGTCTTAAGGCGTGGGAGAGTAAGTCACTGCCAAATCTAATAAGAAGCCAACCGTATCTCTCGACGATGAAACCACTCCCCCCAATAATCAAACCTGATAGCAAGCCAATCGGCATCACGTCCGAGTCGCACTCACCTTGCAAGCAAAACAAACTTGAGACGACTTCAAAAAACACAATGCTTTTTTGAAGGGGACTGAACACAAAATCCAATACCGAACGTGGGCCCAATAGAGGCGGCTGCGCTGATGATACGGCGTCTTAAGGCGTGGGAGAGTAAGTCACTGCCAAATCTAATGAGCAACGTCAAAAAAGTATCTCTCAACGATAAAAATACCAATCCAACAATCAAGCCCGAAAACATGGCAGTGGTCATAACGTCTGAGTAGCTGTCACTTTGCAAGCAAAGTAACCTTGCTACGCCTTCAAAAAACACAGTGGTTTTTTGAAAGGGACAAAACACCCGATCCCATCCCGAACGCGGAAGTTAAGTGCCGCTGCGCCCCCTTACGGCGTTTGGCAAGCAAACGCCTGTCGGTCGGCGGATAGTACTGCGTCTTAAGGCGTGGGAGAGTAAGTCACTGCCAAATCTAATAAGAAGCCAACCCTATCTCTCGACGATAAACACAAAAAATAGCAAATAAATACAGACGGCAAAGCCACAGCGTAAGCGCTGCATCGGATCCTCTATTGGGCAAACCTCAAAAGCGGCAGAACGCATAGGCTCTGTCTCCCAAAATATCCTCAAACAACAACCCGTGTAACAATCCCATACCATTGCACCCAACATGGTGAAGCGGTAGGAAAGCGAGAGTGGTCCCGTAGCTCAACTGGATAGAGCACCTGACTTCTAATCAGGATGTTGGGGGTTCGAGTCCTCCCGGGATCGCCACACTCTAATCAGATGCCAACCTGGCAAAAGTTTGCGTTCAATTCGGCCCTCTCACGTTCCAAAATCAACGGAATTGTCGGATTTCTGTCTTTTTGAAGCCATAGTTGTCTCGCAGAAGTTGCGTTACGACCTGTAACCTAATGAGAACGGTGACTAAAATGGCTCATGCGTTGAGTGCATCTATTCCGAACCAAGTGAAGCTTGTTGTTTGGGATCTAGACGAAACCCTTTGGAATGGTACGCTTTCCGAGGAAGGTATTTCATCCGTCGAGGCGCATTTGCAGATGGTCCGTGACCTCGTCGATCGCGGGATTATGTGTTCAATCTGTTCCAAGAACGATTTCGAAGATGCAAAGGCCGCGTTGGTAGATCTCGACATTTGGGATTATTTTGTTTTCCCACACATCGCATGGTCGCCGAAGGGCCAAGCGATCAAAGCCATGATTGCTGCGATGGGGTTGCGCGACGAAAACGTGCTCTTTCTCGATGATAATCACCTCAATTTAGAAGAAGCACAGTTCTTTAATCCGAACGTGATGGTCTTTGATGCCAATCAGGACATCCTGCCGTTAATGGATTTGCCTACACTGGCAGGCAAGGATGACAAGTCGCACAGCCGTCTTAAGCAATACAAAGTGATGGAAGAAAAGCAGGTCGAACAGGCTGAAACGGGTTTGTCGAATATCGACTTCCTTCGACAGTCCGAGATCAGGGTCAAGGTGATCACAGACGTTGAAGACCAGATGGACCGTGTCTATGAGATCCTGAACCGCACGAACCAGCTTAACTACACCAAAAAACGTGCGAACACCCCAGCTGAAAAGGCGCAGTTGCAAACGTTGCTAAACACTGCGGGCGTCCACGCGGGCCTGATCGAAGTGCAGGATCGTTATGGGGACTATGGCGTCGTGGGATTCTTTTGCGTCAGTGCCAAGTATTCCGGCAATGTGGTGCATCATCTCGCATTTTCATGCCGCACGTTAAACATGGGGGTCGAACAATGGGTTTGGCAGTTCCTTAACAAACCGGATTTCAAGACCGTTGGCGGAGTTGCCAACCCGATTGACGCACATGAAAATGTGGACTGGATCCAGGACGTCAAGGATTTCGATGCCCCCGAGACGGCAAGACAGCAGCAACATCTGTGTCTGGTCGGCGGGTGTGACTTGCTACAGGTGTCATTCTACTGTGGGACGGACCGTGATGAATTCGTCAACAAGCCGGACGACAACGGCATGTTGGTCCGTTTTGACGACGTGGGGTTCTTTCTGAATCAGCGTGATCCCGTTTTGAATCGCCTATTCACGCAGAAAAACTTTATCGGCTATGGCTCCGATGACATGGTGGCGCTGGACAAATCCTTGGCGTCATCCGATCTGATCTTGCTGTCGATGTATTTCTCTTTCGCCAACGATTTGTTGTTCCAATACCGTGGGAAAGAACCAGGCAGCGAATTTCTTGGCAGCGTTCCACCCCGCAGGTTTCAACAGCTGATGCGCGATCAAAAAACAGCGATGCGCTTTGCCAAATCAATGCAGCACCGCCCCTATGACATTCATGATCGTCTTGATCTGACACACCGATGCTTTCAGGTCGCGGATGTGCTGCGCCGGGCTGATGCGCCGATCTTTATTATCGGGACGACCGTCCGTCACGGACCTCAAGCAGAACGTAATCCGAAACCGCGCATTGCCTTTAATGACATGTGTAGAAAGTTCTGCGCAGAAACCCACAACGCACACTTCATCGATATCGACACATTGTTAACACCGGCCGAGTTCACAGACAGTGACCACTATAGCCGGACCGGGTACTTTAAGATTGCCGACTTCGTGAATTCGCACACAATGATGAAAATTGCGGCCTGACCCGCAGTGGTTGCTGATTTTGCGCGTTGAATAAGAGATACGCGAACAACCTGTTCGACCGATGCAGATCACGCAACTCGGCGCTTTTCGAAATTCGTGAATCTGTCACAGCACTGTCAGCAAGTTGATACGCGCGCGCCCCTAGTCTTGGATATCCAACTCATCAAGGAGCAGATATCCATGCCACGTATATCCTTTACACGCCGCCAAACGCTTCTGGGCACTGCCGCGTTGTCCGCAGCAGTCGCCATGCCTTCACTTTCACGGGCGCAATCACGCCCTTTGATCACCCACGGCATTATGTCAGGCGATGTCGCCCATGACGGTGCCGTTATCTGGAGCCGCGCTGACCGCGAGGCAAAGATGCTTGTCGAATGGGCAACCACCGAAAGCATGTCAGACGCGCGTGCGGTGCCAGCCTTGGCCGTAGGCACACCAACAGATTACACCGGAAAGCTGGCGTTAACTGGCCTGCCAAGCGACCAGGACATTTTCTATCGCGTCACAATGTCCGACCTAGCCGATGGCACGCCTTCAGAACCCGTTACAGGCACGTTCCGCACCGCCCCTATGGGCAGCCGCGATGTCAGCTTTGTTTGGTCAGGCGACACCGCCGGGCAGGGGTGGGGCATCGACGAAGATCGCGGCGGCATGACCACCTACGCCACGATGCAAGGCCATGCGCCCGACTTTTTCCTGCATTCAGGCGACACCGTCTATGCTGACGGCCCGCTTCAGGAAGAGGTCGCTTTGGATGATGGCACGGTTTGGAAAAACGTCGTCACACCGGCGAAAACCAAAGTTGCAGAAACACTGGACGAATTTCGCGGTCAGCATTTGTACAACTACATGGATAAGAACGTGCAGGCGTTTAATGCCGCCGTGCCAATGATCTCGCAGTGGGATGACCATGAGGTCACAAATAACTGGTACCCCAACGAAGTGCTGGCTAGTGACGATCGCTATACCGAGAAATCAATGCAGGTTCTTGCAGCTCGTGCGGCACATGCCTTCCACGAGATGATGCCGACACGGCAGGTTATGTCAGAACCTAATCGGGTCTATCGTAAAGTGTCTTATGGCCCGTTGCTGGATATATTTGTGATCGACATGCGCACATATCGTGGCGACAACACTGCCAATACCGAAACCGAAGGCACTCCGTTCCTTGGCGCCGAACAGCTGGCGTGGTTGAAGCGTGAGATGGTCAATTCGACGGCCACGTGGAAGGTCATCGCGTCTGACATGCCCATTGGCATGATGGTGCGCGACGGGGACACCAACATGGAAAACGGGGCGAACGGCGACGGACCTGTTCTTGGACGTGAAAAGGACATCGCTGCAGTGTTGTCGTTCATCAAGACCGCAGACATCACCAACACCGTCTGGTTGACAGCAGATGTGCACTATACCGCCGCACATCACTATTCTCCTGACCGCGCCGTATTCCAGGATTTTGATCCGTTCTGGGAATTCGTTTCCGGCCCATTGCATGCCGGTACTTTCGGGCCCTCGGCCTATGACAATACGTTTGGTCCCGAAGTCCGCTTTGCAAAGCATCCCGAAGAAGGCCAAGCCAACCTTCCGCCCAGCGACGGCCTGCAATTCTTCGGCAAGGTCGATATTGCGGCTGACACGGGTGTCATGACTGTCCGGCTGATGGATAGCGCAGATGTCGAACTTTGGTTAGTGGAACTCGAACCTAAATCGGTGACTTGATTTCATAGAACTGAGGTGGCCTGTCGCGGGCCGCCTCTTTCTCAGGCTCAGAAAACTTGGAACTAATCTGACGGGTTTTGCCTGACTTCCGTCCTAAATGCGCCCTACTTGCGGGCAACTATCAAACTCAACGCTGACCAATGTGTGAATCAGTGAAGGAGATGAGTTTGATGTTGCAGTGGAAAAGTCTTGGATTCGCAATGACCCTTCTTGCGGGCTGTGGTGGTGCCGGATTATCGGTCACATCCGGCCCCTCTGATATCGCGTCGACCGCTTATGGTCCGAATGAAGTCGGAATTGTAGGGCCCGCAACATCCATAGAGGATTCCAGCTTTGCCGAGATGCTAAATGGCATGCGGATCGCATCGGACCTCGCACCTGTCGCCTATGACGCACGCCTTGATGCCGCCGCGCAAAAGCACGCGCAGGACATGGCAGACAACAACTATTTTTCGCATACATCCTTAGATGGCAGCACCGTAATCGATCGCATTCGCGCGGAAGGATATGACGCCCGTGGCTGGGGGGAAAACATCGCGGGACGTCAACAGGATCAAGAAACCGCGTTCGACGGTTGGATGAATTCGCCGACGCATTACGACCTGATGGTCGCCGACGGTCTCGAAGATTTTGCCCTTGGTGTCGCCGGCGTTGGATCGCGCACAAGGTGGGTGCTGTTGATGGCCGTTGAGCGGTGATCTGCCGTGCCGATTTGTACAAACGACGGAATGCTTTAAATTTGTCATAGCCAGACACCCATAGGAGGTTCTTTGATGCATCGCTCTATTACCGCCGTCTTCGGATTGGTTGCTCTAGCGGCCTGTCAATCGACCATCTCGGGCGCCAAAGGCATTGTGGCTGATCCCGGTGTCGCAGAAGTCCCAGTTGCTAGCACTTTGATGGATACGCCACCGACAACGTCGACTGCTGATGTCGATTTTGGCGAACTCTTGAATGGTCTCAGGATTGATAACGGCCTGACGATGGTGACCTATGACGCGCGTCTCGATGCGGCGGCACAGAAACACGCGCAGGATATGCTCGACAACAACTACTTTTCGCACCTCTCGCAGGACGGTCGGACACCTTCGCAACGGATTGCCGCCGAAGGGTATGTCGCGGCCTATGCAGGCGAAAACATCGCGACTGGTCAGCAGAACAACGAAGATGTCCTTGATGCATGGTTGCGGTCTACTGATGGCCACAGAGAACTGATGCTGGATGAAAGCCTACCGAACCAAGTTGCAGAGGATTTCGCGCTAGGTGTCGCCGGACAAGGGCGCGATGCGCGGTGGGTTCTGCTGATGGCACGTGAACAGTAGACGTTCAGCTGCCCCAGAAGAACTGCGTCAAATGGTAGAAAATCGGTGCGGCAAACACCACGCTGTCCAGTTGGTCCACAAATCCACCTTGGCCCGGAATAAGGTGTGACCAATCTTTGACGCCGCGATCCCGTTTGATGGCCGCAAAGACCAAATTGCCGAACATCCCAACCAGTGACGCGATGCCTGCCATGGCCATTGCCCCAAACACACCGAAGGGCGTGATCCAGCTTAGCAAAGCACCGATCAGAACCGCGCTGCCAACCCCGCAGGCCAGCCCTTCCCATGTCTTTGGTGACAGACCCGGTGCGATCTTTGTTTTGCCAATTCGGCGACCAAAGAAGTATTCAAGAAGGTCCCCGAATTGCACGACGAGCACCAAGAAACCGATCAGCAGGACTGATCTGTCGTTCACCCCGTCGAATGAAATGGTCATCAACGCAGGCACATGGCTGAGGCAGAAAACACTGATCATCAGCGCCCATTGGGTTTCTGCGACGCGGATTAGGTAGCGGTTCGCGTCACCGCGCAGCGCTGAAACGATGGGCAGCAGCAAGAATGCGTAAACGGGGATAAAGACGGTAAACAAGCCTTCCCAACCCATCCACACGAACAGGTATTGCAGCGGTAAAACGGCAAAGAACGCCAAGGCCAGTGATTTGTGATCCGCTTGCCGTTTGGCTGTCAGGGTCAGGAATTCGCGCAGGGCCGCGAAGCTCGCGAAGAGAAACAATATGATGACCGCGACGCGCCCCGTGATCAAAGCGACCCCCACCAATAAGACGATGCCCCACCAGCTATGGACACGTGTCATATAGGTTTCGAGAACAGGGTTGTCTTCACCCATCCCTTGCCTTGCACGCAGGACTTCGCCCAATGTGGTCAGCGCCAACAAAATGGCCAGAACGCCAAGAAACAGAAGGACAAGGTCAGATGTTGTCGTGGTCATTTCGACCGGTAGGCTTGTCGGGTTCATGACGTCGCCTCCTGATCGTCGGGTTGGTTTGCATCAGGGCGCAAGTCCGACAATGCTTTGGCGGCACGGGCCAGAAACGCGTCTTTGCTTTCGCCTTCGTGGACCTTCACAGGGGTTCCAAATGTCACGGTGCAGATCAACGGCAACGGGATCACTTCGCCTTTCGGCATAATCGTATTCAGGTTCGCCACCCACGTCGGGACCAAGTCAACATCGGGACGCGCGACCCCCATGTTGTACAGGCCCGCCTTAAACGGCAGCAGCGGGTCTTCTGTCATGTTCCGATTGCCTTCAGGGAAGATGATCAACGACGATCCTTCGTCCAGCGCCTCTAGAATCTTGTCCATGGGTTTGTCGTTCACTTCAGGACGACGATCGACCAGCACGCAATTGAACACCTCTGGCCCAACAAAGGCGCGGATCGGGTTCTTGAGCCAATAATCGGCTGCGGCAACTGGACGGACGCTGCGCCGCAATGCAGATGGCAACACCGCCCAAATCATCGGCATATCGCCATTGGACGTGTGGTTCGCGTAATAGACCCGTTGGCGCGGAACCGGTTCAATGCCTTGCCAGTCGGCACGCACTGCGGTGATGAAACGGGCAAAAAGCCGTAAAGTGTGGCCGACGATTTTCGCGGCAAGAACGCGTAGAATATTCATCCTGCCACTGTGTCGCGATAAGTCGATCTTGGAAAGAGACTTGTCAGTTTTCGCGCACCTGAACGGGCGCGCCCGGTCACGTCTTGACTGGCGCACCACCCGCGAAAGTATTCACGCCGTGATACCCGATTGGATCTTCCTGCATTTGCAGATGCAATCCATCGTCCGTGTACGGATGTGCGCGGGCAAGGTCTTCGTCCACGTCGATTCCAAGTCCGGGGGCAGTCGGGGCTGGAATAAATCCGTTTTCTATTCTGATGCTGTTCTTGATCAGCGCATTGTGGAACGGCGTTTCAATCGTTTCAGCCATCAGGATATTCGGAATAGAAGCCGCCAATTGCACGTTAGCAGCCCATTCGATGGGCCCTGCATACAGATGCGGCGCGACCTGCGCGTTATAGGTTTCGGCAATCGCCGCGATCTTTTTCGTTTCCCAGATACCACCTGATCGCCCGAGCGCAGGCTGCAGAATGGACGCACCATTGCGCAAGGCATCCGCGAATTCGATCTTCGTCGACAGACGTTCGCCGACCGCAATGGGGATCGGAACTTGGGCTGCGATTTTGCTCAGCTCGGTTGGTGTGTCGGGTGGAATAGGTTCTTCATACCAAAGCGGGCTATAGGGCGCGATTGCGCTGCCAAGCCGGATAGCCCCAGCCGTCGTAAACTGACCATGTGTGCCAAACAGCAGATCAGCTTGATTGCCCACAGCATCACGGATCGTTTTGCAAAATGCGACAGACAGGCTGATGTCGTGCATCGCTGGCATATGTCCGCCGCGGATGGTGTAAGGACCGGCGGGATCAAATTTCACGGCAGTATAGCCCTGCGCGACCGCCTGAACCGCGCTTTCAGCCGCCATATCAGGGTCGGACCAAAAGGCGGGCAGGGCGTGGCCGGATTGCGGGTACAGGTATGTGTAGGCGCGAATGCGGTCGTTCATGCGTCCACCGATAAGCGCGTGAACTGGACGGTCGCGATCTTTGCCAAGAATGTCCCAACAGGCGATCTCTAACCCTGAAAACGCTCCGATAACGGTCAGGTCCGGACGTTGGGTGAAACCCGCCGAATAGGCACGGCGAAACATCAACTCGATGTTCTCCGGGTTTTCGCCCGCCATATGCCGGTCAAACACGTCGTGGATCACAGCCCGCATTGCATCGGGACCAACGGAGGACGCATAACATTCGCCCCAGCCCGTTATGCCTGTGTCGGTGGTCACCTTGACCAATATCCAATATCGTCCGCCCCATCCGGGGGCAGGGGGTGCGGTGATGATCACATCGAGGTCTTGCAGCTTCATGAACGTGGCACCTGTGGTTGTTGCGGACAAATCGAACGCGTCGTTAGTCGAAAATGATCACGTTGCGTTTTGCGCTGCCGGTTTTTGTGTCTGCAATGGCTTCGTTGATCTGGTCCAGCGCCCAACGGCCCGAAATCAACTCGTCCAGTTTCAGCCGTCCTTGATCGTACAGATCGGCCATCCAAGGGATGTCGCGTTTGATCACAACGTCTCCCATTTTCGATCCGATAAGGCTTTGCCCGACAGCCGCAAAGTTTGCGGGTTCGTATTGCGAAACGGCCCCCGTTGCGGGCATGCCGACCATGATCACCTTGCCACCATAGGCCAAATAACGCGGCGCCGTATCATAGACGGGTGCAGCGCCCACGGTTACAAACACAGCGTCCGCGCCGCGCCCCAAGGCTTCTTTGGCAGCTTTCCACGGTTTGTCCTGTGACGCCAAAACACCATGCGTCGCACCAAACTCTTTCGCGATGGCCAGTTTTTCTTCGGACATGTCCACAGCCACGATGCGCCGTGCACCAGCGATCCGCGCACCTTGGATCGCGTTCAGCCCAACACCGCCGGCGCCGATCACGACGGCGTCTTGGCCTGCTTTGAAATTCGCGGCGTTGACGACGGCCCCGACACCAGTGATCACGCCACATGCCAGCAACGAAGCCGCGTCCATCGGCATGTCAGCCGGAATTTTCACGACCTGACTTTGGTCCACAACGACCTTTTCAGCGAATGCGCCAGATGCCATCGCCTGATGCAACTTGCCCCCCTCCGCCGTTTTCAAAGGCCCGTGGTCCCCATCATAAGGCGTGCCGCAAATCGTGGGTTTGCCGGACGAACAAGACGGGCAGGTCCCGCAGGCGCGGATCAACGTCACGACAACAGCATCACCGACGTTCAGACCGGATACGTTGTCGCCCACGCCAGTGATCAGACCTGCAGCTTCATGGCCGTAGACCGCTGGCAGCGATCCGCCCCATGCGCCGTCAGCAAAGGAAATATCGGAATGGCAAATCGCGACAGCCTTGAGCGTGACTTCGATTTCGCCAGCTTGTGCCGCGCGCAAGTCAACGGTTTCTACGGTCAGCGGGTCGCCGAATGCATGACAGACGGCAGCTTTGATTGCGGGCATATCGGCTCCTTTGCGTTTGATTGCAGCAAAGAATGGGCGCGATTGATAAGCAAGCTTTTTATCGGGTCGTGGGCCGCGATCCGATAAACAGACCGATGCAACCTAAGGTCAAGATTGCGGACAATAAGAACGGTGCGCCTGGCAGGTAAAGTGCCGCATCGTTCCGTGTGAAGTAAAAGAAAGTTTGCGTCATGATCAGCGGTGCCGCGATCGTTGCGACAGCGTTGATTGATGCGATTGTGCCCTGCAGTTCGCCCTGTTGATCATCAGCGGCGGTGCGCGACATGATGCCTTGCAACGCCGGTCCGGCGATAGACCCAAGTGCGGTCAGCGGCGTCATGGCCAAGGCCACCCAACCGTTCGTGACGAACCCCAAGGCCACAAACGCCAACACATCGATCAGCAGGCCAAAGATCACCGCATTGCGTTCCCCGATTTTGGCAAGGATCGGACGGATCAACAGGCCTTGGACGACCGCGATACCGATCCCGAAAACGCCCAGTGAAATCCCGATCATGCCCGGCGACCAGCCGAATTGTAGCGCCCCGTAGTAGGCCCAAACGCCCGGATACACGAAGAACGCAATCGCATAGACGAACAGGATCACCATCATCGGGCGCAGACCTGGCAGGTTGCCGATGTGTTTGAACGCACCAAACGGGTTGGCCCTGCGCCATGCAAAGGGGCGTCTGATCCGATCTGTGACTGTTTCTGGCAGGACGAAGTAACCAAACGTGGCGTTACCTGCGGCCAGCGCCGCTGCCGCCCAGAACGGTGCGCGTGTCCCGTATTGCGCCAAAACGGCCCCGATCAACGGGCCAAGCACAAAACCAACCCCAAAGGCCGCACCGATCAGTCCGAAATTCGCGGCTTTTTCTTCGGGCTTGGAAATATCAGCCATGTAGGCGGCAGCAGTCGACTGTGTCGCGGCAGTGATACCGCCAATGATCCGCCCAATAATCAACAACCACATCGTCGTAGCCACCGCCATCAAGACGTAATCAAACGCCATGACGACCAGCGAAATCAACAGAATGGGGCGCCGTCCGTAACGGTCAGAAAGACTGCCGATGACGGGCCCAAAAAAGAACTGCATCACGGCGAAAATCGTCGCAAGAACCCCGCCCCAGACGGCGGCACTGCCGATATCGGTGCCTTCAATCTCGCGGATCAGATCAGGCATCACAGGCATAATCAGCCCGATCCCCATAGAGTCCATCACGACCGATAGCATGATGAAAGTGATCGCAAGGCGCTGGTTCATAAATCGGGCTTTCCGCAGAGAATTACTTTGGGGCGATCAAACGCCCTAAGCCTAACACCATTTGGGGTAACGTCATGGCCTGAACAAGAGGTGCTGTTTCTGGTGACGCTGATTGCAGGGCCGCATTCAGATGTGGCATCTGATGTTGGATCGCGGCATCAGCTGGCGTTTGCGTCTGCACCGCAGCGACAGCGTCGCTGATCCAATCCGCGATGGATTGAATGTCTTTCACAGGATCGGTGCCGTGACCGTCGCGCAAGCCCAACCCGCCAGCCAGCCCCTCGGAAATCGCGGCGTCTTGGTGGTAGGCTGAGAACGTTGGCGTTTCGTCTTGGCCCAGACGCGCCGCAATAATCTTGAACGATTGGCGCAGACGTAAAGACAGGCCTGTCGCTGCCGTCAACGCCGGATCGCTTTCGAAATGGATCCACTTTGCGTGTTCGGGCGCTTGCATCTCTTTGCCGAACTCGGCGACCAGCGCGGTCACGGGATCGCCTGTTTCTGCTGTCATGGCCGAAAGCGCTGCGGGATCAACCTGCACTTCCATACTGGCGCGCTGGATGGCTTGGGCTGATACGTCAGGGATCTGACTGGCTTTGGCTTGGGTAAGGGCAAGCGTGCCCATGACAAGCAACTTGGCCCGCAGTTCAGCGGTATCCGTAAACAGTGGGGACAGTTCAGTGTCGTGAAACACCCCGCGCCATGTGGGGCTGTCGTAAAGGCTGGCAGTCATCGTTTAGCTTTCTGCAATGCGGATCAGTTCAGCGGCCAATGCGGCAGGCGCTGATAGGAATGGGGAATGGGACGTCTGCATTTCGGACACAGTGCCGTCTGGCCAATCGGACGTCCGGTCGATCTGGTAGGCGGGCGGAATGGCACGGTCGTCAAGGCAACGGATGTAGTGGCGATTGTGGGTGCGTGTCCCGCCTGCATAGGCCGTCACCTGCGGGGCAATCGGTTGCGGGCACAACTGCGCAATCGCCCAGTCCGAAAGGCTGGGATCAACATCATGGTAGAACTTTTCATGTGCGAGGTCCGGATCAATCGTAACGGTTTTCCCGTCTTCGCTTTTGATCATCGCGTCCGCCAAAGGCTGCGTGTCGGCAAGCAGACGCATATCGGCGATGGACTTGCCCGCTTCCGGCACATGGGCACACAGATAGATCAGTTTATCAATCATATGCGGGGATTGGTCGGCGGCAACGGTGATCGGGTAACCGGCCATGGAATGACCCACCAGAACCGTTTTGCCATGCATCGCGGCCCTGATCTTGCCAGCGTACATATCAAGCGTGACCAAAGGGGTGGGGGTTTGGTCGTCGCCATGTGACGGCAGATCAATCGCGCGGGCGGTGTGGCCTGCGGAGGTCAGATGCGGGATCACATGATCCCAACACCACGCACCATGGGCAGAGCCGTGTATCAGTAGAAAATCAGTCATTCGTTCATGTGGCCGGTGGCAGCGATGAAATCAATCAGGATTTTAGCGTAAGCCTCTGGTGCTTCGACGCAGGGCAGGTGACCGACGCGCCGCATCAGCTCAAACTGTGACCCCGGGATCAGATCAACGGTTTCGCGGACCAGATCAGGCGGGGTGGCCCCGTCTTCGGATCCTGCGATACCAAGCGTAGGTATGCGCAAACCAGAGGTTGGCGTGTAAAAATCAGTGCCAGCAATCGCGGCACAAACGCCCGCATAGCCCGCGGCAGGCGTATCTGTTAGCATCTTACGCGATGCGGGCAGATCGGGCGACATCAGATAGTCGCGGCTAAACCAGCGGGCCATTGTGACATCGGCGATTGATCCAAGCCCCTTGTCCATCACCGCATTGATCCGGTCCTGCCACATCGGGCCATTTCCGATTTTCGCAGCCGTATTCGATAAAACCATGGCGCGGATCAGATCGGGGCGTTTGACGGCCAGACCCTGTGCAATCATGCCCCCAACCGACAAACCAACGAATAGCGCGTCCTTCACGTCGCAGGCATCACAGACGGCGGCGGCATCGGACACCAGCGCGCCCATTGTGTAAGGTGCGGCTGGCACGTCGCTTTGGCCATGCCCGCGTTTGTCGTAACGGATGATCCGTAATCCTGCGGGTAGAAGCGGGATGATCCCGTCCCACATATGCAAGGTCGTCCCAAGCGAATTGGCGAAAACAACCGTCGGCGCAGTCGCATCATCCACGCCGTCAATGCGCACGTGGAACCCCACACCTTTGCGGTCGACTTTCATTTCACGCATCGTGGAATCCTTCGTTCTGAATGCTTTGAAAAAGAATCAAGCCGCGCAATGAGGTCTCCCTCGCGCGGCTTGCTCCCGTTATCCAGCGACCCTGTAAACAGGGGTGAATAACCCTCCCGGGCGCAGAAGACGAAATTGTCAGAGAACTGTCAACTCTTGGGGCGATTATTTTATTTCCGAAACGGACAATCATTTTTGCTAAAATAACCCAAGGGTTGCATCGCGGCAATCGCCGGACATTTCCACCGATTTCTAGGTTTGACCGTCACGCAACCGCATATGCGCCATGATTTGTCCGTGATCGGAGGCAAGTTTGTTATACGGGGCTTCCGGATGGCTACCGTCAGTAAGATGATCGTTGAAGACGCTAAAATATTCCATGTCTCCAATGCGTTGATCGTAATCTGGCGCAAAATGACGGGACATCAATATCTGGTCGATGCTCTCGAAAACGCCGCCAAAGGCCGACGTGTAGACCATGTCGCGAGCCGACTTTCGCACGAACATCTTCTCTGCTGAATGCAGGCGTACCGCGTTAATCTGTTCCTGAATCGCGTCGTTTTCGTGATCTTTGTAGCGATCACCTTGGTGTTCCGCGTCGTGCCTGCGCATCCATGCGTAGTTTTTAAACGGCGTTTCACCGGTAATTATTTCGCTACTTACGGCATGTTCACTGTCGTTAAAGTCGCCCAAAACCATCACGGGGCGACCTTGCGTCAATTCATTAAGAATCGCCCGCCGCAGAATCCATGCTTCCGCCATCCGTCGCAGCCCTGCACGTAGTGACCCAAGAGCACGACCAGCGGGGTCATAGTTCACCAGATCGGCGGCAGGCGGGAAGGCGGCGCCAGCAGGTTTATCCAATTCACCCAGCTTCGATTTCAGATGGCAATTGAAGACGCTAACCACCTGATCGCCGACGGGAATGCGAACCTTTAAGATCGGACGGGACAGGCGGCTGATCTTATATGATCCACCATCGCCACCACCCAGATCACTGAACGGGATTTCGATCGGCTCGGGCAATTCCTGCAAAATCTGCGGGGCATCGGCAAAACCGAACCGCGACAGGATCGCGACGCCGGGCCGCCGTTCACCGGGACCGCCGTCGTTCACATTGGGTGCAAAGGCGAGTTCGGCCTGCGCGTAGGGCTTATAGGCCAACTTGCGGAAAATCGCCTTGCGCGCGTACCGCTTTGACGGGTCCGGCACAGAGGCTTCGTTCGCTTCGATCCCTGCGGCGTCGGCTTCGGCGATCACCGCTTGCAGTGCGGCTTCGTCGAAGATCTCTTGAAAGCAGACGATATCAGCAGACAGGCTCAGCAGTTGATCTGCGAGCCATGCCTGTTTCCACGCATGTTCTTCGACCGTGTATTTCTCATAGCGGTAGTATTCTTGCTCCGCCCCGATCAGGTTTTTGACGTTGAAACTGGCGATTGAAAATTCGGTCATGTCTTGTCCTTAAGTCAGGGTCGCAAGGGCGCGGGCGAACATCGGGGCATCTACATTGCCGCCAGAAATTACCGCAATCACTGTGTCGTGGTTCAATGCGTCGGGATGGAACAGGGCCGCTGCTAGTCCAACAGCACCACCGGGTTCTGCGACGACCTTCAGTCGTTCAAATGCATGGGCCATTGCTTGCAGCGCTTCTTCATCGGTGACGACAATCGCGGGGCCGCAAAGTTCTTTGATGATCGGGAACGTCAGATCGCCTGCCTGTTGGGTCAGTATCGCATCGCAGATTGATCCCGATTGCGATGGGTTCTTTTCGATCTGGCCTGACGCTTGAGACCGCGCCACGTCGTCAAATCCCGCAGGTTCAACCGGGCGCGTCACCATGTCGGGTGCATCAGCAGCCAATGCCGTGGCGATCCCCGATGTCAGCCCGCCGCCACCGCAGCAAACGGTGACGTCGGCATGGGTAATGCCGAGCGCCTTTGCATCTTCGGCAATTTCCAACCCGACGGTGCCTTGGCCCGCGATCACATCGGCATTGTCGAAAGGTTTGATCAACGTCAGACCACGGCTATCGGCGATCTCTGCGCCCAAGGCCTCGCGATTGGTATTTTCGCGGTCGTACAGGATAACCTCGGCGCCCAGCGCTTTGGTGTTTTCGATCTTCAGCGTCGGGGCGTCGTCCGGCATGATAATCACTGCCGTTGTGCCATGTGATGCGGCGGCAAGTGCGACGCCTTGGGCATGGTTCCCGCTGGAAAACGCGATAACGCCTGCTTTGCGGGCATTGTCACCTAAGTTCGATACAGCAGACCACGCGCCGCGAAACTTGAACGATCCAGTGTGTTGCAAGCATTCGGGTTTGATCAGCACACGCCGTCCGGCGATTTCGTCCAGAAACGGCGACGACAAAAGCGGGGTGCGCCGTGCTTGGCCGTCGATCCGTTTGGCAGCAGCGCGGATTGCGTCGATGTTCATTCCATATCCTCAAGCCATTCGTGCAGCGCGTCCAATGCCATTTCTTCATCTAGGAACGGCACATGACCACGTCCTTCAATATCAGCGCGGATCATGTCGATCCGACGGTCGAGCATCTTATCCGCCGTCGCCTCTGACAACAGATCAGAATTCTCGCCACGGATCAGGCAAAGCGGCAGACCAAGCATCGCGTCATACAGCGGCCAAAGATCCGGCATCGGCTGTGTACCAGCTTCAAGCACCGCATCGCGCAGTTTCGGATCGT
The DNA here is from genome assembly GCA_025141675.1 of Rhodobacteraceae bacterium S2214. Taxonomy (NCBI): domain Bacteria; kingdom Pseudomonadati; phylum Pseudomonadota; class Alphaproteobacteria; order Rhodobacterales; family Paracoccaceae; species Rhodobacteraceae bacterium S2214. The sequence goes on from CP081161.1 coordinate 798,730, forward strand.
ACCGTAGGTCTAGGCCCGTGTCCGTTTCGATGTAGTGGTTTTCAACCTCGGTCAGCCAGCGCGCCATCGGCACGTCGCTAAAGTGGGACCACGATTTCGCACGGAACGCGGCGGCCTCTGCGTAGGTCTTTTGCGCTGGGCGGCGGCCGATGTAGTTTTCAATGACATCAAGGCCAGCTTTATCCAGTTCCGGCCCGATGTCGTTCAGCGCTACACCTAACAGGCGGTCCTTCGACGTGGCCGCGATGAACATCGCGATCAACCCGCCCCGCGATGTCCCCAGAATTGCAGCCTGTTCCAACCCGAGATGATCGAGCAGTGCCAGCGCATCTTCGGCCTCTTGCGGGATCGTGTATGTTTTGTAATCCGCCCAATCCGATTGTCCGCGTCCGCGGTAATCCATGCGGATCAGACGCACAGGCATCATCGTCGGCAGATGCGGGGCAACATGATCAAAATCGCGCCCGTTGCGGGTCAGTCCCGCAAGGCACAGGATCGGGATACCTTGACCTTCGTCAGTATAGTAAATGCGGGTGCCGTCTTTGGCGTGAAATTCAGGCATATCAGGTTAGGTCCGGAATTGTGGTCAGGTCAGACAGAACATGGTGCGGTTTCGCGTAAAGGCGATCCACAGGCTCACCCGCGCGGTTCACCCATGCGGTTTGGAACCCGTAGCCCGCAGCACCAGCAGCGTCCCATCCGTTAGACGAGACAAACAAAACTTCATCACGGGCGCAGCCGTAATGCGCCTCGACAAGGTCATAAACTTTCGCATGGGGTTTAAAGACGCCGACGCTTTCAACGGTCAGGTTCGCTGTGATGAATTCACCTAATCCGGCTGAATCGACCGCACCTGACAACATATCAGGCGATCCGTTGGATAGGATGCCGGTCTGAATGCCGCGGCTATTCAGCTCTGCCAGCATGTCTGGGACTTCGGCGTAGGCGGGCAGTTCCCAGTATAAGGCAAGCAGACGTTCGCGCAGAATAGGATCGTCAAGGCCAGCGGCCTCCATCGCCCAATCCAACCCGTCTTGCGTGACCTGCCAGAAATCACAGTGCTGATCAGCGACCGCACGCAGCCATGTGTATTGCAACTGTTTCAGCCGCCAATCGCGGGCAAGCTTGGGCCAGACGGCGGCCAATGCGTCTTGTCCGGGTTCATCTGCCGCCAAACGCGCAGCGGCGTTCACGTCAAACAAGGTCCCGTAAGCATCAAAGATGCAGGTGGTGATTGGCATTGTATCCCTCCGTCGCGTGTCCCGCCGCACGTTGGCATGCACAGGCGGGAACGAAAAGGGGCAAAGCGGTTTGCGACCTGCGGCGCGTGCCTGTAGGGTCCGGCGACTGAAAATTGAAAGGACGATTATGTCAGAGGCAAAACAGGGCGATACCGTCCAAATCCATTACAAAGGCACATTGGACGACGGGACTGTTTTTGACAGCTCTGAAGGTCGTGATCCGCTGGAATTCGCAGTTGGATCTGGCATGATTATTCCGGGCTTGGATAAAGCCATTCCGGGCATGAAAGTTGGCGACAAGAAAGTCGTGAATGTGCCTTGTGCAGAAGCCTACGGTGAAGTGAACCTTGAAAACCGGCAGGCTGTGCCGCGCGACCAGTTCCCAGACAACATCCCGATGGAAGTTGGGACACAGTTGCAGATGCAAGGCGAAGGCGGCCAGGTGATGGTCGTGACCATCGTCGAAGTAGCCGATACAGAGGTTACCCTTGATGCAAACCACGCGCTTGCGGGCAAGGACCTGACGTTTGCGATTGAAATGATCGCGATCCAGCCCGCCTAAAAAAATGCCCCGCAGGCCTGTTGTGTGCGGGGCATTGAAACAAAATAAAGTACTACTCGATAATGTTCACATCGCTAGATTGCGATGGTTAACAATCGGTTAACGTAAGAATTGCGCGTTTATGCGCGACGTGACTTGCCCAAAATGTTGCTTTTCGGTTTCAGTTCAGCGGTCCGACCGCGATGCTGAATTCCCCGATCGTTGCCAAGACGGAATGATGACGCCGGACATGCCGACGTCATATTCTTACAGGTTGTCGATCTGCGGCATACCAAGCACGTGATACCCACCATCGACGCGAATAATTTCGCCCGTTGTGCACGCACCCGCGTCAGAAGCCAGATAAACAGCTGTTCCGCCAACGGCTTCTAGCGTTGCATTGGCGCGCATTGGGGCGTTTTCGCCAGTGTGCTTGTACGTCCGACGCGCGCCACCAATGGCCGCACCAGCAAGCGTTTTCATCGGGCCGGGGCTGATCGCGTTCACGCGGATACCGTCAGGGCCAAGGTCATTGGCAAGGTAGCGGACAGCGCTTTCCAGCGCGGCCTTTGCCACACCCATCACGTTGTAGTTCGGGGTCACACGGTTCGCACCTTGGTAGGTCAATGTCATGATCGTGCCGCCGTTTGGCATCAGTTCGTGGGACCGGCGGGCAACGTCGATCAGCGAATAACAGGAAATCTCCATCGAACGACCAAAGTTCTCGCGGGACGTGTTCATGATCCGGCCGGTCAATTCGTCTTTGTTCGAAAACGCGATGGCGTGGACGACAAAATCAATCGTGCCCCATTTTTCTTTGATGCCTTGGAATGCGGTGTCCATTGACGCTTCATCCGTCACATCAACATCGACCATAAAGTCGGACCCGACAGATGCAGCCAGTGGTTCAAGACGTTTGCCGAATGCTTCGCCTTGATACGTGAACGCAAGCTCGGCACCGGCCTCTGCCAACGCCTTGGCAATGCCCCATGCAATAGAGCGTTCATTGGCTACGCCCATTACCAAGCCACGTTTGCCTTGCATCGAAAGTGTCATGTCATGTCCCCTTTGTTGGATTCTCATTGGCGGGTTTGACGGATGAGGTCAAGTTTTAGGGGTGTCGCTTGAATTGCAACAAGAACAGCAGATTCGCTAGCTGATAGAACCACAAGGAAACAAGGGCCTTATAGGTGCTGCGACAGCTTTACGAATGACCTTGCGTAAGTACCTGTTTACGTTGCGAAAAAAGGCGGAATGGTCATTTTTGCGTTGTTTGGGGCAACACTGTGGCTTTGATCAGCACATCTTGCTGCAATTGAGGTGACGAAAACCCCGCCGAGACCGCATTGTCGCCAATTACGAGACAAATTCGATCCATAACACTGCGGTGATTGAATAGGTCGCCTGATGCACTTTGCAAACCGCCCAACGAGGTCGGAACACAAGCAGCAGGCAGCCTATTTGTTGGGATCAATGAAGGGTGAACTAATGATCGGAACGAAATTGAAACTGGGTGTGGCTAGCTCCATTCTTGTGATGGCTGCTGGAGCAGCACAGGCGCAACAGGCGTGTGAATCTTATACTGTCCAGCCGGGCGATTCACTGAGCGGTATCGCGCGGTCTGCCTATGGCGACATCAACTTTCAGCAAATCTGGGATGCAAACCGTAGCAAAATCGGTCGCAACCCGAACTCTATTTCCGTAGGGATGCGTTTGGAACTGCCTTGTGCAGACGGCACGCTTGCCTCCGTTGCTGCCGCAGCACCAGCAGAAGACGCTGTTGAAGAAACCGTTGCGGCCCCAGCTGCCGCACCAGCGACAACGCTGAAAATCGGTCTTGTGACTGGCGACGACTACCCACCTTACACGGACGAAGACGCAAACGGCGGCGGTGTTGTGACACAGCTGGTGCGCGAAGCACTTGCAACGGTCGACACAGGCGTCGAAGCTGACATTACATTCATCAACGACTGGGGTTCGCACCTTGACGTGTTGGTGCCATCAGGCGCATTCGACGGCACATTCCCGTGGGTTGCACCTGATTGCGAAGCAGGCGGCCTGTCCGAAGACATGCAAGCGCGTTGCGACAATTTCCGCTTCGCCGACCCGGTCTACGAAATCGTAACTGGTCTGATTACATCTGCTGACAGCCCACTGGGTACAACCGAGACTTACGCAGATTTCGAAGGCAAAACGATCTGTATCCCTGAAGGCTATGGCGCATTCGTGATGTCCTCTGGTGGTGTCTCAGACGACGCGGTGACGTATGAAAAGCCAGCAACACCTGAAGCTTGTTTTGAGCAGTTGGTCGCCGGATCTGTCGATGCTGTTGAAATGGAACTGCGTCAGGCGGCTGATCTTCTGTCCAAATTGGACATCGAAGACGACGTTGCTGTGAACAATGCAGTGAACGCAGTCATCGCTTTGACGGTCTTTGTTTCACAAAACAACGAAGACGGTGATGCGATCTTGGAAGCGATCAATACTGGCCTCGAAAACATCCGCGGCAACGGTGTTTGGTTCCAAACCGTACAGTCCGGTTTCCAAGCCTACTACGGCGAGTAATCGGGTTTCATGCAGTCTTGTACGCCCAAAGAAACCGAAACCAAGGACAGCGCATTTGCGCTGTCTGCAAACCGGAATGGAAATATGTGCACTCAAATTAGTCCAAACTCCAAACCTATGGTCGCACGTCTCGGCGGGCTTTCACAGACGATCGCCTTGGCCACTGCTTTGTGTGGTGGCCTCGCGACTGCAGGCTTTGCGCAAACAGAAAATACAGTCACGCTGAAATACCAAGGCGGTGAAGATATCACGGGCGAATTCCTAGAAGTCGCCAATGGTATGGTCAAAATCGATTCAGCCATCGGCATGATCGCAATTCCGCTGGACGGTCTGTCCTGCGTTGGTGCGGCGTGTCCGGACGGCACCCATATTGAACTGGCGGGCGAACCTGTGACCCTGACGTCCAAAGTCGGTAATGTATCCCTGTCGGGTCACCTGATTGATATCGTCGATGGGCAATACGTCTTGGCGACGAACATCGGCGAAATCAAAATCGACACCGACACAGTCAACTGCGCAGGTGTTGATTGCTTGCCGCAAGAAGGTAACGACGAAGTTCCCTTTGCTTTTGGCGGTAAAGTCACCTTGGTCGGCGGTTCTGCGCGCTTGGAAGGCATCCTGACAGACTTTGTCGATGGTGCCTTTGTGGTCGAAACCGAAAACCTCGGTTTGGTCCGTGTTAGTTCCGACAGCTACACGTGCGAGGGCGAAGGTTGCCCGTAAAGGGCGCGCTCTTCTAACCCAGACCTAGAATGCGAAAAGGGGCACATCTTTGCAGATGTGCCCCTTTTGTGTCGTGTGATCGTTGGGCTTAGCCCTTGAATTTGCTCAGCAGCATCGACCCGTTTGTCCCGCCGAACCCGAATGAATTCGTCATGACGGTGTCCAGCCCTGCGTTCTCGACCACTTCGGTCGCGATTTCCTCGGCTTTCAATGCGGGGTCCAGATGTTCCACGTTGATTGACGGCGCGATAAAATCATTTTCCAACATCAACAGGCAGTAAACAGCCTCGGACGCACCAGTGGCCCCTTGGCTGTGACCTGTCATGGACTTTGTAGATGACACAGGTGGTGTGCTGCCTTCGCCAAATACACGACGAACGGCTTCGATTTCGCCAACATCACCCACGGGAGTCGATGTGCCATGTGCATTGATGTAGCTGACCTTGCGGCCTTCAGGCAGCGTTTTCAAAGCGCCGCGCATTGCACGTTCGCCGCCTTCACCGGATGGGGCAACCATGTCAGCACCGTCGGATGTGGCTGAGAAGCCAGTCACTTCGGCGTAGATTTTTGCACCACGTGCCTGTGCGGCCTCAAGGCTTTCCAGCACAACCATCGCGCCACCGCCTGCGATCACGAAACCATCGCGGCCTGCATCAAACGCACGGGACGCCTTTTCAGGGGTGTCGTTATATTTGGACGACATCGCGCCCATTGCGTCGAACAGGCAGGACAATGTCCAATCCAATTCCTCGCCACCGCCCGCAAACATCGTGTCTTGTGTGCCAAGCGCGATTTGCTGGGCTGCCATGCCGATGCAGTGCAGGGACGTGGAACAGGCCGACGTGATCGAAAAGTTCATGCCCTTGATCTGGAACGCCGTCGCGAGGTTTGCAGATACCGTGGACGACATCGTCTTTGGCACAGCAAATGGCCCGATGCGTTTTGTGGCACCGGTGTTTTCTACAACCTTGTGTGCGGCAAACATCGCAGATGTAGACGGACCACCAGAACCGGCAATCACACCCGTCATCGGGTTCACCACTTGGTCTTCTTCCAGACCGGCATCTTCAATCGCTTGCTTCATCGCGATGTAGGAATATGCCGCACCCGGCCCCATGAACCGCAACGTGCGTTTGTCCACGTGATCGGCCACGTTCAACTTCACAGTGCCCGCGACCTGGGACCGAAAGCCGTGTTCAACCATATCGGGGCTGGCTTCAATGCCGGATTTCCCGGCTTTCAAAGAGGCCAGAACCTCGTCTGCATTATTTCCGATAGGGGATACGATCCCCAAGCCTGTAACGACGACGCGACGCATGATCAGTCCTTTTTTAAGTCCATGCCTGTTTAGGCGACCCTGCCTGAGAGGCGCAAGAAGAAAGGGGCGCCCGTTCAGGTGCATTCGTATCTGTGACATGCTATTTCAGGATGAATTCAATTTGGGCCGGATTGTTGGTCCCTTCGGCAGATGAGGTGACTATGATCGACTGGGCTGGAATACTGCGCGAGCTCATCACGATCTTTGTTGTGATCGACCCAATTGGCAGTGTGCCGGTATTCTTGTTCGCGACTGCGGCGGTTCCGGTCGAATTGCACCGCAGATTTGCCGCGCGCGCGGTCCTGATCGCGACGCTGGTGCTGTTGGGGTTCCTTGTCGCAGGGCAATATGTGCTCGAATTACTTGGGCTGCGGTTGGGATCTTTTCAGGTGGCGGGCGGTGTGGTGCTGTTCCTGTTCGCGCTGTCGATGATCTTTGGTGATTCAAAACCAGCCGATGAAATCAATCAGGCCGAACGCGATCACTTGTCCGGTGCGGTCTTTCCGCTGGCGATGCCGTCAATCGCATCGCCCGGTGCGATGCTGGGGATCGTGGTCCTGACCGATAATCGTGGGAATACTGTGGCCGAACAGGCTGTTACCGCAGGGCTTCTGATCGCGGTGCTGCTGTTTACACTGCTGTTGCTGTTGGCCGCCGGACAGATTTTCAAAATTATCGGCAACACAGGGGCTAGCGTGATCAGTCGCGTGATGGGGATTATTCTGGCGACTATCGCGGTCGATTCCATCTTCAACGGGTTTGAGGTTCTCGGGATCATCAACGTCACTGGCTAAACAGGCCGCAATGTGATGCTATCCTTTTCGTCAAAAATATTGCGATCAGGAACGGTTAACATGTCAGACAAAGTAGCTTTGGTCACAGGGGCGGCGCGCGGTATCGGGCTTGCCACGACACAGTTGTTTATCGAAATGGGCTGGCGCGTCGCGATGGTGGATCAGGACGCCGACGAACTTGGAACAGTTGCCGCTGGCCTAAATGACGCGTCGCCCTTCGTGTGTGACGTGTCATCGCCCGATGACGTGGATGCGATGGTGTCCGACGTGACCCGCACATTTGGTCGGATCGACGCGGTGGTGAATAACGCAGGCGTGGCTGACTTTGGCCCGATTGAAGAAACCGACTTCGCACGCTGGCGGCGGGTGATGGACACCAATTTGGACGGTGTGTTCCTCGTGTCGCAGGCGACCATTTCGGCATTGCGCGAAACCAAGGGGGCGCTTTTGAACATCGCGTCCATCTCTGGCCTTCGGGCGTCCACGCTACGCGTGGCCTACGGCACGTCCAAAGCGGCCGTGATCCAACTGACGAAACAGCAAGCAGCGGAATTGGGCGAATACGGCATCCGTGCCAATTGCGTCTGCCCCGGACCCGTAAGGACCAAACTGGCCATGGCAGTACATTCGCCCGAAATCATCGCAGCCTACCACGACGCGCTGCCACTGAACCGCTACGGGACAGAACGCGAAATCGCAGAAGTAATCACGTTCCTCTGTTCAGAAAAAGCGAGCTTCGTGACAGGTCAGATCGTCGCAGCAGACGGCGGGTTTGAAAGCACAGGGGTGGGGTTGCCTGCGTTGCGGGACTAGCGGCGCGCGGCTTAGTTTTCGCAGGCCATTTTGCGAAATCCGATAACGGCTTCGGAAGGGATTGCATCGGGCGATACGACACCACCCGTAGCCAGCCATTTCGAATTTTGCGGCGTGTCGCAATCGACCGACAGTATCCCGTGAAAGTCGCCAGACTTGCCGTCGCCTACGACATAAAGATTTGCGCCAGAGCCGTTTCGATTTTCGACGGTCTGTGCGTACCAGCCTTGGGAATAAACGCCGCCGAGTTCTTCTTCAAAGACATGCGAAAGCGCGTTCGCGTCGTCCGCTAAGGCGGGGCAAGGTGCAATCGCCGTGAGACCGGCGATTGCAAGACGGTGAAATGTGAAAGGACTGCGCGTCAAGGGCTTTAGCTCTCGCTCAACGCGACTTTCATGTCTTTCACCTGATAAATCACTTCGCCGTCGGCTTCGACGATCCCGTCAGCGACACCCATCGTCAAACGACGTGTCTGGATCGCTTTGGTGAAATCAATTTTGTAGGTCAGCATCTTACGCTCTGGGCGGACCATGCCGGTCAGTTTCACTTCGCCTACGCCCAGCGCATAACCGCGCCCCTGCCAGCCGCGCCAGCCAAGGTTGAAACCGGTCAGTTGCCACAGACCGTCAAGACCCAAACAGCCCGGCATGATCGGGTTGCCGGGGAAATGGCATTCGAAGAACCACAGGTCTGGATTGATGTCGAATTCAGCGACAATATGACCTTTGCCATGCGCGCCGCCGTCTGCGGATACTTCGGTGATCCGGTCCATCATCAACATTGGCGGGGCAGGAAGCTGCGCGTTACCGGGACCAAACAGGTCGCCTGCTGCGCATTTCAAAAGGTCTTCTTTGCTAAAACTGCTCGGGAATTGTGACAATGGACTGGCTCTTTTATGGTTAGTTGCTTTGGCTCACCTGTATCATTTGCGGTAACTTAAGGGCAAGTGGTGTGCCCTTTGCCTGTCAGATCAGCCAAATCCGATGCAGAAAAAGTGTTTTCATTTGATCCTAGCGGTTTTTTACCCATATTAAGAGAGGCAAGGAGACGACCGTCGATGATCGAGACAGCAACAGACCGCGGCACATCATGGCTGGCAACAGCCGACGTGCGCCCAACACGCCAGCGTGTCACGCTTGCGACATTGCTTGTGGGCGATGGTCAGAACCGGCACGTCACAGCCGAAAGCCTGTTTGATGCGGCGTCCAAGCACGGTGAAAAGGTGTCACTAGCCACGGTTTACAACACGCTGCGTGCGTTTTGTGATGCAGGTCTGATGCGCGAGATTACCGTCGACGGGTCAAAAAGCTATTTTGACACCAACATCAGCGATCACCCGCATTTCTACTGGGAAGACGATCACAAGCTGACCGATGCAGCCGCTGAACAGTTGGAAATCGCAAAATTGCCCGACGTACCGGCTGGCGCTGAAATCGCATCTGTTGATGTCGTGATTCGGCTGCGCCGTACTTAAGATCAGGTCGGGTTTCGCTGACCTTGATTCAGTAGAAACACACTGTCAGTCTTATCGGCATTATACACCTGCTATTTCGCAGGAATTTCTTTAAGTCGATTTCGGGGGCAGTTTTCATGCCAGAACAACATCGGGCCGATCTGGTTCTGTCATTCACGCGCGTCCGCACGGCGCTGGGCATTCTTGGCATGTGTTTGCCGCTTGTCCTAGTGCTGGGTGGTCTACTTGATCATCCGCGTATCGACGCTGAAACGGGCCGGATTGAACCTACGATCAGCGATTTCTACCACACGACCTACCGCGACATTTTTGTGGGGACGTTGTGCGCCATTGGCGTGTTCCTGATTTCCTACCGTGGGTATCGCCGTGAAGCAGGGGAATGGATCGACGATGATTGGTTGGCGACCACCGCAGGGATCGGGGCCTTTGGCGTCGCGTTCTTCCCGAACGAAGGGGGCGGGGTGACGGTGACCAGCATGACCCAGAACATGCTCGGCGCGGAATTTACACCGATCATCCACTATCTGTCCGCGCTTGTTTTCTTTTCCAGTCTGGCTGCGTTCTGCTTCGTGAAATTTGCCCGCACCTGTTCGATGGGCCGCAGACGCGTCTACATCGCGTGCGGCTGGGGGATCGTTGCAGCACTTGTCCTGACGGCGGTTGCAGTCATCTTTAAGCGCTTTGTCGGGGGCGTCGGTCGGGAAATGGTCTTGGACTACAATCTGATCTTCTGGTTTGAAGCGATGGGCATCTGGGCTTTCGGGTTGTCATGGCTCACCAAAAGCAAGGCTGACCTCGCTTTGTTCAAACGCTTTGAAAAGCCTGCCGATGACCTACCGTCTCATAGTGGTTTGGACGAAGAACAAATCGGCTAATACGGACAGTGCGACAGCGATTCAGATTCTATTAACCAAGACATAGCTATCTTGGGGTATGACCAGTTTCATTCATCCCGCGCTCGCCACAAATGCCACGTTTTTCACAGTGCGTCTGCAAGATCCGCAGTCGCGTCTGCTTGTTGATCAAGTGGATATCTTACGCCAATCCTTTCGGGTTTGCCGAAAATCGATGCCGTTTCAAATCATGGCTGCCGTGGTCTTACCCGCGCGCCTACATATGATCTGGAGCTTGCCGGACAAGGACGACGATCATGCCGCGCGTTGGCGGATCGTCAAATCCACCTTTTCGCGGCATTGCCCTAAACCGGACACCGCTGATCTATCCCCCGCGATGATCCGCCGTCGGGAAAAAGGCATCTGGCAGCGCAGTTTTTGGCAACACGATATTCGCGATCAATCCGACTACGACCTGCACGAACACCTGATTATCCATGCGCCGGTGTCAGAAGGTCTGGTGCCGCGTCCCGGTGATTGGGCGTTGTCATCGCTCCATACGCGGGGGCAGGGTGTTAGGTTTGCACCGAAGGTCGCGATGCCTGCGACAACGATCTCAAGGCCAGTAGCAGACGCCTTATTCTAAAACCACTGACCCGGTTCCATCAGCCCAAGGTTCATCAACTGTGTCGATGACCATTCGAACGGTGTGGATGACCGCCATCTGAAATCCTGAATGGCATCGCGACTGCCGGGGTTCGATTTCAATGCTTTTGCCGTGCGGAACGAGCAAACCGTTGCCGTTAGGTTGTTATGCCATGGGCAGGCGTAGGTGTTGAATTCCGGTATGTTAAAGGTGTGATCGCCCTGCAATTCCAAACCGGGACGGGCGCGGAACAGGCTGACGCGATCGATCCGGCGACGCACCCAAGGCACATGTTCCTCAAACCGCCACCGCAAACCACCAAAGAAATCCAGCTGGCGATCTTCGTATTCCTGACCGTTCCACCGGGCCAGCGCATAATAACCGGACGTGTCCATATACGCATTTTCCAACGAAACGGCGTTCGGCGATTCCGTCAAATCCCCTGCATAAAGATCGACCGTAAAGGTCAGGATCGTCTCGCGCCGTTCTTCGGCGTTAAAGGCCAGCATTTCGCCGACCGTGCGGTCTTCGGAAAACGGGTAGTGCAGATATTCGCCGTTATAACAGTAGTATAACCATTTGCCGGGGGCTGCTGCGATAACGCTATTCACCGCCGTTTCCAACGCGCCGTCGTCTGACATATCGTGGCCGACCCAGTGGACGCAGTCGTCTAAACCGCCCAAGGGCGCGATTTCGTCGCTGGCAAAGACGACAAGCGATTGAAAACCGGCCCGCAGGTGGTGATCAATCGTCGATCTGATTTCGACGTTGTCTTCAACCATGATCAATCCGATAGGCCCCTTGGCAAGTGCGGCTTTGCCGGTGCGCAGGAAACTGGCTAAATCAGGATACGTCATGTCCGGGCCCATGTATGGATCAACTACTGCTCTTACGTCTCTTTTGCCGTGAAGTTTGCCTGCATTGCAAGCGCGGGCGGTGCAGGGTAGGACAGCGACTGATTTCGCACTCGCTAGGATGTCACAGATGTCAGACCGCACGCCCGCCCCGAAGAAGCTATATATCAAGACGTATGGATGTCAGATGAACGTCTATGACAGCGAACGCATGGCTGAAGCGCTGGGCGGCAAAGGGTATGTCGAAACCAAGTCACCCGAAGACGCAGACATGATCCTGCTTAACACCTGCCACATCCGCGAAAAGGCGGCTGAAAAGGTGTATTCGGAACTTGGCCGTATGAAAGCGTTGAAAGATGAAAAGCCTGATCTGAAATTTGGCGTAACCGGATGCGTGGCCCAAGCCGAAGGCGAAGAAATCATGCGCCGCCAGCCGATGGTCGATCTGGTCGTGGGGCCACAAAGCTACCACCGGTTGCCTGCGATGGATGAAGCCGTGCAAGCGGGCAAAAAGGCGCTCGATACCGATTTCCCTGATGACGACAAATTCGAGACGCTGACAAAGCGGTCCAAGGCAAAGCGCGGACCAACCGCGTTTTTGACCGTTCAGGAAGGTTGCGACAAATTCTGCGCGTTCTGCGTTGTGCCCTATACACGAGGTGCCGAAGTGTCGCGCCCTGCGGATCGTATCATTCGTGAAGCCAACGAACTGGTGGAAAGCGGCGTGCGCGAAATCACGTTGCTTGGTCAGAACGTTAACGCATACCACGGCCACGGCGGCGGCTTGGCGGGTCTGATTTGGGACTTGGACAAAGTCGACGGATTGGAACGCATCCGTTTTACGACGTCGCACCCGAACGACATGGATGACGCGTTGATCGACGCGCACGGCACCTGTTCGAAACTGATGCCGTACCTGCATTTGCCCGTTCAGGCAGGGTCAGATCGCATTTTGAAGGCTATGAACCGCAAACACACAGCCGAAAGCTACATTCGGTTGATCGAACGCATCCGCGGCGCACGCCCAGATCTGTTGCTTTCGGGTGACTTTATCGTCGGTTTCCCGGGCGAGACTGATCAGGATTTTGAAGATACGATGTCTTTGATCCGCGAAGTCCACTACGGGCAGGCTTACTCATTTAAGTACTCTACCCGCCCCGGCACACCAGCGGCAGAAAAGCCTCAGCTGCCAGAAGACGTGATGAACGAACGTTTGCAACGCCTGCAAAGTTTGTTGCGCGAACAACAGGTTGAGACACAGGAAAGCATGGTCGGTCGCGAAGTTTCGGTCCTGTTCGAAAAGGCGGGTCGTGAAGCGGGTCAGATGATCGGGAAATCCGAATATCTTCATGCCGTCTTCGCAGAAGCGCCCATGGACGTGATCGGTCAGGTTCGAAAAGTGAGAATCACCAGATCAGAAAGTAACTCTTTGGGCGGAATTTTGACGGACGCGCCATAATTGGGGCGGCATTTGTTGTTACGTTAACGTTAATGTTGGGTGTTAATAGTCACTGTTTCCGACGCGGACACAATATGTGGTTATTAGTTCTTTCAAAGTGACCCAATGCTGGTAGAACTATGTCCAATGTAAGGCGAGTAGACGGTAAAAGGTTCCGTCTTTGTTATAGAGACGCAAAACGAGGATATGGTCGTGGCGAAAAAGAATGTCATAAAATCATCGCGTGCGGTGAGTGCAATTGCAACGGCGGCATCCTTGTCGTTGATGATGATTGCCGCTCCCGTATCCGCACAAGAAGTTGTCGCAGAAGCTGCGAACGGGACACGCACAATTGTTGGTGAAGAATACACGCCAACAATCTGGGTTGATCCGGATGGGTGTGAACACTGGGTGTTCGACGACGGCTTCGAAGGCTTCATGTCACCACACCGTAACCGTGACGGCAGCCCAGTTTGCCGCCGCCAAGAAGTCTGCGGTGTTGTGCCATCCGACACATTGTTCGCCAACGACGAGCCTTGGATCCCTGAGGGCCGCAAGGCACAGCTGATGGATTACTTCGCGAACCTTGGCGTTTACGGTGTTCTGATCCACGGCCACACAGATGCAAACGCGTCAGACGAATACAACATGCGTCTTTCCCAGCGCCGCGCCGATATGGTTGCAGGCATTGCGCAAGACGCTGGTGTTAACGTTGTCGAATCCCGCGGGTTCGGTGAACGTCGCCCAGCACAGGCAGGTACATCTGCTGCTGCTTACGCCGCGAACCGTCGCGTCGAAATCATTTGTCTGAAGTAAGGAGCAGTATGATGAAAATGGTAAAAGTTTCCGCTCTGCTCGTTGCTAGCTTGTCCTTGTCAGGTTGCGTGGATTTGTTTGCAAGCCAGCTTGAAGGTGGCCAGCGTACAGGTCTGGAACGCACATTCGATGCGGGCCGTGACAGCAAATCCTTGTCCCAGCTTGTTGCTGGTATCTGGGTCGATCCAAACGGCTGTGATCACTGGATCATCGACGATGGCGTCGAAGGTTACCTGTCAGAGCGTCTGACACCAGATGGGCGCCCTGTGTGTTCCGGTGTAGCGCCGCCTGCGACAGCGACTGGCCCGTTCCGTGAAGGTACAGACATTCCTGATCCGCTCTAAATTCGGGCATTTCAGATTTTCCTAAAAGGTCGCGGTTCATTCCGCGGCCTTTTTTCATGTTTTAGACCCTTGTCGCATGCGGCACTTGCGCCTACCTGCGCATCTTGCAACGATACAAACACGAGTTTCAGAACCGCTTGATCAGGAGAGTTGATTGACCCCTAGCGACCAGACCACGAACAACGATGTTCACACCGGTGATGATGTGTCTGAATCATTGCTCGCATTCCCTGATAATTACCTGCTGATTGACCTGTGTGGTGAATTTGACCGCAATCTCGCGACCCTCGAAGATCGGCTATCTGTTCAGATTATCCGGCGTGGGAACGAACTTGCGGTGATCGGTGAAGAAGAACCGCGCAAGAATGCAATTGATGTGCTGAAATCGCTATACGGGCGGCTTGAAGCGGGTAAATCGTTGGAAGACGGCGACATTGACCGCGAATTGCGGATGGGTCCGGCAGAGGTGCGCGGCGCAGAACCAGGTGATCAGAAAGAACTGTTCAAAGGCGTCAGCGGGGCACGCGTCGAAATCAAGACGCGTAAGAAATTGGTCGAACCACGTACAGAAGCGCAAAAGGCCTATGTGCGGTCATTGTTCGACAAGGAACTGGCCTTCGGGATCGGGCCTGCGGGGACAGGTAAAACCTACCTCGCCGTGGCGGTTGCCGTGAACATGTACATCAACGGCGAAGTGGACCGGATCATCCTATCGCGGCCAGCGGTCGAAGCGGGCGAAAAGCTTGGGTATCTACCCGGCGACATGAAAGACAAAGTCGATCCGTACATGCAGCCGCTTTATGATGCGTTGAATGACTTCTTGCCGGGCAAACAAACCGCGAAGCTGATCGAAGAGAAACGGATCGAAATCGCACCTTTGGCGTTCATGCGGGGCCGGACGTTGTCGCGGGCATTTGTTGTGCTGGACGAAGCACAAAACGCGACGCCGATGCAGATGAAGATGTTCCTGACCCGCTTGGGTGAAGGGTCACGGATGGTGATCACTGGTGACCGGACCCAGATCGATTTGCCGCGTGGGGTGACGTCTGGCTTGTGGGATGCCGAACGGCTATTGAAAACAATCCCGAAGATCAGCTTCAACTACTTCACCTCAAAAGATGTCGTGCGCCACCCGCTGGTTGCAGCGATCATCGAAGCCTACGAAGCAGACGATCCCAAGTGAACCGGTTTTGCCGCGAAAATTCGAGGTACCGCTGTGACCGTTGATTGCATTATCGAAGATCCGCGCTGGGCGGATTTTGAAGCTGTGGCTGAATTGGCATCGAACGCGGCGCTTGCTCACTTGGGGCTCGATCCGTCCGCGTTTGAAATCAGCCTGCTTGCTTGCGACGATGCGCGTATCGCTGTGTTGAACGCAGACTTTCGTGAAAAGGCGAAACCCACGAACGTGCTCAGCTGGCCATCTGATGAACGCGCCGCTGAAGTGCAGGGTGAAATGCCAACGCTGCCGACCTCGGGACCTGATAGTGAATTGGGCGATATCGCGATTGCCTATGACACCTGCGCGCGCGAAGCCGATGAACAGGAAAAGCCATTCAAGGACCACGTGACCCATCTGATTGTTCACGGAACCCTACATCTTTTGGGTTTCGATCACGAAAATGAGCCGGATGCCGCCCTTATGGAAGGTTTAGAGACGGAAATCCTTGGCAATTTGGGGTTAGCTGACCCATATAGGGAATAACCCGCGTATTTGGGTGTGTTTAAGGCAAGGATGAATGGGCGACACAACGGACGGCTCCTCTAACGCGGCGCAACGCGCGCTGGGTGAGGAAAGTGAAGAAATGAACCGCGGCTTTATTGGCCGTTTCTTTGATGCCTTTAGTGGTCCGGGCGATGCGCCTGCGTCAGACACGGACAAGCCGCATCTGATATATCCACAACCGGCCATGCCTGGGATGCGAAACCTGCGGTCCATGCGGGTCGAAGATGTCGCAATTCCGAAGTCGGACATCGTGGCAGTACCAATCACGCATTCCCAAAGCGATCTGATGGACGTGTTCCGCGAAAGCGGCCTGACACGGTTGCCGGTCTTTGACGGCACCCTTGATACGCCGCTTGGCAACGTGAACATGAAAGACTTCGCGCTGGCCTATGGTTTCCAACAGGATGCCGGTGCATTTGATCTTCGCAAAATCCTGCGGCCATTGTTGTTCGTGCCGCCATCCATGCCGTTGGGCGTGTTGCTGCAGAAGATGCAGCAGGAACGCAAACACATGGCATTGGTGATTGATGAATACGGCGGGACCGACGGGCTTGTCACAATCGAAGACCTGATCGAACAGGTCGTTGGCGCGATTGAAGACGAACATGACCACGAGGAAGAAAAACAATGGGTGCAGGAAAGCCCCGGTGTTTATTCGGCTCTCGCCAAAACACAGCTTGAACCGTTTGAATCCGAGATCGGGATCGTTCTGACGGCCCACGACGAGATCGACGAAGAAGAAATCGACACGCTCGGCGGTTTGGTCTTTATGTTGTCCGGTCATGTACCAGCACGCGGTGAAATCGTAAGCCACCCCGACGGGATCGAATTCGAAGTTGTCGATGCAGACCCCCGCCGGATCAAACGGTTGCGCGTGCGATTGCCTGATGCCGTAGATGGCTAACGCGATGGCGATGCGCTTTGCCGGTCTTGGCTGGCGGTTGCGCGGGCTTTGTCTTGCATTGATTGGTGTTTTGATCGGCCTTGGTCACGCGCCTTTCGATCTTTGGTTCATCAGCGTCGCCGCTCTTGCGGTGGCCTTTGTACTAATGCGCAACGCGCCCGATGTACGGACAGCGCTTTGGCACGGCTGGGCGCTGGGCCTTGGCTATTTCGGCTTTTCATTGCGCTGGATCATCTCGCCGTTTCTGGTTCATGTGGAACGCGACGGCTGGATGGCGCCCTTTGCACTGATCCTGATGGCTGCAGGCTTTGCCTTGTTCTGGATGCTGGCGGCAGGGCTTAGTCGCAGGTTCTACCATGGCGGCATGATTAGCCTTGGTCTGTTGATCGTCGGGGTCGAAGCCTTGCGGTCCTTGATCCTGACCGGATTTCCGTGGGCGCTACTCGGCCATGTTTTGCTTGAAGTTCCCATGGTGTCCGAACTTGCCGCACTCGGTGGTCCACATTTGCTATCGCTGACGGTTGTTTCGTTTGCGTTGAGTTGCGCCGCCTTTGGGACAGGTCGTATCACTGCCGGGACCGTTGGGCTGGGCGCAATCGTTCTGCTGGTCGTTGGTTTCAGCATCACCCGCTCCAACACCGCCCCGCGCGACAGCAGCACTATCGTCCGCCTCATCCAGCCAAACGCCCCGCAAGACGAAAAATGGGACATCGACAAGCG
Organism: Rhodobacteraceae bacterium S2214; assembly: GCA_025141675.1. Lineage (NCBI taxonomy): Bacteria > Pseudomonadati > Pseudomonadota > Alphaproteobacteria > Rhodobacterales > Paracoccaceae > Rhodobacteraceae bacterium S2214. The sequence goes on from CP081161.1 coordinate 816,480, forward strand.
CCACATCTTCTTTGAACGGATGATTGGATACACTGGCGAGGGCGACGTGCCTGATCTGATCGTATGGCCAGAAAGTTCAATACCGACGCTACTGAACTACGCGGATAGCGAACTCGAAGCGGTCGCAGATGCGGCGCGCGGTGCACCGTTGATTGTCGGTGTGAACAGGGCAGAAGGCGGTCTGTACCACAACAGTTTCATTCTGCTGGGGCGCGGCGGCGTGATTGACGCATTCTATGACAAACAGCACCTTGTGCCATTCGGCGAATATGTGCCCGGCGGTGATCTGCTACACGAATTGGGTGCTCAAGGGTTCGGGTCGTCCTACGGTGGTGGGTTCACCCCCGGACAAGGCCGCCGCACGATTGATGTGCCCGGCATCGGACCAATCCGGCCCCTGATCTGCTACGAAGGCATTTTTGCGGAAGAAGTCGGCGGAACGGACGTACGACCGCGCGCGCTCGTTCTCATCACCAATGATGCGTGGTTCGGCAAAGACGCAGGGCCTTTCCAACATCTCGCGCAGGCCCGTTTACGTGCGATTGAACAGGGTATCCCGATGATCCGCGTCGCAAACACAGGCGTCAGTGCGATGATTGATCCATACGGTCAGATCACGGCATCAATCCCGATGAATACAAAAGGTTTCCTTGATGTCGCTCTCCCCCATGTCCGCCCGCCGACCCCTTACAGCAGATATGGCGACTATCCGGTCTTGGTGTTGCTTTTTGCCGCTTTGTGCGCCCTGACTTTGCGTCGCCGACAATTTTAGTTGACCCTAGGGGGGGAGAGGCCTAGGTCCAATGCTAGCCTGCCACAACGGCTTCCTGACGTGGCAGATTGATTTAATGGAGCACTACCTCATGGCCAGACAAGACTATATTTTCACTTCGGAATCCGTTTCCGAAGGGCATCCTGACAAGGTTTGCGACCGTATTTCGGATTCCATTCTGGATGCGTTCCTTGCAGAAGAACCAGAGGCGCGGGTCGCCTGTGAGACATTCGCAACGACAAACCGTGTCGTTGTTGGCGGCGAGGTTGGCCTGTCCGATCAAAGCAAGCTGACAGAATACATGGGTCAGGTTGAAGGCATCGTGCGCGGCGCCATCAAAGACATCGGCTACGAGCAAGACAAATTCCACCACGCAACGTGCAAGGTCACAAACCTTTTGCACGAACAATCCGCGCATATCGCGCAGGGTGTTGATGCGGCAGTGGACAAAGAAGAAGGCGCTGGCGACCAAGGGATCATGTTTGGTTACGCCACAACTGAAACCGAAGAACTGATGCCAGCTCCGATCCAGTATTCCCACGCGATCCTGCGGCGTTTGGCCGAAGTGCGCAAAGACGGCACTGAACCAACATTGCGCCCTGACGCGAAAAGCCAGGTGTCCTTGCGCTACGCTGGCGGCAAGCCGGTTGAAGTCACATCCATCGTTCTGTCCACGCAGCACTCTGACGAAACGCAAACAAGCGACGACATCCGCGCGATCGTCGAGCCCTACATCCGCGACGTGCTGCCTGACGGTCTGATCACGCCAGAAACCAAATGGTGGGTGAACCCGACAGGTACTTTCGTCATCGGTGGTCCAGACGGTGATGCGGGTCTCACAGGTCGCAAAATCATCGTGGATACATACGGTGGTGCGGCCCCGCATGGTGGCGGCGCGTTTTCCGGCAAAGACCCGACCAAGGTTGACCGCTCTGCCGCCTACGTATCGCGCTATCTCGCGAAAAACGTTGTGGCTGCTGGTATGGCTGAAAAATGCACGATCCAGCTGTCCTATGCGATTGGTGTGGCCAAACCGCTGTCGATCTACGCGAACTTGCACGGCACCGGCGAAGTCCACGAGACCGAGATCGAAAAAGCCATCGCCGAAGTGATGGACCTGACACCACGCGGTATTCGCGAACACCTGCAACTGAACCGCCCGATCTACGCACGGACAGCCGCCTACGGTCACTTTGGCCGCGCGCCGGATGCAGATGGTGGGTTCTCTTGGGAAAAAACCGATCTGGTTGATGCCCTGAAAGCTGCCGTTTAAGCCGCAATTACACGAGACGAATATCAGGGCAGATTGCGCAAGCGGTCTGCCCTTGTTACATCGCAGCCCATGACACAAGACAAACACCCCTCCGGCGCCCCTTGGCGTAACTTTTATGGTCGCTTCAAAGGCAAAACCATGCGGTCGTCCCAGCAAGAATATCTTGATGAGGATCTCGCCGCATTGTCACCGGGTGCTGTTGACTGGGATGTAAACCCGGACCGGACCCCGATTGATCTGGACGCATTGTTTGGTGGCAAAGAAATCTGGCTCGAAATCGGCTTCGGCGGTGGTGAACATATGGTGCATATGGCCGCGACCTATCCGGATATCGGCTTGATCGGCTGTGAACCGTACCTGAACGGTGTGGCGATGCTGTTGGGTAAAATCCGCAAAGCTGGCGTGTCGAACCTCGCGGTGCATCCGGGTGATGCACGTGATCTGTTTGACGTGTTGCCGCCGGAATCGATTTCCAAGGTGTTCCTGAACTACCCTGATCCGTGGCCCAAAAAGCGTCACCACCGTCGGCGGTTCGTAACGCAAGAACATCTTGTACCCTTGCACGGTGTCCTGAAACCGGGCGCTGAATTCCGTGTGGCCACAGACATCAAAGACTACGTGCGCCAGACGATGGAAGAAGTGCCGAAGGCCGGTTTCACATGGACCGCTGAAGGTCCAGAAGACTGGCGCGTCGCTTGGGACGATTGGCATTCCACCCGTTACGAACAAAAAGCGATCCGCGAAGACCGGACGCCACACTATATGACGTTCCGCCGGGATTGATGGCGGGGGCCTCCGGCGGAGGTATTTACGACCAAAAGAAATAACGCGTTGTGGACCCAATGGGCGACCTAAGGTAGACGCGTTTGACACATAATACGGAGCGCAGCATGTCTGGCCACGGCACACCCATTCCAATGACTTCCCGCCCTTGTGGGCCTTTGACAGGCGAGGCCAATGTTCCGGGTGACAAGTCGATCTCGCATCGGTCGTTGATCTTGGGCGCATTGTCAGTCGGTGAAACCCGCATCACAGGGTTGCTGGAAGGCGAAGACGTCTTGGATACCGCGAAAGCCATGCGTGCCTTTGGTGCAGAGGTCACAGATCACGGTGGCGGCGAATGGTCCGTTCACGGCGTGGGCGTCGGCGGTTTTGCAGAACCTGAACAGGTGATTGACTGCGGGAATTCAGGCACTGGCGTTCGGCTGATCATGGGCGCGATGGCCACCAGCCCGATCACCGTAACATTCACGGGCGATGCGTCGCTGAACAGCCGCCCGATGGGCCGCGTCACCGATCCGCTAGCCCTGTTTGGCACGCAGACTGTTGGCCGCACCGGTGGCCGCTTGCCGATGACGTTGGTCGGTGCTGCTGATCCATTGCCTGTGCGGTACGTTGTGCCGGTGCCATCCGCCCAAGTAAAATCCGCCGTTCTGCTGGCGGGGCTCAATGCCCCCGGCGAAACTGTCGTGATCGAAAAAGAAGCAACCCGCGACCATACGGAACGGATGCTTGCAGGTTTTGGCGCTGAACTGACCGTCGAAGAAACGGATGAAGGGCGCGTGATCACGCTGACCGGCCAGCCGGAACTGAAACCACAGGATATCATCGTGCCGCGCGATCCGTCCTCTGCCGCGTTCCCTGTCTGTGCAGCGATCATCACGCCGGGGTCCGACGTGCTTGTCCCGAACATTGGACTGAACCCGACCCGTGCGGGCCTGTTCACCACGTTGCAGGAAATGGGCGCGGACCTGACTTATGAGAATATGCGCGAAGAAGGCGGCGAACCCGTTGCTGACCTACGCGCGAAGTTCTCGCCGAACCTGAAAGGGATCGCTGTGCCACCGGCACGTGCGGCCAGCATGATCGATGAATATCCGGTGTTGTCGGTCGTTGCATCCTTCGCGGAAGGTGTGACCGACATGCAAGGCGTCAAAGAATTGCGCGTCAAGGAAAGCGACCGGATCGACGCAATGGCCAAAGGCCTGCGTGCCGCTGGTGTCACCGTCGATGAAGGCGATGACTGGTGGAAAGTCACTGGTTTGGGCCACGGCAACGTGCCGGGTGGTGTCACGGTGGCCAGCGTGCTGGATCACCGGATCGCGATGGCGTTTATGGTCATGGGCATGGCGTCGAACAAGCCGATGACCGTGGATGACGGATCGCCAATCGCCACGTCCTTCCCGATTTTTGAAAGCCTCATGGGCGCGCTTGGCGCACAGCTGGTCCGGTCAAACGCATGACGTTTACGGTCGCGATTGATGGGCCTGCTGCAGCTGGCAAAGGCACGATTTCCAAGGCGGTTGCAGCCCATTTCGGATTTGCCCACTTGGACACTGGCCTGTTGTACCGCGCCGTCGGTGCAAAGGTAATCGCAGGGCTCGCACCGATAGACGCGGCCGAGACGCTTGATCCATCCGACCTAGAAAACGACAGCCTGCGCACCGCTGCTGTCGCACAAGCGGCAAGCGAAGTCGCCGTGATTCCGCAGGTTCGCGCCGCGTTGGTCGACTTCCAACGCACATTCGCTGCCCGCGATGGCGGGGCTGTCTTGGACGGTCGTGATATCGGCACCGTGATTTGCCCTGATGCGGATGTGAAACTGTTCGTCACGGCATCAGCAGCCTGTCGTGCTGAAAGGCGCTATAAAGAATTGGCTGGCAAAGGCCACGATGTGACGCTTGCAGGTGTGCTTGCCGATGTGCAGGAACGCGATAAGCGTGACAGCGAACGGGCCGCAGCACCGATGGTCGCGGCTGACGATGCGACTTTGATCGACACGTCCGATATGTCGATCGAACAGGCAGTTGCCGCCGCGATTTCGGCAGTGGACACAGCCCGTCACAATTGATCACAGTCATTTTGGTCGCCAGCGTGGCAATATCTGGCTAGCCTTTGGATAACCCGAAGGAGACCACCGATGTTTCGCGCCATGATCACAGCAGCACTGCTGACCGCCACGCCGCTTGCCGCCCAAGAGGCGGAACCGCATATGACGATGGAACGCTTGGCCGAAATTGTGCTGGTTCTGGACGAAGATGCGAATGTCACCCCCAATGGTCTGGAATTCGTCATTGATGATGTGCCTGTCCTGATCGTGGCCGACGTCCGCGCGAACCGGATGCGTGCAATGGTGCCGATTTCGTCTGTCGAAGGCATGACATCCGAAGAAATGGAACGCGTCTTGCAAGCCAATTTCGACAGTGCACTTGATGCCCGTTACGCGATTGCGATGGGACGGCTGTGGGGCGTCTTCATCCACCCCTTGCGTGAATTGGAACGTGATCAGCTGATTTCGGGTATCGCCCAGACCGTCAACGTGGCCCAGACCTACGGCAGTCTTTACACATCAGGTGCTGCGCAATTCGGGGCAGGGGATAGTTCTGGGCTTCAGGCGCAGCTGCTGGAAGAATTGCTCGAAAAAGGGCAGGATATTTAGCCGCGCCACCAGTGTTGCAGATGTAGCCAGCCTGTAAACGGAACGATGGCCCACAGCGTTACACCCGCAATATGATCGGCAAGATTGGCGTTGGCCTGAAACGTCGCGATAGCCTGCAAATGTGGCGTGTCGAACAGGCCGTCGACGACCCATTGCGATGGCAAGCCTTCAAAGATGAACTGATAAAAGGTGTAAAAGACCTGCGGCGATACCGTGAGGACCACACCAAAGACCAACATACCGATTGCAATATCGAACAAGGCCCATGCTGTGCCGGACACCTGCGTCTTTACGGACAATATGATCCGCGTCTTGACCGCAAACAGCCAAAACACGCCCGCCATCCCAAATAGACTAATGCCAAGAACGCCCGCGCGCCCCGCGATGCCAAGTGTCCAGTAACTGTCGTCTGGATAGCCCGCTGCGATCATGGGCCAAATCCCCGCAGTAGCAATGCCCACGCCAATAACGCAGGCAAACATCCCGATGAATAGCCGCCACAGGTTCGGCGCCTTGTCACGGGTCAGCAGCCAAAAGCCTGCAAACCAGATCAGCGCCAATCCTGTGGAAAAGGCGGTCACGCAGGGTCGTACATCACCAGTGGCATGGTGTTGCCCAAGAAATAACGGACCGCATCAACGTAATCGAAGACCAGCGAAATCCCGATAATGACAATCATGAAGGTCAGAATACGTTTCGGCCATGTCGGAAAATCCTCACGCCGATTTTGCATGATCAGGTAAACGATCAAAGGGGTCCACATGATGATATGCGGCAGACCAAGCAATTTCACATAGCCCATCTGCTTATACATGTAGTCGATGGCAAAGGCAGCGATCAGGCTGGCGACAATCGAAATGATCCCGATCATGCGGGTCTTGCTCCAGAAGATCAAAACCACTGGCGCAACGAACCCGCCCAGCATCAAAAGCGGCAACCAGACCCGCAACCACGAAGGTCCAAATTCGGCCATTGCTTCATTAAGTGTCATTGCGCTGCTCCTGATTTCCACGTGCACAATCACTGCTGGAATGTTGGGCGGCTTGCAAGTTTTTACGTAAACTTTTGTACGACCCACCATCGGTAGAGCCTTTGTTTACAGGTTGCTCGTAAGCCTACGTCGCAGTGAAAACAAAAGGATTATTGAAATGGCTTTTTCCAAAATGGGCAATGTCTTGACCAAAGCGACGGGTGCGGTCGCGATTGTCATGCTGGCGGGTTGCTTGGGCGGCTCCAACGGGGGCACGACGCGTCTACCGCAAGATATCGTGGATGATCTGCCTGACGAAATCATCCCAATCGTTATCGAAAATGAAGACGAAATTCGCGACATCATCGATACGGAATTGGACGGTGATCTACAGGAACAAGCGGACGAGATTGTTGATCTCATCGTCGCAGTGACGACCACGACTGTTGCAGTGACCAGCGTAACAACAGCTGCCGCAACGGATTAAGGCATCGGGCCTGTCACCGCGTCACATAAAGCGCGGTGGCAGGCGTCGTCACGATATCATGCAGCTTGTTCAGAGGCGTCGGGGTGTGTGACGTCAATCGAAAAGGCCGGCACCCAATCGTGCAATTCGCGGTCCGGCAAAATCAGCGACGCAACGCTTTGCGTCGTACGCAAACATCCCCGACCAAACGGGTAAAGCACGTCTTCTGTCGGGTCGTTATGCGAACGTCGGGAATATGCGTAGTTAAGCTGACATCCCGCAGGCACCGGACCAGCACAGGTCAATGTCAAATGACCATCTGCGGTTGGGGTGATTGATTGGACGAAATCGGCGGCTTGGCCAGTGACCTCAAATCCATCGGTAAATCGCGGTGCAGGGACGCATTCGCGGTCAATGACGGTCGTTGCAGGGGTGCGTAGCTGCACGTGAATAGAACATCCGTCGGTGGTCGCCGATATCGGCGCGATAGGCGCGGGTGGCATTTGCCCATTGTGAATGCGGGCGGCGCATCGACCAACTTGTTCGCCTGTAAGCACTTTGCCAGTTGCATCCAAATGCGCGGAATCGAAAAGCGGCATCGCATAATTGGCGTTGGCAAACGCGGCATTCGGACGAATATCAGCGATATCTTTGATACCTAACCGGTTTTCCCACGCGTTTCCGTTGTGCATTGGTGCGGTACCGGACGCTTGGGTCAAAAGCCATGTCGTTGGTATGCCAAGATCATTTGCCGCGCCGTCTATGATGTCCATCATCTGGGTCAGCAGCGCGATGTATTCCGCGCGGGGCGTGTTGCGATCGGCCTCGCCGTGGTAAAACGGGATGAACATATGATCAATGGGTTGTCCCATTTCGTCCGCGGCAGCGGCCATCTGTTGAATATCCTCGATCATGCTCAACATCAAAATGGATGCTGTACCGTCATGTTCGCGAAAGATGCCTTCGATAACGCGGTCACGGTGGATCCGGCCGACAAGGGGTCTGCCACCTTTTGCACCGCTACGGACGATGACTTGGCCGATGTTGGCGTCTTTCACGTCGTGCAGAAAACGGACTGCGGTCGCGACACCGCTGGACTGGCATTTGGGGTCAAATCCATAAGACGGCACAAACCCGTCGATCACTTTGGTACGGGGGCGTCCCATGACACCGCGAAACCCGAAACCGTCATTCGGCAACACAATCCGGGAGTCATCCAAGATCGGCTGGTCGAATGCGGGTCCTGCGTTGTGACAATCGGCGTTGGATTGTCCGAAGGACATGAAAAGTATGCTGTGCGTCATAGCGCGATGTTAGGCCTGACATTTGGGGCATGAGTTAGGCGAAGATTTGAAAAAATCGGATGCGGATGTGGGGCTGCGGTTCAATACAGTAACACTTTTTCACCTTTCAGTTGTGTTGTGACCCGCGAATGGATATCCGACATCTGTTTACAAGTATTAAACTAACTGAATTTGGAATGTGTTTTGTTGAAACCTACGTTGGCGGCTATCTGCTTTTTTGCCTTGATCAGCTGTGGTGGCGCGCAAACAAATCCGGTGATTGATGACGTCGATGTGCCGACCGTTATCCGCATCGATGATACCCACACTCCGATAAGCCCCGAAGAACCGAATGTTGGGCAATCTCAGCCCGATCCTGTTGATAGGGTTCCGCCCGAATTGCCTACATTGGGTCTCGTCGCGGACGAAGATACCTCCGATTATTATTATCCAGTAGATGTCGAACCGGTCGCCGATACTGGGATTAGCGCCATCGTCTTTTCTGAATCCGGATTGATTGTCCTGCCGAAGACTTTGATCAATAATTCCCTGAATAATCCAGGCGCTATTCAGGATCTTTTGCTGCGTGGCCTAGGTGAAAACTTCCCTCAGGCCGCGAACTGGACCTTCCGTGCGCTCAATAACTCCGATGAAATCTCGTGGGTTCTGTGGTGGCGCTACGGGTTCTATGTGCCAAGCTATTCCCCATACGGCGTCATTGTTGTCGGCGACGAAGATGCGTTCTTAGGCCAACTTTACGAAGCCATCTTTGGTGATCCACTGGAACCCGACACCGGTACTTACGACATGATCTCTGACATCGTGACGGCAAGCTCTTCAGTCACCACAACCAGCAGCAGCCATTAACGCAGGCTTTTGGCGGCGTGACAGATCAAGAGTAGCGATTAAGCTGCTTTTGACTTGGCCTCATTGCGGACACCAATCGTAAAGCCGGGCACCCACCGTAGTAACTGTTCGCCGGGTAGAACAAGCGACGCACCAATCCATGCTTCACGCAAACAGCCGCGCCCGAAGGGGTAGGATGTGTCTTCTGTCGGATCAGCATGGGTGCGCGACGCGAATGCGTAGTTCAGTGTAAACTGCGCAGGCAGCGGACCGGCACAGGTCAGACGAAGTGCGCCGTCTTCTGACACTTCGACGGCCTCCACGAAATCCACCGCTTGCCCCATCACCTGAAAGCCAAAGTTGCATCTAGGCTGCGGAAAACGGGTGCGGTCGATCTCTAATTTAGGTGCGCCGCGGAACGTGACGGTAATTGTGTTATCCGATGCAGTCACGTGATCCGGACGGATGTGCGGCACATATCGGCCATTGTCGATTGCAGCGGCCTGCATCCCGATCAATTCACCTGCCATGACCTTGCTGCGGGCATTTAGGTGGGCGGCGTCAGCCAATTCGTATCCGTAATTTGCAATCACGCAGGACGCGTTTTCGCGCGTATCCGCAATATCTTGGATAGCCATCCGGTTCTGCCAGGCGTTGCCGGCATGGGTTGGCGACGTACCAGACGGTTGGGCCATTAACCAATGAACGGGCAGGTCCATATCGGCAAATGCCTGATCGACGTAGTCCATCATCGCGGTCAATTCCGCGAGATAGACCGCGTAGGGGGTGCCTTTGTCTGCTTCGCCATGCAAAAACGGGATCATCACACGGGAAACAGGGCGGCGTTTGCGTGCCGCGATGTCAATAATATCGCGGGCCTGTGATAGATAACTGTCGAGGATAAATGAAATTTCACCGGTCGCACTGCGGAAAATACCATCAATATCGCGGTCGCCCTTCTTGACCCCCAATAAGGCGCGTCCACCTTTGGCTCCGCTGCGAATAATCACCTGTTCGATGTCATGATCACGGCGATGCTTCAAATACCGGACCGCGGCAGGCAAAGCTAACGACTGGATGCGCATGTCCCGACCGTAGGCTTTTTGAAAGCCGGTCATCGGGCGTTTGGGCGCACGTCCGTGCGTGCCGCGAAAGCCATGACCATCGTTCGGGATCACGACACGGTCGTCGTCCAGAAAATCGCTGGTAAAGGCAGGACCAGCATCATGGTGGTCCGCGTTCGATTGGCCGTAAGGCATCATTAGTAAACTACTCGTCATAGGTGTTCAGATAAGACGGAACACAGCCTAGGGAAATACTGCCCCGACGGAAATGAAACGGGCAGGGCGCGAAACCGGCGGAATGTGACCTGCATGCAACCCCTACGAATTTGCACCGCGGCCCTTGCTATTAACGCAAACTCGGCCTATACGCCGCCTTGTCTAAGCGTCGAAACAGGCGCGGATATGAGACTCGAGCAGGGTTGGTTTGCGCCAGCCCTGTTGTTTTATGTTCGAAACAAACGTTTGGACCAAACCGAAACCCAAGACCGGCGGACACAACCGCTTGGCCCACACAGTACTAAACGTTAGGAAAACGACGCCTCATGGCTAACACAATGGAAGAGTTTGAAGCACTCTTGAACGAAAGCTTCGAAATGGACACACCGAGCGAAGGCTCAGTTGTCAAAGGCAAGGTTATCGCGATCGAAGCGGGCCAAGCTATCATCGACGTCGGCTACAAAATGGAAGGCCGCGTTGATCTGAAAGAATTCGCAAACCCTGGTGAAGAAGCTGAACTGGCTGCTGGCGACACTGTTGAAGTGTTCCTGCGTCAAGTTGAGAACGCCCGTGGCGAAGCTGTTATCTCTCGTGAGATGGCGCGCCGCGAAGAAGCTTGGGATCGTCTGGAAAAAGCATATGCTGACGAAGAGCGCGTCGATGGCGCAATCTTTGGCCGCGTAAAAGGTGGTTTCACTGTAGATCTGGGCGGCGCTGTTGCGTTCCTTCCGGGTTCTCAGGTTGACGTACGCCCAGTACGCGATGCGGGCCCATTGATGGGTCTTAAGCAGCCATTCCAGATTCTGAAAATGGACCGTCGTCGTGGCAACATCGTTGTATCCCGTCGTGCCATCCTCGAAGAATCACGTGCTGAACAGCGCGCTGAAGTCATCGGCAACCTGACTGAAGGTCAGGAAGTTGACGGCGTGGTTAAGAACATCACTGAATACGGTGCGTTCGTTGACCTCGGCGGCGTTGACGGCTTGCTGCACGTGACAGACATGGCTTGGCGCCGTGTGAACCACCCATCCGAGATCCTCACAATCGGTGAGACAATCAAGGTTCAGGTGATCAAGATCAACAAAGAGACACACCGTATCTCCCTCGGCATGAAGCAGCTGCAGGACGATCCGTGGAACGCTGTTGAAGCCAAGTACACAATGGAATCTGTCCACACTGGTCGCGTGACCAACATCACTGATTACGGCGCATTCGTTGAGCTGGAACCAGGTGTTGAAGGTCTTGTGCACGTTTCTGAAATGTCTTGGACAAAGAAAAACGTACACCCAGGCAAAATCGTTTCTACTTCGCAAGAAGTCGAAGTCATGGTTCTGGAAATCGATTCAGCCAAGCGTCGCGTTTCCCTTGGTCTCAAGCAGACACAGCGCAACCCATGGGAAGTCTTCGCAGAACAGTTCCCTGAGGGCACTGAAGTTGAAGGCGAAGTCAAAAACATCACCGAATTCGGTCTGTTTGTTGGCCTCGAAGGCGACATCGACGGCATGGTTCACCTGTCCGACCTGACATGGGAAGGCCGCGGCGAAGACGTCATCGGCGATTTCCGCAAGGGCGACATCGTGAAAGCTAAGGTTGCTGAAGTTGACGTTGAGAAAGAGCGCATCTCGCTCTCCATCAAAGCGCTCGACGGCGATCCATTCGCTGAAACAATCGGCGGCACTAAGCGCGGTTCGATCATCACTGTTGAAGTGACTAAGATCGAAGAAGGCGGCATCGAAGTTGACTATGAAGGCATGAAATCCTTCATCCGTCGTTCCGATCTGTCCCGTGACCGTGCAGAGCAGCGTCCAGAGCGTTTCGGCGTTGGTGACAAGGTCGACGTTCGCGTCACCAACATCGACTCCAAGACACGCAAACTGGGTCTGTCCATCAAAGCACGTGAAATTGCTGAAGAAAAAGAAGCAGTTGAGCAGTTCGGTTCTTCCGACTCCGGCGCTTCCTTGGGCGATATCCTTGGTGCAGCATTGAAGGGCGGCGACGAGTAATCGTTACCCCTTAAGACTTGAAGAAGGCCTCGCAAGCAATTGCGGGGCCTTTTTTGTGCGTAGCGTCAGGCGCCGGAACAATTGACTGGCTGGCAATCGTTGTTAGGTGTCTTGTCTGTCACAAGATCGGGGACCCAGATGACTTTACCAGATACGATGTTCGGCGTTGTAATGACGGGGCATGGCGGTCCCGAAATGCTGGATTGGCGCGATGATCTGCCAACACCAAAACCGGCAGCGGGCGACGTAGTCATCCGCGTGGCGGCCGCTGGCGTGAATAACACCGACATCAACACGCGTATCGGCTGGTATGCAAAAGAAGGCGCAGATGACGCATCTTGGTCCGACACACCGCTTGGTTTTCCCCGCGTGCAGGGCGCAGACGTCTGCGGCGATATCGTTGCGGTCGGTGCGGATGTTGATCCAGCACGGATCGGCGAACGGGTCCTGATCGAACCTTGTATCCACGTGGCAAATGGCGAAACAAAATCGCCGCCATGGTACTTCGGGTCCGAATGTGACGGCGGGTTTGCTGAATTTACCAAGGTCGACGCCCGTTACGCTCATCCCGTGAAAACGGACATGACCGATATCGAACTGGCGTCCTTCCCATGTTCCTACTCGACAGCTGAAAACATGCTGACACGTGCGGCTGTGAAATCAGGCGATACCGTTCTCGTAACCGGTGCATCCGGCGGCGTCGGGTCCGCAGCTGTGCAATTGGCCAAGGCGCGCGGGGCAGAGGTGATCGCAATCACGTCTGCTGCGAAGGCAGATGCGCTGAAAGAACTGGGTGCCAAACAGACGTTGGACCGCAAGGACGACCTGATCGCGACACTTGGCAAAGATGCCGTCGACGTTGTGATCGACCTTGTTGCGGGGCCGTCGTGGCCTGCGTTGCTTGATGTGTTACGCCCCAAAGGCCGGTATGCGGTTTCGGGTGCTATCGCGGGACCCATGGTCACACTGGATGTGCGGACGCTCTACCTGAAAGACCTCAGTTTCTTTGGCTGTACCGTGATCGAACCAGAGGTATTCGGGAATTTGGTCAAGCGGATCGAAAACGGGGACATCGCGCCATTGGTCGCGCAAACTTACCCATTGCGTGACATCGGTCAGGCGCAGGAAGACTTCCAAGACAAAGGCCACATCGGCAAATTCGTTCTGAACGTTTCTGGCTAGGTGGATCGCGCCCCGCCCGCAAAGGCGAGGCGCTGTTTCTTAGAACTTCATGTGCCCCATGGTGATCAGGTCAATCTTGAACTGTTGCGCATGATCCTGAGGCGGCAGACCAATGTCCGCCCGCATCCGGTCGCTCAAACCGTCAACGCCGGGCTGCTTTTCAACTGCAAGGTCTGGTGGGCGGGTTCGCTTGAACAGCCTTGCGACAGTTGCCAGAACCACCTTTTTGATGCCGAATTCGGCAACCAGATCGTCGATGATCTCTTGTGGCGTTGGTGTTTTGATAGGAAGTGCATTCATTGTCGTCACGTTTTCCGGTCGCGCACGAGCGAAACCGTTCCTTTACTGATGAAGATCCGGTCGGCAAACGGCAGACAAACTGCGGCAGCCAATAAGGGGATCAAATTGTTAAGTTTTGGGATGGGATGGCACGAAATGCCGATGCGGCTTTAAGCGCGAGAACCTGCGCCTGACGGAGTCATAGCCACTGCAAAATTCGCCCAAAGGGTATGTAAGCGTTCGAAATTATACATGCGATACCCTCCTTAGGTTGTGTGGTTGCAGTGCGGTATGCGTAGTGGAGGAGCGGATTCGATCAAGGGTCTCAGTTCGATCAATCGCATGACCCATCCGTATTGTTGCCAAAATGCAACAATCCAGACATCCCAAAACCACGACGAAATCGGCAGGGGCATTCCCCGAAACACTGTTCCAGACCGGCGAATCGGGGACGTATGCGCCAACGTGACTTGCCTTATGATGCTCAAAACACCGGAAAATATTTTATTTGATGTGGCTCAGGCAGGGCTGAACCCGCCAATCAGGTGTATTTTCATACAATTTCCCCGCGTCGGTGTATTCCGTGAACAGAATTTTGCGGCTACAGTCATCGGAAAGCAGGAATAGACCTGCGGATACTGCCTGACTGCCTTTGGGGGGCCACTGCCATGATCCGATCCGAATTGATCCAAAAGATCGCTGACGAAAATCCGCATCTTTACCAACGTGATGTCGAAAAAATTGTGAATACAATTTTCGAAGAAATCACTGATGCGATGTCTAATGGCGATCGGGTCGAACTGCGCGGATTTGGCGCATTTTCGGTAAAGAAACGTGATCAGAGAATAGGCCGGAACCCTCGTACCGGTGAATCGGTTGAGGTAGAAGAAAAGCACGTGCCTTTCTTTAAGACCGGTAAACTCCTGCGCGACCGTCTCAACGGCGGCTGAAAGTAAACAACTGATGAAAACGATCCGTTATGCCTTTTGGGCACTCGTTGCCCTTGTTCTGATCCTTGTTGGGCTGGCCAACCGTGACTTTGTGACGGTCCGCGCGATGCCGCCAGCGCTGGCTGATATGTTGGCGATATCGCCAGACGTATCGCTGCCGATGTTCATCATCATTTTCGTCAGCGTCGGCGTTGGTCTTTTGATCGGTTTCTTCTGGGAATGGATCCGCGAACACCGCATTCGTGTCGAAGGCCGCAAGAAGGCCCGCGAAGTGCACCAGCTGAAGCGCGAAGTTGATACGCTGAAAACGGAAAAAGCGGGCGGCAATCAAGATGATGTGCTTGCTCTGCTCGAAGGTCCGACCGGCAAAGCCTGATGCCTACTGACACCCGTGTTAAGATTTGCGGCCTGCGCGATCAGGCCATGATGGATGCTGCCGTATCGGCAGGGGCCCATTACGTGGGGCTTGTTTTCTTTCCGAAATCGCCGCGCAACGTCAGCATCGCCCAAGCCGCACCATTAGCGCAATCCGCGCCCATCGGAATTGCGAAGGTGGGGTTGGTCGTGAACCCTGACAATGCCTTGCTCGATGCGATCCTTGCGGATGTGCCGCTTGATGTCCTGCAACTTCACGGGTCTGAAACGCCAGAACGTGTTGCAGAAGTGCGCGCGCGTTATGGTCTGCCAGTCATGAAAGCGGTTGGCGTTGCTGATGCTGACGATCTGCCTGCGCTCGATGATTACGCACTGGCCGCCGACATGTTGCTTGTCGATGCAAAGCCGCCGAAAAACTCTGATTTGCCGGGCGGTAATGGCCTGTCGTTTGACTGGACCCTAATTGCGAACCGCAGGTGGCCGACGCCATGGATGCTTGCTGGCGGGTTAACACCTGACAATGTGTCCGAAGCAGTGGCGCTGACCAAAGCGCCACAAGTTGATGTGTCATCGGGTGTGGAAACGGCACCGGGCGAAAAATCAGCCGACCTAATCAACGCATTTGTTGCAGCAGCTACTCGCTGATCTCGTCGACTGCATAATCACGCAAAACATCAATCGGCACGATTTCTAACGCACGCACGTGCGTCGCATGAAGGTTCACGCGCGGCGCGCAGCCTTCTTCGTGGGCTTGCAGGAAACGCGACGCACACAGGCACCAGCCATCTCCAGCCTTCAACCCTGCAAAGCCGAATTCAGGGCGCGGGGTGCTCAGGTCGTTGCCCACATATTTGGAAAACGCGAGAAATTCGTCGGTCATCACAGCGCAAACTGTGTGGCTGCCCTGATCTGCAGCGCAGGTGTCACAGGCGCCATTGCGAAAATAACCCGTCACGGGATCAAGCGAACAGGTCTGCAACGTGCTGCCAAGGACGTTGAATGACGGATCTTTTTCCATATCAGTCTAGGCTTTCTGCGATGGCGCGGAACATGTCTTCGTTTTGACGGTTCACGCCTGCGAAACGGAAATTGCGGTCACTGGCATTCAATACAATGACAACGTTCCTTGGTTGGTCGATGTAGATGTACTGACCGTAAATGCCACGCGCCATGAACTGGCCCGAGGTCGCGCCCACAGGAATCCACCACTGATAGCCATATCCGGTATTTCCGGGTGCGGTATTCGCAGATGGCACGGTAGAGGCGGCGATCCAGTCAGCAGGGACAATTTGCTGGCCCTGCCACTGACCATTCTGCGCAATCATTTGTCCAAAGCGGGCATAATCACGTGTCGTGATATTCAGGCCACCCAAGACAAATGCCACGTCGTAACCGTCGACCAGGTAAGTCGGCTCAGCCTCGAACCCAAGCGGCGCGATTATCTTTTCGCTCAACAGGTCAGGGATCGTGCGACCGGTGGCACCACGGATCACCATGCCCAAAATATGGGTATCAATCGACACATATTGCCATTGCTGACCTGCGGGCGCAAAGGTTTCGGTCAACCCCTCAGCAAACCCGTCCATCGATCCACCTAGCGCAAGGATACGCCCCATGCGGTTAATATCGCTGCTGAATTTCAGGTAATCTTCGTCAAAGGTGACGCCGGATGACATTTGCAAAACGTCTTTGATCGTCGCGCCGTCGTATGCTGAACCGATCAAGCTTGGCGCAAACTGGGTGACCGGCGCATCAATGGTTTCGATCGTGCCTTCATCCACCAACACGCCCATTAAAGCTGAAAGAAAGCTTTTTGCGACGGACCACGAAATCCGCAAATCGTTCGCATCGGTGTCTTGGTGGTAATCCTCGAACACCACTTGCCCGTTTTTGAGAACAAGCAGGGCGGTGACGTTGCGGTCTGTGATGAACGCATCGATTTCGGCAGGCAGCGTGGCTGTCGATCCTGTGGGCAGTTCACTGACAGGCCCTTCGCCGCGCGATACGGGCACTGTCAGAAATGCAGCGCCCATATTCGAGAAATTGTTGGTGATGTCGTCTTCTGAAAACAGACTTTGAACGGCCATCAAACGACCGATTTCTTCGTATTTTACGGCGCAGCCCGCCAATGCTGCCAGAACAACTGCGGCGGCGATGCGAGGATACGTCATTTGAAACGATCCATCAGCTTTTGCATTTGGGTGCGGGTGTCTTCGGGTTCCGGCGCGGGGGCGGGCTTGGCCTTCTCTGGCTTGGGTTTTGTTGTGGACGACCGCGGTGGGGCGACGCGCAAGGCAACCGCATTCAGGAACTTGCCACTGTCGCCCGCAACCAGATGATCAATACCGTCGGAAATGCCGCGCATTTCATCGTCCAACCAATCCTGATCAGCCTTGGCAAAGTCACGCAGCACAAAGCCGGGCACCGCGTCTTTATGACCCGGGTGCCCAACGCCAAGCCGAACACGGTCATAGTCAGGACCGATGTGGCTATGGATCGACCGCAATCCGTTATGGCCCGCGTGTCCACCACCCGTTTTGACGCGCACTTTTGCAGGGGCCAGATCAATTTCGTCGTGAAAGACGATCACATCCGCAGGGTCGAGCTTGTGAAACCGCATGGCTTCACCGACCGATTGACCGGACAGGTTCATAAAGGTTTCAGGCTTCAGCAGGATAACCTTGTCGCTTCCGAACCGCCCCTCAGAGACTTGACCCTGAAATTTCGACCGCCACGGGCTAAACCCGTGATCAGATGCAATGCGATCCAGCGCCATAAACCCGATGTTATGACGGTTGCCTGCGTATTTTGTGCCGGGATTACCAAGGCCTACGATAAGTTTCATGCAGGTATCCTAATGATGCAATGCGGGGGCCTCAAGCGACCTCTCACGTGACGCGGCGGCGGCGGGAATTTCGAAAACGCCAAAGAAACAAAAAGGGCGCCCGCATAGGGACGCCCTTTGAAATCGTAAAAGTCGGAAAGATTACTCTTCGCCGCCCTCAGCTGCTGCTTCTGGTGCTTCAGCTTCGCCTTCTTCTTCGTCGTCCGCGCTAACAGTCTTAGGCGCAGAAATCGCAGCGATTGTGAATTCACGGTCGATAACCGGCTTGGAACCTTCTGGCCAAGTCACGCTATCGGATGTGATCACGTCGCCGATGTTGGCTTCGGACAGATCGATGTCGATGCTTTCCGGAATGTTGTTGGCTGTCACGCGCAGCTCAATCTCAGTCCGGTTGATTGTCAGCATGCCGCCAGCAGGGGCGTAAGGTGCGTTTTCTGCGTTGATGAAGTTAACACCAACAAACAGGTTCACCTTAGATGTCTGACGCAGACGCATGAAATCAACGTGGATCGGCAGATCCTTAACAACGTCACGCTGAACGCCACGGCAGATGACGCGGACGTCTTCTTGACCTTCGACTTTCAGGTTGAACAAAGTCGCCAAGAAGCGACCTTTGCGCAGACGTGTCAGCAGTTTGTTGAAGTCGAGGTTGATCGCAACAGGATCAGCACCGCCACCATAAACAACACCAGGCACCATGCCTTCGCGACGTGCTGAGCGGGCGGCCCCCTTGCCTGTCCCCGCGCGAGCCGTAGCTTCGAGATCTGGAATGTTTCCAGCCATAAGAATTCTCCAAAGTAATAATGGGACCGCCCTCCAAGGGTGTGCGATCCGGTGAAGCCTGCCTATTAGGGGGGAATCGCCTGCTTGGGAAGGGGTTTTTGACCCAAAATGCAGAAGAATGGGTGTGGTGTCGCATATGCCCGCAGTCATTTCATCTTGATCATTGGGATGAGTGGTGCGAACGGTTCCGTTATGTCAATTTTGTCAGCCTTGCGTATCTCGCGCCGCCCTGCTGCGGCCTTTGTCATTGTCGGCCTCTTTTGGGGGTGTTTTGCGGCATATGTGCCTGTGTTGAAAGACCAGCTTGGCGCAAGTGACGGGTTGTTCGGGATACTTTTGTTAGGATCGGCGACTGGCCTTGTGTCATCCATGTGGATCGCGCCGCGTGCGGACCGCATTTTGGGATCGCGCAGTATGCAGGTCGGTGCGGTGATGCTGGCCTGTATCTGGTTGGTGCCGGGCGAAATCAGCACGCCAATCTATTTCGCCTTTGCATTGGGTTTTGTCGGGCTGGCATCGGGGTTGCTGGACGTGGTGATGAACGCGCGGGTGTCCGAATTGGAAGCCGCGCATAACAGGTCCTTGATGAACGCCAATCACGCAATGTTTTCGGTGGCATATGCGGTGTCGGCCGTCATCACCGGTATCGCCCGCGAAGCAGGCATGCCGCCCACACCCGTCTTTGCGGGTTTCGGGGTGGTGGCCATTCTGCTGGTGCCGATGTTGAACATGGAAATAGCCGACGTCGAAGCCGATGACGGCACCCAAGGCAAATACCCGCTTTGGCCTATCATGCTGTGCGGCGCGATTGTTTTGGTGGCCTTCATGTCCGAAGCCACAGTCGAAGCATGGTCCGCCCTGCACGTCGAACGCACGCTTGGTGGCGGTGCGGCCGAAGGCGCGCTTGGCCCCGCAATGCTTGGCATCACGATGGCCGTCGGTCGGTTCTCGGGGCAGGCGGTGTCGGAACGGTTCCGTGAAACGCAGGTCGTGCTCATCGCGTCTATGGTTTCCGCGGCAGGGGCGATCATCGCAGCAACCGCAGCGTCACCTTGGATGGCTTACGTGGGTTTTGGCACGCTAGGCCTTGGTGTGTCGGTGATCGGACCAATGGGGCTTGCCTTGATCGGCAAAGTCGTCCCGCCACACCTGCGGACCGAAGCGATCAGCCGCTGTGCGGTCATCGGCTTTTCAGGTTTCTTCTTTGCCCCGATGGTCATGGGGCTGATCTCGGAAAGCTACGGGCTGCGGGTCGCTTTCGCCTGCGTGGCGCTGCTGTTGATATCCGCAGCACCACTGGCGTTGTTGGCATCCCGCCTGCCAAAATATGCGAAAAAGACCTAAGTCCAGTCGCCTGCAAAATCCTTCGGGACAAGCAGTGTGTCACGATCAACTGTATTGATATCGCGGTGCCCGCATAGGGCCATTGTCAGGTCCAGTTCCTTGTGGATCACCTCAAGCGCCTTGGTCACACCAGCTTCGCCCATCGCGCCCAAACCATGCACAAAGGCACGGCCGATGTAGGTGCCCTTCGCGCCCAAAGCCATGGCTTTCAAAACGTCCTGACCCGACCGGATACCGCTATCGAGATGGACCTCAATCTTGTCGCCCACAGCGTCGACGATTTGTTCCAGCATCCGGATGGACGACAACGCACCGTCCAACTGCCGACCACCGTGGTTCGAGACGATGATCGCATCGGCGCCAATCTCAACGGCCTTCTTCGCGTCTTCAACGTCCAGAATACCTTTCAGGATCACAGGTCCGTCCCACATCTTACGCAGTTCCGCGACACGGGCCCAATCCAGCGACTGATCAAAGGAATCGGCGGTCCACGTGCTAAGCGACGACGGGTCTGTCACTTCCTTCGCGTGACCGACAATGTTGCCGAAGAAACGGCGCTTGGTCTGCAACATCTCGATCCCCCACGACCATTTCGTCGCGAGGTCCGCGATGGTCTTGGCCGTAAACTTTGGCGGGGCGGTCAGGCCGTTCTTCAGGTCTTTGTGGCGCTGGCCCAAAATTTGCAGATCGAGCGTGATCATGATGGCAGAACATTTTGCGTCCTTCGCGCGGGCCATCAAACGGGTCATGAAATCATCGTCTCTTAGGGTGTAGACTTGAAACCAGAACGGTTTTTCCGTGTTCTCGGCGACATCTTCAATCGAACAAATGGACATCGTCGACAGTGTGAACGGAACGCCGAACTTTTCAGCGGCCTTCGCGGCTTTGATTTCACCATCGGCGCATTGCATGCCAGTCAACCCGACAGGGGCAAGCCCCACAGGCATTGCAACATCCTGACCAATCATCGTGGTTTTCGTGGTCCGATCGGCCATATCGACAGCCACACGTTGACGCAGCCTGATCTTTTCGAAGTCGGTCGTATTTTCGCGGAACGTCTGTTCTGTCCAACTGCCGCTTTCGGCGTAATCATAGAACATCTTCGGGGTGCGACGTTTGTGCATACGCTTTAGGTCTTGGATGTTCGTAATCACGGGCATTGGGATATTCCTCAAATTGGTGCATATTTCTTACCAATCAGGCATGGTTCTGGCAATACCCCAAACCACAGCCCTGCTAGTCGCTGTTAAACATCCACCCAACGCCAAACCGATCCCGACAAATTCCAAACGCACTGGCCCAGAACGTTGGCGCGAGCGGCATGATCACCGCGCCACCCTCGGACAGAATTTCGAATGCGGTCTTCGCTTCTTCCAACGTGTCCCAATTTGTCTGAATGTTGAAACCGTGATGGCCCGGAAACGGATCGTTGCCCATCGTGTCGGACACCATAATGACCTGTCCGCCGAACCGGACTTGACCATGCGCCAGCCGCGCGCCGACCTCTGGCGGGAACTTTCCCTCGGATTCGGGCATCTCGTCGAACCGTTGGACTTCCGCCAATTCACCGCCCAAGGCGTGGGCATAAAGCGTCAAGGCGTCACGCGCGGTTCCGTCGAACGTCAGGTATGGGCACATTTTCATCGCTTTTCCTCCTGTAATGATGTGATCGTAACATAAGTCTGGCTTGCAGCGCACAGCGTTGCTGCCTAGAAGCGCGGGAACGCAAAACCGGAGAGTGCTGCAATGGGTTTCAAAATGGGTATCGTGGGTCTGCCAAACGTTGGCAAATCGACCCTGTTTAACGCGCTGACAAAAACAGCAGCGGCGCAGGCGGCGAACTTTCCGTTCTGCACAATCGAACCAAACGTCGGTGACGTGGCTGTGCCTGATGCGCGGCTCGACACGCTGGCAGGGATCGCAGGGTCCAAGCAAATCATCCCGACACGGATGACGTTTGTCGACATCGCAGGCCTCGTCAAAGGCGCGTCCAAAGGCGAAGGGTTGGGTAACCAGTTCCTCGCGAACATCCGTGAATGTGACGCAATCGCCCACGTGCTGCGCTGTTTTGAAGACGACGACATCACCCACGTCGAAGGCCGTGTTGATCCGGTCGAAGATGCGGACGTAATCGAAACCGAGCTGATGCTCGCCGATCTCGAAAGCATCGAAAAGCGTCTGCAAAACCTGACCCGCAAGGTACGCGGTGGCGACAAAGAAGCTGTCGATCAGGTGCGTCTGCTCGAACTCGCAAAAGCAGCGATTGAAGACGGCAAACCTGCGCGGACTGTGCAGATCGACGAAGACGACGCAAAGCAGTGGAAAATGCTACAACTGCTGACCACCAAGCCGGTTCTATACGTCTGCAACGTCGAAGAAGACAAAGCAGGCACAGGCAACAGCCAATCTGACCGCGTCGGCGAAATGGCCGCGAAGCAGGGCAATTCCCACGTCGTGATCTCTGCACGGATCGAAGAAGAGATTTCCCAGCTCGAAACTGACGAGGCAGAAATGTTCCTCGGCGAAATGGGTCTGGAAGAAGCCGGTCTCGACCGTCTGATCCGCGCAGGTTACGAATTGCTGCACCTTCAGACATACTTCACCGTCGGTCCGAAAGAAGCACGCGCATGGACCATCAAAGAAGGCACATCCGCACCGCAAGCCGCAGGTGTCATTCACGGTGATTTCGAACGTGGCTTTATCCGCGCTGAAACCATCGCCTACGACGACTTCGTGACATTGGGCGGCGAACAACCGTCAAAAGAAGCGGGCAAAATGCGGGCAGAGGGCAAAGGCTACATCGTCAAAGACGGCGACGTGCTGCACTTCTTGTTCAACACCTAAAACGGTCTATTCCGCTGCGATGTCGGACCCTTCGGCACGTATGGTTTCAGTGATATGCATGACAGACGGGGCGCTTTGCAAAAGGTGCCCCGTTGCTGTTTTCAGATCCGCGATAAACGCAGCTTCTGCTGTTTCCCGATCCGCATCTGGCAGGCGCAATAGGTGCGATGGGTGCACCGTCAGGAACACTGGCAGGCCATCGGTGCCCATCTCAACGGTACCGCGCCGCCGCGTGATGTCTTTCCCGTTGCCCGTCGTGGCCCGCGCGGCGGATGCCCCCATCGCAATGATCAGTTTAGGTTTCACCAACGCCACCTCTGACCGCAGCCACCACGCGCAATGGTCCACCTCTGACGTCGTGGGGTTCACGTGCAACCGACGTTTCGCGGTCGGTTTGAATTTGAAATGTTTGACAGCGTTCGTGATGTAAGCGGCGTCAGGATCAAGGCCCGCTTGCGCTGCCAAGCTGCGAAAGAGCTGGCCGGCAGGCCCCACAAACGGCAAACCTTGCATGTCTTCGTGATCACCGGGCTGTTCGCCGACAATCATCAGCGCAGCATCACGCGGACCGCTGCCTTTCACGACCTGCGTCGCAGGGGCATGCAGCGGGCAACGGGTGCAGCCGTTCAGATCGGCGTCCAACATATTCCAGCTTGCTGGCTGTGCGGATTGCATCAACTGTTCGCGGATCGCCGCCATCCGTTCAGGGGGCAGGGTCGGGGCCGCATCCTGCATCTTGCGCACCTTTTCTTCGGCGTCCGCGATCAGCCCAGGAATGAACTGCGTTTCCGGCATGTTCTTCCAGTATTTCTTGGGCATCTCAGACGTCATCGCGCTGATCTTGACGCGTGCGGGATTGAAGATGTTGCAGAAATAGGTGCCCCAAAGGTCCTCGGCACCATCCTCTGGCAGCTCGGGCTTTTCATCACCGGGGTGCAGCGTCAATTTACCGTTCGTGAACTTCGCGGTGACCGATGGCGTCACGATCATCCAGTCCATATCGCCAAAGCGGCGCACAAAAAACTGGGCGGTCGGTTCCATCGTGTGATGCGTGGGTTCAAACCACGCGCCAAAGCTGCGGCGCGGCCCATCGCTGCGCAGATCACGGAACCGCACGAAAGCCTTCATCTTATGCTGACACCGCCGCACGGCTTTTTCCATCTGGCGCAGTTTGGCCAGATCAGGATCGGCGCGATCCGCCATCAGACCAGGGGTATCCTTCAGCCGCCACAACAGCGCGTAAAGACGGGCAAACCGCTGCGGGTCCTTATGCCAGACGACAACATTGGCAAGCTCGACAAAGTCCTTCGACACTTTCACCGCGCGACGCGGCGCGGGCAGATCTGCCGTGCTTTCAAACAGTTGCGGCGCCTGCCCGTCGAAATCCCACAGCACGTCATCCGGTTTCACACGGGCCGCCAGCAACCGCCGCGCCGCATCGCGCCACGCGGTATCCGTGCCAATCATCGGGATCGAAATCGTATGCATTATAGTAACGTCAGTTGTTCCGGTGGCGGGGCGTAACGGGCGCGCAGGTTCGCCGCATCTGTCATCGCACCCGGTGTCCACCCCAATGCGGTGATGAATGGCTGCGCCTTTTTCACCGATGCGCCCAAACGCAACAGGTCTTCGTAGCGCAACGTCCGTTGGCGGCGGGTCTGCAGAATGCGGCCCACGGTTTTGGTCCCGAAACCCGGTACGCGCAACAACATCTCGCGGGATGTGGTATTCACGTCCACAGGAAACAAGGCGCGGTTTTGCAAGGCCCACGCCAGTTTCGGATCAATCTCAAGATCGAGGTTCCCATCACTGCGCGCCGCCGTAATCTCACCCACATCAAACCCGTAAAACCGCAGCAACCAATCCGCCTGATACAGCCTGTGTTCGCGGATCAACGGCGGTTTTACCAGGGGCAGTTTTGCGGTGGCATCAGGGATCGGGGAAAAAGCTGAATAATAGACGCGACGCAATTTGTAGCCCCGATACAGTGATGTCGATTGGCCCAAAATCGTCGCATCCGTCGATTGATCCGCCCCCACGATCATCTGCGTCGACTGACCGGCAGGCGCAAATTTTGTCGGACGTTTCCCGCGATAAGACCGATCCTTTTGCGCGGCCCGCTTGTCAGAAACCTTGCCCATCGCCCGCCGGATCGTCGCTGGTGATTTTTCTGGGGCATAGGCCTGCACGGCCCGATCCGTCGGCAGTTCCACATTGATCGACAAACGGTCCGCATAAAGCCCAGCCTGATCAATCAGCGCCTGATCGGCATCGGGGATCGTTTTAAGGTGAATATAGCCTTTAAACCCTTCGTCCTGACGCAGCCGTCGGGCAATTTCGACCATATCTTCCATCGTCTTATCGGGGTTCTGGATCACGCCAGACGACAAAAACAGTCCTTCGATGTAATTGCGCCGGTAGAACTCGATCGTCAGTTGGACGACTTCATCCGGCGTGAAACGGGCGCGCTGCACATTCGACGAAACACGGTTAATGCAATACGCACAATCGTAGATGCAGAAGTTCGTCATCAGGATTTTCAGCAGACTGATGCAGCGCCCATCAGGGGCATAAGAATGGCAAATGCCGGACCCTTCGGTAGAGCCAAGCCCGCCTTTCGTGCTGTCACGACGGGTCGTGCCGCTCGACGCACAAGACGCATCGTAACGGGCCGCATCGCTGAGAATCGCGAGTTTCTTTTGGAGATCAAGTTGCGCCATTTGTTCATGTTATGTTCTCGTCGCGTGGAGGGCAAGAACAAGAACGCAGGCGAGGCAATTTAGCACAGTCAATTCAAACGGATCTGGGTGGCTTGGCGGCCTGCGCCGCTGGCCGCCACGTTGCACAATTTGCTAACGGGCGTGCGCGTCATTCACACTGACTTCCCGACATCACCAGTGCACGGCTTGTGCATAGGTTGTGCACGCAAATCACACGCCAGATCGTGGCCGTTAACGGTTTAACATCACAACGAAGTATGCGGCGTCACACTTTCTTCCCAAAGCCCCTTGCCCCCTTCGATCCACGCAGCTAAACGGGTCAACGGAGACGTGGCCGAGTGGTCGAAGGCGCTCCCCTGCTAAGGAAGTAGGGCCGATCCTACCCCCTTGAAATCATTAACATAATCAGGGTTTTTAAAACCGTGTGTTCAAAATGTGAACGTTTTGAATGTGCGTTTTCCATTGTTTTCAATGACTTATCGATATGTGCCAGCTTAGCTGACACTTCATCGAAAAGCAATTTTTTCTAGATTTTTGGCCAGAAAGAATAGCATCGAAAGGGTTGAAAACTACTCCCTTAAACGGGCACATGAGGTCACAAAGAGTGACATCGAAAGGGTGCGAACTACTCCCTTGGTTAGGGAAATTTTCTCCATATTAAATACGTCTAAAGTTAATCTGAGTAGGGAGCCGGGGGCCCGATCTGTGGCTGCTTAAATACCTGCCTTTGCGGATACAATAGATCGTAAACCCCGTGCATTCATGCCGCACGCTGCGGTAAAGGTGAGGTCTGATATCGATCGTTTTGCCAGCGCTAGCATGACCTTCGCTACTCTTCGGCAAAGCTTGTAAAGATAGGCTAGTAGCCGAGTTGGGCGGACAGCAGACTTTCGCTGCGCATGAGCCGGTGAAGTGGTAACACTCGATAGCGGACATAGGAATGCTTTCTGGTTTTGCCTGATCGTAACAGACATGCAGCATTGGTTTTAATCCTCGGCCATGCACAGACACTGGTTCGATGCTCAAAAGTCGCTTGGAGCAGTTATTACAACAGAAACCATCGAAACAACCTTTGGGAGAATGTTGTGCGTGACTTTGATGGAAAATGAGGACTAGTGTCGCTGAAAAGCTATTTACGCAAAGCTAAACGACAATTTCAGGTGGTACAATTTTTGTCAAACGAACGAAAAAAGCTGTCACCCGCGCAGGAACTCGCTCTAATATCACAAGTTGATCGCGTGTGCCCACTGGACGCGGAGCCGCTCTTTCACAAGAAGGGTACACGTTCGTACAAGAGCTACGAAATCGCTCACATTTACCCACTAAACCCTACACCCGATGAAGAACGTCTTTTGCAAAATGAAGAGCGTCTTGGAATAGACCTCAATGATGAAGACAACCTTATCCCGCTTTGTACCATCTGCCATGGTAAGTTCGACAAGCCTAGGACGATTGAGGGATATCAGGAACTTGTTGCCATAAAAAAGAAGGCCATCGAACGAAGCGGTCAAGAGGAATTATGGAAAACGAACCCTATCAAGGAAAGCATACTAAAAATCGTTGATGCCATTTATGCCGATGCTGACGAAGGCATTGAAGCAGAAATTACCTTCACTTCCATGAAGGTTGACGAGAAACTCAACGACACTATTTCCAGGCCGACGCGGCGGAAAATCAAGAACAACGTAACCGACTACTACACGTTCATCAGAGAAAAATTGGTACTGCTAGACAAGGCGGGTGACTGCACTTCCGAAATAATTTCGAACCAAATAAAGGGTTTTTACCTCATTCAAAAAGGAGACGGTATCAGCCAGCAAGCTGCGTTTGACAACATTGTCAAATGGCTCAACGCCAAAACAAAGGCAGATTCCAATGATGCAGCGGAAATCATCACCTCATTCTTTATCCAAAATTGCGAAGTCTTCGAATGATTTGCCCTGATAAATTCACGTCCATAGATGACTCAGTATTAAGCAAATCTACAAAACTGCTTATGGAAGTTGGCACCCAAGTAACAGTTGGCCAGTTGCGCTCAGAAACAGAAAAGTACTTTCCTGACGTCGCGGACTTCATCTTAGCATTGGACACACTCTTTGCGCTTGGCAAAATCGACTTCAACGATAGTACGGGGATGATTACTTATGTTGACTGAGATTCACTGTAAGAAGTTTAAAACCGAAACCATCAAGTTTCATGCGGGTTTAAACGTAGTGCTAGGTGATCATGCCGCAACTAACTCTATCGGGAAGTCTAATCTATTGATGGTTCTCGATTTCGCCTTCGGAGGGGACAGTTTCCTCCAACATAACAGTGACGTACCCAAAGCGTTGGGGCATCATGATTACCAATTTCGGTTCAAGTTTGGAGCGAAGCATGTTCACTTTATCCGAAACACAGACACACCCGATCTGGTCCTCCAAATAGCTGAGGATTCGGAAGAAGAGACCCCTATATCAATTGAGGACTATCGAGCTTTCTTAAAGGCGGCATACTCTTTGGACGATGTGAAGCTGACCTTTAGGGCTATTACTTCTCTGTTTTCTCGAATATGGGGCAAAGACAATTTGGATGTTAAGCAACCGCTACATTCACATATTAAACAGACATCCGCCACTCGGATTGATTACCTAATAAAGCTCTACAATAAGTATGATGATATTGACGCTTTGTCAGATTCAGTAAAGACGCTGGCTGATAGGAAAAAGTCGGTCACAAGCGCGTACAAACAAAACCTAATCCCCAAAAGCACTACGAGAGAATACAAGGAAAACCTAAAATCGTTGTCGGAGATCGATACCGAAATAAAGGAAATCAAAAACAATTTGGCCAAATATGCGGTCAGCATTGGTGAAATCGTGAACCGTAAGGTCTTTGAGCTAAAGGAAACCAGAGATGTGCTGATAGGGGAAAGGGATAAAGTCTCCGTCAATCTCTCGAGGGTGAAACGAGACCTGAACAAAAACAAATATATAAAAAGTAAAGCGTTCAAGAATCTCGAAAAATTCTTCCCCGAAGCAGACTTCGATAGGTTTGGTCAAATCGAGCACTTCCACTCAAAGATTGCGAGCATCCTTCGAGACGAACTTAGGGCCAGCGAAAAAGAACTAACCATGTCTCTCCAAGAGTTGGAAAGTGCTGTTGGTTCCGTCGATCTGGAGATCAGTGACGCGCTTGGCGATATCGACGAACCGACGGCCATCGTAGACAGAGTCCACGAACTCGCGGTTCGGCGCAGTAACGCGAAGAGAAGGATCGACTATTTTGAAACTGATAAAGATGTAACTGGCAATTTGCGCGATGATCGATTGCGCCTAGCTGAACTCAGGAACTCAATCTCGGCGCATATCTCAAACATCATAAACAACAAGATTCGAAAACTGGTAGATGTTGTCTATGACGAGCACAGAACAAGTCCGAAGTTGGAAATAAATAATAATAGCTACAGCTTCTCGGCTGTTGAAGACACTGGAACGGGGAAAGCCTATTCCAACTTAGTCCTGCTGGATCTGGCAATTCTACAAACTACCGTGCTCCCCTTCGTAATCCATGACTCTGTGCTTTTTAAGAACATTGAGAACGAGGCAGTGGCCCAACTTATAAAGCTATACATGTCGTTTGACCGTCAGACATTTATTGCGATTGATGAGATACAAAAATACGGGGCAAATACTGAGAAAGTATTGATAAACCAAAGGGTTATTGAGCTTTCCAATGAAAACCAACTATACATAAAGGATTGGAGAGGTTAGCGACAATGCGTAGGCTATTTGAACGTCCCCTATGGCGGGTTGCACTGCGGTATTGATGACCCCACCGAGCGGCAGCTCTGGGCCGACTGCGCGGTTATCGAATTCGATGGGTTTCAAGAGCACGACCGGTGACATTCTGGTAGAAACTTTGAAGCGTTTTTTCGCAATCGGCGATCTCTTTTTTGGCGTGGTCCGCGAAGCCTTCGAGAAATCCTCGATCATTGTTTTTGGACAAAATCTCGATCATCGACGTGCACACGTGATCAAGCTCTTTGATCGCATCGTTTACGTTGAGTGCCTCGTCGAAGATCGCCTCATCGATCTCGCCGAGCACCAGCAAGTTTGCCGATAGTACTTCGGAGTACACCTTACCGATAGGAAATTGAGAAGCCATTTCGCCGTCTTCTTCACGCCGAACGTAACGTTCGCCAAGAGCGCTGACTTGGATTGAGATTTTTGAATTGGCCTCGACTAAATGCCGTTCGATTTGAAAAATGCCGTCCCGCAACCTCTTGATAGCCCAATTGTTCCGTTCAATCTCGTCGGCAATGAGCCGCCGGACCGCTTGCCGCTTTCTGGAATTTGCCTTCCGTCGTCGGTTGGCTTCGATTCCTTCCTTCACGCCGAACAGAATGATCGCAGCAACAACTGTAACTGGTAGTAAACGGCCAGCGCCGATTATGTGATCAAGTATCTGTTCCATGTTTTCCTATTTTCAGCTCTGGATGGACGCACGAGCATTTAGAAAACCCGCGGCCATGATGTTTGCTGTCGTCCAAGAAGAACTACGCCATTAGCGGTCTATAGCGAGCGTTGACGGCCTACGAAAGCTTAGACGCTCGCCTTTTGTTCGAACGGCTGCTTTGGTGAACCGCATTGCAGCATGCGAAGGGTGACATGAGTGACGGCTTTGGGCCGTTCACTCAGGATCGCTCAATCCTTTCAGCACTTCTTCAAGCGCACTCCTTATTAACTCAGCCGCTTCACGTCCTTTTTCATCGGCGTGAATGTAGACGTCCTGAACCATACGGGGGCTTTTCCATCGTCCCGCTCGCGCAATATCGTTTGATGTCCAGCCTGAATTGTTCAGCAGCGTCGCCATGCTATGCCGACCGGCTTGGTGCGGTGGAATGTACTCAATTCCCGCGTCATCGCAGATTTTCCGCCATATTCCGTGAACCCCGGAGTTGCCTTCGTACCCAAAAACATACGGACGTGCATGGTCCAAACGGGCAATTTCGCAGGTCAGCGCTTTTGAAATAAGTGCGCTTTGGTACTCGCCATTCTTAGTAATCCCAAGGTTGGCGACGCAGTGTTCAAAATCAAAGTCCGCCCGCTTTAGCCGCGTGACCTCTCCAAGGCGTGCGCCCGTTTCGACCAAGAATGCGCATAGCGCTGCTAAATGGGGCAAGCCGCGAGCATGAGATGCCTTTTGGAACTTGATAATCCATTCTGGTGACGCGGTCCTGCGTTGGGGCTTTTCGACAGAAAATTTCTGAATTCTGATGTGTCTGCTGCCCGTCAACATGGCAGCATGGTTTATAATCGCACTGGTGACGCCGAGAACCTGACGATTTTTGGTACTCGCCTTTCTTCCCGGTAAAAGCTCATCTGCAGCGTTCCGGACGCAAAGTGGTGTAAAATCTGCAAGTCGTTTGTCTTTAAAGTGTGCTACCAGAGGATCAACGAAGCGGGCATTCGGCTTATCTCTTAAATATAGTTCTGCGGCCTCGCGAAAGGTCATGCCACGCGTTTCGCCATCCATCATTTCTCTAAAGAGCTTCGCTTCAAGGTGTGCTCGTAGCTCTTTTGCGATTTTATTATTGTCAGTTCCTAGGCTTTTCCTGACCTTCCAACCGCCGACTGATCCGACGGCGTAGTAATTTTTCAAACCTTTGGGTTTGCAGAGCCTTAATCCCATCTTTTACAGCCTTCCTGAGTTACGTGTACCTGCGAGAGGTGCTGTAAGGATAAGAGGCAGTGCGGTGACAAGCTAGGTAAGAGTAAATGACAAATGTCAGTCTAACTAACTGAGATTGTTGTCTGTTTTTTGATGTGAGGCGGGTTATATGGTTTGTACAGCGCGCGGTTAAATCGCGGCAAAACCCCTTGCCAGCGCGGACCGGGATCTAACCTGTTTGTGTGCGAAATCTCAATGGAACTGCGCGCCACTTTGAATTTCACGAACCGATCAAAGTGGTCATCGGAGCAACCAGTGGCGAATGTCGGGTTCGAGCCCAATTTACCGGATGCTGCGCTGCACTCCAATGGCGGCTATCAGGATTGTGCCGCGAGGAAAGCCTCGTAGTCCTCAATCCAACGCCTCTCGCACCATGCCAGTTCTCCGTACTTGGAGATTTGGGACAATTCAGTGTTTTCAGTAATCGCGCCTACCCAAGGTAATATTCTTTTTTCGACCAATCTCGTCATCGTTCGAAGTCGCTTTCTCACTGCTTCACAAGACTGGTCCCCGAAGGCGAAGTCGCTTGTCAACCATCGACCGGAGTTTTCAGGGCGGTAGTTCAGTCTGGGTTTCAAAAAGCCATCGAAGTCTTCAAAAGTCAGTTTTCTTGGGAAGTCATCTACGACTAGATTTTCGCTGTCAGGGTCATCGCTGCTTACCGGCCTAAGAAATGAATGACGAAAACAAATAGCTGTTCGCGCGAGCCCCGGGTGAGGCCATTTTCCATCAATTCGCTTGATCCAAAGGTCTCGGGTGCCTTTCAAATACCGAAGAGATTTCGTCCTTCGAACAAAATCGAAGCCCATTTCGACCAATGGACGGGCGAACCCCTGATCAAACAACTCGTTAAACTCAATATGGTCCAAATGAATACCGTTTTGTGCTCCACACCCCGTCGAGCTTAGCAGACATTCAAGAACAGGCAACGAATGGCAACTAAGCCCGCGTTTCGGACGTGAACCCTCGAGCGAGCTAATGTCCGTTACTCCATAACTATAAAGTCTTAGTAGGACTCGGCGGCAGCTCTTTAGGGGTCGACTCATCAATTGGCTGGGAGTTTGCAGTCGCAACAATGGTCTGATTTGCGAAGGGTCCGGAGTGCGAATGACAAGAACTTTTTTATGGTGATTTGAGACGTCGACGGTAACTACCTTTGATTTCTGACCGATCTATAGTGGCGGAAGTCGGACGGTAGATTTCGTGAGCTGAGCAGTGTGTTGGGCCAGAACGATTGCGGCAAATTGAACTGGTTACATAGTCTCAAGCAGTAAAATCATGGGAAATTGCGCTAGTCTAGCTTACATCATCTTGTCAGCTTAGGTGACACTTTTCGCTGACATTCTGTCAGGCTACGTGACAACTTGTGCACGTTATGTGCACATTTTGTGTACACCTGTCTGCACCTGTGTGCACCTGTGTGCACCTCGGCTATTTTCGCTTACAAAATGTTATTCGTCTGGAGGGCGTTTTTTCTCTTGTAGATAAGGGACATGACAACTATCACCGCCCACGGAGACGTGGCCGAGTGGTCGAAGGCGCTCCCCTGCTAAGGGAGTAGGCCCGGAAGGGTCTCGAGGGTTCGAATCCCTTCGTCTCCGCCAGAAACCCCTGTTTTCTATGCCTTTTGTGCAGAAAACACGAGGTTTCCACGGTACCTAACGAAGCACAACATCTGGCCTCAATCCACCACAACAAGTTTGTAGGGTATGTCTGACGTCAGCTCTTATGGGGCCAAATAGGGCGGTTTGCTAAGAGAGGGTTTGTTGCTCATCGTAACTACTGAGGAGTGGACGATGAGAAAGACAACGAAGACACTCGGCGAGAAGATCGTCAAAGACATCAAACGCGCCACGCGCAAGCATTATTCATCCGAAGAGAAGATCAGGATCGTGCTGGATGGCCTGCGCGGCGAGGACAGCATTGCCGAGCTGTGTCGTCGCGAAGGCATATCGCAGGGCATCTATTACAAGTGGTCGAAAGACTTCATGGAGGCCGGTAAGAAGCGGCTGGCTGGGGACACGGCGCGTACGGCAAATACTGACGAGGTGAAGGAACTGCGTCGCGAGGCAAAGGACCTCAAAGAGGTGGTTGCGGAGCAAACGCTCGAACTCCGCTTGCTCAAAAAAAGCATGTTCGGGGATGGGGACGACCGCGAATGAGGTATGCTGCATCAGAGAAGTTGGAGATCATCCGTTTGGTCGAGGAAAGCCATCTGTCGGCCCGCAGGACATTGGCCAAGCTGGGTATCCCCCGGACCACATTCTATCGCTGGTACGACCGGTATCTGCAGCGTGGCGAAGCTGGGCTGCAGGATCGATCTCCCAAGCCACAACACGTCTGGAACCGCGTGCCCGATGAAGTGAAGCGCAAGGTTGTCGACTTCGCCCTGAAGGAGACGGAGCTGTCACCACGCGAGTTGGCGGTGTCGCTTACGGATCAAGAAAGGTATTTTGTCTCGGAATCCACGGTGTATCGCGTGCTGAAAGCCCATGATCTGATCACCAGCCCTGCATTTATCGTGCTCAAGGCAGCCAGCGAGTTCAAAGACAAAACAACTGCGATCAACCAGCTTTGGCAAACAGACTTCACCTACATCAAGGTATTGGGCTGGGGCTGGTTCTACCTCAGCACGGTCCTCGACGATTACAGCCGCTACATCGTCTCCACTGCCCGGCAGGGTATTGCGCAGCAATGTCCCGAGAGGGATGGAAGCTTTGCACGAACATGCGGGCTGAAGACGTGACGGATACACTGGACCTCGCATTGCAGGCATCCGGCTGCGATCAGGTTCACGTCGTTCACAAGCCACGGCTACTGAGTGACAATGGCTCAAGTTATGTCTCAGGTGATCTGGCTGAATGGCTGCAGGACAAGGGCATGAAGCACTCGCGCGGTGCGCCGTATCATCCGCAAACCCAAGGCAAAATCGAACGCTGGCACCAAACCCTCAAGAACCGCATCTTGCTGGAAAACTACTTCTTGCCCGGCGATCTCGAACGCCAAATCGAAGCCTTCGTCGAACACTACAATCACCAGCGCTATCACGAGAGCATCAACAACGTCACACCTGCCGACGTCTACTTTGGCCGTGACAAAGCCATTCTAAAACAAAGGGAAAGGATCAAACGAAAGACGCTCGAAACGCGGCGCTTGCATCACCGCCAGCATGCCGCATAATCAAACAAACCAGATGAGCCAAACTCTCTCTTAGATTAGGCCGCCATTGGTTCCAAAAACTCTGACGACGGACATTGGCAGCTTAATTTCTCTGCGATGTCCGCCCGTATCACATCCACAGGAAAGCCACCTCATCAATTAGTGGTAAATTTGTGGGTCTATTCTTGAAGTAAAGAGAATATTGATATACTATTCAGTATGTTATACTAGTTGTTCGCCAGACTTCGTCTCCGCCATCAACCTCGATTTTGCGTTTAGAACTGACGACCCCTTTTGGGGGCGACCGACGGCGTGTCGAGCGGGCTGGACGTCGTTTTCGTTGCGAAATTGCCTTGTCGAAGAGCCCTATCTCGCCGTGCGTCGCCTAAAGAGCGCGCCGAACAACCAGCCTCTCTGCAACGTGGCGGCTTACCGAAGCTGCTAGTGCAAGGTCGCTGGTTGTGCTTGGAAATGCTCTTGTTTGCCGCCCATGCGCGGAGGTCGCACAAGACACATCTGTTTCAGAGCGAGCCCAAATTCGGTCGCGAGGGACGTCAGCAGTGGGGCGACGTCAGGCCGGACCAGTAGCGTCGCGATCAGCATCGCGTCGTCCTTGTCACCCATAACGGCAGTTCCGATGAAATTGGCAAAACAGGATTCGTCGGACCCAAGGCATTTGCAATCGACGGCATGCCGCATCAGCGGTCTACGCCCATGTCGTGCGCACAGACTGCATAGGTCTTCAAACGATTTCAGCGCCTGACGTCCCCGATCTGGTCCAAGTCGGGACGCGAAATCGTGCCAAACATGCGCCTGACTGTCCGGACCATCGCACCATAGCCGCAGATACATTACGGATGCAGCTTCGATATCTTCAAGTTCCGTAATGAAACCGACAGCAGCGCCACCACGTTTTTCCTGCGCGCTTGTCATTTGGTCAGGATCAACTTGCCGGCCCGCGTGATCCGCAGGGTGTAGGTTTGATCCCCCAGGACGATGTGGGCTTGGCCGCCGCCCTTTGTCAGGTCTTCCGCCGCATATGTCGGTAAAGCGGTGGCGACGGGTGTGCCTGTTTCTTTTGCGATTGGAAGTGACATCATGACAAACTTCCTTTGGTTTCAGCTGCGGTCCATTTGCGATGTTTCATCAAGCCGTCCTCACATGGTTTACGTGTCGGGCTTCCCTGCAAAGGATTCGGGTGGCTTGACTAATACAATACCTGACTGAATCAGTAGGGTATGTCAATCCGAGAAAGTAAGACGGTGGCTGTGGTCGGCCAAGCCGACGTTGCGCTTACGATTTCGGGCTAAAAATCCGCGCGGCGAGAGGCGCGCCAAGGATCACAACAACAATCCGCAAAACATGATGGGCGATAACAAAAGCCATATCCGCGCCCGCGATCAAAGCTAACACTGTCATCTCCGCCTGACCGCCCGGTGCGAAGGCCAGCAGCGTTTCCATTGGGGGGGCGAGGTGAAAGATATGGATCGCTTCGACGAATAGTCCTGCGAGCACTAGCAAAATCACACAAAACCCAAGTGCGGCTAACACGTCGCGGCGCAGTTCTTCGCCGGTCACGCCTGCGTATTTTGTACCAACCGTCATCCCGATAAAGAATTGCGCCATCCAGATTGCCTCTGCTGGCGGGCGGAATTGCAAGATGCCGGATAGTGCAAGGATGGCCGCCAAGATCATTGGTCCAAGGATCGACGCACCAAACAGTCCAACGAATTTAGCAATTTGCCAGCCCGCAATGCCACAGACGGCCATCAAAACCATTTGCGACAGGGGTAGAGTTGTCGCCGAAACACCGGGCGGATTGTCAAAATCGACGCCCCAGTAGCCTTTCAGGATGAATGGCAGTGCAACCACGATGACCAGCACGCGTGTCGCGTGAATAAGGGACAAGGCGCGGACATCGCCGCCCGCTTCCTCGCCAAATAGCAGCATGTCTTGTAGGCCACCGGGCATGGCGCTGTAGTAGCTGGTTGCAAAATCAAAGCCCCACAGTTTCTGGAAATAGGGGACGCCAAGCAGCCCGATCATGAAGATCATAAATGGGACAAGGATCAGGGTGGTCCACATGCTGGCCATGCTTACGACCAGCGCCCATGTGAACGTGGCCCCAACAGCCACCCCCAGTATCGTGCGCATCAGGTTGTTCACCACCGGCATGCCGCGCATTTCGACGCCGATCAGGGCCGCGATCAAACAGGCAAATATCGGGCCAAGCAGCCAAGGGAGCGGTAGGTTCACGTACAATGACGCGGCCACGCCAGCCCCTGCAATCAGGTATGTGCGAAGAATTGCGATCATTGGTTCATCACCGCCAATCGATGACGCAGCGATGTTTGCAGATGTGCGGCCGCAGCGGCACCTGCGGCGTCGCTGTCGCCTTTGGAAATTGCTGTGATGATCTGGGTGTGTTGTTCGACGACGGTTTCGATCCGCGCCGCATCCGCCAGTGTTGTTGGACCCAACAACAAGAGCGCATTGTTCAAGGCGCGTGCGGATTCCAGCAAAAACCTGTTACGCGCTGACAAATAGATCGACTGGTGCAGGCGCTGGTTGATTGCCGCAGCTTTTGACGGATCTTTCACGGTTTCCCTCATCTGATCGTTCAACGCTGTCAACGCGTCGACCTCTGCTTCGATCGCATGTTTGGCCGCCAATTCTGCCGCGGTGCGTTCCAGCACCAGCCGCATTTCGTATAGTTCCACGACCTCTGTCTGCCCCAATTCACGTATGACGGCACCGACACGTGGGCGGTGTTCGATGATGCGTTCCGCCTCCAGACGCCGCAGCGCTTCGCGAACGGGCGTGCGTGACAACGAAAAACGGTCCGCGATTTCGACTTCGCGCAGCCTATCGCCGGGGCGATATTCACCCTGTTTGATCGCATCCATCAGTCGACTGAACGCGACGCTGCCTTGGGATTGGTCGGTAGTATCGGGAGAGGTCATTGGAAGCTCACGTATTGTATCCACGTGGATGCAATACGCGAAACCTACCTAAAATGTCAAAGCGATTATTGTCTGGCGTCGCCGTCGTGTTTTGCCAGCCACGCAAGTATTGCCTGATTGGTTTCATCCGGCATCTCTTGTTGAATCCAATGTCCGCAATCAAGGCTGATGACATCAACATTAGGCACGAACTTTGTCAGGCTTGGGGATTTTGGGATCATGTCGCGATCACCGTAGATCATCAGGGCGGGCAGGGTGATGATGGGATCTACCTCTGCCAGAATTTCCCAGTTGCGATCAAGATTTCTGTACCAATTGATGCTGCCCGTGAAACCGGATTGATCGAACGCAGACGCAAAAACGTCCAAATCTTGATCGGACATTACAGGTTCGCCAAGCGGCGCGTCTGCCTTGGCGAGATTGATCATCATCATGCCCGGTTCTGGCGGCGTTGCGGGTAGGTTTTTGCGGTACAGATTACGTAGGAACTGCCTTGGATTGGCATCCAACACGGCGTCAGCAACACTCGGTTGCCGATTGAAGTGCACGAAGTAATTGTCGGGTCCAAATATGTCCTCCATGAACGCAATCCACGGTTTTTCGGTGCGTTCTTGATAGGGCAATGCAAGGTTAATGATCTTGCGCACTCGTTTGGGGTGCAGCATGGCCAGCCCCCACACAACGTTTGCCCCCCAATCATGACCTACAAAGATCGCGTCGTCGTAGCCGTAGTGATCCAGCAGCGCCGTCAGATCGCTGGTCAAATGCGTTAGGTCGTAATCAGTGACAGTCTCTGGTCGGGATGAACGCCCGTAACCCCGTTGGTTGGGCACGATGACATGATAACCTGCCGCCACGAGGGCTGGAATTTGATGGCGCCACGAATACGCATGTTCGGGCCATCCATGACACAGTACAATCGGGCGACCAGCGTTTTCGTAGCCCGCTTCAAACACTTCAAGCGTGATTCCATTGACGTCGATCAAGGTAGGCTCTGGAAAGTTGGTAGCATCAAACACGGCGTATTCTCCTTTTTTACATGTTTGATCGGTCTCTAATCTGTAATGGTGCCAAAAAATGTCACCATTGTGCGTTAGGCTACCGAAATGAATTCACGTCAGAGACAAGCCGAGATTGTGCGCAGCCTACGGCGCAATGGAACGTCAACGATTGGCGATTTAGCCGCGCAAGTCGACGCCTCGCGTCGCACGATCCTGCGGGATATCTCAGCGCTACGCGACGAAGGATTTGTTATTCACTCTGAACCGGGGCGGGGCGGTGGTCTGCAACTTGACCCACAGTCGGTGCAAACCTCCGCGCGCTTATCGGTGGCAGAGGTTTTCGCGCTTCTGATCAGTGTTGCGTCAATGCGAGCTGCGGGGAACCTGCCGTTTGCCGGTTTGGCAGACGCGGGATTGGCGAAGATTGAAAAGGCGTTGCCATCCGAAAAAATCAAGGATCTCCGCAGGTTTCTGGACTGCCTGTACGTTGGTCAGCTGGCCCCGCAGGTCGATATATCTGACTTGGGCGCAATGGACGACGCCCTGCTGCCTGCATTTGAAACGGCTTTTCTTGAACTGCTGCATCTTCGGTTCGGGTACCGCGACGCAAAGGGCAACGTATCAACGCGCGCGGTTGAACCGCAAGCGATGTTGATCTTGTCGCCGGTCTGGTATTTGGTCGCGTGGGATCCCGCGCGTTCCGATTTCCGTCATTTTCGCATGGATCGCATCAGCCAGCCTCAGGTCGTTGAAGGCGCGACCTTCCGGCGCCGTCACGTGCCGTTCGATGACACTGTCCGTCCGGTCCAAAGCCATGGCGGCTAACGCGTTCTAACGGACTAAAATCGTCGGCGGTGCAGCGTTCAGCTGTTCAATAGCGAACCCTGCTGCGGCTTTGTATTTGGCCATGAAATCGGCCCGTTCCTGTTTCGGAATAACGGTATCGATATCGTCAAAAATGCCGCCGCACCGATCATTGAGGATGTTCAGCAATCCAAAAGGACCTGCGCCACGGTTGCGCAGAACCAGCTCGGATATCGGGCCACACAGTTGGTCGTCAAAGCTGGTCAGCGCGTCTGACGTCAAGCCGTGCTTTTGCAGCGCAGCCACAAGGACACGGGCATCCACGATGGCTTGGCTCGCGCCATTTGATCCGGTCGGATACATCGCGTGGGCGGCATCGCCAATCAACGCAACCGATCCATCAACCCAAGTCGCCACCGGGTCGCGGTCGATCATCGGGTTTTCATAGGCGCAGTCGGCCCGTGCAAGCATCGCAGGGACATCAAGCCAGTCATATCGGAATTCGTCAAAGTGATGAACAAAGTCGTCGACGCTGGCAGGACGGAACCAGTTTTGATGATGCCACCCACCATCGGTGTCCATCGTGACCTCTGCGATCCAGTTGATCAGGGCCAATCCATCGGCATCCGGTTTCGAAATCGGATACATCACCATGCGCTGACGATGTGTGCCTAGCCCGACAAAGGACGATCCAGTCCGCCAAGGTTTGGCGCGCACTGTGCCACGCCACATCACGGCACCGCCCCAATGGATCGGCGGCTGGTCAGGGTGCATCTGGGCGCGCACGGCCGAATGTATCCCGTCTGCACCAATAAGAAGCCGACCGTCTATGGTCGTGCCGTCAGACAAATGAACCGCGACACTGGCAGGTTTGTTGTCATAGCCGGTGACTTTTGTGCCCAGTATAACGGCATTCTCGCCGATCCGTTCGATGACTTTCTGGTACAACATCATGTGGAAAGCGCCGCGATGGACCGCATATTGCGGCCAAAGGTAACCGGCATCTGTTCCACGGGGTTCCGCGTAAACTTCTTTACCGTTCAGCCCGACCAGCGCCCATTCTTTGGCTGCGATACCGACGCCGTCCAGATCATCAGCCGTTATGCCAAGATCGGATAGTTCACGCACAGCATTGGGTTGAATGTTAATGCCAACACCCATCGGGCGCATTTCTTTTGCGGCTTCGATGATTGTGCAAGGAACACCGATCTGGTGCAGCGTTAACGCAAGCGCAAGCCCTCCAATTCCTGCGCCCGCGATCATCACGTGGTCTGACACTGCAATATTCCTCACCCTGACGCTGCGCAGCAAACGGCTCGCAGTTGTACAGTGCTGACATATCATCAGGTAAGCAAGATCGGGTCGTCAGATGCGGATGTCATCTTCGGTCATGGCAAGCGCACATGCAAAGGCATCATCCTTGTTTTCCCGAATGTCTTTTAAGAGCATTAACATTGATCGTATCCAAATGGTGACGGGTTTGGTTGTTGACAGGACGCCGGACAAAGGTATCCATACGTCGCTAACCCAAAGGGGGGACCTTTCGCTGTGGTCGAGAACGACGCGTTTGCGAATTTAAAGAGTGACGTTATCCTTACGGGCACGGTGCAGCAGTCGATTAAACGCCTGACCGGATTCTTCGAGGTTGATTTCGTCACGCTTCATTTGTTTCGTGGCGGTATTGATGCCACGAACAGCCCCTTCGTCCGGACCAATTATCCTGATGCTTGGGTCAGCCAGTATTTGCTGAACGACTACGTCCGTATTGATCCAGTCCTTCAGCATGCGCAAAACCACGAAGAACCGTTTTGCTGGTCTGAAATCGCCTTGGATGCCCAACAACTGCAAATGATGGAAAAGGCCATTGCGGCGGGCGTTGGCAAGACTGGTTTCACCGTCACGCATGTTGATAGTATCGGCCGTCGCAGCATGTTGTCGTTCAACGCAAAAGCGGCGAAAGGTGGCGAAACGTGGAAACCGTTCTTGGTGGAACACGGCGAACGCCTGCAAGGCCTTGCCGCAGACATACATCTGAAATCGCTGGCCGAACTTTACGGTGAAAACGAAGAACTGCCTCAACTGTCGCCGCGCGAAAGCGAATGCCTCAAATGGACCGCAGAGGGTAAAACCCACACAGAGATTGCGATCATTCTTGGCCTGTCCGACCATACCGTCCGCGGCTACCTGAAGGTTGCTCGCGTCAAATTGGACAGTGTTTCGCTGGCCCAAGCAGTCGCAAAAGCATCTTCCATGGGCTTGATCTAATCTAGGCATCAACGGCGCGGTGGTGATTAGGCGCAGCCACAGATGATGTCTGTGCCGGCACGGGCGTTTTCACCGACGGTGGCATAGCCGTCGCGTATCCACCAATCGAGCCCGCCCATCAGTTCTCTGACTTGGAAACCAAGTGTCAGAAGCTTCAGCGCGGTCTTGGTGGACGCGTTGCAGCCGATACCGTCGCAGTAGCAGACGTAGACTTTGGACTTGTCCAGATACGCCGTGGATTGGACACAGATTTCGCGGTGCGGCAGGTTGATTGCACCTGGAATGGCTTCTTTCGCGAAAGCCGCCGCAGACCGACCATCAACAACCATAAGGTTGGTGTCCACATCTTGTAGGGCTTCATAGGTATCCCAAGAATCGAACTCGTAAGAGAGCTTCTTTTGGTAGTGAAGCAGTTGATCCATATCCATGTCGTGTTCCTTTGTTTCTGTCTGGTGCCGAAATGGGCATTGACCGTGTTGCCCTTAAGCTAAGGGAATCTGCGTCTTCCATATATTCACCCGAAATGGACGGCCGATCGTAGCCCCCCAATTGAGGGGGGTGGCCCTCAGGAACCTGTCACATAAGGTAGGACACGCGAAAGAGCTGGAAAATGCCCCGTAATTGGGCAATCTTGAAACTGTTCTGACCTCAAAGAGCACTGATTGATCGAAAGACACAGACTATGAGTATGACACTTGCATCCTCTCCTGTACCTGTTCATCCTGATTGGACCGCATTGACGACCGAAGCCGCGGCTTTAATCGCAAGCGAACCCGCATTGGCCAAACTTGTCCGGTCCTATTTCCCCGAAGACGGCACATTTTCGTTGGCGCTATGCAGTTTGCTAGCCGATAGTTTGCAGGCCCCGTCGGTTGGAAAGGACGTCTTGGAGAGCCTCTTTCAAGATGTTCTCGCAGCAGACGCCGGAATCGCACAGGCCGCATTGGTGGATCTCCAAGCGATCCGCAGTCGCGACCCGTCTTGCCCGTCCTACCTTCACGCATTTCTGAACCTGAAAGGGTTTCAAGCCCTACAGGCCCACCGGATCGCGCATCACTTTTGGGCTGTTGATCGGAACGAAATGGCGGTTTGGCTGTCCAATCGCGTATCTGTCGTGACTGGGGCTGACATTCACCCTGCAGCGAATATCGGCGAAGGCGTGATGTTTGACCATGGATCGGGCGTTGTGATCGGTGAAACGGCAGTCGTCGAAGATAACGTTTCTATTCTCCAAAACGTCACGCTCGGCGGGACTGGCAAAGTTGGCGGCGATCGTCATCCCAAAGTGCGCTTTGGCGTGATGATCGGGGCA
Organism: Rhodobacteraceae bacterium S2214; assembly: GCA_025141675.1. Lineage (NCBI taxonomy): Bacteria > Pseudomonadati > Pseudomonadota > Alphaproteobacteria > Rhodobacterales > Paracoccaceae > Rhodobacteraceae bacterium S2214. Next base: position 859,350 of record CP081161.1, read on the forward strand.
GGGGCCAAGATCATAGGAAACATCGAAATTGGCGCGAATAGTAAAGTCGCAGCTGGCAGCGTCGTATTGAAAGATGTCCCGCCCAATTGCACGGTTGCGGGTATCCCTGCGCAGGTCGTACGCATCCATGATGCACGAACAGTGCCGTCCGAGACGATGGATCAATCGCTGTAGCAATTGCGCCTAATGCGATTTTATCAGCGCCGACATCAGATGATGCAGGCGTTTTTCGATCAAGTAGTCAATTTTTTATAAGCGCTAGAGATGGGCGGCATGCAGCATGTGAACACGCCACATGTCCCGAATCGACTTGTTATTATGGGGTGAACGGCGGGCCCTTTGTGATGGAAAATGTGTCTGCCTAAGATGTCCGCACATCGCGAACATCATAAAACTGTCTAGTTTGTCGATTTCGTATGAGTGATTGCAGGAATAATATTTGGGCGGCGGACGTAGCGTATGCAAACGTTAGGGACGGATAAAATCCAAACTGTGATTTCTGGGAGGAACACATGAAATCTTTGATGAATACGGCTTTAGGGCTGTCTTTGGTTGTTGCGACGTCATCTGTTGCGGTTGCTGATGGGCACGCGCAGGAATTGACGATTGCGATTGTGAACAACGGTCACATGATCAACATGCAGAAGGTTGCGGAAGCTTACACTGAGGAAACTGGTGTTGCTTTGAACTGGGTGTCTTTGGAAGAAGGCGTTCTGCGCGAGCAGGTGACTTCTGATACGGCAACTGGTGGTGGTCAGTACGACATCATCAACATCGGCATGCAGGAAGCGCCGATTTGGGGTGCTGCTGGTTGGATCGAACCGCTTGAGTTCGGCGCTGACTACGACGTTGACGACATGCTGCCAGCGATGCGCAATGGTCTGTCTGCGGACGGCACATTGTATGCGGCACCGTTCTACGGTGAATCTTCTATGGTGATGTACCGTAAAGACCTGACAGACGCTGCTGGCGTAACAATCGCTGACAACGACAGCTGGGACAACGTGAAGGCGGCTGCTGCTGCGATGCACGATCCAGACAACGGCGTTTACGGTGCATGTTTGCGCGGTAAGCCGGGTTGGGGCGACAACATGGCGTTCGTCACAACAATGGTGAACTCTTTCGGTGGTGCATGGTTCGACGCGGACATGAAGCCAGCGCTTGATTCCGACGAATGGAATGCAGCTGTCAACTTCTACGTTGATCTGCTGGGTACATACGGCCCTCCAGGTTCTGAAGGGAACTCCTTCAACGAGATCCTCGCTTTGTACAACGAAGGCAAGTGTGGTCTGTGGATTGACGCGACGATCGCTGCTTCTTTCCTTGAAGTAGACGGTGTTGCTTACGCGCAGTCTCCGAATGCTGGTAACCCAGTGGGCGCGAACTGGTTGTGGGCATGGGCGATGGCTGTACCTGCGGGCACAGAAAACGCGGATGAAGCCAAAGCATTCATCGAATGGGCGACATCAAAAGCGTACATCGAAGCTGTCGGTAACCACCCAGACTTTGGTTGGGGTTCTGTTCCAACAGGCACACGTACATCCACATATGCGATCCCTGAGTTCCAGGCAGCTGCTGCATTTGCAGACGCTGAATTGGCAGCGATCAACTCTGCGGCGCCAGAAGCCACAGACATCAAGCCATATGTTGGTGTCCAGTTTGCAGCGATCCCTGAGTTCCCAGAAGTGGGTACAGCAGTTGCACAAGAAATCGCAGCGGCCCTGTCTGGTGCGAAATCTGTAGAAGAAGCGCTGGAAGCGGCACAGTCTGCAGCAGACGCAATCATGTCTGAAGCGGGTTACTACTAACCCTTTCGGCTGAAATAGGATGGGCCCGGCTGAGGTCGGGCCCAGACCTTAAGAGACGTTTACCACCCGTATTTATTGACCATTTTGCTTTGATGCGACGCCCGCGTATGCTGTGGCGCTGCGCGCTCAATGATCATCTGTTTTTGCGAATTGCCCCGACCTGCCTGCATCGATCTGCCCATCTGTCGCTGTCCGTCCCGATCTGCTTGCACTGTCTTGATTGAAACCCTGCCCCAAAAGGTGACCCGAGCTATGTCTACCAAAAGAACGCTCCCCCGGATCTTACAAACGCCAGCTGTTTTGCTGTTGCTGGTGTGGATGTTGGTCCCGCTGAGCATGACGCTTTACTTCTCGTTTATCCGGTATGTGCTGAACTCGACGATCCGGCCGGAATGGACGACACCGGCGCTCAGCAACTGGCGGGGCTTCGGGAACTATCAGTATGTTCTGAATGCCAAGGATTTTTGGTTTGCGATCCAGAACTCTGTGCTGATCGTGTCCAGCATTTTGGTGCTGACGGTTGTTTTGGGTCTTGGGATTGCGGTTTTGGTGAATCGGAACTTCCCGGGGCGTGGGATTGTCCGTGTTTTGCTGATCTCGCCGTTCTTTGTGATGCCAGCGGTGAACGGGGTGTTGTGGATCAACATGATTTTGGACCCTGTGTTGGGTTTGCAGGGGATTGCTGTTGGCGGGATCAACAACATGATCGACGGGTTGCGTGACTTCCCGGTGTTGGGTTGGTTCTTTAACCTGTGGCCTGTGTTGGAACCGATCTCTTTCCGCGCCACACAGACCTCTGCTTATGCGGTCATTATGATGGTGACGTGGCAGTGGACTCCGTTTGCGGTGTTGATCTTTATGACGTCGCTGCAGTCCGAGGATGAAAGCCAGAAAGAAGCGGCGACGCTTGATGGGGCGTCTGCGTGGTCGCAGTTCATCAACCTGACGGTGCCGCATCTGGGGCGTCCGATTGCGATTGTTGTGATGATCCAGTCGATCTTCCACCTGTCCTTGTATGCGGAAATCGAGATTGTCAGCCGCGGGAACGGCAACAAAAACCTGCCTTATCTGATCGGTGAGTTCACCTCGAACAACATCGGTGCGGCAAGTGCGACAGGTATCTTCGCGGTCATTCTGGCCAATATTATCGCCATCTTCTTGCTGCGCATGGTCGGCAAGACGTTGATGGACTAGGAGAAAAGACAATGGCTACCGTTTCTCAGACCTCGAAATTTAGCAAGATCGCATGGCCTGTTGTGGCTTGGATCGTGGCGCTGATCTTCTTCTTCCCGATTTTTTGGTTGGTGTTCACCAGCTTTAAGACGGACGCGGATGCAGTGAAGCCTGAATTCCTGTTCAAGTTTACGCCGACGTTGGAAAACTACACCAACATGACGGAGAACTATGATTACTGGCGCTTTGCGACCAATTCGGTGATCACGTCGACCTTTGCGACTTTGTTTGCGCTGGTGGTGGGTGTGCCTGCGGCCTATGCGATGGCGTTTGATCCAAGCCGTCACACCAAGGACATTCTGATGTGGATGTTGTCGACAAAGATGTTGCCAGCGGCGGCTGTTTTGTATCCGATGACCTTCCTGACGAAGAACATGCTGGGCATCTTTGACACGCACTTCCTTGTCATCCTGGTGTTGTGCCTGATCAACCTGCCGATCGTGATCTGGATGTTGTTCACCTACTTCAAGGAAATCCCGAAAGAGATCATTGAAGCGGGCAAGATGGACGGCGTGAGCACATGGGGCGAAATCAAGGATATCCTTATTCCGCTGGCATGGGGTGGCATTGCGTCCACGGCGCTTTTGACCTTCATCTTCTGCTGGAACGAAGCCTATTGGACGGTCCGTTTGACCACGATTGATGCGGCGACCTTGTCGAAGCTGATTGAAGGCAACCGCGCACCAGAGGGTCTGTTCTTTGGACGTCTGTCGGCAGTATCGACAGCGGCTGTGGCCCCGATCATTGTGTTGGGCTGGTTCTGTCAGAAACAGCTGGTGCAGGGTCTGACCTTTGGTGCGGTGAAGTAAGGCTGTGGGCGGCGTCTGATCGCAAGATGCCGCCACGCGACGGGGCTGGAAAAAAGAGATAAATCATGTCGATAATGGTTCCAAAAATTGAGTTAGTAGATCGGACCACACGGTCGATCCGCTATCTTGAACATGGATGGCCTACGGATTTGTGTCGGTGGCATGCCCATGAAGAATACGAATTGCATCTGGTTGTGGCGACACGCGGCAAGGCGTTTGTGGGCGATTACATCGGCGATTTTGAAGCGGGTGATCTGTTCCTGACGGGGCCGAACCTGCCGCATAACTGGATCACGGATAAGGTTTGGACCGAACCTGTGGCGACCCGCGATATGCTGGTGCAGTTCAGCCATGAAAGCTTTGAAAAGCTGGCCGAAGGGTTCCCCGAATTTGGCGAGGTCCGCAAGATGCTGACGCTGGCCCAGTCTGGCGTGCAATTTGAAGGGTTCAATCCGACCTTTGCGCGCGGTCACATGGAATCGATCCGTAATAACGAAGGTCCTGAACGTATTCTGGCGTTCATCCGGTTCCTTGTGCGTTTGAATGAGCATGCGGAAAAGAAGGTCCTGTCGGTGTCCAAATTGGTGCAGGTTCAGGGCGGCAGTAAACACGCGCGGATCGGGGCTGTGGTGGATCACATCGTGGCCAACTTCAAAGACGATTTTAGCGTGGGGGATGCGGCTGAAATGGCGGGGATGACCCAAGCCACCTTCGCGCGCAATTTTACATCTGTGACGGGCCACAAGTTCGTTGAATTCCTGACGTCTGTGCGCGTGGGCCAAGCCTGCAGCATGCTGTACGCGTCGGATGCGACGATCTCGGATATCAGCTTTGATGCGGGGTTCCGCAATCTGGCGAACTTCAACCGTCACTTTCTAAAGATGAAGGGCATGACCCCTTCAGAGTACCGCGATACAGCGCGCAAAGACTTGTCTAAACCAATGGAGACCACATCATGAATAGCGCAGTTCTGCACCCAATCGGGGCGACGGGATATGACCGCGCAGCCTGTGCTGTGGGTGTCGTGCATTTGGGGTTCGGGGCGTTCCATCGGGCGCATCAGGCGATGTATATTGATGATTACATGGACAAATCCGGTGATCTGAACTGGGGTATTGCGGCTGTGAACCTGCGCGGTGCGGAAGCCGGGTCTTTTGCGGCGGCCGCAGATGATGTGGCGCGCCACGACGGGTACTTTTTGAAATCCTATTCGCCGGACGGGCAGGTGGCGTTGCGCCGTGTGCGGTCGCATGTGCATTTTGCAGACTGGAGCGCGGACCGGACAGCATCCGAGGCGTTGCTGGCGCGGGGTAGCGTGCATCTGGTGACGATTACGGTCACCGAAAGCGGCTATTACACCGATCCGAATGGTAATCTGAACCGCGCTGATCCGGTCATTGCAGCTGAAATGGCGGGTGATCAGACGCAAAGCGTTTACGGGTATCTGCGGGCTGGTTTGCAGGCGCGGATGGATGCGGGCGGTGCCCCTTTGACCATCGCGTGTTGTGATAACATCCGTCAGAACGGCAAGATGTTGCACCGCAATCTGCTGGCTTATCTTGAGGCCTGCGGCGATGCGGTGTTGCACGCTTGGGTCGCAGACAACGTGGCGTTCCCCTGTTCGATGGTGGACCGGATCACGCCGCGCAGCACGGTTGAATTGGGCGTGGAACTGACCCAGTTGATCGGGTCAGAGGTCGCGTCACCGATCATGGCCGAAGATTTTATCCAGTGGGTTTTGCAAGACAAAGCCGCAGGGCCGATGCCTGATCTGGCGCAGGCGGGTGTGACCGTGACGCCGGATGTGGATCCTTACGAGGAAACCAAAATCCGTGTGCTGAATGGCGGCCATACGGCCTTGTGTTATCTGGCTGCGTTGGAAGGTGTTGAAACCTTTGATGCGGCGATGCGGGTGCCGCATTTGCACCGCCACTTCCGTGCCTTTGAAGCAGACGAAGTGCTGCCCGCGATCACCATTGATCTGCCGTTCTCGAAGGCGGATTATCTGGACCAGATCGACGCGCGGTTTAGCAACCAGGCGATTGGCGATACGGTCGCGCGGATCTGTGCGGATGGCATGGTGAAGTTCCCGATCTTTATCCGCCCCACGCTGGAAGGCTGCCTGAAACAGGGCATCTTGCCGAAAAACGCGATCCGTTCGATTGCCAGCTGGCATGTGTTTGCAACCCATGTGGCGGCGGGCAAAATCCCGTTCAAATATGTGGAACCCAGCTGGGACGATCTGTCTGCCATGTTGGGCACGGACGCCTTTATCACATCGCGCCAACTCTGGGGCGATCTTCCTGAAACTTACCCTGAATTTGCCGAAACCCTTCGGCACGACATCTCTGAATTGGAGCAAAAATGGCCGGTTTGACACTGCGCGACGTGCGTAAAAGCTATGGTGCCACGCAAGTAATGCATGGCGTTGATCTGGATATCGACCACGGCGAATTTGTCGTGTTTGTGGGTCCATCGGGCTGCGGGAAATCCACGCTGTTGCGGATGATCGCGGGTCTTGAGGAAATCACATCCGGGTCGGTGAAGATCGGTGATGTGGAAGTCAACGATGTGGCCGCGTCCAAGCGTGGCGTGGCGATGGTGTTCCAGACCTATGCGCTTTACCCGCATATGAGCGTGTATAAGAACATGGCCTTTGGTCTGAAGCAGGCCAAGACCGATCCGGCCGAAATCGACCGCCGCGTGAAAGCTGCCGCAGAAATCCTGCAGCTAGGTGATTATCTGGACCGGAGCCCGCGCAACCTGTCGGGTGGTCAGCGTCAGCGTGTGGCCATTGGTCGTGCGATTGTGCGTGATCCGGAGGTGTTCTTGTTCGACGAACCGCTGTCCAACCTTGATGCGGCCCTGCGCGTGCAAACCCGTCTGGAAATTGCGCGTCTGCATGAACGCCTTGGCAACACGATGATCTACGTGACCCACGATCAGGTCGAAGCCATGACACTGGCCGACAAAATCGTTGTGCTGCGCGATGGCCGGATCGAACAGGTCGGATCACCGATTGATCTGTACGAACGCCCCGACAACGCCTTTGTGGCGCAGTTCATCGGTAGCCCGAAAATGAACTTCTTCGATGGCGCGGAACTGACCGACGGGGCAGCAGCCCATCTCGGCAAACCGGCTGATGCCAACGTACAAGTCGGCCTGCGCCCCGAACACCTGACACCATCCGCAGAGAACGTCGTGGTCGAAGGCAAACTCGAACTGGTCGAAAACCTGGGCGAATACGCGCTCGTCCACCTGATCACGGCCCAAGGCACAGAGTTCATCGCCAAAACCGAAAAACCACCACACCAAGCCAAAGGCGAAACCATCGGCTTCACAATCAAACCAAACCTCGCACACGCATTCGATAAAGCAACAGGGTTGCGAATTGCGGGGTAACCCGATTTGGGGCCGGTAAAAGCCGGCCCCTACGCTCTTGCGCGTTCCCTGCGTGGATCAACAAAGGGGACGTCGAACACGGTTCCGGTCAGCCGTTTCATATGACCGCCCATTTGACCAATCTCGAGCGGCGTTCCGTTTTCTGCGTGCCCGGCGGAAATGCGGACCATTGCGATACCGGCTTCTAGCGTCGGGGAATGGGTCGCCGATGTCACGACCCCGATCTGGCGTTCGCCCGCATAAATAGGTGCGCCATGTGGCGGCACATCGCGGCTGTCTAGGATCATGCCTTTCAGGACACGGCGCGGATTTTCGGCATTTCGGGCTAGCACGTCCCTACCAATGAAATCGTCCTTCTTCAGATCAACAGCAAAGCCCAATCCAGCCTCAAACGCATCGACGTCTGGTGCGAATTCCGCACCTGCGGCCGCAAGCCCCGCTTCAATCCGGATGATTTCAAGCGCATCACCGCCCATCGGTTTGATCCCATGTGCTTGTCCAGCCGCCATCACCGCATCCCACAAAGCGGGCGCATCCTTGGCGTCGCAGAACATCTCGTAGCCCAATTCACCAGTGTAGCCAGAGCGCGACAGCATAAACGGTATCCCTTCGCGATCATGCAAGCGGGCCATGGTCACGCCGAACCATTTCACGTCATCAAGCGCGGGGACTTGGGGTTGGGTAAAGACGATGTCGCGTAACACATCGCGGGACTTTGGTCCCTGCAGCGCGAGGTTGGGTAGCGATGACTGCATATCGTGAATACGCACATCTAGGTCTTTGGCCTGTTCCAGCAAATGCCGTGCAGATTCTTCGTGGCCGCAACACCACCTGAAGGTTTGCGGTCCGATCCGGAACAGCGTGCCGTCATCAATAACCGCACCCTGTGCGTCACACATCAACGCGTAAGTGCCGCGCCAAAGTGCCAGCTTTGCGATGTTGCGGGTCATGCAGCGTTGCAAAAGCAGTTCGGCATCGGGCCCGAGGATATCGTATTTGCGCAGCCCGCTCATGTCTTGCAGCGTGCAGGCCTCGCGGCAGGCCCAATATTCGCCAATGGTGCCTATGCTGGGGTAGCTTTGCGGCAGCCACAGGTTACGTGCAGGCGCATAGTTTTGGGTCAGTTTCGAGGTCGCCGGATGAAAAGCCGAATTCTGGCTTAGGGACATGCGTGCGTCTTCCTTTTCGCGGTGGGCAATGGCGCGTGGGATGGACGCGTCGGGTTCATAAATGCGGACATGAATATCCGTCGGGTTCCAGCCGTTGATGGGGTCGACGTCATCGGGACAGGCTGTGGTGACACAAACCAGATCGTCCATCGCTTGCATCGCGACATAATCACCGGGACGCGACCAGGATTCTTCTGACTGAAACAGGTTGTCGCCGTGGTCGATCCACGAATTGAAGAAGAAATTGATCGCAGGCCACGCGCTACGCCGTTCGACACCGTAAGGGTCCATGGCATCCGCGATGTTGTCGCTGCAATTCACATGACCGGGGAATCCGCGTTCCTCATATCCACGTGCAGTGCAGGCCAAACCAAATGTGTCGTGCCGCCCAACGGTATCTTGGACGACATTCAACAGCGGACGCATGTCGCTATCGTAGAATTTGTCGAACAAGCCGGGACCGGGGTAGGCGCTATGCACCATCGACCGCGTGACGGTGCTGTCGATTCGCTGTTCGACACCGCGATCAAGACCCGCAGTCCGGAAGGCCATGAAATCGGAACATTGCTGGCCATCCACGTCGATGATCTGCACCGTTTCGCCCTTGTTCAAGCGATACGCTTGGGCGGTGGCGCGCGAGACCGTGAATTCATCACGAATTTTGCCAAGCGGGTCCGGCAGCAACATATTCGGCGCAGCGGCTTGTTTCAGGTTCACGCGAAACGCGCCGGTACCCGCGCCTGTGACATGGTCATCGCTAGTCGTCGGGTTGATCAGCCAAAGGGTGCAAGCCGCGCAGGCAGATAGCACGAGCAGCGGTTCATCGGATTGTATGGTGCAGGCGGGCAGGTCTTCGGCGTGTCCACCGTATGATGCGGCCCAACCCACAAACGGGGCAGAGGCAAAATCCGCCAAACCAACCGACCCGTTCTTTGAAAGCCCTAGCGCTGGTAGCGCGTCGTCTCCTGCGTCATCCACCGCGACCAGCCGCACGATAGATGCGTTCTGCACCGATATTGTGTCACCAGCTTTGACTGTAATTTTTGTGGCACCGCGCGGATGAACCGTCCAATTCAGCGCAGGGTGTGGTGCGGACATGCCCGGAAATCGGCGCCCTTTGGGGGTCGATATTCCGTTCTGAAAAGACGTGAGAAGGTTCACCAGAAACCCTGCCTCTTGGTCTGTTGCGCATAATGTGCGTAGGTCAGATGTAAGCGGCAGCAACTGGCCTTAGTCAAGTCACATTGATGGGTCCAGTTTGTGAACGCGGTCCGGTCAGGTGGATTTCGCCGCCCATGTTCTAAGAAAATGCGCGTCATACAGCGGCATCGGCATGACTTCGTCGCCGATGATCGTCGTCGCGGGTGATAAATGTCGCACGTTGCTTAATTGCGTCGCACATTTTTCACCTACGCCCAGTCCACCCGTGACAGGGCAACGCGCAATGGTGTCGTCTGCAATCATCTGTTCAGTAAGCGGATCAAAGGTCGAATTTCGGCCGGACCCCGCGCAATTGATCACAAAGCCTGTGTCATAGCTGGACACATTGCCAGCGCGGTCCGTCGTCAAAACGCGCGCGCCATTCTCGGTCGTCTCAATCGCGCTGACACGCCCGCTGATCGTGCGCGTAACGCCTTGATCCAGGAGGCGTTGAAAATCGAGGATCGTGTCACGCGTCCCGCCTCTGAACCAATGAAACAAGGTGCGCGGCACGAGGCGGGCTTCGTCGATGTCGGGTAGGAAAGTCGATAACGGATTGTCGATGAAATAGGCGCGGAACCCCCCCGAATTTCGCGCATCTGATCACCTGCCGCGCGGGCCGTTTGCATGGCCTGCCAAACGTCATCCAAGAAATCCTGCGCGGTTTTGTGTCCCGACTTTAGTTTCGGTTGCGTCAAATAACGCGGCATGCGGGGGATCAAGGGGGCGGGAATAGAACCGTCTGATGAACAGGCGACAAACCGAAATTTGTCTTCAGCGACAACGGATTGGCACAACCGTAACGCATCCAGCATTGTGGCATTTGACCCGACGCAGAAAATCTCGGCACCTGCTTTGATGTGCTCTGCAATGCGGGCTTCGTTCCCGAAAAGGCGAGGGGCGCTGAACGGCCCATCGTCCCCTTGCAGCCGTTGTGTTGATGGGCCGCCGGGTGCGATATCGACATAATCGGCTGTATATTCTGCGCCAGAATCGGTTGTGATAGTGATGGCGCTATCCACTTCGGCAATCGACACAGCTGTTTCTGCGACGAAATTGATGGTCACATCTTTGGCGCGTAAATCCGCGAAAACACGCGCCACGCGCTGTTCCATGTAATCGCCGTAAAAAGCCCGCGGAATATTCAAGCCGAAGGTGTCGCCGCTTGCCAACAACGGTGCTGCGGCCGCTATCCAATCCGGACGGCGTCCTTCCATTTTGCCGCGGATCACGTCCCAATTCTGCGTGATCCATGCCGCAAAATCCGGATCAATGTCGTCTGCAGGGAATTCAGCAGGTAGGCATAACGCCACGGTGTCTCTGCATCGTCTGCAGCATAAGCTACACCGCGTCCAAAGGCATGCACGTTCGGGCTGATGATGGTCAGGATGGATCCGTTGGGAAGGTCACTCGTTTCAACAAACGCAGCTGCCGTAATACCATCACTCACAACAATCCGGTGAGAGGGACGGGTCAAAGGCGCGACGTCGTTCATGTGGTGATGTCTCCGGTAAGCAGGCCGTGTATGTGCACGAATATGGGCCGAAAGGCCACCCAAAAGACGCCACTTGGTCGCACACACCGCCAATCACATCCACGTCATGCAGCCCTTGCATGCGCGGGGGGATGGCATAGGTTTCACAGCACACCGATACAGGCCACAAACCCAAGGATCACCATGACCCGATTGTTCGCCACTGCATTTGCGCTTTTGCTACCACTTGCCGCGACGGCCGAAGAAGCCGTCACCACGTTTACCCTTGATAATGGGATGGATGTTGTTGTGATCGAAGACCACCGCGCCCCTGTTGTCACCCATATGGTGTGGTACAAAACCGGATCGGCAGATGAACCCGTCGGCGCATCCGGCGTGGCACATTTCTTGGAACATCTGCTCTTTAAAGGCACAGACGTGCTGGAACCGGGTGAATTTTCGGCGACTGTTGCGGCCAATGGCGGCACGGATAATGCTTTCACCAGCTATGACTACACCGCTTATTTCCAACGCATCGCCGCTGATCGGTTAGAGCTGATGATGCAGATGGAAAGCAACCGGATGAATAATCTGCGCATCACCGAAGCCGATATCGAAACCGAACGGCAGGTCGTGCTGGAAGAACGGAACCAGCGGACTGAAAACAGTGCGGGTGCCTTGGCCCGCGAACAATTCACCGCCGCTTTGTATCAAAACCACCGTTACGGCGTGCCGATCATCGGGTGGAAACACGAAATGGAAGACTTGTCGCTGCAAGACGCGCTCGACTTTTATGACCTCTATTATTCCCCGAACAACGCGATCCTGATCGTCGCTGGCGACGTTTATCCGGACGACGTTCGCGCATTGGCCGAAACCTATTACGGTGTGATCCCGGCTGAACCTGACCTGCCGGAACGCATTCGTCCCGAAGAACCACCGCAGCGCGCCGAACGCCGGATCACCTATGTCGATCCGCGTGTTTCGCAGCCCTATCTCGCACGCAGCTATCTGGCCCCCGAACGCGACGCGGGCGCACAAGAAGAAGCCGCCGCCTTGGTCTATCTGTCTGAATTGCTTGGCGGATCGTCATTTACATCCGTGCTGGGCACAGCCCTGCAGTTTGAAACGCAAAAAGCCGTTTACACAGGCACAGGTTACAGCGGATCGTCGCTGGACGACACGTCGTTCGGCATCTCAGTCGCCCCTGCAGAGGGCGTCAGCCTGTCAGAAGTCGAAGCCGCAATGGACGACGCTATCGCTGCATTCCTAGACGCCCCGATTAGCGAAGATCGCATGGAAAGCATCCGCACACAGTTGCGCGCGTCAGAGATTTACGCGCTTGATGACGTCGGCGGCATTGCGCGGCGCTACGGCGCGGGTCTGACACAGGGCCTTACCGTACAAGACATTCAAGACTGGCCTGAAATCCTGCAAAACGTGACCGCAGAAGACGTCAAAGCGGTCGCTGCAAAAGTCCTGAATCGTGATCAAGCCGTGACCGGTTGGGTCGTGTCCAACCAAGAGGAGGCGCGCTAATGTTCCGCTTTATTATCACCGCGGTCTTTGCCGTCACTGCGTCTGTCGCCACCGCCGCCGTGGATATCAAAACCATCACGTCAGACGGCGGGATCAATGCGTGGGTTGTCGAAGAACCGTCAATCCCGTTTGTCGCGCTGGAAATCCGTATCCGTGGTGGTGCATCGCTCGACGCCGAAGGGAAACGCGGCGCTGTGAACCTGATGATGGGCCTGCTGGAAGAAGGGTCAGGCGACATGACCGCGCAGGAATTCCAAGCGAAACGCGAAAGCCTCGCGGCATCGTTTGGCTACCGCGCCTATGACGACACGATTTCGCTTTCCGCTAAATTCCTGACCGAAAATCAGGATGACGCTCTGGCCCTGTTCAAGCAATCATTGGTCAGCCCGACTTTTGACCAAGACGCCATTGATCGTGTGCGCGCACAGGTCATTTCCGGCATCAACAGCGATGCCAAAAACCCGAACCGTATCGCGGGGGCTTTCTTTGACGAAGCCGCTTTTGGCGACCATCCGTATGGCAGCAGCATGGACGGCACCATTGAAAGCGTGACCGCGCTGACCCGTGACGACATGTTCGACGCCCACCGCAATGTCCTGACCCGTGACCGGTTGTTCGTATCGGTCGTGGGCGATGTGACAGCAGACGCGGTTGGTCCAATGCTTGACGATTTGCTGGGGTCTCTGCCTGACGAAGGGCCGGCGTTACCCGACGACGTCGATTTTGGTCTCGCGGGTGGTGTCACTGTGATCGACTATGAAACTCCGCAATCCGTGGCCCTGTTTGGCCACGCAGGTATCGAACGAGACGACGACGATTTCTTTGCCGCATACATCATGAACCAGATTCTTGGTGCGGGCGGTTTTGAATCGCGTCTGATGAACGAAGTCCGCGAAAAACGCGGCCTGACTTACGGGATCAGCACGTTCCTCGTGCCGAAATTCCACGCTGAAATGATGTTGGGGCAGGTGGCCTCTGCAAATGAAACCATCGCAGAGGCAATCGCAGTCACGCGCATTGAATGGGCGCGCATGGCGAACGAAGGCGTCACAGCGGAGGAACTGGAAACCGCGAAAACCTTCCTGACGGGCGAATACCCGCTGCGGTTCGACGGTAACGGTGAAATCGCCGACATCATGGTTGGTATGCAAATGATCGGACTACCGCCCGAGTATGTCATCAACCGCAACGATTACATCGAAGCCGTGACATTGGACGACATCAACCGTGTCGCGGGCGAATTGCTTGATCCAGAAGCGCTTCATTTTGTTGTCGTGGGCCAACCCGAAGGCCTAACAACAACCGAATAAACGCCATTTACCTTCGCGGATTTTTCCGTGGATAACTCTGGCGGGCACCTCGCAGAATCAACGTGGGCCATGCTACACCTTGTGGCATGGCCCATATTGACCCCCAGATAAAGCCGCAGCCCGTTATCCGACAGCTGGATGATGCTGCAATCAACCGCATCGCCGCAGGCGAGGTGCTGGAACGTCCCGCCTCTGCCGTGAAAGAACTGGTTGAAAACGCTGTTGATGCGGGTGCCACGCGCATTGAGGTCGTGATCGCCGATGGTGGCAAAACCCTGATCCGCGTCACCGACGACGGCTGCGGGATCGCGGCACATGATCTACCGCTTGCTTTATCGCGTCATGCCACGTCGAAAATCGACGGCTCCGATCTGCTGAACATTCATTCCTTCGGGTTCCGGGGCGAGGCATTGCCGTCGCTTGGCGCGGTTGGCCGTCTGACCATCACATCCCGCGTGCCGCCTGAAACCGCAGCCCGCATCGCGGTGGCTGGCGGCGTGACAGAACCAGTCGCTCCCGCCGCGCTGAACAACGGCACCGTCGTTGAATTGCGCGACATGTTCTATGCAACGCCCGCCCGCCTGAAATTCCTTCGGACCGATAGGGCAGAGGCGCAAGCCGTCGGCGACGTCATCAAACGTCTCGCAATGTCCGAACCGTTCATCACGTTTATCCTGCGGGATGCGTCCGGCGGTGATCAACGCACCACATTCCGCGCTGATGCGGAAACAGGCGATCTGTTCGACGCGCTGCATGGACGGCTTCGGTCCGTCCTTGGCCGCGAATTTGCCGAAAACGCCATTGCGATTGATGCGGAACGCGACGGTTTCCACCTGACGGGTTACGCCGCACTGCCGACCTATTCGCGTGGCGCGGCCATTGCGCAATTCCTGTTCGTCAACGGGCGTCCCGTGCGGGATAAAATGCTGCTTGGTGCGTTGCGTGCCGCCTATATGGACGTGCTATCGCGTGACCGTCATCCGGTCGCCGCGTTGTTCGTCGATTGCGACCCGACGCTCGTCGACGTCAACGTGCACCCCGCGAAATCAGAGGTCCGTTTCCGCGATCCCGGTGCAGTACGCGGCTTGATTGTGTCTGGCCTACGTCACGCGCTCGCGGGGGCAGGGCATCGCGCGTCGACCACGGTCGCAGGTGCCACGTTAGGCGCAATGCAGCCCGAACAGGTCGCACCCCGCGTCTACCAAATGGACCGCCCGTCTTTCAGCGCGCGATCCATGACGTTCCAAGCGCAAGCCCCACAACCGATGGCAGGGTTCGCCGAACCATCCGCGCGGTTTGAACCAGTGGAAGAGGTCGCGACACCAGTTCGCCAAGACCTACCGCTTGGCGCTGCGCGCGCGCAGGTCCACGAAAACTACATCATCGCGCAGACTGAAACTGGCATGGTCATCGTCGATCAACACGCTGCCCACGAACGGTTGGTCTATGAAAAACTGAAGACGCAAATGGCGGAAAACGGGGTCGCGGCGCAGGCGCTTCTGATCCCCGAGATTATCGAATTTTCAGACAACGAAGTCGCGACCCTACTGGGCTTTGCCGAAGAGCTGACAAAAATGGGTCTCACTATTGAGGCTTTCGGCGGCAACGCCATCGCCGTGCGCGAAACGCCCGCAATCTTAGGCGAAATCAACGCAGGCAAACTGCTGCGCGATATCTTGGACGAACTGACCGATCAGGGCGACAGCACGCAGCTCAAATCGCGTATTGATGCCATCCTGTCTCGTGTGTCATGTCACGGGTCTATCCGGTCGGGCCGCCGTATGCAGGCCGATGAAATGAACGCCCTGCTGCGCGAAATGGAAGCGACGCCTATGTCGGGGCAATGCAACCACGGCAGACCGACCTATGTGGAGTTAAAGCTCAGTGATATTGAACGTCTGTTTGGTCGCACATGATTGAAATCGCAGGACAAAGTTACGCATTTGATGACCCACGGTTGATCGCTGCGATCATTGGTATATTGATCATCGTTGCCGTGCTGTGGTTGCTGATTTCCTCAGCACGTAAGGCCACGCAATCCACGTTGCTTGTGCAAGATGTTGCGGCCCACATCGGGCGTTTGTCCTATGATGTGAACGCGCTGGCGCAGGGGCAAAGCCAGCTGTCCGGCAATATCCAAACCGTCAGCGATGCACAGGCAAACGCGCAGGTCCGTGTGATCCAAACGATGGAAACGCGGCTGGCAGAGGTGCAAACGCAGGTCGCTGATCGTTTGGCCGAAAATGCGCGGCGCTCCGCGATGAGCCTCTCCGAAATGCAGGAACGGATGAAAGAATCCCTTGCCGGATCATCCGAAAAAACCACCGAAAATCTTGCGAAACTCCAAGAACGGCTCGCGACAATCGATAAGGCCCAGACCAATATCGAAAAACTGTCTGGCGATGTTTTGTCGTTGCAAGATATCCTGTCGAACAAACAACGGCGCGGCATGTTTGGCGAAATCCAACTGACCGACATCGTGTCAAAGGCGCTGCCGTCCGACGCCTACGCGCTGCAAGCGACGCTATCCAACGGGAAACGCGCCGATTGTCTTGTGCATCTGCCGAACCCACCGGGCCCCATCGTCATCGACGCGAAATTCCCGTTTGAAGCCTACGAAGCCTACGCCGCCGCCGAAACCAAACCGCAACAGGACGCAGCGCTGCGCGACCTCGGCAACGCGGTGAAGGTGCACATCAAAGCGATCTCGGAAAAGTACATCATCGAAGGCGAAACCGCCGACGGCGCGATTATGTTTCTCCCGTCCGAGGCAGTCTATGCCGAATTGCACGCGCGTCTGCCGCAGGTCGTGCGCGAAGGCTTCAACGCCCGCGTCTGGATCGTGTCGCCGACGACCTGTATGGCGACGCTGAACACGATGCGGGCGATCCTGAAAGATGCGCGGATGCGCGAACAGGCAGGCGAAATCCGTAAGGCACTGCGTCACCTGCACCGCGATGTGGAAATCATCGGCGAAAAGGCAAGCAAGCTGGAAACCCATCTGCGCCAAGCGGGCGACGACGTGGCTGGCGTGCTGACGGCCGCGACCCGTGCTGGTAAACGTGCGGACAGGTTGGACAACTTTGACTTCGAAGAATTGGCACCAGACGCTGATCCAAAGGTGGTTCCTCTTGCGCCGCCTGATCCCTAGGGTCATTGTGCACGTAACGCATGTAAAGGAACAGCTGCTATGATCCGTTTGATGTCCGCCGCATTGGCAACCGCGACGCTTGTCGCATGCACAGATGGGCAGGCTTTGCCGGAACGGATTGATGTGCCGGCCCAAGCCAGCCGCACCTACGCAGAGCTTTTCCAAGACCAGCCATTTGACACCGCATCTATCAGCGTAGTCGCGACAGAACGAGGCCGATTTGGCCGCGATATCCTGCGGACGTTCGAATTGCGGCCTTGTCAGAACGGCGCACACGTCTGCGGCACACGCACGGGATCGGTGCAACAAACACCGGATTACTACGTGGTCACTGGGGCTTACCCGGGCCGCACATTCCATCTGTCACCGGGCGGTGACGGATATATGCAATCAGCGGCAGGCACTGCTGTTGTTGCTTGGAACTAAGGCTTAGATACCAACGAACCGCTGGGCCAGCCGTGGCAGGAAACCGTTAAATTTCAACGGTGCGTCGCTTGCGGCAAGGCAGATGCAATCCATTCCGTCTTCGGCAACAGGCGTGTGATGCAGGTCTTCGTTCGCGACCTCGATATCACCTTTGCCAAAGCGGTCATGTTCGTCTTTGAACGCGCCCTGCAAAACAAGCGTCAGCTCCGTGCCACGATGCCCATGATCCGGAACAGCGGTGCCCGCAGGAATGCGCAGCAACCGGACCGATGCGTCTTTGGATGTCTTCAAAACAGCCTGACTGACGCCGCCGCCAATTTTGCGCCATTTCACGTCGTCGATATTGCCCGATATGTATTCTTGCAGCGGCGTTGGGAAAATGCTGCTGGTCCGCGGGGTAGGCACGTTAACGGGCGCGTCTGGTTTAGCGCTTATCTTTGCCATGACCGCAGCAAGGCTGTCTTCCGCCATGTCCACAGCATCCACGCTCTCCACCACAGCGCCACCCACAGCATCAAAGCTGGCAAGACGCGCGCGGCATTCGTCGCAAAGTGAGATATGCGTCGCCACCACCACGTTGAAGGCTTCTGGCAAAGCACCAGCAGAATAACCCATCAACAGGTCATCCGTGAGGTGATGTTTAATCGTCGTCGTCATTACGTGTCCGTTCATCCTATGGCGTGGCGCAGGCGGTCCAGCGCTAGCCGTATACGTGATTTGATAGTGCCCAAAGGCAAGCCGGTTTGGGCGGCAATTTCGCTATGCGTCAATTCGCCATAGTAAGCTTTTTCGATCAAAAGCCGTTGTTTGTCTGGCAGGTCCGCGATGGCCTTGCCTAAAATCTCTGTTTCTTGCTGAAGCGCGATGGCGTCAGCCTGATCAGGGTCCGCTTCGGGCCCCCATGGGAGGTCTTCGGGTTCAACCCGCCGCTGTTTGCGCAACAGGTCGATTTTGCGGTTCCGCGCGATCGTAAAGATCCACGTCGACACGCTGGCCTTGGCTGGATCAAACAAATGCGCTTTGCGCCAAAGTGTGACCATGACTTCCTGTGCGCATTCTTCGGCCATGTCCGCGCTGGCGCCCGACTTCATCAAGAAGGATTTCACCCGCGGGCCAAAATGGGCAAACAATTCGGCAAATGCCGCTTTGTCTTGTTGATCACGCACTGCGGTCAATTGCGGCACCCAAGCTGCGCGTTTTGCGGCCTTTTCGTCTTGCACTTGTCTCGCTTTCGTCCTGATCGTCCGCGCAGAAACGACGGGCGTCGCCGCCGCAATAACTGCATCGTCAGGTTTGGCCGAGGGGGTGATCGTGGTCAACATATGATTATTACGACGGCGCGTTCAGTTTGGATCACAGGTCGGGACAATTTTTTCGCAGTCTCTTTTGGACAGTATAATTGGACCGTCTTTGCGTTATGGTCGTCCGAAGTCGCACGAAAGTCTGCGGGTCAACTGAAACTCATCCAGTTGCGCATTCGTGTCGTACTAAGACAAAGAAAACCCGCCGGGAGCACTATACACCAATGCCATTTGAAACTTCGACGACCACGCCACGGAAAATTGCCGTCATCGGCGCTGGCATTTCCGGAATGGGCGCGGCCCATGCGCTTGCGAAAAATCATCAAGTTGTCTTGCTCGAAGCGGAAAACCGGCTTGGCGGGCATGCGCGATCCAAAATGGCTGGCAGGCAGGGGGATCAGGCCGTTGATACGGGCTTCATCGTGTTCAACTACGCCAATTACCCAAATCTGACCGCGCTGTTTGACCACCTTGAAGTGCCCGTTGTGAAGAGCAACATGAGCTTCGGCGCGTCCTTTGGTGGCGGGCGCATGGAATACGGGCTGGCCAGCGCCAACGCGTTATTCGCCACGCGATCCAACATCGTGAACCCGAAATTCCTGCGCATGGTGCGCGACATCCTAAAGTTCAACAAAGACGGGCTTGAGGCATCAAAAGAAGAGGGCCTAACCATCGGCGGTCTTCTCGTGAAGCTTGGTTTGTCCGACTATTTCGCCGACCATTATCTGCTGCCATTTTCAGGCGCAATTTGGTCGACACCCAAAGAAAAGATCATGGATTTTCCTGCGAAAACGATGATCCAGTTTTTCGACAACCACGCATTGATGTCCGCCAATGGGCAGCATCAATGGTACACGGTTGAAGGCGGCAGTCAGGAATATGTGCGTCGTTTGGGGGCGTCTATGTTTTCGCGCGGCGTGGAAGTCCGCCTTGCATCGCCGATGCACGCTGTTCGCCGTACGCCCGTAGGCGTCGATGTGAAGGTCGTGGGTGGCGACTGGGAACACTTTGACGAAGTCGTCTTTGCCACACATTCCGACGACACGCTCGCGATGCTGTCAGACGCGACAGAGATGGAACAAAAAACGCTTGGTGCGGTGAAGTACCAGCCGAACAAGGTCGTTTTGCATTCAGATACAAACATCATGCCAAAGCGCCGCCAGACGTGGTCGTCGTGGATTTATTCCGAAGAAGCCGGTAAAACATCCGACCAGATCGACCTGACCTATTGGATGAATTCGCTGCAACCGTGGCTGACTGAGGATCCGCTTATGGTGACGTTGAATACAACCCGTCAGATTGACGAAAGCCTGATCTGGGACGAGGTCACATTGCGTCATCCGGTCTATGATCTGGCCGCTATCGAAGCACAGAAACAAGCCGCCGCAATGAATGGATCGAACCGCACATGGTTCTGTGGGGCATGGATGAAAAACGGGTTCCACGAAGACGGGCTTGCCTCGGCTTACGACGTCGTCACAGCGCTGAACGCGATTGACCGCGCTCAGATCGCAGCAGAGTGACACGTATCGATCATATCGCAGGCGAAACCTACCATGGCAGGCGGGGCGCAGTGAAAAATGCGTTTCGCTATTCCATCGACTACGTGCTGATGGATGCCGACGCGGCGGTGAAAGGCCCTGCGCTGTTTGCACGCAATGGCGCGAACCTGATGTCGTTGCAAGACAGCGACCATGGCGGAAAACCCAAGGCAGGGATTGGCGCAGATTGGGTACGTGATGTGTTGGCGGCGCATAAGATTGAACTGACCGGACGCATTGACCTGCTCGCGCAGCCACGGCTGTTGGGGCATGTGTTTAATCCGGTGTCATTTTGGCTGTGCTACGACACTACAGGCACCTTGCGAGTCGTTATCGCGGAAGTGTCCAACACCTTTGGCCAGCGACATTCCTACCTGTGCCATCACGACGACATGCGTGAAATCACGAAGAACGAAACGCTGTCAGCGACCAAGATTTTCCACGTGTCCCCGTTTCAGCCAATTGAAGGCGGCTACACCTTCCGGTTCGATATTACCGATGATCACGTCCATATCGTCATCGACTATACGCGGGGCAACGGCGGGTTGATCGCAACGCTCAAAGGCGATCGCAAACCGCTGACCAATGCATCCATCCTGAAATCTGCCATCCGTCGTCCGTTTGGGTCGCGCCGCGTGCTGGCGCTAATCCATTGGCAAGCGATCAAACTGTGGTGGAAAAAAGCGACGTTTCGACCTTGCCCCGAACCGCTCGACCACGACGTCAGCCAATGACCCGTCTACCCGCCTACAGCCTGTTTGCCGCCGTAATCAACGCGGCTGGCCTGCCGATCTATATCTACGCACCGAAGCTTTACGTTGATAACTACGGCGTAACGCTGGCTGCCCTTGGCACGATGCTATTCGCGCTGCGCCTGTTCGACGTGATCCAAGATCCAGTGCTGGGCTGGATCAGCGAACGCCTTGGCCGTGCCCGCCCCATCGCCGTGGGCTTGGCAGGGGCTGTCCTTGCGATTTCGATGATCGGGCTGTTCGCTGTCAAACCACCGATTGCGCCGCTCTATTGGTTCGGCCTCACACTGCTTGGGCTGTTCTCTGCCTTTTCTTTCCTCACCATAAATTTCTACTCGCAAGGCATCGCGAAGGCAGGCGATGATCCCAAAGGCCACGTCAAACTCGCGGCGTGGCGGGAAACGGGGGCGTTGCTAGGTATCTGCGTCGCAGCCGTCGCACCAACGGTTCTGATGGGCTACAGCTTCGATGCCTTCACGGCATTTGCTTGGGGTTTTGCAGCCGCGACGGTCGCCGCGATCTTGTGGATGTGGCCCGAATGGTCAGGACGTGTGCAAACAGAACCCACGCCGATCCGTACGATCTGGAACGATGCACAGGCGCGGCGCCTACTCCTGCTCGCGCTGGTCAACGCAACGCCGCTTGCGGTCTCGTCCACGCTCTTTCTGTTCTATGTGGAAAGCGCGCTGGGCGCTGTCGGCTGGGAGGGCGCGCTGCTTGTCCTGTTCTTCCTTGCCGCTGCTTGTTCATCGCCGCTGTGTTCAAAACTGGCGGGGCGATATGGTGAAAAGCCTGTTCTGCTGGCGGCAATGACCCTCGCAATCATCTCTTTTGGATATACTTACACTTTAAGCACCGGCGATGTGATCCCTTTCGCGATTGTCTGCGTACTATCAGGAGCGACCATAGGTGCGGACCTCACATTGCTCCCTGCCATGTTCGCAAAACGAATGAGTGTGATCGCCCCGAACGGCGGCCAGGGCTTTGGGCTGTGGTCGTTGGTCAGCAAATTTACGTTGGCTTTCGCAGCAGTGGTTCTGCTGCCGTTGTTGGAAGGTGCGGGGTTCCAATCGGGTGGGCAAAACCAACCTGACGCGGCGATCAAGACGCTAGTGGTGCTTTATGCGCTGGTGCCGTCTACATTGAAACTGGTGGCAATCGCCTTGTTGGCGGCCACCAAACTGGAGGATTAAACGATGTCGTTTCTTCCCTACGTTCTAATCGGTGCGGGCCTCGTGTTGGCGGCCATGGTCCTGAAATCGCGCTACGTTTCATTTTGGGCGCAAAAGCCCGAAGACTATGCTGGTCATGGACCACAATTCGACATTCGCGAAACCCTGAACGGGCCAATCGTCTGCGAAGGCATGATTTACGGGCCAACGGGCAAGGTCACGTCACGTTTCACTGCGGACTTTGTCGCGTCTTGGGACGGCAATGTGGGCGTGATGAAAGAGGTGTTTCATTACGACAGCGGCAACGTCCAGAACCGTGAATGGAAATTGACCTTGGGCAACGACGGCGCGATCAAGGCGGAAGCCCCTGATCTTGTGGGTGCCGGACACGGGCAACAAAAGGGATCGGCGGTTTTGCTCAACTACCGGATCAAACTGTCCGAAGAGGCTGGCGGTCATGTTTTAGATACGACAGACTGGATGTATCTGATGGCGAACGGATCAATAATGAACCGGTCCCAGTTTCGTAAGTTTGGCATAAAGGTCGCGGAACTTGTCGCGACGATGCGTCCCGCAGATGGCGCACGACCAATGATTGCAGGAGAATAAGACGTGAGTGAGTGGCAGGGAAAACGGTATTGGCTGGTTGGCGCAAGCGAAGGGCTCGGACGGGCCGTCGCACATAAATTAAGTGCAGCGGGCGCCGAGGTCATCGTCTCTGCCAGATCCGAAGATCGGCTAAAGTCACTTGTCGAAGAACTGCCTAGCAAAGCGTCCTATGTCACCGTCGACGTGTCAGACCGCGATGCCGTTGAAGCGGCGGCAAATCAGATCGGCGATATCGACGGCGTTGTCTATTTGGCTGGCGTTTATTGGCCGATGAAATCCAGCGAATGGGACAACGAAAAAGCCGACATGATGGGCGAAATCAACTACCTCGGCGCATCACGCGTCGTAGGCTCGGTTGTGAAGAACATGATGGCACGTGGGGCAGGCCATATCGTGCTGACGGGGTCTTTGTCAGGCTTTCGTGGTCAAGCAGGTGCAATCGGTTATTCCCCGTCAAAAGCGGGCGTTATGGCGTTGGCTGAAAGCATGCATGCCGATCTGCACAAAACAGGTGTGCGGGTCCAGCTTGTGAACCCCGGTTTCATCAAAACGCGTTTGACGGAAAAGAACGACTTCCACATGCCGTTTATCATGACGCCGGAAGAAGCCGCAGACGAAGTCTTCGATCACATGAACACCGACGGGTTCAAGAAAAGCTTCCCGCTCCTGTTTTCATGGATCTTCCGCGGGTCACAGTTCCTACCCGATTGGATATATTATCGTCTCTTTGGAGCGAAATAGGGCAAAAGATCACGAAACTAGCCATAATCGCGTCTTATTTACGGATCATTAACTAAGGGTGACGATTCTCGTCGCTGCATTGGGGATTGATGACATGACGCTACTTCGCAAGATTTCGAACGCCATTGGCTGTGCTGCAATTGCTTTGGCTCTGCCGATGTATGCAGGTGCGACCGGGCCGGTCGACGCGATTGTGGCTACAGATTTCGTAAGCTCCGGACGTGTCGTAAATCACGTGCCTGACATGTCAAAGGCGGACCAAGCCCAAGGGCGCGCCGCGATATGGGCGCTGACAACGCAAAGCCATGCGCCTGCATGTGCGGACGATGATGCGTGTTTCGGCACATTCCAGACGGGCGCGCAGTAACGCGCGACACCCGTCGGCGTTTCCATCAGCTTAGCTGATGTTTTCGTCAAACGTGGCTTTCGCACGTCCCCAAACACCCTGACCCAAATCATCCAGCCCCATCAGGTGCGGCAACAGCTGCCCTGCGAAATCTTCGCTACTTTCGCGCGGTAGCAGCGACGGCAGGTTATCAATCGCCATCACGTCCAACGGTGGATCGTCGTGCACACGCAGGTTCGGCGCAGCCCAAGTCGTCGCTTGGTCATAGACCTTGATCGGTGAAAAATCGCTGTCCGGATCACAGGCAATATCGCCAATCACTGTCAGTTTACGTTCATCCGTCGGGGTGGTCGCTGGTACAAACACGGGTGTGCCGGGGCGGGCCAAAATGCAATTCAGGAAAATGTCGTGCTGGAGGACTTCTGGGAACGGCCCGCCGCTGGCCGTTTCGGCCATGTCCCAACCGACAACACGCAGGCCCAACGCATGACACAAATCGGCAGCACCTGTGCCGACACGCCCCAGCGCCCCAATGATCAACGTTGATGGGGTGTGACCCGCAAGGGCCGTCTTGATCCGGTCCTGTAAATCTAGCGCATCCTTGACACCCTGCACATCAACCTGAACGCCGCCAACTTGTTGCGCGGCCCATGCCAGCAACGACATCGCAGCACCCGCATAGCCTGCCCAATACCCAAACGCGGCGATCCGGCGACCGTCGGGATCAACAAGATATTCCAGATCAAAAAGCGTACCACCACCCGCCTGAAACCGATCAAGCAGAACGCGACCGCTTGGCTGACCCTTATAGGCATGACCAAACATAATGTGGCGATGACGCAGGGGCGTGCCGTCTTCGGGCAATTCTTTCAGACCAAAGATGATCGCGTCATCAGGCGCGTCTGGCCAACTGCCTGCGGCGGCGGTCGCGCACCCTGCGGTCACATATTCAGCCGTAGGGATGCAGCGATCATCGCTGTCCTCGACCGTAATTTGATATCCCGCCGCAATCATCTGGGCAGCACCATCGGGCGTCAGCCCAACGCGCGTTTCATGGGCACGTGGTTCTGCGCGTAGCCAAATATGGGTCATAACATGCCTTTCGCGATGACGGCCTGAACGGACGGGCGGGTTTTCATCATATCGACGAAGGCGGACAGCTTTGGATAGGCTGCAAGATCAACACCGTCACCAGGCACCCAAGACAGCACCATAAACAGATAAGGATCAGCAAGGCTAAAGTCCTTGGTCACAAAAGGATCAAGCGCCAGCATCTCTTCAAGATATGCGCATGACGCGGCCATGGTTTCAGAGACCTTTGCGGTCATATCATCAAAACTGGACTGTTGATCGGCCCAGCGATGCCCCCGCATTTTATGGGCGTGGTTCACATGCATCGTTGACGCCAGATAGAACATCGCTTCGCGCATACGCGCTGTCGCCATCGGGGTATCAGGGATCAACTGACCGCTTGTTTCCGCGATGAATTCAAGGATCGCACCTGTTTCGGTCAAGGTACCTGCAGCCGTGACCAAGGCCGGCACACGGCCTTTAGGGTTCACGCTCAGATACGGTTCTTTCGCCTGCGCGCCGCTTGCGAAATCGACGGCAACCGCGTCGTAGGCAAGACCCACTTCCTCAAGCGTAATTGCCACAGCGATTGATATCGTTTTGGGGGCGTAGTGTAGCGTCAACATGGGCGGTCCAATCAATAATGGGTGCGGGCGGTCAGTCGGTCAGCGTGGTCCAAATGCGGTGAACTGTTAAAGGTGGATACCAACGGCCCATGATCCGTCACATGAATGCGGTGCACAGATGTGTTCAGGATCGGCAGTGCGATACGGGCCATTTGCGGAATATCCAGACCAAGGATGCGGGACACCGACTGGGCAATGATCCCGCCAGACGTGACACACAAAATCCGACGACCGGGTTGTGCGGCCATATCCATCACGGCCTGCACACGATCGGTAAAATCTTGATAAGTCTCGGTTCCCTTGATGTGGCCGTCTTTCCACGCAGACAGTGTCGCAGGGAAATGGGTCACGAAATCCTCGGGCGATGTGCGGGTGGTTTCGGGTTGATGGGCGGCCATTTCGTCGGTCAGATCGTAATAGGCGATCTCGTTCAACCGCTCGTCTACGGTCACGTCAGTAAACCCCATACCGGCGGCTGTTTCTTTCTGACGGCGCAGCGATCCGCTGAAGATGGCGTCAAAGGGGCCATCATGTGCGTGGATCCATTCACCCAGCCATTTGGCCTGCTGGTGACCCAATTCCGACAGTTTATCGTAGTCGATTTCATTGTCCGCAGCAGAGTTCGCCTGCCCGTGCCGCACCAGTGTAATTTCGCCCATAACAATCCCTTTTTGTCGCAAGGCCAGAGGTAGGGGGTCTGACTCAACTTGGCAATGTGTGTGGTGATCTTAGGCTTTGGTGTCAGGGTAGGGGCGCACGAAAACCCATTTGTCGCCCTCAGACAGGTCCGGATCAAAGGCATATCCGCCCGTCGTGAAATCCTTCACTTGTTCGGCATCGGTTGCGCGTTCTTCGGTCAGAAAACGGGCCATGGCACCGCGTGCGCGTTTTGCAAAGAACGACACGATGCGGGGCTTGTCGTCTTTCACTTCCATAAATTGGGGGGTGATGACGCGCAGCTTCAGCGCCTTGCGGTCCGCAGCCCCGAAATATTCCTGCGATGCGCAATTGACCAAGGTGTCGGTGTCCAACGCATCCGCCTGTGCATTCAGCGCCTTTGCGATGTCGTCACCCCAGTAGTCGTACAAAGACTTGCCGCGCCGCGTTTTCAAACGGCTACCCATTTCCAGACGGTAAGGCTGGATCGCATCCAGTGGGCGCAACAATCCGTACAGACCGGACAAAATCCGCAAATGATCTTGGGCCCAATTCAGATCGTCGGGTTCCAGCGTCTTCGCCTCTAACCCCTGATATGTATCGCCGTTGAACGCCAATGCAGCAGGCTTTGTCATGTCCGGCGTAGGCTCTGCTGCGAAGGCGCGAAAACGGTCGCGATTCAGGCGCGCCAAGTCGTCAGAGATGCTCATCAGATCGCGCAAACCGCCCAATGTCAGGTTCTTGGCGGTCTTTGACAACCGCACGGCGTCCGCCTGAAAATCCGGTTGCGTGACCGTAATGTCGACGGGATCCATGTCCAGTGATTTGGCGGGCGAAATGACGGTCAACATGGCGCATGTTCCTCTGGCAGCGGGCGTTGGCGTAGATGTATCACGCAGGTTCGCGTTGACCAGTCCAGCGGTTCAATTCGGCCAGCGTTTCAATTTACGTTTAGGTCACATTTGTTAATGCGGGTGCGATAGAACTGCGGTATCCCTAAGGTCTGTACCCTGCAGCCGAAGCGACCAAAGGCCCGCAACCCTATGAACCGATTAGAAATTGAAACCCTGATCAGCAGCGTCGCCCTTGGCGATCGTAAAGCATTTAATGCGCTTTATGATGCCACTAGCGCGAAACTTTTGGGGGTGTGCCTGCGTATCTTACATGACCGCGCCGCAGCAGAGGACGCCATGCAGGACACGTTTATCAAAGTCTGGAAAAATGCCGACCGCTTTGCGGTAAACGGCTATAGCCCGATGACGTGGTTGATCACGATTGCGCGCAATACGGCCATTGACCGGTTGCGGGCGAACAAACCATCTGTCGACATCGAAGATTATACAGACACGATCGCAGCATCTGGCCCAACCGCCGAAGGACAAGTGATCGCATCGGCAGAGGCACGGCGCATCACCAAATGCTTTGGCGAATTGGAACCAACACGCAGCGCGGCCATCAAAGCAGCCTACCTAGACGGTTTGCCATATGCCGACCTTGCCACGAAATTTAACGTACCTCTGAACACAATGCGCACTTGGTTACGGCGCGGCCTTATCGCACTGCGGGAGTGTATGTCGTAATGAGCAAACAAGCAGACATGACCCCCGACGACACCGAATTTGCAGCCGAATACGTTTTGCGCGTGTTGCCTGACGACGCCCATCGGGCAGCGGCGGCGCGTGCCGCGTCTGATCCTGAATTCGCAGCACAAGTGCGCGAATGGGAAGACCGGCTTGCACCGCTGACTGACGAAATCATGCCCGTGACCCCGTCCGGCATCGCAAAATCCGACCTGATGGAACGCCTGTTTGGTGTCGATCCGGCTCCGGGCCTTCTGGGACGGGTCGGGTTCTGGAAAGGTCTGACCGTCGTCTTGTCGGGTGCGGCAATCGCGTCAACGCTGATCTTGTTTGGGCCAACCGAACCTGTTGCCGTAGGGCCGACATATGTGTCCGAACTGGCCGCCGAAAACGATGATCTGCGTATCTTGGCAGTTTACGATGTCGGTGCTGAAAATATCCAAATCACACGGACATCAGGTGCCGCGAACGATGGTCGTAGCTTACAGCTTTGGTGTCTTGTCGATGGTGTCGAACCGCGCCCTGTGGGTGTTTTGACCGATGATCCGACCGCAACGATCCGCTTGCCCGCCGCGTGGTTCGATGGCGTCGATAACTGGAGCCTTGCCGTTAGTGACGAACCGCTAGGTGGATCGCCGACCGGTCTGCCAACTGGTGACGTCTTGGCTGTCGCGGAAATGACGCGTCTGTAACGCTTAAGCGCTTTCGAGCACCTCAAGGAACGCATCGCCAAAGCGTTCGGCGTATTTTTCGCCGATCAGCCTTTCGATCATCGTGCTATCCGCGCCGCGCAGTTGTGCGACTTTGGCCAGCAACGACGCATTCAGGCTCATCGGTTTATCCGCACCATGCGGGCCGCGTTGTAGGTCGGTCTGGACAGCCAGCAACCGATCATAAACGTCGCCTTCATTGCGACCAGCCAGCTTGCGGCGCTGCGGATGCAGCTGTTCTGCCTCGCCTGCGATCACCTCAAGAAACGCATTGCCGTAGCTTTCCAGTTTCTTCGCGCCGACACCGCCAATACGGGCCATATCGTCCAGCGTCATGGGACGCTTTTCGGCCATTTCGATCAACGTACGGTCGTTGAAAATGATATAGGCAGGGGCGTTTGCCTGTTCGGCCAGATAACGGCGCTTTGCTTTGAGCGCGGACAGCAGCGGCGCGTCTTCTTCGCTCACCATCTGGCGGACTTTCGGGCTCGTACCTTTTGCCGCGCGGATCGTATCACGGCGCAGTTCAATCGACGCTTCGCCCTTCAAAATCGGAATCGCCCCGTCCGTCATGCGCAGCGCACCATGCCGCGCAGGATCAGGCCGCATCAGATCATGACCCATCATCTGCCGGAAAATCGCCTGCCATTGGCGGCGGTCGTATTCCTTCCCGACACCATAAGTCGGCAGGCTGTCATGACCACGCTGGCGGATTTTGTCCGTATTTGCGCCAAGCAGAATGTCGATCAGATGACCCGACCCGAACCATTCTTCTGTCCGCAACGCGGCTGACAAGGCCATGCGCACAGGCGTGGTCGCATCGAAAATCTCGGCGGGTTTATCGCACAGATCACATTTGCCGCACGGCTCTGGATTTTCGCCAAAGTAACGCAGCAGATTTACGCGCCGACATCGCAGCGCCTCTGCCAACCCTAGCAACGCATTCAAACGCCCATGATCAGCAGCACGCCTTTCGGGTGGCGCAATCCCTTCGTCGATCTGCTGGCGGCGATACCGGATATCGTCGGGGCCAAACAACGTCAGCGTCTCAGCAGGATCACCATCCCGACCGGCACGACCGATTTCTTGGTAATACGCTTCAATGGATTTCGGCAGATCAGCATGCGCGACCCAGCGGATGTCAGGCTTATCGATCCCCATTCCGAAGGCCACGGTCGCAACCACGATCAACCCGTCTTCCTGCTGAAAGCGGCGTTCCACATCGCGACGTTCTTCGGCGTCCATCCCGCCGTGGTAATAACAGGCGGAATGTCCGACCTCGCGCAGCGCACCCGCCAGCGTTTCGGTTTTTGCACGCGTGCCGCAATAGACAATGCCGGACTGGCCTTTGCGCGCACTTGCAAAGTTCAGGATTTGGGCGCGGGGCCCGTCCTTCACTTGAAACGCGAGGTGGATATTCGGGCGGTCAAAACCATACAAAAACGTCGCAGGCTTTTCACCGTCGAACAGTTTGCGAATGATCTCTTCTTGGGTCTCGGCATCTGCCGTGGCGGTAAATGCGGCCAATGGCACATCCAGCGTCGCCCGCAGTTCACCGATCCGCAGGTAATCTGGACGGAAATCATGGCCCCATTGGGAAACACAATGCGCCTCGTCGACAGCAATCATGCTGACACCCGCACGGCGCAGCATATTAATCGTCCCGCTCGATGACAGACGTTCAGGGGCCATATACAGCAGCTTCAGCGTACCGGCTTCAAGCCCGCGCCAGACGGCGTCGGTTTCTTCATCCGTATTGCCGGACGTTAGCGCACCGGCCTCGACCCCCGCTTCGCGCAGGCCCCGCACCTGATCGCGCATCAACGCAATCAGCGGGGAAATCACGACAGTGACACCATCGCGGACCAATGCTGGCAATTGAAAACATAAGGATTTGCCGCCACCCGTTGGCATGATCGCCAGCGTATTGCGCCCATCAACAACAGCTTCGACAATGTCTTGTTGGCCGGGCCGGAAGGCATCGAATCCAAACACATCACGAAGTAGCGTGGTAGCGCCCATCGGGGAAATCCTGTTGTTTTTTGTTATCTGCTCGTTTGCCTAACAGTCTCATATGAATGCCCTCTAAACAAGGGCGAAGGATGCGGTGATACGCCGCCGCACCGCTTCTTTTGGTCATAAATACCTGCGCCGCAGGCATCGCATTTTCTAGAAAATGCGACTAGCGGGGGCTGGCCCCCGCGCGCGACATTTGCGGAGGCCAGTCCAGTTATTACGGACAGATGAAATCAGAGCCGCTCAATCGCAAGCGCGATGCCCTGACCGCCACCGATGCACATCGTGATCAAAGCGCGTTTGCCGCTGATGCGTTCCAGTTCATACATCGCCTTCACCGTGATGATCGCACCTGTCGCGCCAACCGGATGGCCAAGCGCAATCGCACCACCATTCGGGTTGACCTTCGTGGGGTCCAGTTCAAGGGCGCGATTAACTGCGATGGCCTGCGCGGCAAAGGCTTCGTTGGATTCGATCACATCGAAATCAGACGCCTTTAGGCCGGTTTTCTTCAACAGATTTTGCACAGCAGGCACAGGCCCGATGCCCATAACTTCTGGCCGTACACCTGCGTGGGCGTAGCCCAAAACGCGGAACGCTGGCGTCAGGCCAGCCGCGACCGCTGCCGCTTCCGTTGCCATAACAATCGCAGCAGCCCCGTCGTTCAGGCCTGATGCGTTGCCAGCCGTGACGCTGCCGTCTTTCTGGAATGCAGGACGCAGGCCTGCGAGTGCATCCAGTGTTGTGGCCTTTGGATGTTCATCCGTGGCAAATTCAACAGTGTCGCGGCGTTTGCGTACTTCGACCGGAACGATCTGATCGTCAAACCGACCTGCTGCAATCGCGGCGGCCGCACGTGTCTGGCTTTCCATCGCAAAGGCGTCTTGGTCTTCGCGTGTGATGCTGTGTTCACCCGCCACGTTTTCTGCCGTCACGCCCATATGGCCTGTCCCGAACGGACAGTTCAACGCGCCGAGCATCATGTCCTGGGACTTGATATCACCCATCTTCGCGCCCCAACGGGCGTCGGTCATGATGTAAGGCGACCGCGACATGTTTTCAGTCCCGCCCGCCAACGCGAAATCGGCGTCACCCAGCGACAGCGCTTGGAACATCGACACAATCGCTTGCACACCAGACCCGCATAAACGGTTCACGTTCATCGCAGGCACGGTATCCGGCACGCCCGCTTGCATCGCGGCGACGCGGCTGACGTACATGTCTTTGGGCTCTGTGTTGATCACGTGCCCGAATGCGACTTGGCCGATTTGATCCGCTGCAATGCCCGCACGGCTGATCGCCGCCTGCGCGACGGTCGTGCCAAGCGTGATCGGCGTCGTTCCCGCCAATGACCCGCCAAAGCCGCCGATCGCTGTCCGCGCGCCACCCAAAATTACGATATCCGTCATAGTAAATCCTCCCGTTTCGCCCTGCTTATCGCAAACACAGGCCAGCGCGAGGTAGGACGTTGGGTCATAAATCTTCACAACGCCCGCGACCTGCGCTTTCCTCTCGCCTCTGGCGTGTTAGGTCTGGGGCAAAGGAAGATGCCGATGCTGCTGAACGCGACCAATATTCACAAGACATTTCACACCGCTGATGGGCCGTTCGCGGTGCTGCGCGGTGTCGACCTGACATTAGACGCTGGCGAAAGCCTCGCGTTAACCGGTGAAAGCGGCAGTGGCAAAAGCACGCTGCTTCATCTGATTGGCGGTCTTGATACGCCAGATCAGGGGCAGATCATGATTGATGGCGTGGACATTGCCGCGATGGATGACACGGGTCGTGCGACGCTGCGGCGTGGCACCGTTGGCGTCGTCTTTCAGCAGTTCAACCTGATCCCAAGCCTGCGGGTCGCGGACAATATCGCGTTTCAGGCCCGTCTTGCGGGCACGAACGACACTGCATGGAACGCACACCTTGCTGATAGCATGGGCCTGACCCCGCATCTGCGCAAATATCCGGAACAACTGTCTGGTGGGCAACAACAGCGCGTGGCGATTGCCCGCACGCTGGCCCCGCGCCCCAAGCTGGTGCTGGCGGATGAACCTACTGGTAATCTGGACGAGGCGACAGCGGACGACGTCATGTCCCTGATGCTGGCGCTGGTTGCCGATACGGGGGCTGGCCTGTTGATGGTCACGCATTCCGACGCGCTAGCGGGGCGTCTCGCGCGGCGCGTTCATCTGCGGGCAGGGCAGGTCGCGTGACGCGGGCCGCCCTTTCTGCACTCCTGTCGCACTGGCGGCGCAATCCCTTGCAATTGTTCACTTTGCTGGCCGGATTGGCGCTGGCGACCGCATTGTGGTCCGGCGTGCAGGCCGTGAACGCAGAAGCGCGCGCCAGCTACGACAATGCCGCCGCGACCTTGGGCGAAGCCAGTTTTGATCAACTCGTGTCCAGCGAGGACGCACCGATTGCCCAAACCGATTATGTCGCACTGCGCCGCGCGGGCTGGCTGGTCAGTCCCGTTGTCGAAGGGCAGATCAACGGCGTTCGTCTGATCGGGATCGATCCGCTGACTGCGCCGGGTGGTCTTGGTCCCGTTGATCTTGTGGCAGGTGCGGACATTGGCGCATTTCTGTCGAGCAACGGCCAAATCTTCGGCACAGCTGACACAATTGCGGCCTTGGGCGCGTTGGACGTGGACGGCGTTATCACACCGGAAACCGCCCCGAATGTCGCCTATACTGACATCGGCGTCGCGCAGCGTCTTCTTAATCGTTCCGATCAAATTGATCTGCTTGTCGTTGCGGCTGACCAGCCCATCGTGCAAACACCACTGACAGAGATCGCCCCGAACCTGATCCGTCGTACCGCCCAAGCTGGATCTGATGTGGCGAAGCTCACCGATAGTTTTCATCTTAATCTCACCGCATTTGGACTGCTGTCCTTTGCCGTCGGCATTTTCATCGTGAACGGGGCGATTGGTCTCGCGTTTGAACAGCGCAGGCCCGTCGTTCGCACGTTGCGGGCGCTGGGCGTGCCGTTGAACCGTTTGATCGGGCTGATCGCGGTCGAACTTATGCTCATGGCGCTCGTTGCGGGCATCATCGGGGTGGCGCTTGGGTACGTCATCGCGGGGCTTTTACTGCCGGGGGTCGCCGCGACGTTGAACGGACTTTACGGGGCAGAGGTGGCTGGCACCCTGCAACTGCGCCCCAGTTGGTGGCTGTCAGGTCTGGCGATTGCGCTGGGCGGCACAGCCGTCGCAGCGGCAGGGGCACTATGGAAACTCAGCCGGATGCCATTGCTCGCCGCGGCACAACCCCGCGCCATGGCGATGGCGGCAGGACGCCGCGCGCAGGTGCAAGGCATATTGGCGGCGGTTCTAATCGGCACGGCAGTCATCTTGGCACTGACTGCACAGGGACTGGTCGCAGGTTTCGCCATGCTCGCGGCCCTTTTGATTGGCGCGGCGCTTGGTCTGCCTGTGATCCTTAGCGTTTGTTTGGCTTTCGGGGCGAACCGCGCCAAAGGCGTCATCGCGCAATGGTTTTGGGCGGACACGCGGCAGCAACTACCGGGTCTATCGCTCGCGCTCATGGCCTTGTTGCTTGCGATGGCGGCAAACGTGGGCGTGTCGACGATGGTCAGCAGTTTTCGCCTGACCTTCGTCGGTTTCCTTGATCAACGCCTCGCGTCGGAACTGTACGTCACGGCCACCGACACAGTGCAAGCCGACGCCATTATCGACCGGATCGCACCCGAAGTGGACATCGTCCTGCCCATCATGGCGGCCACAATCCCGCTGGAAGGCATCCAGACCGAAGTCTACGGCACCCGCATCCACAGCACCTATCGCGACAACTGGATCTTGCTGGAAAGCGGTGACGCGCCGTGGGACCGCGTTGAGGCAGGCGAGGCAATCTTGATCAACGAACAATTGTTCCGGCGGGCGGATTTGCGGGTCGGTGATACGCTGGACGTCGACGGCGAACCGCTGGTGATCGCGGGCGTTTATGGGGATTACGGCAACCCGATCGGGCAGGCTGTGATCGGCGAAGATATCTTCGCACGGATGTACCCCGACATCAGCCCGCTGCGGTTTGGCCTACGGATCACCGACGGCGATGTGGGTCGCGTGCGGATGATCCTAAACGAAGAGGTCGGCATCCCAGAGGCGAACATGATCAACCAAGCGGGGATCAAAGCGTTTTCGCTCGACGTCTTTGATCGCACCTTCATCGTCACAACAGCATTGAATGTGCTGACACTCGCCGTCGCTGGTTTCGCGATTCTGATGAGCTTGCTGACATTGGCCACGATGCGCGTCCCACAGCTTGCCCCTGCTTGGGCGGTGGGCGTGACGCGCAAACAACTCGGGCGGCTCGAAGTATTGCGTGCAATCTTGCTTGCGTTGCTTACTGCAGTCATCGCCTTGCCGCTGGGCCTTGGGCTAGCGTGGGCACTACTAGCGGTCGTGAACGTCGCGGCCTTCGGGTGGGAACTGCCGATGTATTTCTTCCCGTGGGATTACGTGAGGCTGTTCGGTTTCGCGGTTCTCGCAGCCGCTGTCGCCGCCCTTTGGCCCGCCATCAGGCTGGCCCGCACCCCGCCTGCTGATCTGCTCAAGGTGTTTTCCCATGAACGTTAAAACTATCTTCTTGGCGCTATGCCCGATCATGGCACAAGCCCAAGGGTTTGCCGGCCTCGGCGGTGACGCGGACGGGTTCAGCGTACCGACGCCGGATCCTGTGTTTGATTTCCCCACAGACCACGGTCCGCACAACGACTACCGCATCGAATGGTGGTATCTGACGGCGAACCTGCAAGCCGAAGACGGCACCGACTACGGCCTGCAATGGACGTTGTTCCGGTCCGCTTTGGCCCCCGAAGCAGGCGCAGGTTGGACCGCCCCACAACTGTGGATGGGGCACGCGGCTGTCACCACGCCAACCGACCACTACGTCACCGAACGGATCGGGCGCGGCGGGATCGGGCAGGCGGGTGTGACAGCGGACCCGTTTGAAGCATGGATCGACGATTGGACTTTGGTAGGGAATTGGACGACGCTGGACATGACCGCCAGTGGCCCTGATTTCGCCTACGACATGGACCTGACCGCGCAAGGCCCGCTGATCTTTCACGGCGACGCTGGCTATTCTGTGAAATCGGCGGGGGGGCAGGCGTCCTATTACTATTCTCAACCCTATTTCGACATCGCAGGTACGCTTACCTTGCCTGACGGGCAGGTCGCAGTCACGGGCAGCGCATGGCTCGACCGCGAATGGTCATCGCAACCGTTGGCCGCGGATCAAACT
Organism: Rhodobacteraceae bacterium S2214; assembly: GCA_025141675.1. Taxonomy (NCBI): domain Bacteria; kingdom Pseudomonadati; phylum Pseudomonadota; class Alphaproteobacteria; order Rhodobacterales; family Paracoccaceae; species Rhodobacteraceae bacterium S2214. Next base: position 895,257 of record CP081161.1, read on the forward strand.
GGCTGGGACTGGTTTTCGCTCTCGTTCGATGACGGGACCAAGATGATGGGCTTCCTGCTGCGTCAATCCGACGGCAGTGCCTATTCGTCGGCCACTTGGATCGACAGCGATGGGACGACAACCGCCTACCCAGACGGTGCGTTTCAGGCCGAACCGCTGGCTATGTCCGATACCAGCGGCGCAACTGTTCCGACGACATGGCGGGTCCAATTGGCCGACAAGGGCGTCGATGCAACGGTGACGGCCATCAACACAGACGCATGGATGACAACATCAGTGCCCTATTGGGAAGGACCGGTGCGGATCACAGGTAGCCACACAGGTCGCGGATATTTGGAGATGACAGGCTATGAATAACTGGTGGGAAACGCTCGACGGGACACAGGCGCAGGTATGGGATCGGCTGACGCAAGGGGCGGCTGAGCGGGCGCATGTGGCATTAGGGACCGTCAGCATCGACGGCCAGCCAGAGGTGCGGACCGTGGTGCTGCGTGACGTCGATCCGAAAACACGCAACTTGGAACTCTACACCGATCTGCAGTCCGACAAAATCACCAGCCTGCGTAACAATCCAAAGGCGGCGATCCACCTTTGGGATGCTGACCTCGCGCTGCAAATCCGCGTGCAAGCTGACGTCGCGATATTAACCGGTGATGCGGTCATGGACCGTTGGAACGCCGTGCCGGATCATTCCAAAAACAGCTATGGGATCACGCCGGCACCCGGCCAGCCAATCCCCGAAAGCACCGCCTACACAAAGAAACCCGATCCCGCCGTCTTTGCCGTCCTATCCTGTCAGGCGACCCATATTGACACGGTATATCTCGGTGACATCCATCGGCGTGCGGCTTTCTCACAGGTCGGTGACTGGACCGGAAAGTGGCTAGCGCCGTAACAATCGCGCCGCTATCAAACGAGGCATGAATACACAGCTCCCCCAAACCCGTGATCTTGTTCTTGTTGGCGGTGGTCACACCCATGCGCTTGTGCTGCGATCATGGGCGATGAAACCGCTACCCGGCGTGCGCCTGACGGTCATCAATCCGGGACCAACGGCACCCTATTCGGGCATGCTGCCGGGGTTCGTTGCAGGGCATTACACGCGGGACGAACTGGACATCGATCTGGTGCAGCTTGGCCGCTTTGCGAGCGCACGGGTCATTCTTGGGGCGGTTGATCATATCGACGTGGCAGCCAAAACCATCAGCGTGCCGGGGCGTCCACCGATTGCCTATGACGTGACCGCCGTTGATGTGGGGATCACATCGACAATGCCGTCGCTGAAAGGCTTCACGGAAAATGCCATTCCAGCCAAGCCTTTGGGCAAATTCGCAAGCCGCTGGGACGCCTTCCGTGCAACGGCAAAGAACCCGCATATCGCGATCATCGGTGGCGGCGTTGCAGGAGCAGAGCTTGCCATGGCGATGGCGCATGCCCTACGCCGCGACGGGTCCGATGCCGCCGTGGTCCAGCTTGTGGATCGGGGCCGCGTCCTGAAAGATCTAGGGTCCGTGGCCAAAGGTAAAGTGCTCGCCGCGCTGGAAACTCAAGGCGTCACGCTCATTGAAAACGCAGACGTTGCTGAAATCGCGGCGCACGGCGTGATCCTGACGGACGGCACGCTGATCAAATCCGACTTCACCACCGGTGCGGCGGGCGCAAAACCGCATGACTGGGTGGCGGGGCTTGATCTGGACATCCACGAAGGCTTCATCACCGTCAACGACAAGCTGCAATCTAGCAATCCGGATGTTTTTGCGGTCGGCGATTGTGCGCACCTTAGCTTCGATCCGCGTCCAAAGGCGGGCGTCTATGCTGTCCGCGAAGCGCCGGTTTTATTCGATAACCTTCAGGCCCATTTGTCTGGGCGTGATCTGCGGGCGTATAAGCCGCAAAAGGATTACCTAAAACTGATCTCGCTTGGCGGGAAATCAGCGCTCGCTGAAAAGTTCGGAACGGCACGGCAGGGGCCGTTGTTGTGGAAGCTCAAGAACCACATCGACCGAACCTTTATGAACCAGTTCGACGGGCTCAGCCCGATGGCCTTGCCTGATCTGCCGGAAACGATCGCGCTGGGCGTGCGTGAAACGCTTGGTGACAAACCCATGTGTGGCGGATGCGGGTCAAAGGTCGGGCGCGGGGCGTTGCGGAACGTGCTGTCTCACCTGCCACACACGCAAAGGAACGACATCCAATCCGTCGCGGGTGATGATGCTGCAATCGTGCAAACGGGTGGCGCGACCCAAGTCATATCGACGGACCACCTGCGTGCCATGATCGACGATCCGGTCATGATGACGCGTATCGCAGCCGTTCACGCGCTGGGCGATATCTGGGCGATGGGGGCGCAGCCACAAGCCGCGACCGCAACGATCATCCTACCGCGCACGTCAGAGATATTGCAGGAACGCGCCTTGGCCGAAATCATGGCCACAGCGCATGATGTTTTCGCCGATGCAGGTGCCGCTATCGTCGGCGGACACACGTCGCAAGGTGACGCGCTGACTATTGGTTTCACGGTCACGGGGCTGGTGGACGGACAGCCGATCACGCTGAAAGGTGCCAAAAAGGGCGACGCGCTGATCATAACAAAACCCATCGGGTCCGGCGTGATCATGGCGGCAGAAATGCAATGCAAAGCGGCAGGCGCAGACGTCGCAGCCGCATTGCACCAGATGGTGCAAGGGCAGGCGGACGCGGCGGCGGTGTTAAAAGACGCGCATGCGATGACCGACGTCACAGGCTTCGGGCTTGCGGGGCATTTGGCGGGTATCTGCGAGGCGTCTGGCGTCGGTGCAGAAGTCACCTTAACGGACGTGCCGTTGATGCAGGGCGCGCGCACATTGGCAGAAGCTGGGCAGCAGTCCTCATTGTTCGATTCCAACAAGGCGGGTGTGGCAGGCGTTGAATGCACGAACTCCGCGCTGTCAGACCTGATGTTCGACCCGCAAACCGCAGGTGGATTGCTCGCCGCTGTTGACCCGTCACAAGCCGCTGATGTCATCGCAAAGTTGAAACAGGCCGGATATCCAGCCGCGCAGATCGGGACGATCACGGATCAGGTCGGGCGGATCATTCTGCGCGATTAATCAACGCGGAGATTTGATCTGCGGTGCGCCGCAACCCGTCGGAATCAAGCGTTTCGGCGGTGATCTGCCCCAGCAATTGGTGCTCTTGCAATCCACGTGCCTTGTCATAGGCGGGGTCGTAATGCGTTTCCATCAGCGACGCCGCGAAGTTTTGGAGATCACCAGACACCAGTGCCGCCTGCCAAGCATCCACAACAGCGTGGCCCCGAATATAGCGCATCGGTTGCAGGCGCTCAGACAGCGCAGTCAGATCCGTCGATACATCCGCGTATGCCTTGGCCAAGTAGGCAGCACGCGTCGCAACTGAGGCTGCGATCATCACACGCGGGGCGGCGCACATGGCTGACCAAACCGACGGGGGCAGGTTAATCCGACCAATCTTGCTGCTTTCTGCCTCGATCACGACGGGCATTGATGGATCACAGGCGATAAACGCCTGCGCAAGTGCCGTTTCAAACGCTTTCTGGGCTGGTTGCGGGGCGTCAGTACCCCCCAATAGCGACCCGCGATGGGCGGCAAGGGATTCCAGATCAATCGTCTGGATACCGCGGTCCCTAAGATGCCCGAGCACAGCCGTTTTGCCGGTGCCGGTGTTCCCGTCCATCAGAACAATCCGGTGCGGCAACGGCGCCTCATACAGATAGTCATGCACCAACCGGCGGTAGCTTTGATAACCACCTGCAATCGTTTCAGCGCGCCACCCGATTTGCTGTAAGATCGACGCAAACGACCCTGACCGTTGACCGCCCCGCCAGCAATAGACCAACGGCTGCCAACCACCGTCGTGATCGCGCAAAGGTCCGTCCAAATGATCGGCAACATTACGGGCCACCATCGCAGCCCCACGTTTGCGGGCGCGAAAGGCACTGTCACGGACATACATCGTGCCAATTTCGGCACGTTGATCGTTGCTGAGGGCGGGCAGATTGATCGCACCGGGGACGCGATCTTGCGCAAATTCCGCAGGTGAACGGACATCAATAATCGTGTCCGCGTTATGGTCTGCAATATCGTGAAGGGTCGCGAATTTGACGGGCATGGTGGCCTTAATCGGCTGGGATCAATGGCACCCTGCCAGTCTCGGTCAAGATATAACAGTCCCGACCGACAAACACGGCGGGGATCAACGGGCGGCCATAACCGGCACCTGCGTCCAGATCGACGCGATTGCCGAAATGGGTCGGTGCCTCTAGCGCTGTGTGGCCGTGCACGACAAGTTTGCCGTGATCGGTTTTATCGTCCAAGAACCCTTCGCGTATCCAAAGCAGATCTTCGGGGTCTTGGTCGGCTAGTGCGACGCCCGGCATGATGCCTGCGTGCACGAAAAGCAGATCGTCCGTTTCAATGGTCAGCGGCAACGCATTGATGAAATCAATATGGGCCTGCGGAACAGCCTTTGCTGCGGCCTGCTGTACCTGATCAGGTGTCAACGCACCAGCATCGGTTTGATAGTGCAGCAGTATTTCCTGTTCGCCACGGGTATGCGCCGCGAAAATGGCTTCGCCTTTAACGCCGTAGGACGCGATCGTATTGGTCCCGCCCAGACGTGGGTTCAGCCAGTTGATGCCTGAGGCGACACGCGGATCGTGCTGTTTGCCCATCGTGACGAAGTTGGCGAAGAATCGGTCGTGATTGCCCATGATGAAGCGCCAGTTTTTACCAGCCTTCTGACCCGCAATCAGACGGTCAATCACTGCGCAAGAATTCAGGCCACGATCGGTATAATCACCCAAGAACACGATTTCCGCGTCCGGACCGCCATCCTGTTCAATAAGGTCAAGCGCATGGTCGAGCATTTCGATCTGACCGTGAATGTCACCAATTGCGTAGATCATAAGGTGTGTCCTGAAATTGTAAGTTACACGCGCGGATAGTGCGGGAGCCTCCGGCGGGGATTTGGAAGACGTCAAAGAAGCAAAAGGGCCGCTCAATCAATGAGCGGCCCGCTTGGCTTACACCTCGAATTTGAGGGTTTTGATTTTCTGGAACAGGCCGGTATCTGCTAACGCCTTCAGCGCATCGGCTGGCACAGGTTCATCGACGTAAAGCATCGCAATGGCCTGCTCTTTCGCGGCGGACCGGCCAAGAGTAAAGTTCGCGATGTTGACGTCATGCGCACCAAGCGTTTGACCCAAGGACCCGATGATGCCCGGTACGTCTTTGTTGGTCGTGTAGAGCATATGTTCACCGATCTCGGCGTCGATGTTGATGCCTTTGATCTGGATAAAGCGTGGCTTACCGTCGCTAAACACTGTGCCCGCGATGGACCGTTCCATTTCGTCAGTCACAACGGTCACTTTCACGTAGCCGTCGAATGTGCCGGACTGGTCCTGCTTTGTTGTGGACACCTGAATGCCGCGTTCTTTTGCAATCACAGGAGCGGAGACCATGTTCGTATCCGGGTTCACCTTTTTCATGATGCCTGCGATGACAGCTGCTGTCAGCGCTTTGAGGTTCATGTCGGATGCTTCGCCGTCGAACAAGATGTTGATCGCTTTGATCGGCTCGTCAGTCACCTGACCGGCAAAGTTACCAAGGTGGCCGGACAGTTTGATCCATGGGCCCATGATCTTCGCTTCTTCTGCCGTGACGGACGGCATGTTCAGCGCGTTGGACACCGCACCTGTCAGCAGGTAGTCGGACATCTGTTCTGCGACCTGAAGGGCCACGTTTTCTTGGGCTTCGGTTGTTGCAGCACCAAGGTGCGGTGTGCAGACGACGTTCGGCAGGTTGAACAGCGGGCTGTCAGTTGCGGGTTCAACCGCGAAGACGTCAAACGCAGCACCAGCCACGTGGCCGGATTTCAATGCCTCAGCCAGTGCTTCCTCATCGACCAGACCACCACGGGCGCAGTTGACGATACGCACGCCTTTTTTAGTTTTCGCGATGTTTTCTTTCGACAGAATGTTGGCTGTCTGATCCGTGAACGGCACGTGCAGCGTGATGAAATCAGCGTTTGCCAGCAGTTCGTCGAGTTCGACCTTCTTCACGCCCATCTCGTTGGCTTTGTCTTCGCCAAGGAACGGATCGTAGGCCATGACTTTCATGGACAGGCCTTTTGCACGGTCACACACGATCCCGCCGATGTTGCCTGCGCCGATCACGCCAAGCGTTTTGCCCGTCAGTTCAACACCCATGAACTTGGACTTTTCCCATTTACCCGCGTGGGTAGATGCGGATGCCTCCGGGATTTGACGCGCAACAGCGAACATCATTGCAATAGCATGTTCAGCCGTGGTGATCATGTTGCCGAATGGCGTGTTCATGACAATGATACCGGCTTTGGATGCCGCTTCTTTGTCGATGTTGTCGGTGCCGATACCGGCGCGGCCGATGACCTTCAGGTTCGTGGCGGCCTCGATGATTTTCTGGGTCGCTTTAGTCGCAGAGCGGATCGCAAGACCGTCGTAATGCGGGATCGCGGCCAGCAGCAGGTCCTTGTCTTTGCCAAGGTCAGGCTGGAAATCAACGTCGATGCCTCGGTCTTTGAAAATCTGGACTGCGGCAGCAGAGAGTTTGTCGGAAATCAGTACTTTAGGAGCGGCCATTGGAATGGTCCTTCAACTTGTGTGATATGTGCCACCCCATCAGCGGGGTGGCGAATTTTCTGGAAAGGTCGGGCGTTAGGCCGCGATTTCAACTTCGAACGCCCACGCGAGCCATGGCAGCATGGCCGCGATGTCGGATGTTTCCACAGTCGCACCACACCAGATCCGCAGACCGGCAGGGGCATCGCGATACGCACCGATGTCCAAAGCGACGTCTTCGTCAGCCAGACGTTTTGCAACGGCTTTGGCGAATGCTGCACCGTCTGTGATCCGGTCGTCTGTGAACTTCAGGCAAACAGATGTGTTCGACCGTGTCGCGTCATCTTCGGCGAGGTTCGCGATCCAGTCGTTCGCATCGCAGAAATCAAAGATCGCTTGCGCGTTGGCATTGGCGCGGTCTTGCAGGGCTTTCAGACCACCGATGTCTTGCGCCCACTTCAGCGCAACAAGGTAATCTTCAACAGCCAGCATGGATGGCGTGTTGATGGTTTCGCCGCGGAAGATGCCTTCGATCAATTTGCCACCCTTTGTCAGGCGGAAAATCTTTGGCAGTGGCCACGCAGGTGTGTAGTTTTCCAAACGCTCAACAGCGCGTGGGGACAGGATCAGCATGCCGTGTGCAGCCTCGCCGCCCATGACTTTCTGCCAAGAGAACGTCGTCACATCCAGCTTGTCCCATGGCAGGTCTTGGGCAAACGCAGCGGATGTCGCGTCGCACAATGTCAGACCCGCACGGTCCGCAGGGATCGCATCGCCATTTGGCATCCGCACACCGGATGTTGTGCCGTTCCATGTAAAGCAGACGTCGTTGTCATAGTTCAACGCAGCCATATCAACGATGTGACCGTAGTCTGCGGTATGTGTTTTGGCTTCGATCTTCAGCTGCTTGACCACGTCAGTGACCCAGCCAGCGCCGAACGATTCCCATGCGACCATTTCCGCAGGACGTTCGCCCAGCATAGACCACATCGCCATTTCAAAAGCGCCAGTGTCAGATGCAGGCACGATCCCGATGCGGTAATCAGCGGGGATGCCGAGGATGTCGCGTGTCAGGTCAATGGCTTCTGCCAGTTTGGATTTGCCAATAGCGGCACGGTGCGAGCGGCCCAAAGGCGCGTCAGCAAGCTTGTCCAATGAAAAAACAGGGGGTTTGGCACATGGGCCAGAAGAAAAACGTGCGTTCGCCGGGCGCACAGCCGGTGGTGTCGTGACCATTACTGGTATCCTCACAGATATATGCCCTTCGTTGGGGAAGGGTGTCCCGCTGATCGGAATAGGGGCAAGGCGTCGCGGCGACAACAGTGAAAATGACGCGGTTGCCGATTCTTTTGTCGGTTTTGGTCGATACATGGTGCGGATCGGAAACTTGGTGCTTGGCGTTGCTGGTCGTGCTGTTTGCGTTTATTTGGCGAAGGGAAGCAGGCAGACCGCACTGTAGAATAGACGGCGTAAGGACTTTGAAATGTTTGTAGCAACCTTTTTGTGCAACCCGGCGCGCCCGACATTAGACCCCGCATTGGTCGAAAGCCTGCGGAACGCTTGGGGCGGCGGTGATGTAGTCTGGTTGGCCGCTGATGAAGCTGCTGAATTTTCGCTGCAAACGATGCCGGAAAACGCAGATGAGGTCTGGCAGGTGTGTCAGGATCAATCCGTTGATCTGATCATCCAGCTCGCTGAAGGGCGTCGCAAAAAGATGCTGATCGCGGACATGGACAGCACGATGATCCAGCAGGAATGTATCGACGAATTGGCGGCAGAGGCTGGTGTCGGCGACCGTGTTGCGGGGATTACCGCGCGCGCGATGAATGGCGAGTTGGATTTTGAAGAAGCGATCGATGAACGCGTCGGACTACTGGCTGATCTGCCCGAAACGATCATTGACCACGTCCTGAACACCCGCATCACTTACATGCCCGGTGGTGCGACACTGCTGAAAACGATGCGCGGGCAGGGGGCCTATGCGGCGCTGGTCTCCGGCGGGTTCACAGCGTTTACGGCGCGCGTTGCGTCTGAACTAGGCTTTAACGAAAACCGTGCCAACACGCTCGAAATCGCGGATGGTAAGCTGACTGGTAAAGTCGTGCGACCGATCCTTGGGCAAGACGCCAAGCTAGAGGCGCTGAACGGGATCACCGCCACGCTCGGGATCACGCCTGCTGATGCAATTGCTGTGGGCGACGGGATGAACGACCTGCTGATGCTTGAAAACGCGGGCACAGGTGTCGCGCTACATGGCAAACCTGCGCTGCAGGAAAAGGTGTCGGTCCGCGTGAACCACGGTGACCTGACGGCCCTTCTTTACATGCAAGGCTACGCCAAATCGGAATTCGTCACATGAAACGTGATGCGAAACCCGCGACCATTGCCGCCCATGCCGCAGGCGCGGTTGATCTGCAAAGCGCAGGCGTCGTGCCACCGATCCAGCCTGCTACGACCTTCATGCGCGATGAAAGCTATGCGCTGATCCGTCCAGACAACATCTATTCCCGCGATGACAGCGATACGGTCAGAACTGCAGAGCATGTGATCACGAAGCTGGAACAGGCCGAAGACACGCTTTTGTTCCCCGCAGGGATGGCCGCGATTGCGGGTGTCTTTCGGACACTTTTGGCAGGCGACACAGCGCTTGTGCAATCCGGTATCTACTGGGGCACAACAAAGTGGATCCGCGATTTTTGCGCCCGTCGCGACGTGACATTGCACGAAGTCGAGGCAAGCGATGCCGCGGCTCTGAAAGCAGCCTGTCAGGCGCATCGCCCGACGTTGGTGTTCATTGAAACGCCATCTAACCCGTGGCTGCGGACCGTTGATGTCGCGGCTGCGGCACAGGCAACACATGCCGTTGGCGGGACGTTGGTTGTGGATGCGACAGCTGCGACACCCATCTTGATGAAGCCGCTCGCGTTGGGTGCGGACATCGTGATGCATTCCGCGACAAAGGCAATCAACGGACATTCGGATGTCTTGGCGGGTGTTCTATCCACGAACGCCCCAACTGATCCGATCTGGGAAGCGATCAAAATGGATCGCCATGATGCGGGCGCGGTTTTCGGACCGTTCGAAGCATGGCTCTTGATCCGCGCAATGCGGACGCTGCCGCTGCGGGTTGAGCGCATGACCGAAAACGCGGTGACGCTGGCGCAGTATCTGCACAACCACCCACAGGTCGAAGACGTCTTCTACCCCGGTCTGCCCCATCATCCGGGACATGAGGTCGCGAAGCAGCAGATGAGCGGCTATGGCAGCCTGCTATCAGTTCTCGTCAAAGGTGGACGGGCAGAGGCGCTAAAGGTGGTCGGCAAGCTGCAGCTGTTCCTGCGGGCGACATCCTTGGGCGGGGTCGAAAGTCTTGTGGAACATCGCCACACAATCGAACCGCACACAGGCATCCCCGAAAACCTGATCCGTGTTTCTGTGGGGATCGAACATATCGACGACCTGAAAGACGACTGGGAACAGGCGCTGTCATAAATGGAAGTTGCCGTTGAACTGGTCATCTTGCTGGTGGCCGCGGCCTTTGCTGCGGGCATTGTGGATGCGATTGCGGGGGGCGGCGGGCTGATCACGCTTCCTGCGCTCGTCTTGGCAGGGGCGCCTCCGGTAACAGCAATCGCAACAAACAAAGTGCAGGGCGTATTCGGCGCTGGCATGGCCGCATGGACCTACGGGCGGGCAGGGCATGTCGATCTGCGCGCGCAATTGGGGCCGGCGGTCATCGCCTTTGTGGCGGCGATCATCGGTGCGTTTCTGACAGCGCAATTGCCGACAGACGTGATCCGCTACGGCCTACCCGTGCTTCTGATCGCCATCGCGTTGTTCTTTGCGCTGAAACCCGGACTGGACGATCTGGACCGGACCCGCAAAATCAGCGCAGGCGTGTTTGTTGTAACCATCGTGCCGCTTGTGGCGTTCTACGACGGGCTGATCGGGCCGGGGGCCGGGGCGTTCTACATGATCGGCTTTGTGGCCTTCGCGGGCTTCGGCGTCTTGAAAGCAACGGCGCATACGAAACTGCTGAACTTCGCGTCAAACGCAGGCGGCATCGCGGCTTATGCGCTTGTGGCGGAACCATGGTGGATGGTCGGGCTGGCAATGGCTGTGGCGCAAATTGCGGGTGCGGCTGTAGGGGCGCGACTGGCGATGCGTGTGGGGGCCAAACTGATCAAACCCGTTGTGGTGATCGCGGCAACGGCGCTGGCGCTGCGTCTGCTCTGGGACATGATCTAGAAAAAAGCCCGGACCAAAAGGCCCGGGCAAGTCCAACAGGGAGGTGGTGATATAACCCGATCACCGGCGGGCTTCGGTATAGGAACCAGTGAACGTCACAATGGTTCCCACATTTTTCAAAATTTACGCAACGAGGCGATAACCACCTGATTCCGTAACCAAAAGACGGGCATTGGATGGATCAGGTTCGATCTTCTGACGCAAGCGGTAGATGTGCGTTTCCAGCGTATGCGTGGTCACACCGGCGTTGTAACCCCAGACTTCGTGCAGCAGCACGTCGCGGGCAACCACGCCTTCGGTGGCACGGTACAGGAACTTCAGGATGTTGGTTTCTTTCTCGGTCAGACGGACTTTCTTGTCGTCTTCCGTGACCAACAGTTTCTGCGCAGGCTGGAACGTATATGGCCCAAGCTGGAAAACAGCATCTTCGGATTGTTCGTGTGTGCGCAACTGGGACCGGATACGGGCCAGCAGAACAGGGAACTTGAACGGCTTGGATACATAGTCATTCGCGCCAGCATCCAGACCGTAGATCGTGTCAGCATCGCTGTCTTGGGCGGTCAGCATCACAATCGGGCACTTCACGCCTTGCTTGCGCATCAAGCGGCACAATTCGCGACCATCTGTGTCTGGCAGGCCAACATCAAGGATCACAAGATCGTAGATGCTTTCCTTCGCCTTCACCATCGCGCTTGCGCCGTCGTCGGCTTCAAACACGTCGAAATCTTCAGTCATAATCAACTGCTCACCCAGCGCTTCGCGCAGGTCGTCGTCATCGTCGACAAGCAGGATTTTCTTCAATTGAGCCATCGGGACTTTCCTTCGTTGTTACGCTAGAAGTGATCGCAAATTGATCATCAGGCAAGAACGAGAGGGTGCGCCTCACACGGACGTGTGCTTTGATACAGCTAATGTTTCACTTTCGCCCTAAAACGGCTATCGGCTGAAACAATTGAAAGGGATTTCGGCGTGAGCTTCATACCAACTATTACAGAACGACTGGCGCGCGCGCGGGCGGATTTGCGCATGGGTGTGCCTGTTGTGGTGACAGATGGCGGCGAATCCGGCGGGCTTTTGGTGCTGGCCGCGGAAACGTTGGACAAGGCACGGCTGGACGATTTGCGGGGTTTGGGCGGCACGCCTGTGATCGCGGTGACGGGACGACGGGCCGAAACGCTGAAAGCGCGCGCTTATGATGGCGACATCGCGCGTGTGGTCTTGCCCGCAGACGCAACACTGAAATGGGTGCAATCCATCGCTGATCCTGCAGACGACATGCGATCGCCAATGAAAGGACCGCTTGCGACTGCCAGAGAAGGTGACGCAGATGCGCACCGCGCGGCAATTACATTGATCAAAGCGGCACGACTGTTGCCAGCCGGTGTGTGTCTTGCGGTCGATAGCGCATTTGCCAAACAAAACGACCTGACCGCTATTCCTGCAAGCGCGATCATGGACACGCGGCTATCGCCGTCATTACCTATCGTCGCAGCACGCCTGCCGATGGAAGCATCAGAGGCAGGGCGCCTACACATTTTCCGGCCCGATGACGGGGCCGAAGAACATTACGCCATTGAAATCGGCAAACCCGACCGGTCAAAACCCGTGCTCGCGCGGCTGCATTCGGCGTGTTTCACCGGCGACGTGCTGGGATCGCTGAAATGCGACTGCGGACCACAGCTTCACGGGGCACTGGCGGCTATGGGTGAAAATGGTCAGGGGGTTCTGCTGTATCTGAACCAAGAAGGACGCGGGATCGGGCTGGCGAATAAAATGCGGGCCTATTCGCTGCAGGATCAGGGGTTCGATACGGTCGAGGCGAACCACCGCCTTGGGTTTGAAGACGACGAACGGGATTTCCGGATCGGGGCTGACATCCTCAAAAAGATGGGCTTCAGCGCTGTGCGGCTTATGACCAACAACCCCAACAAAATCGCGCGGATGGAAGGCGAAGGTATAGCCGTGACGGAACGCGTGCCGCTGAAGATTGGCGAAAACAGATTCAACACGGCTTACCTTGCGACCAAAGCCGCAAAGTCTGGGCATTTGTTGTGAGGGCGGGACCCTCGGGCGGAAACATAGAAGACGTCAAAGAAGCAGGTGCTGCGCGTGAAACCCTCTGATCTTGTTGTGACGCCGTCTGGTGTACGGTTTATGGGGCGACGGTTCCCGCGCACAATCGGGCGTGGCGGGCTGACCGACCGCAAGGCAGAAGGCGATATGGCGACACCGCGCGGCGTGCACCGGATCGTGGGGATGCTGTACAGACCTGACCGGATCGCAAAACCTGCGGATTGGGCGCTGCCGATCGGACCGCGTGATCTTTGGTCTGATGATGTGCGCGACGAAGACTACAACATGATGGTGCGTGCGCCACACGCGTTTAGCCACGAACACCTACGCCGCGCCGACCCGATGTACGACCTGATCCTGATCACCGATTGGAATTGGCCCTATGCGGTCAAAGGCCGCGGATCGGCCATCTTTATCCATCAATGGCGCGGTAAAGGACGGCCCACAGCAGGCTGCGTTGCCTTCCGGCGGGACCATTTACACTGGATTGCACCCCGTATTCGGCCAGATAGCCGACTTGTTATCGCATAACCACTGGACCTTGACCCATATTCCGGTCCAAACGGACAAGGAATTTGAGATATGAAACACCAAGGCCTTTTTATGACCCCCGACCAGATCGCCCAGCTTCCGTATCGCCCATGTGTTGGCATCATGCTTGCCAACCCGCGCGGCCATATCTTTGTGGGGCAGCGCATGGATCGAGACCAAGATGCTTGGCAGATGCCGCAGGGTGGCGTCGACAAAGGTGAAACCACACGCGATGCCGCAATTCGCGAATTGTGGGAAGAAACAGGTGTGCCGGAAAAGCTGGTAACGATCGAAGCGGAAAGCGCCGGTTTGATCCCCTACGATCTGCCGCACGCGATTGTCCCGAACATTTGGAAGGGCAAATATCGCGGGCAGGAACAGAAATGGTTTTTGATGCGGTATCATGGCACGGACGCCGATATTAACATCGCAACCGAACATCCGGAATTTTCCGAATGGAAATGGATGCCGAAGGATCAGCTTGTCGCAAACATCGTGCCATTCAAGCGTAAAGTTTACGAAAAAGTTCTGGCTGAATTTTCCGCAAAACTTTGACCTAACGTCAAAAAACAGTTTCCCTTTGGTGTGGACCAACTAAGGTCCGCCGCATGGGGAATACAAAATTTGATAGTCGGTCCGTTGGCCTCGATATTGGCCTGTCTTTTTCGCGCTGGCTGACGGGTCGTGAAAATCTGCATTATGGTATCTGGGACGGATTGGACGTTTGCGCGGGCAATGTCGGTGCCGCCCAAGAAGCATATACCGCAAAACTGTTCGAACTGCTGCCAGACGGGCCACTGCGTATTTTGGATATCGGTGGTGGCGCTGGCGAGACGGCGAAAAAACTGGTTGCCCTTGGGCACGACGTCGAAATTGTAGTGCCTAGCGCATTTCTGGCCGAAAGGTGCCGCGCCAATGCGCCCACTGCCGTCGTACATGAAGCGATGTTTGAGGATGCCGAACTCAGCGGCCTGTTCGATCTTTGCCTGTTTTCGGAAAGCTATCAATATATCCCGCTTGATCAGGGCATACCCAAATGCCTGACGCTGCTGAAGCCGGACGGCCATATCCTGATCGCGGATTGTTTTCGCAGCGAAGGCTTTTCGCCCGACAAAGTCCAAGCCACAGTTGGTGGCGGTCATCCCATTCAGAAATTCCATGCCTTTCTGGCCGACCAGCCGCTAGACCTTTTGTCATCCGAAGACATCACGCAAAGCGTTGCTCCGTCGATTGATGTCGAACAGGGGCTGTTTAATGTCGTGGGCTACGGAATGGGGCGCGTGGACGAACAGATGGCGGTCCAACGACCAAAGACGCGGTCTGTCGTACATTGGATGATCCGGCGTCTGCTTAGCCCGCGCAAACGCGCCCGTCTTGATCAACGGTTGAACCAGCAAACACGGACCGCCGCGCATTTTTCGGCGAACAACACCTATCTTCTACTTAAGCTACAGGTCCGTGCCGCTTAACCTTTTCCGCGACGTCCGCGCGGATTTTGGCAAGCGCATCTTGCAGCATCGGGATGCGTCGTGGTCGGAAACTGTCGCCTGTCACAACCAGATCACGCATCCGGTCTAGCCTGAACACGCGGCTATCGCTGCGCAAATGGCACCAACCGATCACGCAATGCTTGTCCTGCAAAAACACGATCCCAAGCGGATCAATCGTCCGTTCCGTCTGTGCGCCTTGACCGTCCTCGTATCCAAACGCGACTGAATATTCGTCCCATGTCGCCCGTCGCAATGCGGCAACGTCGATGCTGGGCTTGGGCGGGGGTACGATCCGGTTCACCGCCAGCACGGCATGTTTCAACCGATGCGCTTGGGCGCTGGGCAGGCGGGCCTGCAATTTTGTCAGCGCATTTCCTGCGGCTTTTGCCAATGCCGGATCAGCAATGGCTTGAACATCGCGCAAACCCAGAACCAAGGCTTCAATCTCTTCGTCGTTGAACATCATTGGCGGCAACGCCGGGTCTTCGGTCAGCGCATAGCCATATCCAGCGGTGCCATCGATCACAGCGCCCAACCCCCGCAACGCTTCAATATCGCGGTACAGCGTCCGTTCGGACACCCCCGTTTCCTGCGCGAGCAGGGCGGCGGTCACGGGCGGGCGATGGTTGCGCAGGGCTTGCATCAGTTGGAACAGGCGATTTGTGCGGGTCATGACCCATCATATCACACATCCTGACAAAAATTGACAGGAGGGCGCGCTATCACTCGTGCAACCCCATCAGGAGCACCCCATGTACGATCTCATCACCTATCAGGCCGGTTTCGGTAACGTCAGCTATAGCCCTTTCTGCGTCAAAGCCGTGTGGATGCTGAACCACGCAGGCGTGGATTGGCAGCGCGAAGACTGCCTTGACCCGCGAAAATTTGCGCACGGCAAGCTGCCCGTGCTGCGTGCGCATGGAAACCTCATTCACGACAGTGACGACATCCGCTTGTTTCTGGAACGTGAAGGGGCGGATTTTTGGGGCGAGACACCGATGCGCGATCAGGCGATGGGCCGTGCATTAATCCGCATGGCCGAGGATCATCTCTATTTCCATGTCGTCATGGACCGTTGGATGAACGATGATGTTTGGCCGCATATCAAAGCGGCCTATTTCACCGGTATCCCGAGATTGATCCGTAGACCTGTGACCAACGGGTTGCGCAAAGCGTTGCGGAAAGGGCTGCATGCCCAAGGTATCCTGCGCCTGTCAGACGACGAACGCCTGCGCCGTCTGGATCAGGACCTTGACGCCATCCGCACGCTTTTGGGCCAACACGCTTTCATACTGTCAGACACACCAACATTGCCGGACTTTTCGGTCGCAGCCGTCTTGTCGAACATCGCGGCCAGTCCGGTCGCCACGCCCACATCCTTGCGCGTGGCCGGTGATCCGGTTTTGATGGGCTACATCGCCCGTATGAAGGAGATGTTCGATTGACCCCGTTTCAAGATGACGCCGTGAAGGCCGCCTTCGATGCAATGCCGCAAGGGCCGCGTGACGGTCTGCTGCAATTGCGCGAACTTGTCTTTGCAATCGCGGATGACCTACCAGAGGTGCCGAACGTGACAGAAGATCTGCGCTGGGGCCAACCCGCGTACCTGACACCATCACGCATCGGGTCCACCATCAGGCTCGGCCTACCGAAATCCGGCGGCTTCGCGATCTATGCCAATTGCAATTCCAGCATCATCAGCGATTTTGCCGCGGCCTATCCAAATTGGGATGTGATCGAAGGAAACCGTGCCGTGATATTCACGAAAGCCAAACAGATCGACCCTGTGCGGCACGGGGCGTTGATCAAATCAGCACTGACCTATCACCTGCGCAAATAACTACTTGCGGGTGCGCTTGACCTTACGTTTCGTCTTTGCGGCTTTCTTCTTGGCCGATCCCGCACGACGGCGCACAGGCGCACCCCGTCTGCCACCACGCGATCCACGGGGTAGGGCTTTGCCTTCGATCTCGAGCAATTCAACGATCAGACCGCCCGTTACAGGCGTGGCCTCTGCCAAGGTGACTTTCACCTTCTGGCCAAGTCCGATCACCAGCCCTGAATCCGACCCCATCAAGGTCTGGCTATCTTGGTCGTAATGGAAGAATTCATTGCCCAAGCTGCGCATCGGAACCATGCCATCGGCACCAGTTTCATCCAGCTTCACAAACACGCCAAACTTCGCGATCCCGCTAATACGACCGGGCATTTCCGCGCCAATCCGTTCGGACAGGAAGGCGGCAAGATAGCGATCCGTTGTATCGCGTTCCGCAATCATCGAACGGCGTTCGGTGTCCGAAATCGACTTTGCGGTTTCTTCCAAACGGTCTACATCCGTCGGCGACAAACCATCATCGCCCCAGCCATGCGACGACACCAATGCACGGTGTACGATCAAATCAGCATAGCGACGGATAGGCGACGTAAAGTGGGCATAGGCCTTCAACGCCAGCCCAAAATGGCCAAAATTTTCGGCATTATAATAGGCCTGTGTCATCGACCGCAGGGTCGCGATGTTCACCAGTTCAGCGTCGTCGGTGCCACGCGCTTGGTTCAACAGACGGTTCAGATGGGCGGTCTGCAAAACCTGCCCCTTCGCCAGCGTCAGGCCAGACGCGTGAACAACCTCGCGCAGCGCATCCAACTTATCAGGGTTCGGTTCTTCGTGGACACGGAACAACAGCGGGGATTGTTTGGCGATCAAGGTCTCGGCGGCGGCCACATTGGCCAGCACCATGAATTCCTCAATCAGCTTATGGGCATCAAGACGGTCCTTGAAATTGACTGACGTCACCTCGCCCTCATCGCTCAGCTCAATCCGGCGTTCGGGCAGGTCCAGCTCCAACGGCTGACGGCGTTCGCGCGCCTTCAACAGGGCAGCATACGCAGCATAAAGCGGCTTCAGCACATCATCCATCATAGGCGCTGTGCGCTCATTCGGATTGCCGTCGATGGCATCCTGCACTTCTTCGTAATGCAACGACGCGGCGGAACGCATCAAGGCGCGGTGGAATGTCTGGCCGGTTTTGTTGCCCTCGGCGTCAATGGTCATCGCAACAGCAAGACACGCGCGATCAACACCTTCGTGCAAAGAACACAAATCGCCCGATAAAACGTCCGGCAACATCGGAACAACACGATCAGGGAAATACGTCGAATTGCCACGCTTGCGGGCCTCGCGGTCCAGTTCTGACCCCGGCGTGACGTAGTAAGCCACATCAGCAATAGCGACCCAGATCGTAAATGTGCCGTTGTCATGCGCTTCGACATAACAGGCATCATCGTGATCACGGGCATCGGACGGGTCGATCGTGACAAGCGGCAAGTCACGCAAATCTTTGCGTTTGCCAAGCGGCGCGCCCGTTTTGGCGTCAGCTTCAGCAATCACAGCGTCTGGAAAATGATCGGGAATACCGTGCTGCTGAATGGCAATCAACGACACAGCACGCGGGGCAGTCGGATCACCAAGGCGGGCAATCACGCGGGCCTTCGGCAAACCCATACGGCCTTTCGGGCCTGCCTGTTCGGCTTCAATCAATTCACCGTCTTGGGCGTCACCGGTCAGACCAGCGGGAATGATCCATTCCTTGGTTGATCCTTTATCAACGGGGATCAAACGACCCCCTTCCGCACCTTGACGGAACACACCCAACAGACGGATCGGGTTTTCGCCGATCAAACGAATGATGCGGGCGGTGTGGGTGTAATCCTCGCCCGGTACTTCGGTCAGACGACCCAGAAAACGATTGCCCTTGCCCATTGCAGGGTCGCTGTCGCGCAGCGTCATCAGAATACGGGGCACATCGCCATCGCCTGTCCATTCCAGCGGACGCGCATAAAGATCGCCATCGGCGTCTGGTCCAGTGACTTCACACACAGTCACAGGCGGCAACACATTGGCGTCGCGATAGGAACTGCGGCGCTTGGATAGCTTTCCTTCCGCCTCAAGCTCTTTGAGAAGGCGCTTAAGATCAATACGGGCGGCACCCTTGATCCCAAAGGCCTTCGCGATGTCGCGTTTAGCGGCTTTGGTCGGGTGATCAGAAATCCATGCAAGAATTTCGGCTTTTGAAGGAATGCGTGTCATAGAATGGCCCTACCACGCGACCCTGCGTGGGGGCCAGCCCCCACACCCCCGAGGTATTTAAGACCAAAAGAAATGGGCCAGCCTGCTTGGCTTCTTTGACGTCTTCCAAATCCCCGCCGGAGGCTCCCGCAGTCGTTCCGTCAGCTAACACTTGTTTTGGATCACAGGTCGCGGATCATATCCTGATGCGGAATACCCGCGTCGTCGTAGAATGGTCCGTAACCCACAAACCCGAGTTTTTCGTAGAACCCAATCGCGTGGTCCTGCGATCCAAGCTTGGCCCGCTTGATGTTCGGCAACGTGCGTAGATGATCCATCGCCGCCTCTACGATCCGCGCGCCCAGACCCGTGCCGCGATAGTCGGACAAAACACAGATACGGCCAATTTTGCCAATGTCATCTTGTAGCAATAAACGCGCAGTTCCTGCGGGTTGCCCGTCCACAGTTGCAAGCATGTGGATCGCACTTTCGTCCAGATCGTCCATCTCTTCGGCTTCGGAAATACCTTGTTCTTCGATGAACACCGCGCGGCGCAAAGCAATGCAAGGCGCGTAGTCGTCAACGACAGTAATCATGCGAAATAGTCCTTCAAAATCCGCCCATAGATGGCTTTGAGCTTGATCACTTCATCCACCAACACCCGTTCGTCGACTTGGTGCATGGTTTTGCCCGCAAGGCCAAATTCCACAACGGGGCAATGGCTTTTCACGAAGCGGGCATCAGATGTGCCACCAGACGTGGACAGTTCCGGATCACGGCCGATTTCGGCTTTTACCGCAGCGCCCACCAAATCGGACAAAGGACCAGGTGGTGTGATGAAGCTTTCGCCGGATATTTTGATCTTCATGTCGATGTTCAGATCAAAAGCAGCGGCGACCTTATCTGCCTCTGCTTGTATCCATGCGGTCAAACCTGCTCCGGTATGGGTGTCGTTGAACCGGATGTTGACCGTTGCCGTGCATTGACCGGGGATCACGTTGGTCGTGCCATTTCCGGTGTCGATACTGACGACTTGTAGGCTGGACGCATCGAAATGCTCGGTCCCTTGATCCAATTCGTGCGAGGCCAGCACATCCATCAACCGCGCCGTGCCGTGTACCGGATTTTTGGCACGGTGCGGGTAGGCCGCGTGGCCTTGCACACCTGTCACCGTAAACCACACCGTCATCGACCCGCGCCGTCCGATTTTCATCGCGTCGCCAATTGCATCGGGGCAGGTGGGTTCCCCGACAAGACAGACCGACATGGTCTCGTTCTGCGCATCCATCCAGTCAAGCAGGGCGACAGTGCCGTGTTCAGCGACATCTTCTTCGTCGCCCGTAATCGCAAGAACCACAGCACCGTCAGGTGGCGTATCAGCCACAAAATCAATCGCAGCGGCAGCAAATGCAGCGACGCCAGATTTCATGTCAGTCGCACCGCGCCCATACAGATAGCCGTCCTTGATTTCAGCGCCGAACGGATCAACCGTCCATGCATCCGGATCGCCCAATGGGACAACATCCGTATGGCCATTAAATCCGAACGTCCGGTTCGCACCCTTGCGGCCCCAGCGGGCGTAAAGATTGCAAATGCCGCCGCGATCCACGCGGGTGCAGTCAAACCCACCGTCAGTCAGCAGCTTTTCCAGCAGCACAAGCGCGCCGCCCTCAGCAGGGGTAATCGAATTACAGCGGACCAGATCAGCAGTCAGGGCGACGGGATCAATCGGCATTTTTGTCATCCCCTTCGAAGAACGGTGTCATCTGGGCGATGATCACAGAATTCTCGTCCAAGGCCCGCTGCATCAATGCGCGTTCCTTGTCGTTGATGTCGTGCCCTTCGGCCAGACGTTCGTCCAAGGTGCCGTAGCCGGACACATCCAACGGGGCCAGATCGGCCTGTTTCAGAATCGCAACGGTTTCGCGCACAGCTTCGGCTTCGTCCACGCCGGACGCGTAACACATCAACGCGCCACCAGTGGCACCTTCGGGTAATCCGTCGTCGGCATTGCGGCCAACCTCAACCAGAAGGGTATACACCTGCTGTCTGGACACCTTTTTAGCTTTTTGCTTGGTCATGAGCGTGGCCTTTGCGCAATGGTTTTGTGTTACTGACGTCTCAAACTCTGACCGGAAGGGCAAGAGGCTTGTCATCATCAGTCCAGCGGCTAAGGGTATATGCTTGGGACATGGGGACTGCCGCGGAATGCGTATCGTAATATTTTTGACTGGGATTTGGATGTCCCTTTTGACAGGCGTGGCCACTGCGCAAACGCCAAATCAGGCGATCACAATCGCCACGGTGACGCGGGCACCGTTTTCGTTCGAAATTGACGGGGCACATGCGGGCTTCAGCATTGATCTGTTGAATGCGGCAAGCGAAGAAATCGGGCTACCGATCCAATATCAGCGGTTTGACAGCTTCGGCGGGATGTTGGCCGCTGTCCAAAACGGTGAAGCAGACGCTGCAATCGCCAACATTACAATCACCGCTGAACGCGAACGTCTGATGGACTTTACGCAGCCGATTTTTGACGGCGGCGTTCAGGTTATGCTCAAGGCCGAAGCGGGGGCAGGGCAAAGCATTCTGTCCGTCATTTTCACACGCGACGTCGGGCTCTTGGTCCTTGGGGCGGTGCTGTTGCTGCTGGCGGGCGGTATGATCATGTACGTGTTTGAACGACGCCATCAGCCGTATTTTGACCACGCACCCAAAGACGCGGTGTTTCCTGCCTTTTGGTGGGCATTGAACCTTGTTGTGAATGGCGGGTTCGAAGAACGGATGCCACAATCCCGCTTTGGTCGGGCGTTTGGCGTGTTCTTGGTCATCGGCAGCTTGTTCTTTGTGTCGATCTTTGTGGCGCAGATCACCGCAGCACTGACCGTGAACGCGATTCAGGACAACATTGATTCACTGGCCGACTTGGACGGGCGCAAAGTAGGTACCATCGAAGCGTCCACCACTGCAGCTTTCTTGGATAACCGCGGTTTGTCGCATGCAACCTTTGCAGGGCTTGATGACCTGCTGACCGCGTTTGAAACAGACGAAATCGAAGCCGTAGTGTTCGATGGTCCGATCCTTGCCTATTACGTCGAGAACCAAGCGCAGGGCGAAGCACGTCTGCTCGACCGCGTTTACCGGTCCGAAAAGTACGGGATGGTTTTCAGCAACGAAAGCCTCTACCGCGAAGCCGTCGATCAGGCATTCCTGCGTCTGCGCGAAGACGGGACTTACGATAGCCTGATGACCAAATGGTTCGGGGCGCGATACGGCAATCGTTAAACGCGACAGCCGACCAACAAAAAGGGCCGCATCTGATCCAGATGCGGCCCTATTGTATTCTGACGATGGCGCGGATTTAGTCGCGCAGTAGATCGTTGATGCCCGTCTTGGACCGTGTCTTTTCATCAACGCGTTTCACGATGACCGCACAGTACAGGCTGACGTTGTTCTTGGATGGCATCGTACCGGCAACAACCACGGAATAAGGTGGAACCTCACCATAAGTGACTTCACCAGTTTCGCGATCAACGATCTTTGTGGACTGACCGATAAACACGCCCATGCCCAGAACAGACCCTTCGCGGATGATGCAGCCTTCGACAACTTCAGAACGGGCGCCGATAAAGCAGTTGTCTTCGATGATCGTCGGGCCAGCCTGCATTGGTTCCAGAACACCGCCGATGCCAACGCCACCCGACAGGTGCACGTTTTTACCGATTTGGGCGCATGACCCAACCGTGGCCCAGCCGTCAACCATCGTACCTTCGTCGACATAAGCGCCGAGGTTCACAAACGATGGCATCAGCACTACGCCCGGAGCGATATAAGCAGAACGACGGACAATAGAACCGGGAACAGCACGGAAACCCGCGTCTTTCCACTGGTCTTCGCCCCAACCTGCGAACTTCGACGGCACCTTGTCCCACCATGTTGTGTCGCCGTTACCACCGTTAATCGCTTCCATGTCGTTCAGACGGAATGACAACAGAACGGCCTTCTTGGCCCACTGATTCACGAACCAGTTGCCGTCGTCTTGCTTTTCAGCAACGCGCAACTTGCCGCTGTCCAAAGCGTTCATCGTATCTTCGATAGCTTCGCGTGTTTCGCCTTTGGTAGCGGCTGTGATCGTGTCACGGGCCTCCCATGCGGCTTCGATTGCGGTCTCAAGGGCAGCGTTCGACATATGTCCGGTCCTTTGGTCTGAAAAAGAGTCTCAGGGGCTATAAAGCGGGCGGGCTTTGGGTGCAATCTATGCGAGGTCAGTGGATTGTTGCTTTGCCAATGCTTTTTGTGTGCGCACCTGCTGGATGGCGAGATGTGCCAAAAATATCGATAAGGCGACACACAGGACGCCGGGCAGACCAAAAAGCACACGCGCGCTCTGGCCGGATTCCATGAGAATATCGTTAGCACCCATAGGGATGAGGATAAACGCGGGAATAAGAAATAGACCGGAGAGAATGAACAGTGCAGCCGCCCGTGGTGATCGTGGCGCTTTATTTTGCATGATCCGGTTCAGATACCGCGCGGCCCAGAACGGCAGAACAGTTAGGCCAAGCAAAAAGATATATGCGGCCAACAGGGCCACAGGGTGTGCGGCATCCCAACTGACGATGACAGGAAGCAAAAACACCGAAACAAAGAGGAAAAGCATCAGTGCGATGGATGCCACAACGATGCACAACACAAATGCGATGCGCATCCTTCCCGACGTTTGTAGCGCGGTGTCAAAGGGTATCTGCTTGGACGCGGTGGGTTGATTTGGCAGTGTCACGACCACTTAATTGAACAACCCGTCGATGGTGTCTGCTTTTCAGGACCAAAACCGGTCTCGGCAATCTGTGTCATGCCTTCGACCAATTCAGGGATACGCCCCTTGGCATCGCCGCGCATGGGGACGTTATCCAGCCGGCCGCGATATTGCAGGCCATTCTCGGGATGATAGCCAAAGAAATCGGGGGTGCAGACGGCACCATATGCCTTGGCGACACTTTGATCTTCGTCCACCAGATAGGGGGCAGTCAGGCCGTAAACTTGGCCAAATTCGACCATACGTTCGGGACTATCGGCAGGATAATCGTCGTAATCATTCGACATGATACAGGCGATCCCGATTCCGGCGGCGCGCAGCGCGATCATATCCCCGACCAGCCGCGGCATCATGTCGATGACATAGGGGCAATGGTTGCAAATGAACGCAAGCAACAGCCCGTTTTCCCCCATCAAATCGTCCCGACTGTAGGCCGTGCCATCGGGGGTCATCAACGTAAACTCAGGGGCAGGCATCCCAAATTCGCAAACGGCGGTTTTCAACAACATCATGGTCTTCCTTTGTTCGTGATCAACTTAAAGTCACTGTGCGAAAAAACAAAGGGGTCAACGATTGCATCCGCGGGCACTTCCAGCAACTCTGGCGCAAACAAAAGAAAGAGACGACCAATGGACCACCGCAAACACACATTCCGCGACAGCGGCCAAGACCGTGAAGCCGTATCGCACACGCCAGTGACGCCGCAAACGCAGGCTCCGTCCTACAAATTGGCCTTCGCAGACGACGACTTCCTGTGCCGCGAAGATTTGCGGCCCGTGCGGTTGCAGTTGGAACTGCTGAAACCTGAATTGCTGATGGACGAAGCAGGCATCGAATCCACAATCGTTCTGTTCGGTGGTGCGCGTATTCCAGAGCCATCCAAAAAGGACACGGCGCGGACCAAAACGCTGGCTGATTTGTCGAAATACTACGAAGAAGCCCGCCGTTTTTCCGAACTGATGACGCGTAAGTCCTTGGAAACAGGCGGCCATGAGAACGTCATCGTCACAGGCGGCGGACCGGGCGTGATGGAAGCAGGCAACCGCGGCGCGCTTGATGCGGGCGGTAAATCAATTGGCCTGAACATCGTGCTGCCGTTCGAACAGGCGCCAAACGAATACGTGACGCCTGAATTGTGCTTTAACTTCCACTACTTCGCGATCCGCAAAATGCATTTCTTGATGCGGGCTGCTGCGATCACCGTTTTCCCGGGCGGGTTCGGAACGCTGGATGAGACGTTCGAGGCACTGACGCTGATCCAGACCGGTCGCATGGCACGGGTTCCATTCCTGTTGTTCGGAAAAGATTTCTGGGAAGGCATTATCAATTGGGACGCTCTGGCCGACGCCGGGACGATTTCCGCAGATGACCTTGAACTTTTCCGCTTCGTGGAAACTGCTGAAGAAGCAGTCGAAGCGTTGGAAAACTGGGAAGGCAAAGGCGAAAAGCGCGGCGAAATTCCGGGGCGGTAAGACCTGTTCACAGGTTTCTTTGCGAACTGAAACGAATTTTCAACAAATCACTGTCAAAAGGGCCTCATGAACTTGGGGCCCTTTGTATGAACATTAGACGCTGTGTCGTGACGTTGATTGTGTTGCTCGTGATGGCGGTGAACGCGCGGGCAGAGGTGACGCCGTTAATCGGCGGGCTCAACACAGGGCCGCTTGTGCAGGTCAACCGCGCATCAGGGCCGTCGTCTGGTGGGTCTAGTCTTTTCATCGGACAAAGCGGCAGCAGTCTTTTCGCGCCATACCCACAACGTCAAAAAGCACCGATCAGAGGGATACTCACGTCACAAACACCGCCAGAAGCCCGGTTATTGACTCTCATCGCGTCTGCAGAGGCGGGACCGGATGGCTACGATGCCGTGCAGCATGGTGCATCCCGCCGCCCGTCAAAACGCCCGACAGACATGACGATTGGTGAAATCTATGACTGGATCACGGCAACGCCGGGCCAACCGCATGCGATTGGACGGTATCAGTTCATCCCACCCACATTGCGAACACTTACGCGGCAGGCCGGATTCAATCGTCAAACGCCGTTCACACCTGCGGTGCAGGACGAACTGGCCGGAATCCTGTTGCAGGACGCAGGTCTCGCGCAATTCCAAGCAGGCGGAATCAGCCGCCACGCGTTCATGAACAACCTCGCCAAAATATGGGCAGGGCTGCCAACATCGTCCGGACGGTCATATTATCATGGCTACGCAGGCAATAGCGCGACCATGACCTGGGCACGCTATGACGCTGAAATGACGCGGATCTATCCCGGTTAATCCAGTGTCGCGACCTGCGCCATTGCGTAGTCGACGGCCCATTTCGCATCAATGCCGACAGCGACATCTACCTCTGGGCGGCTTGCATCTGCGACCGTATCGCCAACGTCATCACCGGACAGCACGACTTTGATGCCGGATTTCTCAAACGTGAACTTTTCCGGAAACAGACAGGCCAGCAGGGCGGTCGAATCGTGCATGGGACAGCCGTCAAACACGCCAACTGACCGGTAGAAGCCCAGATAAAAATTCGAAATATCGCGGACAAATCCACCAACTTTCGGCGATGTCACAGCCATCGCTTCAAAATCTTCAGGGGTCAGTAACGTTTGCATCGTCGCATCAAGGCCGACCATGACAATTGGCATCTCGGTCGCAAAAACAACGTCGGCGGCAGCGGCGTCGTGGTAAATATTGGCCTCTGCGTGTGGTGTGATGTTTCCGGGGACGGCATACGCGCCGCCCATAATCACGAGGCTTTTGACATTGGTGGCAAACGCCGGATCAAGCGCCAAGGCGTCCGCGATATTGGTCAGCGGCCCGATAGCACAAACCACCAATTCGCCCGCGTTTTCGGCAGCCATGCGCACCAAAAATGCGGCAGCGGTTTCGTCGATATTCTTGCCGATCTCCGGCACAGTTGTCAGCGCGCCCAGCCCTTCGTCACCATGCACATTCGCTGACGGGGTGTAGTCCGATGCGCCATATGGCAACGCGGCCCCTTCGGCCACGGGGCAGTCATAGCCCAGAAAATCCAACAAATACCGCGCATTGCGGCTGGATTGTTTTACAAACGTATTGCCGAAAATGGCAGTCAGACCCAGCAGCTCGACCTCTGGGATTGCAACAGCCAGTGCAATCGCGAGTGTGTCATCAACGCCGGGGTCTGTATCAATAATGAGTTTCATAAATCGTGCCTTGCCTCAGAAGCGAATTCGGCAGGGTAGATCACAGAGAATGGCGCGCTTCAAATCACAAAGTTAGCGACCTTGCGGCACTTCAAGATATTGCATCGGCGGGGCTGCCGGATCCTGAATTGCCTTGATGGCGGCCCTCGCGAGAAATTCGCCCGCCGTACCAACAGCTTCTGACAGCGTTATGATCTCCGAACGGAACAATTTCAGGAACGGAATCGCCTCTTTCGCGATGACATCAATGTCGGTTCCCAGCACCCGTTGCTTCTGTTCCAATGCAGAAACTGCCGCCATCGCCGCCGTCGTTGACGCAGTTGCAATGGCGTCGATTGTCGGGTCGCCGACAAGGGCTGCGTGAACGGCCGCAACGATCTTGGGAATGTCGTTATCGCTCGTCGCGCCTTCCACAACCGTCAGCTTGATGTCGAACCTTTCAGCGCAAGATCGCAAACCTGTCACCAGATGCTGGGCATAGCTCTGGGCCAACGGGGGGGCGACGACGATCACGTTCCGGCGCCCGCGAGCATGCAACGCTTCCATCGCCTGATACCCGAATGCGTGGTTATCGAAATCATAGTACGCGTGTTTATCGGCCCATTTACTGCGTCCATGCGTGGCAAACGGGAACCGTTTTTCCATCAAATAGGCCACGCGCGGGTCGTTTGGTTCGATCTGGTTCAGAATTACCGCGTCGGCAGAAGCGGTTTCAACGATATAGCGCACAGGCTTCATGAAATCGTCTTGGGGAAAGTACGGCATCACGTTCAAATGATACCGCGTGCCCTGCAATCCACCGGCCACAGACGAAATCAAACGCGCCGTGTGATTGTCATGTTCAGTCGACATAACAAGGCTGATTACGTTGGTTCGGCCCGTCCGCAGGCGCACGCCGGCACGGTTCGGAACATAACCGATTTCGGCTGCGATTTTACGGACTAACACCTTCGTATCGCTACCAATATCGGGGGCGTCGTTCAGCGCACGCGACACAGTTGGGACGGCTAGACCGCTCATCTGTGCAATAGTCTTCAACGTCGGCTTGCCGCCTGCAGGTAATGCGGCCTCAAGTGTCATTGGCGATTTGGTGCGTGCCATCGTGTTTCCTCCCCGTATCGCAACAGAATCCGGTGATTCTGTTTTATTCTCCGCGACCCTACTAGCCGCTTTTTTGTGCAATTCTAAGGTCTTGGTGAATAATTGCGTTGAACGTACCTACAATGAATTTTTATGTCTTGCTAGAACTATCTAAATCGATATAGAATTTTCTACAACGATTTAGAACCAGGGAGGAGAGAATCGTGAAGCTAACAACTAAACTCTTGGCGGCGACTGCAATGGTCAGCGCATCCGCAGCATCTGCGGTAGAACTTGAAGTGACGCATTGGTGGACATCTGGTGGCGAAGCTGCCGCTGTGTCCGAGTTTGCGAAAGCATTCAACGAAACAGAGCACACATGGGTCGACGGCGCGATCGCCGGATCCGGCGGTACTGCACGTCCAATCATTATTTCCCGTATCCTCGGCGGCGACCCAATGGGTGCGACACAGCTGAACCACGGTCGTCAGGCGGAAGAACTGATCGAAGCTGGTTTGCTGCTAGACCTGACAGACGTTGCTGAAGCTGGCGGTTGGACTGACATTGTTAACCCAACATCGCTTCTCGATTCCTGCACACTAGACGGTAAAATCTACTGTGTGCCAGTAAACATCCACTCTTGGCAGTGGCTGTGGTTGTCCCACGCTGCGTTTGAAAAAGCTGGCGTAGACGTCCCAACCGACTGGAACGAATACATCGCAGCTGCTGACGCACTGAAAGCCGCTGACGTGATCCCACTGGCGATGGGTAAGCAGGGTTGGCAGCAATCCGGTGCATTCGGCGTTATGGCCGTTGGTATCGCTGGTCAGGACGCATGGCTTGCTGTGAACCGTGACCACGACGAAAGCGTTGCGGCTGGTCCTGAGTACGCAAAAGTATTCGAAGCTGCTGCTGCTGCACGTGAACTGGCTGCTGACAGCAACGTTCAAGACTGGAACCAAGCGACAAACCTCGTGATCACTGGCCAAGCT
This sequence comes from Rhodobacteraceae bacterium S2214, assembly GCA_025141675.1. Taxonomy (NCBI): domain Bacteria; kingdom Pseudomonadati; phylum Pseudomonadota; class Alphaproteobacteria; order Rhodobacterales; family Paracoccaceae; species Rhodobacteraceae bacterium S2214. The sequence continues at coordinate 924,355 of CP081161.1, forward strand.
GGCGCACAGATCATGGGCGACTGGGCACAGGGTGAATTCTCTGTTGCTGAAGCTGTTGCTGGCGAAGACTACTCCTGCTTGCCAGGTCTGGGTCTGAACGAAGTTCTGGATACAGGCGGCGACGCATTCTACTTCCCAGTGAACGACGATCCTGAAATCACAGCGGCCCAGAAAGAACTGGCTGCATTGTTGATCTCTCCTGAAGTTCAGGTGTCTTTCAACCTCGCCAAAGGCTCTTTGCCAGTGCGCGGTGACATCGATCTGTCTGCAGCCAACGACTGCATGCAGAAGGGTCTGGAAATCTTGGCATCTGGCGGCATCTTGCCATCCGGTGACATGAACAACTCTGCTGATACATCAACACAGATCGAAGATCTGATGGCTCAGTTCTGGTCTTCTGACATGTCCGCAGCCGATGCGCAGGCGAAATACGCCGACATCATCGCAGACGCTGACTAAGTCTTTCGATCAACCTCCCCGGTTCGGCGCGTCTGACGCGCCGGGCCGACCCGAAGACCCCACCCGACAACCTTTCCTAGATGGAGCCGACACGATGACCGTGGCCTCGGACCCCCCTGCACGTCCAGCAAAGCGACCAAGTCGCTTATTCCGCAACCCGATGGCCAAGATCGCGTCCATCCCAATGATCCTGACCGCCCTTGTGGTATTTGTCGGGGCGACGACGTGGACAGTCGTTTATTCTTTCACCGGCTCGCGCATGTTGCCCAAAACCAAATGGGTTGGCTTTGACCAGTATGAACGGCTGTGGGACACAGATCGGTGGTGGATTTCGATCACCAACCTCGGGATTTACGGCATCTGTTCGATGATCTTTACGTTGGTCGTAGGCTTTACGCTGGCGGCACTGCTAGACCGCAAAATCCGGTTCGAAAATGTGTTCCGGTCCATTTTCCTTTACCCTTTCGCGCTGTCATTCGTTGTGACGGGTCTTGCATGGCAGTGGATTTTGAACCCCGAATTCGGCATCCAATCTGTTGTGCGCGGCTGGGGCTGGGAAACGTTTACGTTCAACCCGCTCAATGACCCCAACACCGTGATGTTCGGTCTGCTGATCGCCGGTTTGTGGCAGGGCACAGGTCTTATCATGTGCATCATGCTCGCTGGTTTGCGCGGCATCGACGAAGACATCTGGAAAGCCTGCCGCGTTGACGGCATCGGCACCGTAAAGACTTACATCAAGGTCATCATCCCAATGATGCGCCCTGTGTTCATCACATCCTTGGTGTTGATCGCATCAGGTATCATCAAACTTTACGATCTTGTGGTCGCCCAAACGGGCGGTGGACCGGGCCTTAGTTCCGAAGTCCCCGCAAAATACGTGATCGAATATATGTTCCGCGCGCAGAACCTTGGACAGGGGTTTGCAGCCTCAACCATGATGCTGTGTTCCGTGATCATCATTCTTATCCCTTGGGCATACCTCGAATTCGGAGGGAAGAAACGTGGCTGATATGACAACCAACACAATGACCGGTCCACGCGGACCAAAACCGAAAAAAGCGTTCAGCCGGGGCAATATCTTCCTCTATGGCACGTTGATCATGGTCTCCATGTATTACCTGTTGCCGCTCTACGTGATGATCGTGACATCGCTGAAAGGCATGCCGGAAATCCGCCTTGGCAACGTGTTCGGGCCACCGATGGAAGTCACATTCCAGCCGTGGGTCAAAGCATGGGCCGAAGCCTGCACAGGCATCAATTGCGACGGTCTTTCGCGCGGATTTGGCAATTCGGTCCGCATCCTGATCCCTTCTGTTCTGCTGTCCATCACGATTGCGTCCATCAACGGCTACGCGCTGTCGAACTGGAAATTCAAAGGGTCAGAGGCGTTCTTTACCATCCTAATCATCGGGGCCTTCATCCCATACCAAACAATGCTGTATCCGATCGTGATCCTGCTGCGTGAAATCGGGCTGATGGGGTCCATCGGCGGACTTGTCCTTGTGCACACCATCTTCGGGATGCCCATTCTGACGCTGCTGTTCCGGAACTATTTTGCCTCGATCCCCGAGGAATTGTTCAAAGCGGCCCGCGTCGACGGTGCTGGGTTCTGGCGGATTTACTTCCAGATCATGTTGCCAATGGCGCTGCCGATCTTCGTGGTTGCGATCATTCTGCAGGTGACTGGTATCTGGAACGACTTCCTGTTTGGGGTCATCTACACCAAACCCGCGACGTATCCGATGACGGTCCAGCTCAATAACATCGTGAACTCGGTGCAGGGCATCAAGGAATACAACGTCAACATGGCGGCGACATTGCTCACCGGTATGGTTCCTCTCATCATCTATTTTGCCTCGGGCAAACTCTTCGTGCGCGGCATTGCCGCCGGCGCAGTCAAAGGCTGAAACCATGACAAATTCTGTAGAAATCAAAAACCTCGACCTCAGCTTTGGTGCTGTGAAAGTCTTGAAGAACCTCAACCTCGATATTCGTGACGGCGAATTCATCGTTCTGCTCGGGTCATCCGGCTGCGGCAAGTCAACGCTGTTGAACTGCATCGCGGGCCTGCTCGAAGTTACCGACGGCCAGATCTTCATCAAAGGCCAGAACGTCACTTGGGCGGAACCATCTGAACGCGGCATCGGCATGGTGTTCCAATCCTACGCGCTTTACCCGCAGATGACCGTGAAGGGGAACTTGTCCTTCGGTCTGAAAAACGCGCGCCTGCCAAAAGCCGAGATCGAAGAACGGGTGGCACGTGCCGCGTCTATACTTCAAATCGAGGCGTTGCTGGACCGTAAACCGGGCGCTTTGTCTGGTGGCCAACGTCAACGGGTCGCCATCGGTCGCGCTTTGGTGCGTGATGTGGATGTGTTCCTTTTCGACGAACCGCTGTCCAACCTCGACGCGAAATTGCGTGTTGATCTGCGTGTCGAATTGAAACGCCTGCACAATCAGCTGCAAAACACGATGATCTACGTGACCCACGATCAGGTCGAAGCGATGACATTGGCTGACCGGATTGCTGTCATGAAAGGCGGCAAGATCATGCAGCTTGGCACACCGGATGAAATCTACAACCAACCCAAGAACCTGTATGTGGCTGACTTTATCGGGTCACCGTCAATGAACTTCATCGAAGGGCACCTTGAAGACGGCGTGTTCAAAAAGGGTGAATTGACGCTGCCCATGACCGGTTACGCCTTTGCAAGCCCACAAGTCACGGATCGTCCAGTGACGATCGGTATCCGGCCCGAACATATCGTGACCGGCGAACTTGCCGCCAAAGCACCTGTGCAAATGGCTGTATCTGTCGATCTGGTGGAATCCATGGGGTCCGATACGTTGGTCTACGCAACGATGAACGGCGAACCCTTCCGCATCCGGATGGACGGGCAGGCAGTAATCAAATCAGGTGAAACGCTTGGCATCGGTATCGATCCGTCACGCGCATCCCTGTTCGACAATAAAGACGAGGCACGTCTGTAATATGGCTACACATCTCAACACCGACTGGATCCTTACGGACGGGTCCAGTGCCTACACTTGTCCAATTACGTTCCCTAACGATGGCATTTCGGCGTTGTACGACGCGGGACTGATTCCTGATCCTTACTTCGGCAAGAACGAACTTGATCTGCGGTGGATTTGCGAACGCGATTGGACTGCGACGCGGACGTTTGATTTGATCGATACCGACGTTGATCTGGTTTTGTCGCGCATGGATACAGTCGTGACCGTGCGGGTCAACGATGTGGTCGTGTTGGAAGCCCAGAACGCGTTCCGCGACTACCGCGTTGCACTTGGCGATGTAGCCAAATCTGGCGAAAACACCATCGCGATCACATTCCACAGTCCGGTGGACGCGGGCCGTGCATTGCAAGACGCACATGATTTCGAACTGCCAATTTCCAAAAACTGCCCGATCCCGTTCGGGAATTTCCTGCGCAAACCCGCCTGTGATTTCGGCTGGGATTGGAACATCGCGCTGGCTCCGTTTGGCATCTACGGCGACATCGCGTTGGAACCATCCAAAGCCGCCCGCATCGACACGTTGAATATCCATCAGGATCACAGCGGCGACGGCGTGCTTGTGACGGTTCAGGTGGCGACAACAAACCACGATGGCGCGGTGACGCTCGACTTTGACGGCCAGACCATCACGGGTACGGCGGTGCACGGGTTGTGCACGCTTAGTGCACGCGTATCACAACCGAAATTATGGTGGCCAGCAGGGCAGGGCGATCAACCGCTCTACGACCTGAAAATCACCGCAGGTGACGCGACAGCGACCCGCCGTCTTGGCCTACGCCAGATGGAATTGGTCACGGAAGAAGACGACGCAGGGCTTGGTTTCAAGTTCCGCGTGAACGGGCGCGATGTGTTCTGCAAAGGGGCCAACTGGATCCCCGCAGACGCGCTTGCTGGTCGCATCACGGACGACAAAACGCATGCGCTTCTGGTCTCCGCGAAAGAGGCCAACATGAACATGATCCGCGTTTGGGGCGGTGGCCGGTACGAACCAACATCGTTCTACGATAGCTGCGATGAACTCGGGCTTATGGTTTGGCAGGACTTCATGTTCGCCTGCAACCTCTACCCGTCTGATCGCGCTTACATCTCTGAAGTTAAAGCGGAAATTCGCGACAACGTCGCACGGATGCACCACCACGCCTGCCTTGCGGTCTGGTGTGGCGACAACGAACTCATCGGGGCGTTGGGCTGGTACGACTGTTCTATCAACGACCGCGACCGGTACTTGGTGAACTACGACCGTCTGAACCGCGCCATCGAAGATACGCTACTTGAAACCGACCCCCACGCGATCTGGTGGCCGTCATCACCATCACCCGGTCCGCTGAACTTTGGCGATGCGTGGCACGATGATGGATCAGGCGACATGCACTTCTGGTCGGTCTGGCACGAAGGCCGCGATTTTGACCACTACCGCGACGTAAGTCCTCGTTTTTGTTCGGAATTCGGGTTCCAGTCCTATCCCGGCATGAACGCCGTGCGTGACTTTACCGGCGAAGCGGACCGCAACATCGCGGCACCCGTTCTGGAAAGCCACCAGAAGAACGACGGCGGGAACGCGCGGATCGCAGAAACGATGTTCCGCTATTTCCGCTGGCCTGAGAAGTTCGAAGATTTCGTCTATCTCAGCCAAATCCAACAGGGCGTCGCGATCAAAACGGCCGTCACCCATTGGCGCACGCAAAAGCCGCGCTGCATGGGCACGATCATCTGGCAGCTGAACGATACGTGGCCCGTCTGTTCATGGGCGTCGCTGGACTACGGCGGGGACTGGAAACTGATGCACCACATGGCGCAAGCGTTCTACGCGGATGTCATGGTCACAGCCGTGCCCACGGGCGACACAATCACACTGCGCGGAACCAACGACGCACCTGCGTCAGTCGATGTTGCGGTGACGGCACAAGCTGTTGATATGGCTGGTGATCTGCGCCCGTTGGCGAAAGCAACTTCTACGATCTGGGATACATCCATTGATATGCTCAGCATGCCAGTAACCGATTTGAACGACGGCGAAATGCTGGTCGTATCGTGGAAAAGCGATCAGGGCGAAGGGCGCGAAATCTATACGCCGAAGCCGTACAAAACCTTCGATCTGCTCCCTGCGAACGTCGCCATGGACATCACGGGGAACACGATCACATTGACTGCACAGGGCCTGTCTTTGTTCACCTCGCTCGAGGCAGACACACAGGGACGTTTCTCTGACAACGCGTTTGACATGCTGCCCGGCGAAAGCCGGACCATCACATTCACGCCAAGCGACGCGTCTCAAACTCCAACCTTTACACTGCGCGATTTGCACAGTGCCACGACTGCCTAGAGGACATCGAATGACTCATATTTCTTACCAGCTTTATTGTTCGCGGAACTTCCCGCCGCTGTCTGAAACGTTGAAAATGCTGTCTGCAGCGGGCTTCAAAGAGGTCGAAGGATACGGCGCGCTTTTCGACGATGTGGATGCGGTGAAAGCGGCCTTCGAAGGCACAGACCTGAAGATGACAAGCAGCCACATCGGCCTTGATCTGATGGAAGGCGATCCTGCCAAAGCGATTGAAATCATTCGCGATTTCGGAATGCGGGCGGCGTTTGTACCGTATCTGCAAGAAGACGAACGGCCGACAGATACGGCTGGCTGGACTGCCTTTGGCGAACGGCTTGCCAAGATCAGCGAACCTTTCGTGGCGGCTGGGATCAAGTTCGGCTGGCACAACCACGACTTTGAATTGGTCGCGACCGAAACAGGTGAAATGCCGCTCGATCTGATGATGGCGGCGGCACCCGACATGATGCTGGAACTCGACCTTGGTTGGGTGAAGCGGGCGGGCGAAGATCCTGTCGCATGGATCAACAAATACGCAGGCCGTATCGCAGCGGTCCACATCAAAGACGTCGCACCTGCCGGCGAAAACGCGGATGAAGATGGTTGGGCTGACGTAGGTCATGGCACCATGGATTGGGCGGCGATCCACGCGGCTTTGCAAGCTGCGGGCGTGGATCACTACGTCGTTGAACACGACAATCCGTCTGACCACCAGCGCATGGCGACACGTAGCCTTGCCAGTGCGTCTAACTTCTAAGGAATTGATAATATGGCACAACTTGGTGTTGGCATCATCGGATGCGGGAATATCTCAAAGGCGTATTTGACACTAGCGCCGATCTTTAAATCGCTGAAACTGGTCGCGGTTGCGGACCTCAACATGGACAACGCAAACGCGCGTGCGGCTGAATTTGACGTGCGGGCGGACACGGTTGATGACATCCTAAAGGCGTCCGACGTCGATGTGATCGTAAACCTGACGATCCCGGATGCGCACTTCGCCGTGACCAAATCCGTTTTGGAAGCAGGCAAGCACGCCTACTCCGAAAAGCCATTGGTCTTGACATTGGAAGAAGGTCAAATCCTGCGCGATCTGGCAGCGTCGAAAAACCTGCGGGTCGGCTCTGCGCCTGACACGTTCCTTGGTGGTGCGCATCAGCAGGCACGCGCTGCAATCGATGGCGGCCAAACCGGCAAAATCATCGGCGGCACATGTCACGTCATGGGGCATGGGATGGAGGCATGGCATCCAAACCCTGATTTCTTTTTCAAACCTGGCGGTGGTCCGGTACTCGACATGGGGCCGTATTATGTCACCAACCTGATCCAATTGATCGGGCCCGTGAAATCGGTAGCCGCTTTGGCGAACAAAACCTTCCCGACACGCACAATCGGCAACGGCCCGCGCGATGGAGAAGTCATTCCGGTGGACGTCGCAACAAACATCCACGCGCTGCTGGAATTTGAAAACGGGGCCGCCGTGACGATGGGGGCCAGCTGGGACGTTTGGACCAATAAGCACACGAATATGGAGCTTTACGGCGAAGACGCATCAATCTTCGTGCCTGATCCGAACTTCTTTGGCGGTGACGTCGAAATCGGCGGGCAGGACCGTGACATCAAGGTGCTTGATGCGTGGGATCATCCGTTTGGTGTGAACAACTTCGAAGACAGCAGCAAAGCCAACTATCGCTGTGCGGGGCTAGCGGATATGGCCGCGGCCATCGCTGAAGGGCGTGACCACCGCTGTAATGTCGATGTCGCGGTGCATGCGACGGACGTCATGACAAGCATCCTGAAATCCGGCGAAGAACGCCGGTTCATCACGCTATCCACAACATGCGAACGCCCCGCAGCACTGTCACCGGATGAGGCGCGTGCGCTGTTGGCCTAAGACGCCTTCGACAGCTCAGATTCAGATTTCAGGACGGCGTCACCGTCGTCCTGTTTGATGTAGTAAGCGGGATTATCGCTATCCGCATCACGGGTGACCTCGGTGCCGCTGATCTTGCGCGTTACCTTTTCGGTGTAGGATTTTTCAACCTGACCAGTGCCGGTCCCGTTGCCCCAGTTCCATTCAACCTTGTCGCCTTTGTTATACTTGGTCATGCTGATCTCCTTTTCAGAAGGCACAACAGGATAAAGGGCGTCAGGTTCCGGTTTCAGCCGCGATTTGCGCTTTGGACTTACGGCCACGTTCGGTTTCAGACTTCAATTGACCACAGGCGGCCATGATATCTTCACCGCGTGGTCGGCGAACTGGGGACGAATAGCCCGCGTTATGAACAATATCAGCGAACTTGCGAATGCGGTTGTTTGATGACCGTTTGTACGGCGCACCGGGCCATTCGTTGAATGGGATCAGGTTGATCTTTGCGGGGATGCCGTCGATCAGTTTGACCAAGCGGTGCGCATCTTCGTCGCTGTCGTTCACACCGTCGAGCATGACATATTCGAACGTGATCCGCTCTGAATTGGATACCTTGGGGTAGCTGCGCAATGCGTCCAGCAGATCGGCCAAAGGCCAGCGTTTGTTGATCGGAACCAACTTATTGCGGACCTCATCGGTGGTGGCGTGGAACGAAATGGCCAACTGACAGCCGATTTCTTCGGCAGTGCGGGCAATCTCTGGAACCACACCAGACGTCGACAGCGTAATACGGCGGCGCGATAGCTGGATGCCATGCGGGTCCATCGCGATTTTCATCGCATCACGGACGCTTTCAAAGTTGTACAGCGGCTCGCCCATCCCCATCAAAACAATGTTCGACAAAAGGCGGGTGCGGTCGGCTTCGGTGCGGGTGCCGGGTTCCGGCCATTCGCCCAAATCGTCGCGGGCCACCATGACCTGTCCGATGATCTCGGCAGCAGTCAGATTGCGCACCAGTTTCTGTGTGCCCGTATGACAGAACGAACAGGTCAGCGTGCACCCGACCTGCGACGACACACATAGCGTGCCGCGATCCGTTTCGGGAATATAAACGATCTCAACCTCGTGGCCGCCAGCAATACGGACCAGATATTTGCGGGTACCATCTTCGGACACCTGACGGGTCACAACCTCTGGTACAGCCACAACAAATGTCTCGGCCAACATCGCGCGGTAATCTTTCGCGAGGTTCGTCATCTGTTCAAAGTCGCGAAAGCCCCAGTGGTAAATCCACTGCCAAATCTGGCCGACCCGCATCTTCGCCTGCTTCTCAGGCGTACCGGCAGCGATCAACGCATCACGCATCGCTTCACGTGTCATGCCGACAAGATTCGGCAAGCCACCGCCCGTATCTTTACGGGGGATCGTCAGCATATCAGGTGTAACAGGGGCCGTGGCGGTCATAGCAGAATCTCCAACATCTGGGCCTCATATAAACAACAAGCGCCGGTTTCCAATGAAAACCGACGCCTTATTTCTTTTGGTCGTAAATACCTCGGGGGTATGGGGGCTGGCCCCCATCCGGTTTTTCGCGAAAAATCGACTACCCCGCGCAGCGTCGTGCGGCTTCTTCAACTGCAGCGGTGAAGCCAAGCAGTGAAAACGTATCTTTTGTGACCGTGCCGCGACCAGACCGCGCTGTCATGCTGGCACCAGACCCGCGTTTCATCGCAGCAACGATTTTCGCGTCGTCTTCAGGTGTCGCAGGCCAAGCCCATTCGCCTTCGGTGAACAATTCAAACGTTGTGCCGCCGATATCCAGCGTTGCAGTTGATCCGCTCGCAAATGGATAACCGCCAGTAAAGGCGACTTGGCCTTGAACAGACGCACCCGGACGGTAGAAAACGAACAGCAGGATATCGCCACGGCGCACCTGCACGACGTTCCCGTCACGGCTGTTTACGGTTTCTTTTGGGGCCGATACACCCCAGCATTCGGTCGGGTTATCTTCGACAAACACGCTCCAATCGGTGTTTGCTGCGACCCGGTTTGACGATTCCTGTGCGCTGACGCTGCTGCTCGCGGCGATCAGGGCCGTTGCCGTCAGGATCCGTGCAAAATTCTTCATCATAGTGACAGCCTCCACGCTGTGATTGCCTCTGGATGCCCAACTCAGCCATCCGTGCATCTGGTGTGCACCTTTTCGGCTAGCGGGTCGTGTTTCAACTCGATAGGCATAGGGTTAGCAAAAAACTGCCCAGTTGGGAAAGCCCTAAAGGCCAACCACCTGGCGTTGTGACATGAGGGACGCAGATGACACACCCAGTAGACCTGATCGAAATTTGGCGGGGCGACATGATTGAATGCATGCACCAAGGCCATGCAGTCGTCTGCGATGCGTCCGGTCAGATCATTGACGCATGGGGTGATCCGGAAACTGTGATCTTCCCACGGTCGTCTTGTAAGATGCTGCAGGCGTTGCCGTTGGTCGAAAGTGGTGCTGCGGACTCCTTTGGGTTGACTGAAAAACAATTGGCTTTGTCCTGCGCGTCCCATGACGGGTCCTACATTCACACAGAAGCCGTTTCTGCATGGATCAAGGACCTTGGGCTGGCGGAACCGGATTTCCGCTGTGGCCCGCAGGTGCCCGGCGACAAGGACGTGCGCGATGATCTGATCCGCGCGGGCGACCAGCCTTGCCGCATCCACAATAATTGCTCGGGCAAACATTCCGGGTTCCTGACGCTGAACAAACATCTCGGCGCAGGGACCGAGTATACGCAGATCGACCATCCCGTGCAGCAAGCCTGCAAAGCGGTGTTCGAAGAGGTGACCCAAGAAACATCGCCCACGTACGGCATCGATGGTTGTTCCGCCCCGAATTTCGCCAGCACCCTGCACGGATTGGCGCGGTCTATGGCCTTCTTTGCATCGGCCCACACCCGCAGCGATACACGCTCATCTGCCGCCGCCCGCCTTGCGCAAGCGATGATGGCCTATCCCGAAATGGTCGCGGGCGAGACGCGTGCTTGTACCAATCTGATGCGGGCCATGGATGGCAAGGTTGCCGTGAAAACGGGCGCAGAAGGCGTGTTCATCGCGATTATTCCTGAAAAGCAGCTCGGCGTGGCACTGAAAATCACGGACGGCGCGACCCGCGCCAGCGAAGCCGCGATTGCGGCGATCCTTGTGAAGCTCGGCGTGCTGGATGCCAGCCACCCGACCGCCAAATCCCTGATGACACCTGATATTCGCAACTGGGACGGCCTTGTGACGGGCCGGATTTCCCCTGTTTCTGCACTGATTTAAGGACTGCCCGATGCCGTTTACACTTGCCACTTGGAACATCAACTCTGTCCGCTTGCGCGAAGACATCGTGCTGCGCTTGATGCGTGAAGAAGCACCCGATGTCCTGTGCCTGCAGGAATGCAAAAGCCCGGTCGAGAAAATCCCGATGGAAGGCTTTCGCGACCTTGGTTACGAACACGTCGTGGCGCGCGGGCAAAAGGGGTACAACGGCGTGGCGATCCTGTCGAAAATCCCGATGGAAGAGGCGGGTGCATACGACTACGCCGATCTCGGTCATGCCCGTCATATCGCGGGCAAGCTGGAAAACGGGGTGACGGTCCACAACTTTTACGTGCCTGCAGGCGGCGACAAGCCGAACCGCGAAATCAACGAAAAATTTGGTCAGAAACTGGATTATTTGCGCGATATGCAAGCCGGATTTACTGCGGAAAAACCGGAAAAAGCTATTCTTGTCGGCGACTTGAACATTGCGCCGCGCGAAGATGATGTTTGGGACCACAAGAAACTGTTGAAAGTGGTCAGCCACACGCCGGTTGAAGTTGAAGCCTTGGCAGCCGTGCAAGCCGCAGGCGATTGGGTGGACGTCACCCGCGCGGATGTGCCTGAAGGCAAACTGTACAGCTGGTGGTCGTATCGGTCGCCTGATTGGGACACCGCCGACAAAGGCCGCCGCTTGGACCACGTTTGGGCCACTCCCGATATCGCTGGGTCAGCGTCCGGCAGTCGGGTCATCCGCGACGTGCGCGGTTGGGAAAAACCAAGCGATCATGCGCCTGTCTTCGCGACCTTCGATCTATAGCGACGCGATCTTGGCTGCGACCAACTGTCCAAGGGTTTGATGCGCGATCTCATCAAAATGAACGCCGTCTTCGGCGCAGGTTGTGACATGCGGGCTCGCATCAAGGAATGCGATCCCAGTATGGGCGGCGAGGTCTGCGTAAAGGGCTGGTAGGGCCGCTGATTTCCCTGCTGCCTGCCAAAGCTCTGCCACGAAGGCACCACGCTCTTGGACCACTGGCGGGGCGATCAGCAGAATTTCAAAACCACCGTGTTTGGCCTGTACGTCCGGGTCCTTTGCAATCGCAATCAGCCCCGCTATCGCGCTTGCGATACCTTGCGCTGTCAGGCCGAAGTAGGGTTTGCAGTCATTCGTCCCTAACATGATCGTCAGCAGATCAATGGGCTTGTGGCTACCAAGCGCAATCTGTAGTCCGATCTGCCCGTTCATATGCGCGCCCATAATGGGATCGCAGGCCGCCGTCGCTGTCCGCCCCGGTAGGCCTTCCTCTATCAGCCGCCACGACGATCCGAGTGCCTGGGCGGTCACGCTTGGCCAACGTTGACCGACGCCATAACGAAAATTGTCGGATGCCGCAGTCATCGGCATCGTGCCATGGGTGTTGCTATCGCCGAATGTAAGCAGTGTTTTTTGCATCTTTTTGGTTTAAGGCCAGCGCTCTCGCCAGTAAACCTTGAAATGGCCCTTGGCCTTTTGGTGCGCGTCTCCATATATAGTCCAACTGATTTGAGGAGAGCCCGATGTTAGAGCTTGGCACGACACCATCCGCACCCGCCGCCGCTGATATGATTGTAGATGGCACCGACGCGACCTTTATGCAGGACGTGATTGAAGCTTCGCAAACGGTTCCCGTGATTGTGGATTTTTGGGCCCCATGGTGTGGACCATGCAAAACTTTGGGACCAGCGATTGAAGCGGCTGTGACTGCCGCGGGCGGTCGCGTGAAACTGGTCAAGATCGATGTTGATGCCAACCCTGGCTATGCGGGCCAGTTGCGGGTTCAATCGATCCCGACGGTGTTCGCGTTTCATCAAGGCCAACCTGTTGACGGTTTTCAGGGGGCGTTGCCGCCGTCCGAAATTCAGGCCTTTGTCGATAAGATTGCGGCGATGGGGCCCGAAGCTGACAATGGTTTGGCCGACGCGATTGAAGCTGCAGAGCAAATGCTGACGGACGGTGAAGCCGCTGATGCCGCAGAAACATTTGCCGCAATCCTGCAAGAAGACCCTGCGAATGCTGCTGCTTATGCGGGCCTTGTCCGGTCATATCTCGCGCTTGATGACGTTGATCAGGCAGAGGCCGTGTTGAACGGTGCGCCTGCGGAAATCTCAACGGATGCGTTGCTGGAAGCGGCCCATGCCCAAGTCACATTGGCGCGTGAAGCGCAAAACGCGGGCCCGCTTGCTGAATTGGCGGCATCAGTTGACGCGAACCCAGACGACCACCAAGCGCGATTTGATCTGGCCGTCGCGCAGCATGCGGGCGGCGACGCCGAAACCGCCGTGGCAACGTTGCTTGAACTGTTCCGTCGTGATCGCGAATGGAATGATGGTGCGGCGCGGGCCCAATTGTTCAAGATCTTTGACGCGCTTGCAGCGAATGATCCAATCGTTTTGAACGGGCGTCGTAAATTGTCGTCTTTGATATTTGCCTGATCTGGGAAACACCCTACCTTGTTCATTATGAACAAACACGAATTGCCCGACACGATCCCAGTGTTTCCATTGCCCGGCGCTTTATTGCTGCCGCGGTCCCGCTTGCCGCTTCATTTGTTTGAACCGCGGTATCTGGCGATGATGGATGACGTCTTGAAAACAGACCACCGGTTGATCGGGATGGTCCAGCCCTTTGATGGTCCGGGAAAGCCGGATCAACTGCACAAAATCGGCTGCGCGGGGCGGCTGACTGCGTTCTCTGAAACCGAAGATGGTCGCTATATGGTGACGTTGTCGGGCATGTCGCGCTTCCGCATTATCGAGGAAACAGAAGGGTTTACGCCCTACCGCAAGTGCAAAGTCGACTGGGGCGGTTTTGGACGCGATCTAGGTCCGACCGAAATGGATGACGATTTTGATCGCTCTGCATTCCTGAAAACTTTGGGACGCTTTTTTGAAGACCAAGGTCTGAATACGGATTGGGAATCGCTGTCCGAGGCAGAAGACGAATTGTTGATCAATTCACTGTCGATGTTGTGTCCGTTTGAACCCGAAGATAAGCAGGCATTGCTTGAGGCGCCGTCCTTGACGACACGACGCGAAACACTGGTCACACTGATTGAATTCGCACTGCGGGGCGGGTCAGCAGAGGAAACAATGCAATGAACGCCGACACTTTTGACCCGAAAATGCTTGAAGCGCTGGTTTGTCCCGAAACCCGCAATGCGTTGAAATACGACGCGGAAAAGCAGGAACTGGTGTCCGAGAACGCGGGCCTCGCGTTCCCGATCCGTGGCGGCATTCCCGTAATGCTTGTCGATGAGGCGCGTGTGCTCGGCTAAATTGCCGAAGTTTACTTTTTATTTCGAATTTTACGGTCTCCTGAGCGAAGTTGCTAAAGGGGATTCTGAATGAGAAATATGCATCCGGCTGACGAATTGGCCATGATCCGAACTGATATTCGTCGGCTGCGTGAACGCGAAGATTATCTGCGGAAAGGGTTTTTGTCGCTGCGGCTGCCGACCCACGGCGTCGACGCTGTCGCGACGGTCAAAATAGTGAAAAACCGCCGGTTATGTCAGCATAAACTGCCCGCACATCTGCTGGATGATCCTGATCTTTGGGAAACGCAGGTTATCCGTCACGTGCATATCGACGAAGTGGGCCACCCGGCTGCGCAAATCCCAATGTGGGCAAATCAAGCGGGCAACTGCGATCTGATCGAACCGATCTAACGTTTCATGAGGTCGGGAAGATCACCGGTCAGGCCTGCCGCTTCGCGCATAAATGATCGGCGCAGGTTCGGCGCCTTGTTGACCAGACCCATCCCCAAATCGCGCGCTGCTCGCAGTAGGGGGTTATCGTTGGAAAACAAACGGTTGAATGTGTCTGTCGCAACCGCAAGCGTCGCCGTATCGAACCGACGCCATTGTTGGTAACGCGACAGCGTTTGTGCGCCACCGATGTCCTCGCCCCGCGCGCGGGCTTCCTTCAGCACTTGTGCTAGGGCCGCGACGTCACGCAATCCTGCATTCAGGCCTTGGCCCGCAATCGGGTGGACACCGTGTGCCGCATCGCCGACCAGCGCAACGCGGTCTGCGATAAAACTGTCAGCAAGCGATAGACCAAGCGGATAGGTGAACCTTTGCCCGACCAATGAAATCTCGCCAAGGAAACTGCCAAAGGCGGGCCGTAGCGCATCCAAGAAACCCGCATCATCAAGCCCCGCAATCATGTTCGCGCGACTGGTTACTTCTGACCAAACAATAGATGACCGGTTTTCGGTCAGTGGCAGAATTGCGAGCGGCCCATTGGGCATAAAGAATTGGTGCGCGATGCCGCCGTGCGGTTTTTCATGAGCGACGGCGCAAACAATCGCAGTTTGGTCATACCCCCACGCCGTTCGCCCGATACCAGAACGTTCAGCAGTGCCGCTACGGCGTCCATCGGATCCGATCAGAACCTTGCCGGACATCGTGCCGCCGGACGCCAGCGTCACCTCTACCCCGTTCGGTTTAACCGTTTGACTTACAACGGTTTCGCCCGACATTTGCGTAATCAATGGCTGCGCGGCTATGGCATCCAAAAACGCCCGCCGCAGGTGCCGATCTTCGACAAGATACCCCATCGGCCCTTCTTCAATTTCAGCATGGTCAAAGTGCATCATCCAAGGCGACGGACCTTCACCTGCGCGGCCATCGGTCACTTTAATCTCGAGCATGGGTTCCGCATGATCAGCGACCTGTTCCCAGACGCCAATCTGCCGCAACAGTCGCATCGACGTCAGCGCCAGCGCATAGGATCGCCCGTCAAAATCACGGTCTTTGCGTGTATCTTCGGGCAGGGCGTCAATAATCGTGACCGAAAACCCTGCTTTCGCTGCTGCCAACGCCAAGGCCGGACCGTTCAGGCCGCCACCTACGATAATCAAATCATTGCTCATGGGCCTAGATATGGGGGTCTGCACGGGATTGTCCATGCGCCGCGTCGCCGCTACCTTCGTCGTGAAGAAATAGGAGACCGCGATGCAAGACTGGCTATGGATGACCGCCGCTGATTTGGGGCGCGGGATTGCGGATGGGATGATTGATCCCGTTGCGTTGACCGAAACCTATCTGACC
Source organism: Rhodobacteraceae bacterium S2214 (assembly GCA_025141675.1). Taxonomy (NCBI): domain Bacteria; kingdom Pseudomonadati; phylum Pseudomonadota; class Alphaproteobacteria; order Rhodobacterales; family Paracoccaceae; species Rhodobacteraceae bacterium S2214. The sequence continues at coordinate 940,430 of CP081161.1, forward strand.
GCCATCGACGGGCATCCGTTACGCGACCGCATTTACGCGCGGGTCAGCCACGATCGGGCGCGGGCAGAGGCGCGGGCAGCTGCAACACGTGCCGCCAGTGGGTTGCGCAGATCGCCATTGGACGGTGTGCCTGTGTCGTGGAAAGATTTGTTCGACACCGCGGGCTTAGGAACTGAAGCTGGGACCAAGCTAATGGCGGGCAGGGTCCCTGATGCCGACGCTGAAGTCTTGCAAAACGCTACTGCCGCTGGCCTCGTTTGCCTCGGCAAGACCCACATGTCTGAAATCGCATTTTCCGGCTTGGGCCTGAACCCGATGACCGCAACACCGCCCTGCAAAAACGATGCAGAGGCGGTGCCGGGCGGGTCGTCTAGCGGGGCTGCCGCGTCGGTCGCATTTGGGCTGGCAGCGGCTGGCATTGGATCGGATACGGGCGGGTCGGTGCGCATCCCGTCGGCATGGAACGATTTGGTCGGGTTGAAGACAAGCCACGGATTGCTAAGCCTTAAAGGCGTCGTGCCGCTGTGTCAGACTTTTGATACGGTCGGGCCATTGTGCCGGTCTGTTGAAGACGCGAACCTTCTGTTTGGTCTGCTCGGCGGTACCAAGTCCGCTGATCTTGGCGCGGCATCTTTGGCGGGCCTGAATGTCGCGATCTTGGATACCATCGCGATGGACGGCGTACGTGATGCCCCGCTACAGGCTTTTGAAAACGCTGTCGCCCTATTGGAAGCACAGGGTGTAAACGTCACCCACGCAAATTTCCCACAACTGGCACAAGCCTTTGATGTCGCTGGAAACCTGTACGCGGGTGACAGTTACGGCTGGTGGCGTGACAAAGTCGAAGCAGCACCAGAAAAAATGTTCCCGCAAATCCTTGAACGGGTACGTGGGGGGCAGCACGTTTCTGCGGCTGATTACGTCAGCGGATGGAATTTGCTGCGACAGGTGCGCGACACCTTCACCGCCGCGTTCGCAGGGTTCGACGCCGTGATCATGCCAACGGCCCCGATATTGCCGCCAAATGCGGATCGGCTTTTGACCGATGACGCCTACTACAAAACCGAAAACCTGCTGGCATTGCGCAATACACGCATCGCGAACTTGTTAGACCTCACGTCGTTGACCCTGCCGACAGGGACACCGTCCTGCGGGATCATGTTCAACACACCAAAACACGCCGAAGCGCGCCTATTGCGTATCGGTGCTGCAGCAGAGGCGGCATTACGCGCAGGACAGGACACAAAAGACACAATCGCCTAACGGCTTGCCACAATCTGCCCACGCTATTCTGGACAGACGCCTAAACCAGCGGCTACGTTGGACAAAAGCGGGGCGAAATGATCCCGCACATGAGGCAGTTATGGTATACCCTGAGCGGTTTTCTTCCCTTCCGGAAGCGACGTGGCCCCGTTTGCGTGGGCTACTCGATCATCGGACACCCGGTGGCGAGGTCATTAATATGACCATCGGCGAACCACAGCACGCGTTCCCTGATTTCGTTGGCCCATTGCTGGCAAAGCATATGGGCGATTTTCGTAAGTATCCGAATAATAACGGAACTGTGGCCCTGTTGGACGCGATCACACTGTGGTTGGACAAGCGATACAATGTATCTGTGACGCCAGACAATATCCTGAACCTGAACGGCACCCGTGAAGGATTGTTCAACGCGGCCATCGCCCTTGGGCCAGAGACGAAGAACGGCAAACGGCCTGTGGTTTTGTCGCCGAACCCGTTTTATCCGGCCTATTCTGCTGCTGCGAATGCGATTGGGGCCGAAGCGATTTTTGTGCCTGCGACGGATGAAACTGGGCATTTGCCGGATTACACGGCCATGCCAGAGGACGTGTTGGAACGCACAACGCTTGCCTACATTTGCTCGCCAGCGAACCCGCAGGGCGCTGTAGCTGACGAAGCGTATTGGACAAAACTGATCGCCTTGGCGGAAAAGTATGATTTCAAAATCTTCGCAGATGAATGCTATTCCGAAATCTACCGTGACACGCCGCCTGTCGGTGCGTTGGAAATGGCGCAGCGTTTGGGGTGCGACCCTGACCGCGTGATGATCTTCCATTCGCTGTCGAAACGGTCGAACCTTGCTGGTTTGCGGTCAGGTTTCTGCGCAGGTGGTCTTGAGAGCATTCGCCGTGTGCGCCAATTGCGCGCCTATGCGGGCACGCCGTCGCCTGAACCGTTGCAGGCCGTGGCAGCTGCCGCGTGGCTGGACGAAAACCACGTGATCGAAAACCGCGCCCTTTACCAACAAAAATACAAAGCCGCCGACCAAATCATGGGCGATGTGCCGGGCTACAAATCACCAGACGCCGGTTTTTTCCTGTGGTTGCCCGTTGAGAACGGCGAAGCCGCAGCGGTGAAGCTGTGGGAAGAAACAGGTGTGCGCACGTTGCCGGGGGCCTATTTGGCCCGCGATTTCAACGGCGTGAACCCAGCAGACAAATTTTTACGGGTCGCCATGGTGGCCCCAACACAAGAAATGCAGCGCGGTCTGACGATCCTCCGCGACTGTCTCTACGACTGAGGGAATAACGATGGCATCTTATCAGGCACGCAAGCGCGATCCACTTTTGGACAGCAATACACAGGCGGTGATCGAAAAACGCAGCAAGGAATTGCTGGGTTTTGCGTTGATCGGCGTTGGTTTGTTGTTCGCGGCGATGATCTACAGCTTTTCGCCAAACGATCCATCATGGATTTCCGCAACTGACGCACCTGTGCAGAACTGGTTGGGTCAATCCGGCGCGTCCGCCGCTGCAACCTTGATGATGATCGTGGGCAAGGGCGCATGGATGATCCCGCTCGCGTTGGTCGCGTGGGGCCTGCGTTTTGCGCTGCACTACGGCCATGAACGCGCGATGAGCCGCGCGATTTTCGCGCCCATCGCTGTTGTGGTTGCGTCCCTTTATGCCGCGACATTGGTGCCAAGCGTGAACTGGCCACCGAACTTTGGCCTTGGTGGCCTGTTCGGTGACACTGTTCTTGGCGTGACGCTGCAAATCCTGATCCCTCTGGGTGCGCCGTTTGCGTTGAAATTGCTGTCACTTATTTTGGCGGTCTGCATGATTGTGGTGACGTTGTTCACCTTGGGTTTCACCAAAGAAGAAATTCGCACAGGCATCCGCTTTATGTTCTTGGGAGTAGTAATGGCCTACGCGCTGTTGCTACGCGTGCTTGGCAGAGGTGCCGCCGCCTCTGCCAATGCCGCAAATGGCTTGGGCCAAACGATTGCTGCAAAGCGCGAACAATCGCGTTTGAACCGTGAAGCAGCAGCGCTAGCCGCAGCCGAAGAAGCCGAAGCCGCTGCCTTGATCCCCGATCCGATCATGCCGGTTCCAGCCGCTGAAATGAAGAAACGTGCAACAGCCGTCGTGCGCGCAAACCCAGCGATGCCTGTGGAAACAGCGCGCAAAATGCCGCCGATGCCGGGGTCCCAGGTCGAAGAACCCGCTGTTGCGGCGCCTGTCGAAGAACCTGTTCTCACGGCGCCAACACGCGAACCAGCCCCGCAATCGACCGGTTTCTTGGCTGGTTTGCTCAAGCGCAACGCGCCTGAACCCGTTGTTGAAGAAGCACCAGCAGCGCCTGAAGATCGTGTATCCGCACGGATCGCTGACGCTGTTCGGTCCCGCAAAGGTCCAGCACCCGTCACCGATTTAGGTGCACGGATTGAACCATCACTGACCAAAGGGCGCGGCCCACAGCCGATGATTTTGGACACTACGCCACGCGGTCTGCCGCCATTGCCGGAAGACGTGCCAATGGTCGAGGCGGGCTTTATGGACGCGCCTGTCGATGATCCCGTGATCGAAGAGATCGCAGAAATCGAAGCACCGATGGAGGTCGCGGCACCCGTCCGGCCCGTTTTGCAGCGCAATTTTGCACCCGTGCAAGAACCAGTCGCTGAACCAGAGGTCCAGCGTGTCGAAATTCCGGAACAGGCCCCGAAGAAGGTCGTGCAGCACCCGTTGAAACGCGAAACACTACCGTCCAAGCAAGCCTTGCGCGAAAGCCAGCCTGCGCTGCCGCTGGAAGAAAACAAATACGCTGATTTCGAAATGCCGCCGCTGAACCTGCTGCGCGGGCCAGAGACGATCGAACGCTATGTTCTGTCCGACGAAGCGCTGGAAGAAAACGCGCGGATGCTGGAATCCGTGCTCGACGACTACGGCGTCAAAGGCGAAATCGTGTCTGTGCGTCCGGGCCCGGTTGTGACGATGTACGAACTCGAACCAGCACCCGGTTTGAAAGCATCCCGCGTGATCGGCCTCGCCGACGATATCGCACGGTCCATGTCCGCGCTGTCCGCACGTGTGTCCACAGTGCCGGGCCGGTCTGTGATCGGGATCGAATTGCCGAACGAAAAACGCGAAATGGTTGTGCTGCGCGAAATGCTGTCAGCGCGTGATTTTGGCGATAGCAGCATGAAACTGCCGCTGGCGCTCGGTAAGGACATCGGTGGTGAGCCAATCATCGCAAACCTTGCGAAGATGCCGCACCTTTTGATCGCGGGGACAACCGGTTCCGGTAAATCCGTGGCGATCAACACGATGATCCTGTCGTTGCTGTATAAGCTCAGCCCCGAAGATTGCCGGATGATCATGATCGATCCGAAAATGCTCGAACTGTCGGTTTACGACGGCATTCCGCATCTGCTGTCCCCAGTTGTGACTGACCCGAAAAAGGCCGTTGTTGCGCTGAAATGGGTCGTGGGCGAGATGGAAGAACGGTACCGCAAAATGTCCAAAATGGGCGTGCGGAACATCGACGGCTATAACGGGCGTGTGCGCGAAGCACTTGGTAAGGACGAAATGTTCAGCCGCACCGTGCAAACTGGTTTCGACGATGAAACCGGCGATCCGGTCTTCGAGACAGAAGAGTTCAAGCCAGAGGTGCTGCCATACATCGTCGTCGTTGTGGACGAGATGGCCGACCTGATGATGGTCGCCGGCAAAGAAATCGAAGCCTGCATTCAGCGTCTGGCGCAGATGGCGCGTGCATCGGGTATTCACCTGATCATGGCGACACAGCGTCCGTCCGTTGACGTCATCACCGGTACGATCAAGGCCAACTTCCCGACGCGGATTTCCTTCCAGGTCACGTCGAAAATCGACAGCCGCACCATCCTTGGTGAAATGGGTGCCGAACAACTGCTGGGCATGGGTGACATGCTTTATATGGCGGGTGGCGGTAAAATTTCCCGTATCCACGGGCCGTTCTGTTCGGACGAGGAAGTCGAAGAAATCGTGAACCACCTGAAAGGCTTCGGTCCACCAGAATATATGTCTGGTGTTGTTGAAGGCCCAGAAGACGGCAAGAGCAGTGACATCGATCTGGTGCTTGGCCTTGGCGACGGGTCCGATACGGAAAACGCGCTTTACGACACGGCTGTCGCCATCGTCATCAAGGACCGGAAATGCTCAACGTCCTACATCCAGCGTAAGCTCGCGATTGGGTACAACAAAGCAGCTAGGCTTGTGGAACAGATGGAAGACGAAGGCGTCGTTTCATCAGCAAACCACGTCGGCAAACGCGAAATTTTGGTGCCTGAACAACACTAGGATCGCATTGTGAGCGACAGTTGAAATAGGGGCGGGCCGCGTAAAGCGTCCCGCCTTTCCTTATTTTAAAGGGTGATAACCCGTGACGGCGGCATGTTATCGCTTATCATGTGGCACAACGGCCATGTTGGGCTTATGTCCTTGGGTGAAACATTGCCCGGTAACTGATAGGTAGCTTTATGAAACGACGTGATTTTCTGTCCATTGGTGTTGCAGCACTTGCGACCCCCGCCTTAGTGACCTCTGCCTCTGCGCAGCAATTGTCATTGGGTGAAGTGTCCGGATATCTGAACCGTCTTGTGACTGCTCAGGGTGGTTTTACCCAGATCAATGGCGATGGTACGCTGTCCACGGGCCAGATTTTTATCAAACGGCCGGGTCGTATCCGGTTCGAATACAACGCGCCGGACAATTCTTTGATGATTGCTGGCGGTGGTCAGGTGGCGATCTTTGATCCGCGGTCGAACACGGCACCGGATCGGTATCCGCTGAACCAGACACCGCTCAGCATTATTCTGGAACAGAACGTTGATCTTGGTCGCCGCCGCATGGTGACGGGCCATACGTCCGACGGCACATCCACGACCGTGACCGCGCAAGACCCCGATCATCCGGAATACGGCAACATCCAGCTGGTGTTTACGGCGAACCCTGTTGAGCTGCGTCAGTGGGTTGTGACCGATGATACCGGTGGTCAGACGACAGTGATCCTGAACGACGTGGTGCCGGGTGCGGGTATCGCTGAATCAAAGTTCAACATTGTCAGCGAAATGCGCCGTCGCGGTTTTGAATAAAACCCGCGCATAGAACAAAAAGCCCGCGTCACTGACGCGGGCTTTTTTGTTTAAATCTTGCCGCAGGATCGCAGCTGGGCCTCATAGGTCGTGGCGCGTCGTGCCACTTCGCCCGCGATCCGGATCAGCCACGGTTTGCGCCGCCATGTGCCGCGCAGATACCCGGACCGCCCATCGTGGTAGGCCAGATACTGATTGCGCGTGTCACCCAATGGCACGCCAGTTTCGCGGACCGTTGCGGTCATATACCAGCCCATAAAATCGGTCGCATCACGGATGCTTTCACGGTCAGCGCCGCGCCCTCCTTCTTGGTCTTGGTATTCTTCCCACGTGCCATCAAGCGCTTGGGAATAACCCAGTGCAGAAGACTGCCGTCCAATCGGGATCACACCCAACGCATATTGATGCGGCGGACGGTTGTTCGAAATGAACTTACTCTCTTGGTAGATCATCGCCATGATCGTCGGAACAGGCACACCCCATTTGCGTTGGGTTGCCTTAAATGCCCGCAGGTATTCGGGTCGTTCGTTCACAATAGCACATGCATTATCAAGATCACGCGGGGCCGTGCCGTATCCAGAGGAACAGCTGCCTAGCAGAACTAAAAGTACCATTGCGCGGAAGAAACTGCTCATCGCCTCACGCCTATCATTTGTTTTTTTCCAGCCTAGCCCAATGCGGCTTGGCTGTGAACGGTGAATTCGCCGCAGTTAGATCACAAATGCAAGGATGAGCGGTAAACTGATCACAGAAAGCACCGTTGATGCGACGACCAATCCCGCGACAGGCTGGGCATCGGCCCCGTATTTTTCGGCCAGCATGTAGGATGTAACCGCAACAGGGGTAGAGACCTGCACGATCAGAACGGCTGCCGCCACGGGGGACAGCCCGAACCACGTCGCAGCCCACCATGCAGCACCCGCACAAACGCCGACCTTCACGACGGACAAGATTACGGCCTGCGTCATCGCCTTCGTCTCTAGCCGCGCAACGGCAACCCCAAGCGTAATCAGCATGATCGGAATCGCCATTTGGCCAATCAGTTCCAGCGCGTTTGTTAAGAATTCTGGGGTCTCCCAACCGTTCCACAGGAACAACGCGCCAAGTAACGTGGCGGCAACGAGCGGTTCTTTTACAACCTTGGTTAACGACCCGCCGCCAGACACCAACCAAATGCCGACCGTGAACGACAGGATCGCCATGACGGCGAAAACCACCACCGCGTAACCCAACCCGACCTCACCAAAAGCGAACAAGGCAAGCGGTAAGCCAAGGTTGCCGGTGTTCCCGAATATCAACGGGGCAAGGAAGGTCTGCATGTCCAGCTTGCAAACCTTCACGACGATTAAAAAGGCAATAGCAACAAGCGTGTAGGCGACAAGGCTGGCCAATGTCAGCGTGGCCAATGCCTCTGGGTCGATCTCGGTCTTCATTAACGCCACAAAGATCAAACAAGGTACCGAAAGTGTCATCGCAAGGCGGGTTACAAACTCTACGCGGTATTCAAACCCCATCTTGACCCATGCAAAGCCGACAGCGGCAAGAAGAAAGACGGGGGCAGTGATGTTCAGGACTGTCAGTGCAAGGTTCACAGACTGTTTCCTTTTTTTGAAGGTGTTTACCGTGGACTTTGGCAGGCTTCCGCGGCTAGTAAAAGGGTAGGGGACTATTGTTATGTTTAAGACGCGTGCAAAATATCATTTGGGACAAGTTGTCCGTCATCGCAAACATCCGTTTCGCGGTGTTGTTTTTGATGTCGATGCAATGTTTTCAAACACCGACGCTTGGTACGAAGCGATCCCAGAAGACAGTCGTCCGGAAAAAGGGCAACCGTTCTACCATCTTTTGGCTGAGAACGATCAAAGCTACTACGTGGCTTATGTGTCCGAACAAAACCTTGTCGCCGACTACTCTGGCCAACCGGTAGAACACCCTGATCTCGACGATCTGTTTGGTCCCTTCGAAGATGGGCACTACCCGCTTCAGGTGCAAATGAACTAAGCCATAGGCTTGGATGCGACGCATCGCGGTGCGTGATCCCAATCATCTTAAGATGATCATTTCAAAGACTATTTGATCAATGTTTGGGCTGTTGTTCGGGCATTTCTGTTTCGACGGCAAGTTTCGAAACGAATACCAATACTGATGGGTAGGTTGCGGAAAGAATTCTCGACACAATCGTAACGATAGCGTTAGCATAAGGTTAAGATCAGCGCTTTGCTCGCTCCTGATCGCTCAATAGCTGCCTAACGAGAGAGATTTGTTTTGGAGATCTTCGAGACGTACTTAGATATTTTGCGCGCCACCCATCTATTCTGCTTCGCTATGGGAATGGGCACGGCGCTTTATTTTGACTACCGGTCTTTTCAATCGCTTTCCGATCCAATCGGTAAAGTTGACATCGAAGACCTCGAACGCATCCACGTTTGGATCACCGCCGCATTTGTCGGGCTTTGGATCACTGGAATTACATTGATCTACATCCGAACAGGTTTCCAGCTTGAAGCATTTTCGCCAAAGCTCTGGACGAAGATATCCATCATGGTTCTGATGACCCTGAATTCGTTCATGGTCGGGGCGTTTATCCGGCCGATGATGCGTAACAACATGATGCGCCCGATGATTTCATTGCCGCCGATGCAATTTGCCGTCGCGACCCAAGTTGCTGTCGTGTCATTGTTCTGCTGGTCGTCCGGTCTGTTGCTGGGGTCCAGTGCCGCACTCAAAACCGCCCCATGGGACGTGTTGTTGGTCATTTTCCCGATCTGGTTTGCCATGCTGACCATCGGTGGCCATTTGACCATCATGTTCGTGCGCCGGCGTGCCCTTGGGCACTTCGCGGCGCCCGCCGAATAATCAATATCCTAAGGCGATCCCATCTTTTCTGGGGTCGCTTGCCCCTTCCAAAACACCGCTGTCGTGGATCGCGATGGCTTGCGATCCGCCCATCGGACCCGGTGGCGTGACGACAACGTGGCCCATATCGGTCAATTCCTGCCTGACCGCATCGCCATAGGTGCTTTCCATCCGCAATTCGCCAGCTTCGGCAAAACAACGCGGCGCGTCCATCGCGGCCTGCATATCCATCCCGTAATCGCGCATGTTGCTAATAAAACGCGCATGACCCGTAGGCTGATAGGCCCCACCCATCACGCCAAACGGCATGTATGGTTTGCCATTGCGACACAGCAGCCCCGGAATGATCGTATGCATCGGACGTTTGCCGCCCAACGCTTCGTTCGGATGCCCTTCGTCCAATGTGAACCCCGCACCGCGGTTCTGGAACAAGATCCCGAACTTGTCGGACGCAAGCCCCGATCCAAACCCGTGGAAGATCGAATAGATCAACGACACAGACATCCGGTCCTTATCGACGACGGTGATGTAAACGGTATCTTTGTGGACGGCCTCGGCGCCGGGCAATGACGCGGGCAGGGCACGCTTGGGATCAATCAGCGAGGCCAGTTTTGCTGCTGTATCCGGCGACAACATGTGCGCCAATCGCGCGGTGTGATCCGGATCGGCAATCACGCGGTTGCGTGTGTCATAGGCCAATTTTGTGGCTTCCGCTTCGATATGGGCCCGTAGCGCACCCAGCGGTTCCATCGCTTTCAGATCGAAATGCTTGAGGATGTTCAGGATCAGGATCGCAGTCGCGCCTTGGCCGTTGGGTGGATGCTCATACAGATCAAGCCCGCCATAGCCGCCCCCAATCGGATCAGTGTAATCGCTTGAAACAGCGGCGAAATCGTCCAGCGTATGCGTGCCACCCAAAGCGTTCAGCGATGCGACCATATCTTCGGCCACTTCGCCTTCGTAGAACCCTTCACGACCGTCCATCGCGATACGGCGCAACACCTCTGCTTGCTGTGGCGATCGGAACATCTGTCCAGCGACAGGGGCTTTATCGTCAATCAGGTACTGGTCACGCGCAACGCCCTGCAGATCGCCTTGCAGCAGGTTCCAGTCAAAGGCAACGCGCGGTGCAACTGGCACACCAGCCTCCGCATAGTGAATCGCAGGGGCGAGCGATGCCTTCAGGCCGATCTTGCCAAAATCCCGTGACAACGTGCAAAACGCATCAATTGCACCCGGTACTGTGACGGCTTCTGGCCCACGCAATGGCACGGTCGAATGCCCCTGATCACGCAGTTTCGCGGCGTCCAGTCCGGCAGGCGCACGACCCGATCCATTCAGCGCAATCACGCGGTCTTCACCCGGTGGGGTCAACAGCACGAAACAATCGCCACCGATCCCCGTCATCTGCGGTTCGCAAATCCCGAGTAGAACAGCGCCAGCAATCGCGGCATCAACGGCGTTTCCGCCCGCCTCTAGAATCTGCACAGCAACCTTCGCGGCCAGCGGATGCGACGTGGCGCACATACCGTTGCTTGCAAATACGGCCGACCGGCCCGGTGTCGAAAAATCGCGCATCATATTCCCCCGAGGTTTGCACGCGACCTTACGAAAATGCAGCCGCATCGCAATCGAAAACCGGACCTTTTGCTTCACAGATTTCCGGTCTAGCCTGCGCGCAATTGGTCAGGGAGGACTAAAATGGAAAACGTGGTCATCACAGGGGCGGCACGTACTGCCATGGGCGGATTTCAGGGGGATTTCGCAGATGTCGATGCAGCCACATTGGGTGGTGCGGCGATCAAGGCGGCGGTTGCGCAGTCAGGCGCAGTCATTGACGAGGTCCTGATGGGCTGTGTGCTACCGGCTGGACAAGGGCAAGCGCCTGCACGTCAGGCGGCGTACAAGGGCGGTTTGACGGATAACGTCCCCGCGACGACGCTGAACAAAATGTGCGGGTCCGGCATGAAAGCGGCGATGATGGCCTTTGATCAGATCGCACTTGGCGGCGCCGATCACGTGGTCGCAGGGGGCATGGAAAGCATGACCAACGCGCCGTATTTGCTTCCGAAAATGCGGGCAGGGGCGCGGATCGGCCACCAAGGCGTGATCGACAGCATGTTCCTCGATGGTCTCGAAGACGCCTACGATAAAGGACGCCTGATGGGCACTTTCGCCGAGGATTGCGCCGATAAATTCAAATTCTCGCGGGCCGACCAGGATGATTACGCCCTGCAATCGCTCGCCAACGCAATCAAAGCGCAGCAAAGCGGGGCCTTCGCGGACGAAATCACACCTGTCACGTTTGAAACGCGGCGTGGCAGTGTGATGATTGGCGAAGACGAACAACCAGCCAAAGCGCGGCCCGAAAAGATCCCGACGCTCAAGCCTGCATTCCGTAAAGACGGCAGTGTCACAGCAGCCAACGCATCGTCCATTTCGGACGGCGCTGCTGCCCTCGTGCTGTCCGCGCAAAGCAAAGCTGCGGGTCCGGTGCGTGCCATCATCAAAGGCCATGCCAGCCACGGCCAAGCCCCCGGTTGGTTCACGACCGCTCCCATTCCGGCCGCGCAAAAACTGATGCACCGGATCGGTTGGACGACAGACGACGTCGATCTGTGGGAAGTTAACGAAGCCTTTGCGGTTGTGCCCATGGCCTTCATGCATGACCTCGGTATTCCGCGCGACAAAATCAACGTAAACGGCGGGGCCTGCGCATTGGGGCACCCGATTGGGGCGTCTGGGGCGCGGATCATCGTCACGCTTCTCAACGCGCTCGAAAAACGGAACCTCAAACGCGGGATCGCTGCGATATGCATCGGTGGCGGCGAAGGCACAGCAATCGCAATCGAACGTCCCTAACTTCTTTTGGTCAAAAATATCTCGGGGAGGTCTGGAGGGGCTGGCCCCTCCAGTGTAGCGGCGCGGAACGCGTCGCAAATCCATTCAAACAGGCAGCACCATGCAAGCAGACTACGACACTCTTTCCAAAACCATCGCATCCTTGACCGAAGGCGAAACCGACACCGTGGCCCTCATGGCAACGATTGCCTGCGAACTGCATCACAGCGACGACCGTTTCGACTGGACCGGATTTTACCGCGTCACAGCGCCCGAAATGCTCAAGATCGGACCGTACCAAGGTGGGCACGGCTGTTTGCAGATCCCGTTTTCACGGGGCGTTTGTGGGGCTGCGGCGCGGACAGGTGAAACCCAATTGGTCGACGATGTTGACGCCTTTCCAGGGCACATCGCCTGCGCGTCGGCCACGCGGTCAGAAGTCGTTCTTCCCGTTAAAAACAAAGCGGGCGATGTGATTGCGGTTCTGGATATCGACAGCAATCAACCGGCGGCTTTCACAGCCGCTGATGCGACCGCGCTACAGGCGATACTGGACGCCACTTTCGCGCGCTAAACAGAGAAATTTCACCAAGAATTGCCGCTTGGTGAAATTTTTCTTTGAAATTTCACGGGCCTGTGTCACGTTGCTGGAAATGAAACCAGCGATGCGATTCCGATGAAGCACGACATCCCCCCTGATGCACAAACACTTGGTGCCGACCTGCGTGCATTGCGCAAGGCGCGCGGGATGACGTTGATCGCCTTGGCTGACGCTCTGTCCAAGTCTGTTGGCTGGCTTAGTCAGGTCGAACGCGACCTGTCCGAACCGACCGTTGCCGATCTACGTGCAATGGCAAAGGTGCTGGACGTGTCGGTCTCAAGTCTATTCCGCACAGCATCTGCGCCCGGCGAAGAAGGGCTGATCGTCCGTGCCGATGCGCGTAGACCCATTGGATCGCGCGTCGCCGGATCGACCGAACAACTACTCTCGCCCGACCTGACCGATGATTTCGAAATGATCCATTCGGTCTTTGAACCCCACGCCGCCCTGCTTGAGCCCGCGACACGCCCAACCCAAGAGGTCGGTTATATCGTGTCGGGCAACTTCGACCTCTGGCTCGACGACACGCTTTTTCACCTGACCGCTGGCGATAGTTTTCGCATTCGCGGTCATCAGTACCGCTGGGCAAACCCGCATGACGAACCTTGTGTCGTCATCTGGGTCATCGCTCCGCCAATCTATTAAGGGATAGGACAGATGGTAACAGGTCAGTGCGAATGTGGTGCGGTGAAGTTTGAAACTGCGACCGTGCGTCCGGAAGTGACATTTTGCCATTGCAGCCAATGTCGCCGGATGTCCGGCCACCTTTGGGCATCAACCCATGTGCCGTTCAGCGCCGTTACCTTCACGAATGACGCGGGCCTTGCATGGTACGCGTCATCTGATTGGGCCGAACGTGGCTTCTGCAACACCTGCGGGTCCACCTTGTTTTACCGCCTGACCGGCAAAGACGATCTCGGGATCGCGGCAGGCTGTTTGGACGATGATGCAGGGCTAAAGCCCGGCAAACACATCTTTGTCGCTGACAAAGGCAATTATTATGAAATCGCGGGCGATGCGCCCCAACTGGATACACACTAGGGAGGTATCATGTCAGATTTTCCAACAACGGCGCGTGTCGTAATCATTGGCGGCGGTGTCGTTGGCGTATCGACGCTGTACCATTTGGCGAAAGAAGGCTGGACCGATTGCGTTCTGCTCGAAAAGAACGAATTGACGGCGGGCTCCACATGGCACGCGGCGGGCAACTGCCCGAACTTCGCGCCGAACTGGGCCGTGATGAACATGCAGCGGTATTCGCTGGATATGTACCGGACGCTGGCGGACGACGTTGATTATCCGATGAACTACCACGTCACGGGCGCGCTGCGTTTGGGGCACACCAAAGAACGTAAACAGGAATTCGAACAGGTCTGTGCACAGGCCCGCGCCATGGGTCTGCCGCTCGAGATGATCGGCATCGAAGACATGAAGAACTTCAACCCGTTCATTGAAACACACGATCTGTCGGCTGTGTTGTGGGATCCATTGGACGGTGACATTGATCCGGCCCAGTTGACCCAAGCGCTGGCGAAAGGCGCCCGCGATCTGGGCGCACGGATCGAACGGTTCTGCCCCGCGACTGGTGTGACGCAAAAGCCGTCTGGCGAATGGATCGTGCATACCGAAAAAGGCGACATTACCTGTGACAAAGTCGTCAACGCCGCTGGTTACTATGCCGCCCGCGTTGGTGAATGGTTCAAGCCGTACGGCGGTCGCAATGTGCCGCTGACGGTCATGTCCCACCAGTATTTCCTGACCGAAGAGATCGATGAAATCGCTGCGTGGACCAAAGAAAACGGTAAGAAAACACCAATGATCCGCGACGTTGATAGCAGCTATTATCTGCGTCAGGACAAGAACGGTCTGAACCTCGGGCCATACGAGCGGAACTGCAAGGCGCATTGGACAACCAAAGACGATCCGATGCCGCATGACTTTAGCTTCCAGCTGTACCCAGATGATCTGGAACGTCTGGAATGGTATATCGAAGACGCGATGGAACGCGTTCCAGTCCTTGGTACTGCTGGCGTTGGCCGCAATATCAACGGCCCGATCCCATACGCGCCTGACGGTCTGCCGATGATCGGCCCAATGCCGGGTGTGACGAACGCATTTGAAGCGCATTCCTTCACCTTCGGCATCGTGCAGGGCGGAGGCGCTGGTAAAGTGATGGCCGAATGGCTGATCCACGGCGAAACCGAAATCGACATGTGGGCCGTCGACCCGCGGCGTTACACCGATTACGCCGATGCGGACTATTGCGAAGCCAAAGCGCTGGAAACCTACGGCCACGAATACGGCATGCATTTCCCGCACAAAATGTGGCCAGCGGGTCGCGACAAAAAGCATTCACCGAACCACGACGCGTTGATCGCGGCTGGTGCGCAAATGGGGGCTTATAACGGCTGGGAACGGGCGACTTGGTTTGCTGAAGAAGGCGAAGACACATCAGTAGAATCGACCGAAACATGGGAACGCGAAGGCCCATGGAAAGCAGGCGTAGCCCGTGAAGTGGACGCTGCGACTAACGACGTCGCTGTCCTCGATATGCCTGGTTTCTCGCGCTACACGCTGACGGGTGAAGGTGCAGCCGAATGGCTGCGTACCCAAATCGCGGGGGCCTTGCCAAAAGCGGGCCGCATGAACCTTGGGTACTTCACCGATACACGCGGGCGGATCGTCACAGAGGTCACGATCATCCGTTGGGGCGAAGATGATTTCTGGCTGATGACGGCCGCCGTGGCGCAATGGCATGACTTTGAATTCCTCAAAGGTCGCCTTGCACCGGGTCTGACGATGACGGACATCACCAAAGAATGGTCAACGCATCTTGTGTCAGGCGAAAAGTCACGCGACCTGATGGCAAAGATCAGCGATGGTGATCTGTCGCTCGGATGGCTGACAATTCAGGACGCGGTTGTCGCAGGCAAGGACTGCAAACTGTTCCGGATCAACTTTGGCGGCGAACTCGGTTGGGAAGTCCACACGAAGTTCGACGATGCAGCCCCCGTCTACACCGCAATCCGTGATGCAGGCGCCAAGCCATTTGGCATGTTCGCGCTCAACGCCATGCGGATCGAAAAAGGGTACCGGACGTGGAAGGGCGATTTGTCCACCGACTACACCCTGCTCGAAGGTGGTATGGAACGGTTCATTCGGTTCAACAAAGAACAGGATTTCCCGGGCAAAGCCGCATTGTTGGCCGAAAAGCAGCAGGGCAGCAAAAAGATGTTCTGCACACTGACCTTTGACGACGTGCCACCAGCAGACGCCCCTTACATGTCGCCCATCATGCATGGTGACGACGTCGTTGGCGAAACAACGTCAGGTGATTGGGGCTTCCGTGTGGGTAAATCCATCGCGCTGGGCATGTTGCGGACCGACCTGAACACAGCCGGCACGCAGGTCGAAGTTGCGATCTACGGCAAACGCTACACGGTCACCGTGCATGAAGACGCACCGCTGTGGGATGCCGATAATACCCGCATTCGGGCGTGATGATTGACGTCCCATGAAAAAGCTATAAGGGGCGGCAATCTTCGCCCCTTATCTACGAAAGCGACCCTGATATGACTCGCGATATCATCCTTCTTGACGGCGGCATGGGCCAAGAATTGGTTCACCGCACGGACGACAAACCAACCCCGCTTTGGTCCACACATGTGATGTCCAAATATCCCGGATTGGTGGGTCAGGTGCACACCGACTACTTTGATGCCGGTGCCACGATCGCGACCACAAACACCTATGCTATTCATCGTGACAGGCTTGTTGGCACGGAACTGGAAAACGATTTCGAGGCGCTTATCGAAACAGCCCTGAAAGAAGCGACAGATGTCGCGCGTGAAGGCACGCAGATCGCGGGCGCAATTGGTCCACTGGTCGCATCTTACCGCCCCGACATTCACCCTGACCATGATACAGCAGTTCCGTTGTATGCAGAGGTCGCCGAACTGCTGAAAGCATCGGTCGACCTGATCATCTGCGAAACAGTCGCATCGGTCAGCCACGCACAGTCCGTTCTGGCAGGGGCTTTGACTGCTGGAAAACCTGTCTGGATGGCGTTCACGCTCAACGATCAAGACGGCACGAAACTGCGGTCGGGTGAACCTTTGATTGATGCGATTGCCGTATGTGGCGATGCCGCGGCGCTTTTGGCGAACTGTTCCGCCCCCGAAGCATTAGACGCGGCGATGCCTATTCTGGCGCAATCGGGTAAACCTTTTGGCGGTTATGCAAACGCGTTCACAATGATTACCAAGGACTTCCTTGGGGCAAAGCCAACCGTTGATGCGCTCGAAGAACGCAAGGATATGGGCCCAGACGCATATGCCGCGCATGTTATGAATTGGGTCGCGCAAGGGGCAACAATCGTTGGCGGATGCTGCGAAGTTGGGCCGAAACATATCCAAACCATCGCCGACAAGCTGCGCGAAGCAGGACATAGGATCATCTGACACATGGCACCAACCACACCTTCGGCCGCCGCCCAACAGCCCATCGCTTGCGACATTATCGTCGCGGGCGGGTTTGTGTTGACGGAATTGGCCGGAGTTGTGGATGTGTTGCGCTTGGCGAACCGCATCAGCAACCGCGAGGTGTTCCAATGGACCTACCGGTCGGCGTCCGGCGGCCCTATCAGCAGCAGCAGCGACGCGGTTGTTGACACGGTGTCGCTCCACCAACGCTCGGTGGCGGACTATGCGTTTGTTTTGGGGAACGCAGATGCCAACCATCCGGCGTTATCCTTAGGGGCGGTTCTATCTAGCTACACAACCCGCCAAGCACGGGTCATTTTGCTGTCCGAAGCGGCAAGTCGCTATATCGCTGACAAACGTGAAGACGGGGCAAAGCACACCACGCATTGGGAAAATCGGGCGGTTTTGCTGGAACGGCTCGGCTTGTTTGACACCAAGTCCGCGCTCGCCGTCGATGCGGGCGCGATTGTGACCTGTGCTGGAATGGGGGCGACCGTGGATGTGACGCTGTCCATCGCGGCGCAGCATCTGTCGTCGGCCACGATGATGACCGTCGCCGACATCCTGCTGCATGAACGCATCCGTCACTACAACACGTTGCAGCCCTTCGCGGGTCGTGCAGCATTGGCAACGGGGGATGCTGATCTGGATACCTGCGTCAGCCTGATGCAGGCCAATGTCGAATTTCCTTTACCAATCGCTGAAATCGCGGATCAAACCGGCGTTTCCAAACGATCGCTCGAACGGAAATTTCATTCGGTTCTGCGGACCACGCCCAACGGCTATTACCGTGAACTGCGGCTTGGGAAAGCGAATAACCTGCTGCTCAACACCGATATGTCGATCAATGAAATTGGTCTGGCCTGCGGTTTCCCGTCCGGTTTCTCGGCAATCTACAAAGCGACATTCGGAATGACGCCAAACGCGGCGCGGCGCAAAGGGCGCACAAAGTAGTTTGCGTTGAAATGGGTATTTTGCGCCATCTTTGACGCATTTTGATGGATCGAATCCGGCCCGTCGTGCCACCTTTTGCACAGACATATTTGCGGAAGGATTCTGTCGCCATGGCCACCCCACCTAGCAAAGCCCGCGTCGTCATTATTGGCGGCGGCGTGATCGGTTGCTCTGTTGCCTATCACCTTGCAAAACTTGGCTGGAAGGACGTTGTGCTGCTGGAACGCAAACAGCTGACGTCGGGGACAACGTGGCACGCGGCAGGCTTGATTGCGCAGCTGCGGGCGACGGCAAACATGACCAAGCTCGCGAAATATTCGCAAGAACTCTACGGTAATCTCGAAGCGGAAACAGGCGTCGCAACAGGTTTCAAACGCAACGGATCAATTACCGTAGCGCTGACCGAAGAACGCAAAGAAGAAATCTACCGCCAAGCAGGCATGGCCCGTGCGTTCGGCGTCGATGTCGAAGAAATTAGCCCGACAGAGGTCAAAAACCGCTACGAACACCTCAACATCGACGGTGTGACTGCTGGCGTTTATCTGCCGCTGGACGGGCAGGGTGATCCTGCCAACATCGCGTTGGCATTGGCAAAAGGTGCACGGCAAAACGGGGCGCAGGTCATCGAACGGACATTGGTCACGGGCGTCAAAAAAGAAGGCCGCCGGATCACTGGTGTTGATTGGGAACAAGACGGCGAAGCGGGGCATATCGCCTGCGATATGGTCGTGAACTGTGGCGGGATGTGGGGCCATCAGGTCGGCAAAATGCTGGGCACGAACGTGCCTTTGCACGCCTGCGAACACTTCTACATCGTCACCGAAAACATCCCGAATCTGACGCAAATGCCAGTGCTACGGGTGCCGGACGAATGTGCCTATTATAAAGAAGATGCAGGTAAAATCCTGCTCGGGGCGTTCGAACCCAACGCGAAACCATGGGCGATGGATGGCATCCCGAAAGATTTCGAATTCGACCAGCTGCCCGAAGATTTCGATCACTTCGAACCGATCCTAGAACAGGCCGTCGAACGCCTGCCAATGCTGGCAGAGGCCGGCATCCACACCTTCTTCAACGGTCCTGAATCTTTCACGCCCGACGACGCGTACCATCTTGGTCTCGCGCCAGAAATGGACAACGTGTGGGTCGCAGCAGGCTTCAATTCCATCGGTATCCAATCGGCTGGTGGGGCTGGAATGGCGCTGTCGCAATGGATGGACAGCGGCGAAAAACCGTTCGATCTGGGCGATGTGGACATCAGTCGGATGCAGCCGTTCCAAGGCAACAAAACCTATCTGTTCGAACGGTCCAAGGAATCCCTTGGCCTGCTTTACGCCGACCATTTTCCGTTCCGCCAAAAAGCAACCGCGCGCGGAGTGCGTCGGACACCGTTCCATCACCACCTGCTCGAACGCGGCGCGGTGATGGGTGAACTTGCTGGCTGGGAACGCGCGAATTGGTTCGCGCGCGAAGCTCAGGAAGCGCAGTACGAATATTCTTGGTCGCGCCAGAACTTCTTTGACAACGTGCGCGAAGAACATATGGCCGTCCGCCAGAATGTGGGCATGTACGACATGTCATCGTTCGGCAAAATTCGGGTCGAAGGACCTGATGCGATCGCCTTCATGAACTACATCGGTGGTGGCAATTACAACGTCCCCGTTGGCAAAATCGTTTACACGCAGTTTCTAAATTCCACTGCCGGAATCGAAGCCGACGTGACGGTCACGCGGATCGAACCGGACTGTTTCCTCGTGGTGACGCCTGCGGCCACACGGATTGCCGACCAGACGTGGATGCGCCGCAACAAGGGCAATTTCAACGTTGTCATCACCGACGTGACAGCGGGCGAAGGTATTTTGGCCATCATGGGGCCGCGATCACGCGAATTGCTTCAGGCCGTGTCTCCGAACGATTTCTCAAACGAAAACAACCCATTCGGAACGGCACAGGATATCGAAATCGGCATGGGCACCGCCCGTGTGCATCGGGTCACCTACGTCGGGGAACTCGGCTGGGAGGTATACGTACCTGCCGATCAATGCGGTCACGTATTCGAAGTGATCGCAGCAGCGGGCCACGATTTCGGTATGCGTTTGTGTGGGATGCACATGATGGACACCTGCCGTATGGAAAAAGGGTTCCGTCATTTCGGCCACGACATTACATCCGAAGATCACGTGTTAGAGGCCGGTTTGGGCTTTGCGGTGAAGACGGACAAGCCGGATTTCATTGGACGCGATGCAGTGTTGCGCAAACGCGAAACGGGTCTAACCCAGCGTCTTGTGCAGTTCAAACTGACCGATCCTGAGCCGCTTCTTTACCATAACGAACCGATCCTGCGGGACGGGAAGGTCTGCGGTTACCTGTCATCCGGTGGCTATGGGCACCACGTCGGTGCGGCGATTGGGATGGGCTACGTGCCATGTACCGAAGCCGGTGAAAAGGTGGCCGATATGCTGGCCAGTTCATATGAAATTGATGTCATGGGCACGCGGGTCAAGGCCGAAGCGCAGCTTAAGCCGTTCTATGATCCAAAAGGTGAGCGCGCCAAAGTCTAGATTTTTCGCCGCTTATCCAGCGACGTTCATCAACAACTCGAGGTGAAGCCCCTGCGGCTTCATCTCTTTTGTAACTGTGCCGCCAAGGTTGATGGCGCAGTTTTCTAACAAAACTGTGCCGAAGCCGCTTTGCGCTTCAGGTTGCGCATCTCGCGTGTCCGATGTTTCAGACCACACAAGCCGGACCATGTCGTCGGCCATCGGCGTCACCGCAATGTGGATTTCGCCGACCGGAGTGGAAAGCGGGCCGTACTTGGTCGCATTCGTCGATATTTCGTAAAGAACCATGGCTAAGGGCGACACTTTGCGCGGGTGAATCATCAGCGCGGGGTCACAATCAATATGGACACGGGCAGGGGCGTCCTGCTTATCCGTTAACCACGGTTTCAACGACGATACGATAATATCATGAATGCCCAACAGTGAATCCGCATCCGCCGTCGTACGCGCCATGCGCGCCGAAACAGCATGGGCCATTGCCATCGCTTCGACCTGAGATCGCAGCGTCGTGACGAATTCGTCTTTGCTGTCTGTGGTGCGATCGCCAAGATTGATCAAAGCACGGATAACCGCAAAGGCGTTCTTGACCCTGTGGTCCATTTCGGCAGCCATGACAGCTAGTTTTTCTTCGCCAACCTTTTGCTCCGTCGCATCCCAACTGACGCCGACAGCACGCAAAGCCGTGCCATCTTCGGCCCATTCGGTGATTTGCGCCCGCGCACCCAGCCATTGAACCGGCATGCTCGGGTCAGTGCGACGCCTGCGATATTCAACATCGTAGGTTGGGGTTTCACCACTTATGGCCTTGGCGACGATCGCCTGAACACGGTCCAGATCAATAGGATCGATTAGGTCAAACCCATCTGCAAGCGACCACGGCTGCGCATCGTAATCGAGACCCAGAAGATTCGCGATGAAACGGTCGCCCAATACCTGTTCGGTCACTAGGTTCACTGACCAGCAGCCCATTCTGCCTGCATCCAAGGCCAGCAAAGCGCGTGTCGACGCATTGAAATTGTCGAACGGGTCCAACCTGTCCCTCATGCGGGTAACCGGCGCGGCTGTAATATCCGATTTGATTATAGAACTCATGAGGTGATCATTCCGTCGGTCAAGGCAGTCGTAACATTGGTCGTCAAACACCACTTTAGGTTGCAGTCGCGCGGTGATTGTACAGCTGCACAACACTGTCATGGATCGCCAAATTTGTCGAACTCACCCCGTATGTTTCGGCCGCACCATCGTAAAAATACAAACTGTCTACCACGGCTCACCGTGAACATAGCGCGTTGCTATGAATTTTCAGTTAATTGATTGCATGTGGGTGCGTGCCTGAAAATTACGCGGCACCAATGAAAAAAGGCGCAACCGCGGTTGCGCCTTCTTCACATTGGTTAACCGATCTTAGTCCGCGACGGGACCAAGGGCGTTGAGACCTTTGAGGATGTCGATGGCATAGGCCAGTTGATAATCGTCTTCGCGCAACTGTGCAGCGGTTTCGGCGCGTGCCCGATCCGCTTCGATTTGATCGATCTCATCTTCTGTCAGGCTGTCGTTATCCAGCGATCCGCGCAGATCTGCCTCTGACCGGAACTGACGCGATGTTTCTTCTTCCGCATCCGGATCAACAGGCGCAGGGCGCGGCTGTTCGACGATGATGTCAGGCGAAATGCCCAAAGCTTGGATCGAACGCCCTGACGGGGTGTAATAACGTGCCGTCGTCAGACGCATCGCCCCTTCGCCTTGTAATGGCACAACGGTCTGAACGGACCCCTTACCAAAGGATTTCGTTCCAACCACAATCGCCCGACGATGATCTTGCAACGCACCCGCCACGATTTCGGACGCAGAAGCAGAACCGCCGTTGATCAGCACAACAATCGGTTTGCCTTCGGCCAGATCACCCGGCTGCGCATTGTACCGATCCCCGTCTTCAGGGTCACGACCACGGGTCGATACGATTTCGCCAGCTTCAAGGAACGCGTCGGACACGTAAATCGCTTGGTTCAACAAACCACCGGGGTTGTTGCGCAGATCAAGGATCACGCCATCGATGTTGTCGATGCCGCCTGCTTCTTCAACCTGCTCGCGCAGGCCTTCTTGCAGGTTCGGGAATGTCTGATCGTTAAACGTGGTCACACGCAGAACAACGGCATTGCCTTCGGTCCGGTGACGCACAGCAGTCAATTTGATTGTGTCGCGAACGATAGAAACCTCGAAAGGTTCAATCTCGCCTTCGCGAACCACAGTGATGATAATCTCGGACCCAACAGGACCGCGCATCAAATCAACGGCGTCGTCCAAGGTCAGACCCAGAACGCTTTCGCCATCCACTGCCGTAATGAAATCACCCGCTAGAATGCCAGCAGCATCCGCAGGGGTGCCGTCCATCGGGGACACGACTTTGACGAAACCTTCTTCTTGGGTCACTTCGATCCCAAGACCGCCAAATTCACCACGCGTCTGAACCCGCATCGCAGCCGCATCTTCTGCGGACAAATAGGACGAATGCGGATCAAGCGACGTCAGCATGCCGTTAATGGCCGCTTCAATCAGGTCCTTTTCTTCGACGTCTTCAACGTAACCCGCACGGATACGTTCAAAGATGTCACCAAACAGGTCCAACTGTTCGTAAACAGACGCGTTATTCTGCGCTTCCTGCGCGATCAACGGGCCTGCGATCTGCGTCGTTGCGATCAGTCCCAAAAGGCTTCCGCCCACTGCGGCGGTCATCAGCTGTTTCATACGTCTTCCCGTTTTTTGTCTTATTCTATCGCGAACCACGTCGCTGGATTGACCGGAGTTTGCCCGTCTCTGACTTCAAGATAAAGCGTTTGTGACTGTGTTCCATCTAATGATCGCGCAATTTCGGTCAATTCCGCGTCAGATTGCGGCGATGATCCGCCCAAAAGACCCAAAGGGTCGCCCGCATTGATGATTTCACCGACCTCGCCGAAGACCTCTGCGAGACCCGCAAAGATGAACATCACGTCAGCAGTTGGTTCAATAATCACAACATTTCCGTAGTCCAGCAGGGGACCACGAAACAAGATCGTCGCAGGTGTCGGGCTGGTGACAAGGGCGCGGGGGCGGGCGGCTACGATAACGCCGGGTCGCGTCACACCGGCGGCATCAGGGCTATTGTACCCGCGCAGAATTTGGCCCTGCACAGGAAGGGACAGATCCCCCTTCGCGGCCAATGCATCTGTATTCTCTGGGCCGGTCAGTGTGGCATCGCTAATACCAGCCGCAAAACTATCCAGCGTATCGGTACTGGCCAACAGCAACGCGGTTTGCACCTGATCTTCGACAAACCGCTTCGGCAGATCAGTGCGCTCTTGGATCGCAAGGCTTAATGCGGCCCGCGCAGACTGGGCACCTTGCAGACCAAGGGTCAGCGTTTCCTCTGCGGTCTCTTGCAGCAAACGCAACACGGCCAATTCTTCCAGCTGCGTCTTCAAAGCGTCCGCTTCGGCATGCAACGCAGGCGTGACGTCGGCGACGATCATACCGGACCGCGCTGTGCCCGTCGGGCCATTGGGATGCAACATCAGCAACGGGGCAGGGGCACGACTGATCGACTGCAATACGCCCAACAGTTCGCCGATTTCGGCGGATTTTAACGCAAGCGATGTTTCCAGCGTCTGCTGCCTGATCGCGGCACGGCGCAACCCATCCCGCATGGCGATCAACCCTTCTTCGTAGCCTTTGACGGCTTCGGTCAGTGCCGCAACACGGTTACGTCCGCCGGATGCCTCGGACATCGCAATGCCTGCACGGGTCAACTGTTCGGCAGCCGCGCGGGCCGCCGTGGCAGGATTGTCTTGCGCGAAAACAGGCCCCGCAAGAGCCAGCAAAAGAAGGGTTGCGCGTATCATCTCACGATCAGGGTCTGACCCGTCATTTCTTCCGGCTGTGGCAGTTCCATCAGGTCCAGCACAGTCGGGGCAAGATCTGCAAGCCGCCCATCGCGCAACGTGACACCATCAGGACCGCCCACCAATGCGACGGGGACAGGGTTCGTTGTGTGGGCCGTGTGCGCGCCGCCGGTTTCCGGATCAATCATCGTTTCGCAATTGCCGTGGTCTGCGGTGACGATCATCGCGCCGCCAGCTGCTTCCAACGCGGCCAGCACTTTGCCCAACCCACGATCAACGGCCTCACAGGCGGCAACAGCAGCATCAATATCACCGGTATGGCCGACCATGTCAGGGTTCGCGAAATTCGTGACGATCATGTCGTAGCCATTGTTGATCGCGCCGACAAAAGCATCGGTGACTTCACCAGACGACATCTCTGGCTGCATGTCATAGGTAGCCACTTTCGGGGATTTCGGCATGAAACGGTCTTCGCCTTCCGCTGGCACCTCGATGCCGCCGTTCAGGAAGAACGTCACATGCGGGTACTTTTCAGTTTCGGCCAAACGGAACTGGGTTTTGCCCTGCTTGGACACCCATTCGCCCAATGTGTTCGGGATCACGCGTTTGGGGAATACGGTTTCGAACCATGCGGTGTGCTTGTCGGAATACTCGACCATGCCAAGTTTCGCGCTCAGGTCAGGCATGTCGCGTGCAAACCCGTCAAAGTCTGGATCAGCAATCGCGGCAAGGATTTCACGCGCACGATCCGACCGGAAATTCAGGCAGAACAACCCGTCACCCTTTGCAAACCCTGCGTAGCCGTCAACGACAGTCGCCGGAATAAATTCATCCGTCTTGTCCGCATCATAGGCCTGTTCAATCGCCACTTCGGGATCTTCCGCCGTGGCTTCGCCCTGACCCAGAACCATCGCGTTGTAAGCCGTTTCGATGCGGTCCCACCGATTATCGCGATCCATCGCAAAGTAACGGCCAATCACCGTGACGATTTCAACCGCCTCTGGCAGTTCAGCCCGCAAAACAGACAGGAAATCGAGCGCCGAAGACGGGGCAACATCACGCCCGTCCGTGATCGCATGCAGCACAGTCGGAATACCCGCGTCGTCCAGTGCTTCGGCGGCCGCGATAATATGGGCGACGTGGCCATGCACACCACCATCCGACATCACGCCCATCAAATGGGCCGTGCCACCTGTGTCTTTCATCTTGGCAATAAACGCGACGATGGCGTCTTGGCTCGCAAAACTGCCGTCTTCAATCGACAGGTCAATCTGGCCCAAATCCATCGCAACAACGCGTCCCGCGCCGATGTTCGTGTGACCAACTTCGGAATTACCCATCTGGCCGCTCGGCAAACCAGCATCAGGGCCATGCGTCAAAAGCTGGGCGTTCGGGCCCTGCATAATGCGGTCAAAATGCGGGGTATGCGCCAGCAACGGGGCGTTGCCCTCGGGATCGTCACGCAATCCCCAACCATCCAAAATACACAGTACAACAGGTTTCGGCGCAGTCATCTCAAACTCCTTCTGGGCTTACATCGCGTCTATCCGATCCATCACAAAAGGAAAACCGACGCGGGCTTCTTTTGGCTGCAAATATCCCCGCCGGGGGCTCCCTCAGGCGCGGTGATACGGGCCATTCGATAGGATCGATGCGGCACGATACAATTGTTCGGCCAACATCACGCGGACCAGCATGTGGGGCCAGACCATTTTGCCAAAACTCAAGGACGCATCAGCACGGGCACGTAGGCTTGGATCAATCCCATCGGCCCCGCCAATCACAAACGTCAGATCGCTGCGGCCCTGATCACGCCATTGCCCCAAACGTTTCGCAAAAGCAGGGGATGACATGACATCGCCGCGTTCATCCATTGTGCAGATCAATGATCCGGTCGGAATGGCACGTTCGAGCAAAGCAGCCTCTGCAGGCATCCCGCCGCCTTTCTTATCCTCGACCTCGATCAGTTTCGCAGGGCCAAGCGCGAGGGCGCGACCCGTGCGGTCAAACCGGGTCAGGTAATCGTCGTAAAGGTCGCGCTCGGGCCCCTTTCGCAAGCGGCCCACAGCGCAGATATGAACGCGCATCAGTCGATTGCCGCAGGCGCCTCAACAGGGCCGGAACCCGGTGTCCACATTTTTTCCAACTGATAGAACTCGCGGACTTCAGGGCGGAAAATATGAACGATGACGTCGCCTGTATCGATCAAGACCCAGTCGCCTGTGTCTTTGCCTTCGATCTTCGACAGAACGCCAAATTCGGCCTTCAGTTTGTCCGCCAGCTTTTCGGACATGGCAGACACCTGACGGGTGGACCGACCTGATGCGATGACCATGTAGTCACCCATCTCGGATTTGCCGCGCAGGTTGATCTGCACAACATCTTCACCTTTGTCGTCATCAAGTGATTTCAGGATCGCCGCGAGAAGCGTTTCGCTGTCAGCGGTTTGGACGCCGGTCATTGTGACCGCTCCACGAATGGCTGCATCTGCAACCGATGGGGATAAAGACAGAACATTGTCCTCCGTCGCGCGCCGTCAAAAGGGAAGAATGGGAGGCTCGGCGCGGTTGCCTAACTCCCATTTATCAACCCAATCAGCCTTTTTCAACCAACCCATTCGGTTATTCGCAACGGGCCGCCGTCGGGTTTTGTGCATCATCATCAAGACCTTCGACGGCCTCAATGGCGTCCATGACACGTGCATTGCGTATTAAAGGCATGAAACCGCCATCGACCTGCGTGCGAATCGATACAGAAAACGTGGCGTCGTCGGCAGGACCATCGCCCACGGAACAGGCAACAACAGAAACACCGAAACCGCCCGATGATGCGTCAGGATCATTGGCTTCCCATGTGCGCGCCTTGGCTTGAAAGGCCCGAACCATGTCCAGATCACGCGGATTGATGCGGAATAGAATGCGTCCATCGGCAGACTGGCGGCGCTGCAAAACATAGGTTTCATTAACGTCTTCACCAAGCACCGTATGGGACATGAACAGATTGATCGTCGCGCCATCCGGCGCGATATCACCGCCTTCAGGCATATCAACGGCGACTTCAAAACCGGCAGGATCGGCGGTGAGAGGGGACGTGGCGTTCAGCGCTGCAACTGTGGACAAAACCACGGTCCCACAGCCTTGCAGTGCAAAACCAAACGCAATGAATAGGGTGAGTATGATCGACTTCATGAGAATCTCCTTTGACAGATATATTTTATTGTTTTACGATAAATTATAGAAATGAAAAGAGGATTCTGAAATGCAAGTTGATCGTGTGCGACGCCTCGCGGGACCGCTCTATATCGCGACAATCGTCGTGATGGCGTTTGTCGTCATTGGAACCATCGCAGGACTGATCCTGACCTTTCCGACCGCTGAAACCTTGCAGCAAAAGTTTCCGGCATTTGCGGTCACCCCCGACATCCCCAATCATCTGATCTGGCTGTCGATGCTCGCGGGGCTGTTGTCGCTGGCGGTTTGGGTCTGGACGCTCGATCAAATGCGACGCCTGTTCGGGTGCTACAAAAGGGGGGCTGTGCTGACGGATCAATCCGCAGGCTTTATCCAGCGGATTGGCGTTGGTTTTATGGGGGTCGCATTGATTGAAATGATATTGATCCCCGTGCAATCGGTCATTCTTACATGGGCAAATCCGGCCGGAGAACGCGCAATTTCTGTTGGGCTCAACAGCGACATGCTTGGTTTTTTGATTGCAGCAGGCTTGATGACCGTCATCGGTTGGGCCATGCGCGAAGCCGCAAGTGCAGCAGCTGAAAACAAGGCATTCGTCTAATGGAAATCATCGTCCGTCTTGATGTGATGCTGGCCATGCGCAAAATGAAATCGCGCGATCTGGCCGCGGAAATTGGGATCACCGAACAGAACCTGAGCCTTCTAAAATCTGGCAAAGTCAAAGGGATCAGGTTCGAAACGCTGGCAAAGATTTGCGCAGCACTTGATTGCCAACCGGGTGATTTGTTGGAGGCCGCGCCGTCCGACGGTGATGCTTAATCCAATGCAACGCTTGGCGGTTTTATCGGACCGCCTTCCAACACTTTAACCTCACGCTGCGGGAATGGGATCGAGATGCCGTTTTCCTCGAACGCGTCCCAAAGGGCGAGGTACACATTCCCCCGAATGTTGGTCAGGCCGCCCGTCGGGTCGGAAATCCAGAACCGCAGGATGTAGTCTACCGAACTGTCACCAAAACCGACGATGTGGCACACGGCAGGGCGAGTGGTCAGGACGCGATCGACACTTTTTGCAGCCTCAATCGCGATACGGCGTACTTCGCGCGGGTTGTCGTGGTAGGCGGTCCCGAAATAGATATCGAGCCGGACAAAATCGTTTGAATGGGACCAGTTGACCACTTGGCCCGTGATCAAATCCTCGTTCGGGATCAAATACTCCTTCCCGTCGCGGGTGACCACGGACACGTAGCGCGCGCCCAATGAATTGATCCAGCCGAACGTCGTGCCAAGGCTGATCACATCCCCCGGTTTCACCGATTTATCGAGCAGAATAATCACGCCGGACACAAGGTTCGACACCACCTTTTGCAAACCAAAACCAAGACCCACACCAATCGCACCGGACAGGACCGCGAGGCCGGTCAGGTCGATGCCAATCGCTTTGACGCCTGCGTAAAACGCGATGCCATAAAAACCGATCTGCAGCATCTTCACGATCAGAACTTGCATCGACGGGCTGATGTCTTCGTTCTGGCGAATTTTGTTTGATGTGGACGTGGTCAGTAGCCGCGCGACTGCGATCAACACGCTCAGGATGACGATCGCTTGGACGAGCAATAGCAGGGAAAACCGAACCGACCCCACGCTAAAGCCCGCGCTGTCCAAAAGCGTTTCGGCTTCACCAACGAGGTCCAAAATCTCTAAGGTCGCGTAAATCCACGCGCCGTAACGGACAAATTTGCGCAGAAACGGGCTTTTGATCAGGCGGGTCACAAAAACGATGAAGAGCCAGGCAAATGCCAGCGTCGCAACAATGCTCAGCAGGTAACTGCGGCTTGGCCATGTCCATTCACGCAACGCAAATACGGTCAGCCACAAAAGCGCGACGTAGAAGATCGGGCGCAGCCGTTGATGGATGACAACAAGGATACGAATACGCCATTTCGGCCAGTTTTCGCGGTTCGCCATCCATGTTCGGATATGCGGACCTAGAACGGCCCTAAGAACATGCGCAACCGCAAACAGGCCAATCGCAATGGCGATCTGGTAAAGGTTCCAGGTGCGGAAAAGACTTTCGAAAAGCACCTCGGCGCGGACCAGCAAACTTTGCCCGACATCAATGATCTGATCGACCTCAAGATCGCGCGGTTCAGGGGACGCGCTTATGCCGTCAGATGGTCCGGTGTCTGTGTGGTCTGTCATTGAACTTTCAAACTAAAACTTCGTGGAAGACTTGCACAGGTAGTCAGGTTGAGTAAACAGGTGCCCGCGCAACTTAACAATCTGTTGCAATTGCATTTTGAAATAATGCCAGCGTTTTCTGGCCGAGGGTAATCTAATGGGTATTGAACTTCTTGTAGCGATGTTAGTGGGCGTCATGGCTTTGGTCGGTGTGGCTAGCGGAGGCGATGATAGCGATGACAGTGGCACGGCTGCGCCACTCACCGACGAAGAAAACACAGATGAATTGATCGAAAGCAACGACGACGTCGTGAGCGATGATGGCGGCGATCGTATTAGCGATGACGATATCGCTGAGGATGGTGTGGACGACGCTCCCCGCGACACCCTGGAAGGCACCGATGACGCGGATGAACTTTGGGGCGATGATCTGATTGGCGATATTTCGGGCGCAGACGGCGATGATCTGATCGTCAGTTTTGGGGCGAACGGTGTGTTGTATGGCGGTGATGGGGACGATGTGGTTGCGCTTACATCTGGGGTAGGCACCTTGACTGGTGGTACGGGCGCAGACGTATTCGTAGTGATGGGCGACGAAAACGACGACAATGATACGCAGGGCGTTATCACAGATTTCGACCCCGACGAAGATAAGCTACTGTTCACGTTCCAACAATCTACAGTGGCAAGTGGTGATGTGCAGGGCAACCCAACTACAGTCGTGTTGGAGCGTGAAGAGATCGAGACAGACAGTGGGATTGCAACGAAACTGACGTTCGGTCCCGCGGCCGGTTTTGACGACAGCACGCAAGGCATCGGCTTTGCGTCGGTGACTTTAGAGGGGGTCACGCTCGATGCATTCTCTGAAACGAACGTCATTGTGGGGCGCGACAGCACACCTGACGACGATGGCGCGCAAGTCAACTTTATCGATGATTTGGCGACGGCCATGACAGATTACGATGACTTTGAAATCGGTACGGTTGAAGCTGATACGATTACCTCGTCATTTGGCGAAGACAGCACAGTTGAGGCCGCCGCCGTGTTCGGGCTTGGTGGCGACGACAGGCTAATTGGCGAAGCCTACGACGATGTCGATCTTTTCGGTGGTGATGGTGACGACTCGCTGTACGGCGGCCTTGGCACGGGTGATCTGTTTGGCGGTGACGGTGACGATCTTCTGTCGACTGAGACCACCGCGACGTTGACCGGTGGCGAAGGTGCAGATAGGTTCTCTGTCAGCCGCGATGAAGTAGAGACGGACACCCCCACAGTTATTACAGACTTTGATGTGAGCGAAGATACACTGTCGCTCAGCGCGGTTTTGTTTGGTCTTGTGAATGACCCTGAAGGCGGCATTGGCAGCGTTAGCTTGGAAGATGCTGTTCACGAAGGCGTATCGGGGGCATTGGTAAAGACCTTCGTCGAAGATCCCGAAGGTACAATTGGATACGGGCCGACTGTGTTCCTTGAGGGGGTAACCGCCGCTGATATTCCAGACGGAACATTTCGGTTTGACGCAATAGTTATCTAGTCGATCGTTGCGCTAAAATCCTGATTGGAAGCCTCGGTTGCGTAAGCGACCGCGGCTTCTTCCCCTTGCGAGCAAGGCCAATGCGGTATATCTGCTACTGCATGAAACAGAATTTCGACATGGATGATCGCGCACGACTGCCTTGGCGGTTCTATAGCGCTGCATGCACATTGCTATCCATGGGCTGACCAGCCCTTCGTTTCCGCTCGCCCACCTACATCATCACCACCAAACCACGGGAGAGGACCAACATGTCCCCCAAAACGCTTTATGATAAAATCTGGGATGCGCACGTCGCGCATGAAGCAGAGGACGGCACTTGTCTGCTGTATATCGACCGTCACCTCGTCCACGAAGTGACATCACCGCAAGCCTTTGAAGGCCTGCGCATGGCGGGCCGCAAGGTACGTCGTCCGGATCAGACAATTGCTGTGCCGGATCACAACGTACCAACAACGCTGGACCGCGCGAACGCGGCCACAATGACCGAAGACAGCCGTATTCAGGTAGAGGCTTTGGACAAAAACGCCAAAGACTTTGGCCTGCACTACTACCCCGTGTCCGACGTCCGTCAGGGTGTTGTGCACATCGTTGGCCCTGAACAGGGGTGGACGCTGCCGGGCATGACCGTTGTCTGCGGCGACAGCCACACGGCGACACACGGCGCGTTCGGTTCATTGGCGCACGGCATCGGGACATCCGAGGTTGAGCACGTTCTGGCGACGCAAACGCTGATCCAGAAGAAATCCAAGAACATGAAGGTCGAAATCACTGGCAAACTTGCGCCGGGTGTGACCGCGAAAGACGTAACCATGGCCGTGATCGGCCAAACGGGTACGGCTGGTGGCACCGGCTACGTAATCGAATATTGCGGCTCTGCGATTGAAAGCCTGTCCATGGAAGGTCGCATGACCGTCTGTAACATGGCGATCGAAGGCGGCGCACGCGCGGGCCTGATCGCACCGGACCAGACAACATTCGACTACTGCATGGGCCGTCCACACGCACCCAAAGGTGCGGAATGGGAAGCGGCGCTGGCTTATTGGAAAACGCTCTTCACCGACGAAGGTGCCCATTTCGACAAGGTTCTGACGATCAAAGGTGAAGACATCGCACCGCTCGTCACTTGGGGCACATCACCAGAAGACGTCCTGCCGATCACATCTGTCGTGCCATCGCCCGACAGCTTTGAAGGCGGCAAAGTTGGCGCGGCTCAGCGGTCCATCGACTATATGGGTCTTGAGGCTGGCCAGAAATTGTCCGACATCGAAATCGACACTGTGTTCATCGGGTCTTGCACCAACGGGCGGATCGAAGATTTCCGCGCTGCGGCTGAAATCCTGAAGGGCAAAAAGATCAAAGACGGAATGCGCGCCATGGTCGTGCCTGGTTCCGGTCTGGTCCGTGCGCAAGCCGAGGAAGAAGGCATCGCGCAAATCTTCAAGGACGCCGGTTTCGAATGGCGCCTTGCGGGCTGTTCCATGTGTCTTGCGATGAACCCTGATCAGTTGAAGCCGGGCGAACGCTGTGCGGCGACATCCAACCGTAACTTCGAAGGCCGTCAGGGCCGGGGCGGTCGGACGCATTTGATGTCACCAGCAATGGCGGCAGCAGCAGCGATCACAGGCAAGCTGACTGATGTTCGGGACTTGATGTAAGCCATGCAAATGAAAAGACGGGGCTTTCTGACAATGTTTGGTGCTGCAATCGCAGCGCCCGCATTGCCTATGGCCGCACCTGCACCGGCAGCGGCGGCGTATAGCCGTTACATGTATGGGCTGGCCGTCTTTCATGCGCGGACTCGTGCACATGTCAGTGCGCGGGGGCTTGCCTCAGGATTGAAGGTATCGACAGCGCAGGCTGAAGCGATGATTGCTGAAATGACGACCAACGGATTGGTGAAATCGGTTGGCTTCTCGGGCGGAAACGTGCGGGCGGTTAGCAATATCTTAAAGCCGGATGCGTGGGGGCTGGACAAGGCAGCACGTACAGCGCGGTCCACGGCACGCAAAGCCAAACAGGCGGCGCGTGCGATGGAACTGGAACCCGACCTATCGCCATTGACGGTGCATCTGCACAAGATCTGTCGCAAAGCGGGTTACGCAGTGCACGGGTTGTGCACGCCTTGTGCACGCAATTCACAGGCCGATTTCGGGAGGATCACCTATGCAACGACGTAGCTTTCTGCGGATGATTGGGGCGGCTGTTGCGGCCCCCATGATACCGACTGTCGGGGCTGCTGGTGGTGTTTCCCGTTCGGCTTATGACCTCGCGATATTGCATGCGAAAAAGTTCCCGTTGGTCAGTGTGGGTGGTTTGTCCAAACGCATCGGGATCGGCAAACCACAGGCTGAAGCGATCATCGAAAAGATGTCGTCTGAAGGTCTGCTTGGTGCGCTGAACCCAACACGGCCCGGTACTGTCAAAGCGTCGAGCAGGATTTTCGTGAACCCCAACGCGGGTCTCGCGAAAGCCTATGAACGACGTCAGGCCAGATCGGCAAAAGCAAAGTATGATCAGCAGACGACGCGGCCATCGCAGCCTCGGGTCTCTGACATGTTTTCGCATTTGCACCAGCTGTGTAAGGCCAACGGCATGGACCTCTCGCCCCGTTGTTTCAGTGGGGTGCACGCATGAAACGGCGTGGTTTCCTGCAAGCATTGGGGGCGGCGGTAACGGCGCCGTTCGTGCCGCTACCTGCGCTTGCGCGGACCGCAACTGCGGCGCCTTACAGTGCTGCGGCTGTTCATGCTGCGATCTATCACGCGAAATCGCGGTCGGTGTTCAGTGTCTGGGGACTTGCGAAAGCAACGAACATGACGCCGGACCAAGCGGTGGCTGTGATGGAACATCTGGCGGAACGGGGCGTCTTGGGACCGTTGCAAGGCACCACACATGGCGGGCGCTGGGCATCCAGTAACATCATGCAAAGCCAAACACTTGCCAAGGCGCGGGCGGCACGCGTTGCCCGTGAACTGCAAGTGAAAGCAAGCCAAACGCGCAAACTGCATTTCGACATCGACCTGACAAAGCTCACCGCACGATTGCGGACAATTCAAGCACGCTATGAAAGCCAGCAACCGCTGGACATGGCGTAATTACAAAGATCAAAGTCGCCCAATCAGGGCGCAAGAAGGACACGACACATGGAAAAGTTTAACCAACTCAGCGGTATCGCGGCCCCAATGGATCTGGTCAATATCGATACCGATATGATCATCCCAAAGCAGTTCTTGAAAACCATCAAGCGCTCTGGCCTCGGCGTGAACCTGTTCGACGAAATGCGTTACAATCTCGACGGTACTGAGATCGAAGATTTTGTTCTGAACCAGCCTGCCTATCGCGAGGCGTCAATCCTGGTGGCGGGCGACAACTTCGGTTGCGGGTCATCACGTGAACACGCGCCTTGGGCCATCGCCGACTTTGGCATCCGCTGCGTGATCTCGACCAGCTTCGCCGACATCTTTTACAACAACTGCTTCAAGAACGGCATCTTGCCAATCGTGCTGCCAGAAGATCAGCGCGACGCGTTGATGAAAGATGCAGAGAAGGGCGCAAACGCGCGGATCGAAGTCGATCTGGAAGCACAGACAGTGACAGCGTCAGATGGCACAACATTCAGCTTTGAAGTTGACGCCTTTAAAAAGCACTGTCTGCAGAACGGTCTGGATGACATCGGTCTGACAATGGAAAAGGCAGCGGCGATCGACACGTTTGAGGCCAGCGCAGGCCAAGCCCGTCCTTGGGTCTAAGCAAACCCCCTAAAGATCGAAAAAGCCCGGCACAATGTGTCGGGCTTTTTTGTGGTTGGATGCCACATTCGCGGTTTAAACAACGCGAATTCGCCGTTTTGTGTCGAAATTGGACGGCCTCCCGCTAAAGAGAATCGGGATAGGGGCCCGCACGTACAGCGTTCAAATGCGCCGAAACCCCTGATTCAATTGTGGTCATTCGAAGGCAAGGTCTTAGAAAAAACATATTTCCCGTCAGCTTCCCGACACCAAAACACCTGCAAATGGCGCGAAGCATGAATCGCCGAAAAGGCCCATTAATCAATTATTAACCGCTGAATAGACGGTCGATTGCCCTAAATTTCATGTGGCAGACTGGATCAAAACAGCTGACGCTTCGTGAAATATCGCGCCGTTGTCTGGTTTTCCCGATGCATTGCTGCACCACTTGTGTCGCAAAACCGCCGCAGTTTTATCGTCTAAAATTTTCAAGGATTGATGACAAAAACAAAGTTAGGCAGAAACGTGGCAACAATGAGGCAACTCGCGCTCAAGTCGCGGGACATAAACGGAACAGGCGAACGGCAAAGTATCGTTCCCGGCCGGAACGAGGGTAAATTCGCAGTGTATCAACGACTGCCAGGAGCGATTGCGCGCGGGCTATTTGTGATCCTATTGATCATTTTGCCGTCTGCCTTTTTGCCGTCTTCATCGGGTGATGCACGCGTAGTCGTGATGCTTGTCGCTCTTTTTGCTGCTATCTTTACAATTGCAGAATATTCGTCCCAAAGCCCCAGCTTGATCGAATTTCGCGATGCGCCACCATACAACCGCGTGCGTTTCATTGCGCTGTTTGTTGCGATTTTTGCGATGTCTGTCATTCTCAGCGGGGACGCTTCGCACACGCCATCGACCTTCGTGATGTTCTTTGATGTCATTGGCGAACGGATTGGGGCATCGATCGATTTCCCGTATTCGCCGGTACGGTTGATGTTGGTGATGATGCCGAACGACACATCGCCCGAAATCATGAGCTCATTGCGGACCGCTGCTGGGCTTAGCTACCTTGCGTCTTTGGTATCGCTGCTGGTTTTTATCGTACTGCTGCGGATGCGCGCATGGCCACGTCGCAGCAAGACCTTTAACGTTTGGGTCAACCTGCCAACTTTTGACCCTGCTGCTGGTGGTGACGTCGTCGATCGGTTGAACCGCGATAGCCTTGTTAACCTTATGTTAGGTTTTTTGCTGCCATTCATTATTCCAGCGATGTTGAAGGTCGCGTGGACCTTTACGAACCCGCTGAGCTTTGAAGATCCGCAAACTTTGATCTGGGTTGTGGCAATATGGGCGTTCCTTCCTGCAAGTCTTTTGATGCGTGGCGTCGCGCTTTCGCGGGTGGCAGGGATGATCCATGTGCAGCGCAAAAAGGCCTACGCCGCCGCCGCTGCGGAAGGTATGCTGCCAATCTAATCTGCCTGCTTTGGACGTGCAGTGGTGCGGTTGCCGAGAACCTGCGCATTGCGACCTATGCAGCCCCATTCAGTCGCAATGGTCCCGGTCTTTTGTTGCGTGACCTGCAGAAGGGGGAAGATGCAGAACTGGCCGCGGCCCAAGCTGTGATCGCACATATTGATCCCGACATCCTGCTTCTGACCGATTTCGATTTCGACTATGACAGCATGGCGTTGCAGACGCTTGCGATGCTGCTGGACTATCCTCACCATTTTGCAGCGCGCCCGAACACGGGTGTACAGACAGCGCTCGACCTTGATGGGAACGGGTGGTTCGGGGAAGCCCGCGACGCCCAAGGCTACGGTAGGTTCTCGGGGGATGGGGGTATGGCTGTCCTGTCGCGCTTTCCAATCGACGCGGCGCAGGTGACGGATCATTCGCACCTGCTGTGGCGCGACGTGCCGGATGCAGTTCTACCAGCGACGATGACGGACGACGTGGCGGCTGTGCAGCGGCTTTCTACCAGCGGTCACTGGATCGTTCCGATCAAGACTGATGAAAGCACCGTCAACTTGCTGGCTTTTGCCGCAACACCGCCCGTCTTTGATGGTCCAGAGGACCGCAATGGCCTGCGCAATCGTGACGAATTGCGGTTGTGGAAACACGTGTTGAACAGGGTGTACGGCGATGCGCCTCAGGATTTTATTGTCATCGGAAATGCGAACCTTGATCCGGATAAAGGGGACGGAATTAAAGACGCGATGGTTGAATTCCTGTCCGACGACCGCTTACAGGACCCGCACGTTGGTTTGAACACTGCCGATTGGGATGACGATGGTCCCGGAAATCTGCGGGTGAGTTACGTTTTGCCCGCAACAACGTGGATTGTGACCGACGCGGGTGTTTTCTGGCCCGCGCCGGATGACGAACATGCAGCGTTACTGGGCGACGATGGCTTGGCCGCTGGCGTGCACCACCTTGTCTGGGTGGACGTCAGACGGGACGCCGGACAATAGAGCAGTGCGCAGGTCCGTCGGTTTGAAATCCGGCAGCAATCGGTCGAATTTTTCATGGCCAAGCTGATGGGACGTGTTCGGCAGATACCGCATCTTGCGAAACTCGCGGATCATTTCGTTGAACGGGGCCACGAAGGCCATCAACCACCATGGAAAATAGGATAGCTTCATCGGTTTGCCCAATGCATCCGCCATTTCGTCGCGCAATTGGTTCATCGTAAAGCTGTGACCGGGGAAGGGGATGTCTTCGAACCGTGCAAGATCGTTCCGCATGGCGGCAAGCTTCACTGCCGCCCGCGCCCAATCGGGCAGGTAGGCATGCGCCTGCATCGCGTCAGGGTCACCCAGCGTGGTCACAACCCCTTTGCCGACTTTGGCCACGTGCACCATTGAATAGGCGTCGCCGTCTTGACCCGGATCAATGAAATGCCCCGCACGGAGTATGATCGCTTGCACGCCTGCATCACGATATGCGGCCTCCATCGCGACCCTGATGTGCCCCTTTTCGGTGACAGGTGCTTGCGGTGTTGCTTCGTCCCAGATGCCACCCTTGTCGCCAAAGTTATATACGTTGCCGGGTACGATGACGGTTGCGCCGCTGGATTGCGCTGCCGCAATAACTTGGGACGTGATCGCAGGGATGTTCTTGGCCCAATCGTTGTATTTCGGCGGGTTCAGCCCGTTCACAATCACATTCACGCCTTGCGCCTGCGCTGTCATATCAGTGCCGCGCTTGTAATGGCGGACCGTCCAACCTGCATTCCAGAATGCTTCTGCTGCGTGTTTGCCGATTTTGCCGCTGCCACCAAGGATCAATACTGTCTGTGTCATAGTTTGTTTCCTATTGAATTGTATCTGTTGCGGCTAAATTGACCCATGCGTTTGCGTATTTAAATTGCCTGAATTTGCAGGTGTCCTATACATAAACGTATGGATAACACGCTGCAGCCTCTTGATTGGTCACTCGCCCAAGCGTTTCTTGCTGTGGCGGAAACGGGAAGCCTATCGGCTGCTGCCCGCAAACTTGGCACGACGCAGCCGACCATTGGCCGCCAGATCAAAGCGATGGAACAGCAATTGGGTGCGGAGTTGTTTCATCGTGCGCCGCGTGGTCTGTCGTTAACCCACACGGGCACGCAACTGGTCGAACCAGCCCAAGCGATGCGCGATGCGGTGAATCAGATGACGCTGACGGCTGCTGGTCAGTCGGCCAGTCTCAAGGGCACGGTGAGGATCACGGCCAGCGTGGCGACGTCTGTCTACCACTTGCCGCAGATCATCAGCGATATCAGAGCGGCGGAACCTGATATCGAGATTGAACTGGTCGCATCTGACGAAAGCCGCAATCTGCTGTTTCGCGAGGCCGATATTGCGGTCCGCATGTATCGGCCAACGCAGGAAGATCTGATCACCCAGCATATCGGAGAAATCGCTTTGGGCGTTTTTGCGTCGCGCAGCTACCTGAAGCGGAAAGGCGGATTGGATAATCCGGCACAGATCGCAGAACACGATGTCGTTGGCTATGACGCGGACAAGAGCATCATTGACGGGATGCGCGATGCGGGTGTCCCCGTTGATCGGCACTTTTTCAAAGTCCGTTGCGACGATAACATCGCCTATTGGAACCTCGTCCGGGCAGGCTGTGGCGTTGGGTTTGCGCAAAGGACGCTGGGGTTGGATGACCCCGAGATTGTCGAAATTGATCTCGGGTTCCCGTTGCCAACGCTACCGGTTTGGTTAACCGCCCACGAAGCGATGCGGCGCACCCCGCGGATCAGACGTGTCTGGGATATGTTGGCAGCAGGCTTGGCACCCTTGGTATCTTGAACAAATGGCCTAAGCGGGGTACGCCGCGTCCAACAGAATTTCAGCCAAGGACGCAGCATATGTCGAACCCATCCCTTTTGATTCTTGCCGGTGACGGCATCGGCCCTGAAGTCATGAACGAGGTGAAGCGCGTCATCACGTGGTTCGGCGACAAACGTGACATGAAGTTTGATGTGTCCGAAGATCTGGTCGGTGGTGCCGCATACGACAAACACGGCGTGCCTTTGGCGGACGAAACAATGGCCAAGGCGCAAGAAGTTGACGCTGTTCTGCTCGGCGCTGTGGGCGGTCCCGCCTATGATGATCTGGACTTTTCGGTAAAGCCAGAGCGCGGATTGTTGCGCCTGCGTAAAGAAATGGACCTATTCGCTAACCTGCGTCCGGCGCAGTGCTTTGACGCATTGTCCGACTTTTCTTCCCTCAAGCCTGAACTGGTCGCGGGTCTGGACATCATGATTGTCCGCGAACTGACATCCGGCGTCTATTTTGGTGAACCACGCGGTATCCACATCGAAGACAACATGCGCGTCGGTGTGAACACACAGCGCTACACCGAAGCTGAAATCGAACGCGGCGCACGTGCGGCGTTTGAACTGGCCATGAAGCGGGACAAGAAACTGTGTTCCATGGAAAAAGCCAACGTGATGGAATCTGGCATCCTGTGGCGCGACGTTGTGACAGAAGTCAGCGCCGACTACCCTGAGGTCGAATTGTCCCACATGTACGCTGACAACGGCGCGATGCAGCTGGTGCGCGCGCCAAAACAGTTCGACGTGATCTACACCGACAACCTGTTCGGCGACATCCTGTCCGATTGTGCGGCGATGCTGACTGGATCGCTTGGCATGTTGCCGTCCGCGTCCCTTGGTCTGCCAATGGAGAACGGGCGTCCAAAAGCGATGTACGAACCGGTACACGGCTCTGCGCCTGACATCACTGGCCAAGCCAAGGCGAACCCGATCGCGTGCATCCTGTCGTTCGCAATGGCGCTGCGTTATTCATTCGATCAAGGCGCGGAAGCGGATCGTCTGGAAGCTGCGATTGAAAAAGTGTTGGCCGACGGCGCGCGGACTGGCGACCTGATGGGTCCAGAAGGTGGCACTCCGCTGTCCACAACCGAAATGGGCGACGTTATTTTGGCGGCGCTCGACGCGTCGCTCTAATCACAGCGCCATGCGTTTTGCGAAGGGCTGCCAATCTTGGCGGCCCTTTT
Source organism: Rhodobacteraceae bacterium S2214 (assembly GCA_025141675.1). NCBI lineage: Bacteria > Pseudomonadati > Pseudomonadota > Alphaproteobacteria > Rhodobacterales > Paracoccaceae > Rhodobacteraceae bacterium S2214. Next base: position 981,119 of record CP081161.1, read on the forward strand.
TGCTTGGTGCCCTTGACCAAGCGTGAACCTTTTTGCACTAAACACTGGTAGCGGTAACGAGGACCTTATCATGACGCCCAATGCAAAAGGTGCGCTGTTTGCGCTTGGCGCGTTTGCGGTCTTTTCGACCCATGACGTCTTCATCAAGGTATTGGGTGGATCATATTCCCCGATCCAGATCGTTTTCTTTTCGGTCTTGTTGTCGTTCCCCTTGGCCACTGTGATGCTGATGCGGGATGCAACCGCTGGGACGCTGATCCCAAAACACCCTTGGTGGTTGGCCTTGCGGACGGCGGGTGCGGTCGTCACCGGTATTTCAGCGTTTTATGCATTCTCGGTTCTGCCGTTGGCGCAAGTCTACGCCATCATCTTTGCGTCCCCGCTGATGATTACGGTTCTTGCTATTCCGGTTTTGGGTGAAAAGGTCCGGCTACGTCGGTGGATTGCAGTGCTGGTAGGCCTTGCCGGGGTGTTGGTCGTATTGCGCCCCGGTGCAACTGATCTGACCTTGGGCCATGCGGCCGCGCTGATGACTGCGATTGGGGGGGCGGTTACGGCGATTGTTGTTCGCAAAATCGGGTCAGAAGAACGGCCTGTTGTGATGCTGCTTTATCCGATGGTCGTGAACTTCATCGTGATGGCGATGCTGTTGCCGTTGGTTTACGTGCCGATGCCGATCAATCATTTGGGCATGCTCGGGATCGTCGCGATTTTTGCTTGGATTGCGCAACGGATGATCATCACGGCCTATCAAAATGGTGAGGCGGCGATCATTGCACCGATGCAATATTCGCAAATCCTCTGGGCGAGCGTTTACGGCTTTTTCTTCTTCGACGAACTGATCGACATGAACACGGCGATTGGGGCGGCGATCATTATTGCGTCTGGTCTCTACATTGTTTTGCGCGAAAGCGGCGCAGGCAATTCCGCCAACACGCCAGTTCTGCGCAGCCGATCACGGGTAGAAACAGGGACGACCCCGCGGGCGTCACTGATCATCCGGATGACAGGACGGACACCGCCGCGGTAAGAAACTGATTTTGGGCAGAATCGCGCGCGGTTTAACCGCCGACGCGCAAAACGATCTTTCCGATATGCGCAGAGCTTTCCATGCGGGCGTGTGCCGCCGCCGCATCATCCAGCGCAAATTCCTGATCCATCACAGGCGCGACTTTGCCAGCGGCAAGTAGTGGCCAAACTTTTTCACGAAGGTCCGCTGCAATCCGCGCCTTTGCCAAATCTGATTGTGGTCGCAAGGTCGATCCAGTCATCGTAAGCCGCCGCGTCATGAGCTGAACCATATTCAGTTCAGCCTTCATGCCCTGCAAAAATGCGATTTGCACCAGACGGCCATCATCCGCGAGCGCTTTCAAGTTTCGCTCCATGTAAGACCCGCCAACCATGTCGAGTATCACATCCGCCCCGCCTGCGGCGCGCATCACTTCCACAAAATCCGCGTCACGGTAATTGATGGCCTGCTCGGCCCCTAGATCCACGCAAGCCGCGCATTTGTCGTCGGATCCGGCAGTCGTGAAAACCCGCGCGCCGAATGCTTTCGCCAGTTGGATTGCTGTTGTCCCGATACCCGAGGATCCACCATGGACCAAGAAACGTTCACCTGCTTGCAGGCCCCCGCGCTGGAACACGTTGGACCAAACGGTAAAGAACGTTTCGGGCAGGCACGCGGCCTGTTTCAACGTCATACTATCCGGCACAGGCAGGCAGTGGGCGGCAGGTGTGACAACGTATTCAGCATAACCGCCACCTGGCAACAGGGCGCAGACCTGATCGCCCACGGCCCAATCGGTCACACCTGCGCCAAGCGCAACGACCTCGCCGGCACATTCCAAACCGGGCAGGGGGCTTGCGCCCGCTGGGGGATTATACAGCCCCGCGCGTTGCAGCGCGTCGGGCCTGTTCACGCCCGCATAAGCGACCTTGATCAGCACTTCGCCGTGGGCAGGCGTAGGTGTTTCAGCCATGTCAGGTGTCAAAACCTCTGGCCCGCCATGCTGTGCTATTTTTACGACGCGGCTTTGCTTGGGAAGGGTCATCAGAGGTCTTTCTTAGGAAGATTTGTGCGTGCGCCACATGCCCGGCAGGTCATCGCGGGTTGTGGTTTGCGGTGCTTTGATCCCAGCGGTCAGCCGTTCCATCAAGGTGGTCAGCGGACGCAACGCCGGATTGTCGCGGGTTGCGGATTTCACCCGTTCGAACTGCATCACGTTGTCGATACGGCGGTCGATGAATGCGTCGGTGGCGTCATGCCCGTCCGTTTCATCCCCAAGCCAGAACAGAACGACAGACCCGTAGACTGCCGACAGGGTCGCGCGTTTTGTGTACCAGTTCACGTCTTCAGACGTGTCGCCAAGGGCGGTCCAGATCGCATCGGCGGTACCCCAAATCAGTTTGGCACCTTCTGGCGCCATATGCGGCAGGGCAAACAGCGTCGATCCACGGCGCACCACTTCTTTGTCGTCAATTACTGACAGGCGCAGGCGCACGGCCTCTGCGACCTTGTCGCGAAACCGCATGCCTGCAAGATCAGCCTCTGCCAAGGCTTCGGCCATCGCCGCGTCACCCATCTGATGATAGGCAATCGCCAGATCTGTGGCACCACGCGGGCAGGCGGCGCGGGCTGCGTCCAAACCGATTCCCGCGTCGCTTGCGGCTGCTTTGAACGTCTCAACACCCCAGCCATCAAAGGGGACATGGGGCACAGCGGCGGCGACAAGATGCTGGGTCACTTGGTCAACAGATACGGTCATCACGGGTCTCCTTATGGACCTTTGACAAGTTAGGGCGTCGTTGCTATATGCCCACTTCCTGCAACTTATTGCAAATCCAACTTAGAGAGGTGGTGAAAACCACATGCAGGTTAGTGTTCGTGATAACAACGTCGATCAGGCGCTCCGTGCTCTGAAGAAAAAACTTCAGCGTGAAGGTGTGTTTCGTGAGATGAAGCTCAAGCAACATTTCGAAAAGCCATCCGTGCGTAAAGCACGCGAAAAGGCCGAAGCAATCCGCCGTCAGCGTAAGCTGGCTCGGAAAAAGCTCCAGCGCGAAGGTATGCTCTAAGCACCCCTTTTCGATGTACGATCAAAGAACCCCCGTGGCTTGCGCTGCGGGGGTTTTTCTTTGCAAAACAGCTGTTAAGCTGCGGCATGTTTCCAGATTTCCAGACCTTTGATATCACAACGAACAGCACGACCATCCACGGTGTTATCGGTGGCAGCGGTCCGCCGTTGTTGTTGCTGCATGGTTATCCGCAAACCCATGTGATGTGGCACAAGGTGGCGCCTGATCTGGCGCAACGCTACACGCTGGTGATCCCTGATCTGCGCGGCTACGGCGCATCCGGCAAACCACCAACGGACGCGGACCACAGCCCCTATTCGAAACGTGAAATGGCCCGCGATATGGCGGGCGTTATGTCGCACTTCGGACATACGCGATTCGCCGTCCTTGCCCATGATCGGGGCGCGCGCGTGGCCCACAGGCTTGCTGTCGATCACGCAGACCGGGTTTCGGCGATGATCCTGCTCGACATCGCGCCCACGCGCGAAATGTACGCCAACACAACGGCGGCCTTTGCAACGGTCTATTGGCACTGGTTCTGGCTGATCCAAGACGCGCCATTCCCCGAAACGCAAATCGCGGCTGACCCATTATTCTACCTGAATAAAAAGCTGCGATCATGGGGGAATAAGCCGAAACCGTTCAGCGATGCGGCCTTCGCGGCCTATGCGGAGGCGATCAAAGATCCGGCCACGATCCATGCCATGTGCGAAGACTACCGTGCCGCTGCGACAATCGACATCACACACGACAATGAAGGTGGCGTGATCACCTGCCCGTTGCATGTCTTGTGGGGGGCTGACGGAGCGATCGAGGCGCATTTCGATTGCCTCGATCTTTGGAAACAACGGGCGACAACGGTGACCGGGCATAATTTGCCGGGTGGACATTATCTGGCGGAAGAACTGCCAGACATGGTCGCGCAAGAGGCGCTTCAGTTCTTCGCAGCCCAGCCGCGTTGGTAACGCTTTTCTTTTGGTCTCAAATATCTCGGGGGTGTGGGGGCTGGCCCCCACGCGTGGCGACGCTGAAAGCGGCGCAAAACCTCAGGGTTTAAACGGTGCCATCCCCGCACGCGCCAATTCATCAGCGCGTTCGTTTTCTGGATGTCCCGCGTGTCCTTTGACCCATTCCCATGTCACCTGATGGCGCGCTTGCGCCGCATCCAATCGCTTCCAGAGTTCCACGTTTTTCACCGGCTTCTTTGCGGCATTTACCCAGCCACGTTTCTTCCAGCCATGAATCCAAGACGTGATCCCGTCTTTGACGTAGGAACTGTCGGTCACAACGGTCACGACGCTGGACCGCTCCAAGGCTTCAAGTGCCGAAATCGCGGCCATCAGCTCCATCTGGTTGTTGGTGGTCTTGGCCTGTCCGCCGTTTAACTCGCGTTCTTTCAGGACATTTTCGCCATCCTTCGCAATCAGAATAGCGCCCCAGCCGCCGGGGCCGGGATTGCCTGAACAGGCCCCGTCAGTATAGGCAAAAAGATCAGGCATTTCAGTCCTTTCGAGCGCGAATAGTCACCCATGGTGAGACATCACCGGCTAAACCGGGCCCCATGCCTTCGTCAACGGCAAGAATGGAAAAACTGGCGTTCGTCAGTAATTCCGACAGCTCCGGAATGGTCACAAATGTGTACATGCGCCCCAAACGATCGCGTGTCGCGTCCGTTCCGGTCTTCATCGCAACGCTGAACACGCCTTGATCGCGCAACGCGATGGCAATTGCGTTCAAATGACGGGGAAGGTCGTCCCTGCTGGCGTGCAGCAAGGAAAAATTCGCCCAGACGCCATCGTAGTCCGCGATCATGTCCAGTTCGTCAAATGTCAGTTTGCGCGCACCCAGATCGTGAAGGTTATTGGCGATCTTGATCATCCCGTCCGATGCATCGACTGGATCACAATCAAATCCGGCGTTGCGCATATGGGCAGAGGCGGTGGCAGGTCCGCACCCCAGATCAAGCACCCGCCCACCATTTGGCAGCAGGTCCATAAATGCGGTCAGTTGCGCATCGGGACGCGACTTTGCGAATTTTGCGGCGTAATCGCCAGCGGCGGTGTCGTAGAAAGCAATGGTTTCGTCATCGATCATCACAGCACTCCGGTCAGAAGGCAAAGTACGACAATAGCGGTCAGGAAAATGCGCAATTTCATCCACCACGCTGGTGCCAGCCCTTGCCGCCAGAACTGCCAGTCGAGCAACAGTAGGCCGACAAATCCTGCGATCAGGTTCATGCTGGCAGCAACTGCGCCGCCACCGGTCATAAAGAACGCCCATAAAGCAGGGAGCACTGACAAAATATAGCCGCCCGTGGCCCTTGCGCCGTCGGCCTTCGTAGCAAAGCCCCACAACACGCCCGACATGAACGACAGGATCACAGCGCCGTAGTAAAGCTGCACGTAAGGCCCAACAAAACGGCTCCCAATTATACCCGAGGCCTGCAAGCCAAGTGTTGGCACCAGTGTGGTCAACGCACCCCAAACAAAAGGTACAAGCCCTGCCAACCCCAACAGAAGAGCGGATCGCGGGATGTTTTGCGGTGATGTCATGTGACCCTCATGTCTTGGTGCGCCTTCGATCAAGCACACGACTGTCGCTTCTTTGACGTTTCCCAAATCCCCGCCGGAGGCTCCCGTCGCTTAGAAAAAGCCCCGACTGCCCATTTAAGCGGGTTCGCGCAAAACACGCGGCACTTTGAATTCAACGTTTTCGACTGCAGTTTCAACCATCTCGACTGTCACATCAAAGCGGTCTTTGAAGGCGTCGATGACTTCGTTGATCAGTACTTCTGGGGCGGATGCACCGGCGGTGATCCCCATGGATGTGATGCCTTCAAGTGCCCGCCAGTCAATGTCGGTGGCTCGCTGCACAAGTTGCGCGTATGCGCAGCCAGCGCGTGCGCCGACCTCTACCAAGCGTTTCGAGTTGGACGAATTGGGCGCCCCCACGACGAGCATCGCATCGCATCTTGGCGCCATTGCTTTGACCGCTTCTTGGCGGTTTGTGGTGGCGTAACAGATGTCTTCTTTATGCGGGCCGATAATCGCGGGGAACCGGTCGTGCAGGGCAGCGACGATGTCTTTGGTGTCGTCCACCGACAGGGTGGTTTGTGTCACAAAGGCCAGTTTGTCAGGGTTGCGTGGTGTGACAGTCGCCACGTCAGCGACGGTTTCGACCAGCAGCACTTCGCCGTCTGGCAGCTGCCCCATGGTGCCGACGGTTTCAGGATGACCTTCGTGGCCGATCATGATCATTTGCAGGCCGTTGTCGGCATGACGTTGCGCTTCGATGTGTACCTTGGACACAAGGGGGCAGGTGGCATCGACGTAGACCATTTCGCGTTTTGCAGCGGCCGCGGGGACCGCTTTTGGCACACCATGCGCGGAAAAGATCACAGGTCGGTCGTCGGGGCATTCATGCAGTTCTTCAACGAATACGGCGCCTTTGTCGCGCAACCCGTCGACCACAAATTTATTGTGGACGATTTCGTGGCGGACGTAGACAGGTGCCCCCCATTTTTCCAACGCCATTTCGACAATCTTGATGGCCCGATCCACGCCCGCGCAAAAGCCGCGCGGCGCTGCAAGGTATAGCGTTAGAGGGGGCTTGGTCATGACTGTCTCCGGCTTGGCTTGTGGTAGAGGTAAGCCTTCGTAGCGGCGGCGTCCAGAGGGCCAGGTTTGATCCAAAGGGGCGCCTGCGGCGCAAGCCATGTTTGGCGGTCAGTCGATGTGGCCAACATGGGCGTTGCGCAGCCGAACGAACAGGTGCGCAACGCGTTTGTCATGAACAGAAGCAGGCCGCCTTATGCGTCCGTGGTTTCTGCCGCTGTTTCTTCAACGCGCGGTTCGCGTGTCGGGCGACCGATCACGTCGCGCAATTCATCCAGTTCGATGAAGTTGTCGCACTGACGGCGGAGCTCGTCTGCGATCATTGGTGGTTGGCTGCGGATTGTGGACACCACAGAAACCCGTACGCCTTTGCGCTGCAGTGCTTCAACAAGTGGCCGGAAATCACCGTCGCCCGAGAACAGCACAACGTGATCGACATGTGGCGCAAGTTCCATAGCATCGACAGTCAATTCGATGTCCATGTTACCTTTGACTTTACGCCGTCCCATAGAGTCAGTGTATTCTTTGGCCGGTTTGGTCACCATGGTGAAACCGTTGTAATGCAGCCAATCCACGAGTGGACGGATTGGCGAATACTCATCGTTTTCCAGAAGTGCTGTGTAGTAGAAGGCCCGTAGCATTTTGCCGCGGCGCATAAACTCTGCGCGAAGCAATTTGTAATCGATGTCAAAACCAAGCGATTTCGCTGCTGCATAAAGGTTCGAGCCATCAATGAAGAGCGCGAGACGCTCGTCACGATAAAACATGGAAAAATTCCTTTCAAAATACAAAGCTTGCACAAACCGTGAGTGTGAGTGGTAGATGCCGTGCAAGCTTCAATACAAATAAGGATATTCCGTTGACCTCGCAAGTCCAGCCAAAGCCACGTAAGCATCACGACGTTGTGGTTGCTTTAGGGGCTAACCAGCGGTCAAACCTCGGAAAACCTGAGGAAACTATCAATTTGGCCTGCGGAATCCTATCCGAACGGGTAGGTTTTTCTATACGTAAAAGCCACCTGTATCAAACGCCCGCTTTTCCGGCAGGCGCGGGGCCGGATTTTGTGAATGCGGCGGCGGTTTTCAAGACGCATTTGTCACCTGATGCGATTTTGCAGATTTGTCACGAGATTGAAGTAATGGCAGATCGTACCCGCGAAATCCGGTGGGGTCAGCGGACCTTAGACATTGATTTAATTGCATTTGATGATGTCGTGCTGCCTGATCATACCACCCACGAAAAGTGGCGAATGCTGCCGTTGGAAGACCAGGTTAGCCTGTCGCCCGATCAATTGATTGTGCCGCACCCCCGCCTGCAAGATCGCAGTTTCGTGCTGGTCCCGATGGCGGATGTGGCCCCCGACTGGGTTCATCCAATTTTGGGCCAGACGACACGGCAGATGCTCGATGCGCGACCCGCCGCCGAAAAAGACACGGTTTGTCCGCTGGATGCGGCGTGAATCTGCTTGTCAATTTCTATTTCTGCGCCTAAAGACGGGGCTTCCTAGGAATCCACCCGCTGAATTGGAGTGCGCTCATGGCTCGCGTCACCGTAGAAGATTGTGTCGATAAAGTCCCTAACCGGTTTGAACTGGTCATGTTGGCCGCACATCGTGCCCGCGAAATCGCTTCCGGTTCTCCGATCACTGTTGGCCGCGACAACGACAAGAACCCTGTTGTGTCACTGCGTGAAATCGCGGACGAAACACAGACCGCTGACGATCTGCGCGAGCGCATGATCGAAGCAAACCAGACGCAGATCGAAGTCGACGAGCCAGAAGAGGACAGCATGTCCTTGCTGATGGGCGCAGAAGCTGACAAGCCTGCAGAGGACGACATGTCCGAAGAGAAACTGCTGCGTGCCCTGATGGAAGCGCAAGGTCAACGCTAAGGCGCGACCACACGAATAAAGGCGCAGGACGAGATGACGACTGCTGACGATCTGATCGCTCTGGTCCGCGCCTACAACCCTCGTACAAATGAAAAGATGTTGCGCGACGCATATGCGTTTGGCGACGAAATGCACGACGGTCAATTCCGCCATTCAGGCGAGAAATACTTTACCCATCCTGTTGCTGTGACGGTCATCCTTGCTGAACAGCAAATGGATGACGCGACCCTTGTCACCGCTTTGCTGCACGACACGATTGAAGACACGAAGGCGTCTTTTGCCGAAGTCGAAAAACGGTTTACCCGCGAAATCGCTGAATTGGTGGATGGCGTCACGAAGCTGACGAATTTGCAGTTGAATTCGCGCGAAACGAAACAGGCTGAAAATTTTCGCAAACTGTTCATGGCCACATCCCGCGATTTGCGGGTGACGTTGGTTAAACTGGCCGACCGTCTGCACAACATGCGCACGATCAAATCCATGCGCCCCGATAAGCAGGCCCAGAAGGCCCGCGAGACGATGGAAATCTTTGCCCCGCTCGCCGGACGCATGGGTATGCAGTGGATGCGTGAAGAGCTGGAGGATTTGGCGTTCCGCGTTCTCAATCCCGAAGGCCGCAATTCCATCATCCGCCGTTTCATCACGTTGCAGCGTGAAACTGGTGATGTGGTCCAAAAGATCACCGCCGACATGCGGGTCGAACTGGAGAAAGCTGGGATCAGCGCAGAGGTCGTCGGCCGCGCCAAGAAACCCTATTCGATCTGGCGCAAAATGCAGGAAAAAGACCTGAGCTTTTCGCGGCTGTCCGACATCTACGGGTTTCGCGTCCTGACGGCGACAGAGGCAGATTGTTACCGCGTTCTTGGGGTGATCCACCAGCGTTGGAAATCTGTGCCAGGTCGGTTCAAAGACTATATCAGTCAGCCCAAAACAAACGGCTATCGGTCGATCCATACAACTGTGTCAGGCCGTGATGGTAAACGCGTAGAGGTCCAGATCAGGACCCGTGAAATGCACGAAGTCGCCGAAACTGGGGTCGCCGCGCATTGGTCCTACAAGAACGGTGAACGTGTCGAAAACCGCTTTGCCGTTGATCCTGTCGAATGGATAAACAAGCTGACAGAACGGCTGGATCAGGAACAGGGTCACGAGGAATTTCTCGAGGCTGTGAAGCTTGAGATGTATCAAGACCAAGTGTTCTGCTTCACACCCAAGGGCGACGTGATCAAACTGCCGCGCGGCGCCACGCCTATCGATTTTGCCTATGCGATCCACACGCGGATCGGGTCTGCCATTGTGGGGGCTAAAGTCGACGGATTGCGGGTGCCGTTGTGGACGCGTTTGAAGAACGGTCAATCGGTCGAAGCGATCACCGCCGAAGGCCAGACCCCGCAAGCGACTTGGATTGATATTGCCGTGACAGGCCGCGCCAAGACGGCGATCCGCCGGTCGCTGAAGGAAGAAGATCGGGATCGGTTTATCAAACTAGGCAGCGAACTTGCGCGGGTTGCGTTTGAAAACGTTGGTAAGAAATCAACCGACAAGGCGCTTCAAACGGCAGCCAAAGCATTGGCGATTGAAAGTGTCGATGAATTGCTGTGCCAACTTGGCAGCGCAGAAATCACGGGCCGCTATGTCGTTGCTGCGATCTATCCGAAACTTGTCGAAAAAGAAGGCGAACAGATTGCGGCGAACCGTGCGGTGGTGGGCCTGTCCCCGAACCAGCAGCATCGCCGCGCGCGGTGTTGCCAGCCTGTACCGGGCGAACGGATCATGGGGATTACGTATCGCGGCGAAGGCGTGGTCGTGCACACTATTGATTGTGACGCGCTGGCCGATTTTGAAGACCAACCAGAACGTTGGATTGATTTGCAATGGCAGGATGGCGTGCACGGTGCAGTCAACGCTGTGACGCTTGATTTGACAATCACGAACGACGCGGGCGTTTTGGGCCGGATTTGTACCTTGATCGGGGAACAGACGGCCAATATCTCGGACTTGAAGTTCATCGAACGCAAGCCAGATTATTACAGGTTGATGATGGATGTCGACGTCAGTGACGTTGAACATTTCCATCGGGTGCAAACAGCCCTTGAAGCCGACAGCAATGTGTCATCCATTGGCAGGCATCGCGACCCCGGGTTGGCGAATGTCGAACGAAGCGGCACCTAAGAGGACGTAAACTTGGTTTTTAAGCGCAGGGATAGACGCCCGGTCTGGCAAGTGGTTGCCGACTTTATCTATCCGCGCGGTGGGTGGTCGCGTGCGGCCCAATACGTCAAACACCGGGTGCGCAGGCTTCCTGATACCCCTGAAAAGATTTCGCGCGGGGTGTGGGCCGGTGTTTTTACTGCATTCACCCCGTTCTACAGCATGCACTTTGTCGTGGCGTTCCTGTTGGCGCGTCTCATGCGTGGGAACGTGTTGGCCGCGCTTATGGGCACGTTTTTTGGCAACCCGCTGACCTATGTTCCGATCGCGGTCGCCTCGCTCGGGACCGGACACTGGTTGTTGGGAACCCGTCCGGTTGACGACGTTGATGCGTCGATCGGGGCAAAGTTTGGCGGCGCATTCCATGATCTTTGGCACAATTTTCTGGCCATTTTCACGCCAGCGCGTGCCGATTGGCATGGTCTGGCGATTTTCTATGACGAAGTGTTCTATCCCTACATGATCGGCGGGATCATCCCTGGCATTATCTGCGCGACGTTTTGTTACTACCTGTCTGTGCCGCTGATCAGCGCCTACCAGAAGCGCCGTCAGAAGGTGCTCCGCGCAAAATTGGCATCGTTACAAAAGAATACTGGGCAAAACGATGACGGCGGTCCAACGTCGGGCTAGATGCTGCGTTAATCGATTGCAAAGGACACTGCGATGACCTCTTCAAAACTACGGCTTGGCGTGAACATCGACCATGTGGCGACTGTGCGGAATGCGCGAGGCGGGGCGACCCCCGATCCGGTGCGTGCGGCGCTGCTGGCGCAAGAGGCGGGCGCTGATGGGATCACTGCCCACCTGCGCGAAGATCGGCGTCATATTCGTGATGCTGACATGGCCGCAATTTCCGAAGCGATTGATATCCCGTTAAATTTCGAAATGGGCGCCACGGAAGAGATGCAAAAGATCGCGCTCGCCACAAAGCCGCATGCTGTCTGTCTGGTGCCAGAACGCCGCGAAGAACGCACCACCGAAGGTGGGCTTGATGTGGCTGGTGATGATAACCGCCTTGCCGCGTACATTGCCCCATTTAAAGACGCAGGCACCCGCGTGTCGATGTTCATTGGGCCAGAGATCGCGCAGGTCGAAGCATCGGCGCGGATTGGCGCGGACATTATCGAACTGCACTGTGGTTTGTACTGCGATCTGCACGATGAAGGTCGGTTTGATGAACGCGATGCCGAACTTGCGCGCCTGACGGCCATGGCGACTCATGCACATGGTTTGGGTCTTGAAGTTCACGCAGGCCATGGTCTGTCGTTTGAAAATGTGACGCCCGTGGCGGTGTTGCCTGAGGTGGTCGAATTGAACATCGGACACTTCATCATCGGCGAAGCGATCTTTACGGGCCTTGGTCCAGCAATCAAAGAAATGCGCCGTATCATGGACGCGGCGCGGGGCCTTTCATGATCCAACATATTGTGATGCTTGGCCTGCCTGAAGGCTACGACGCGGATGAACTTGATGCCGTGATGCAAGGGCTCGCCGCGCTTGATCTGCCAGGGTTCACTGGTTTCACCCATGGTCCAAACCGCGATCTTGAACACAAGACGCCTGATTATCCCTACGGCTTTATCTGCACGTTCACCGACACCGACGCGTTGCGGATTTACGCGGCACATCCGGGTCACAAGGCGCTTGGCGGACGGTTGGTGGCACTCTGCGGTAGTGGTGATGCAATCATGGTGATCGACCTTGAAGTGCCGACCACCTAAGCGCATCCTTGGGCGATAGACCGGAGATGATTATGAAATCGATTTTATCCATTCCGCTGGTGGCGCTGTTTGCAGCCCCGCTGGCCGCACAAACCGTCAGTGATTGTGACTGGGAATCCAGCGCTCGTAATTTGATCGAACCATGGGAAGACCACACAAAGGTCTTTGCCGAAGGGGCTGTGCGCCTTGCCATGTTGGACACGGTCGAACCGGCTGTCGCGGCGATGCATCTGTTGGTTTTATCCCCGCCCTATGACGAAGTCGGCGACAGGCAGTGCAAGACGATTGGGTCCGGCGACCGGATCGGGTTCAGTGGGATCAGGTGGGACGCCTTAACGGCCGGATATGATCCGGCGGTTGGGTTGATCTTTGAAGTCCCCGTTAGCCGATACGATCCCGAAAGCGACGGGTTCCCGACCAGCCTATTGTCGTTCACGCTGAACCAATCCACAGGTGAAATCGACGCGGTCATTTTGGCGGATACCGAATGATCCTGGGCATCGGGACCGATCTGGCAAACATCGAACGGATTGCGGGAACGCTGGAACGGTTCGGGGATCGTTTCAAAAATCGCGTGTTTACGGATGTCGAACAAGCCAAAGCCGAACGCCGCCGCGACGTGGCTGGCACCTATGCAAAACGTTGGGCCGCGAAAGAGGCCTGTTCAAAAGCGCTGGGCACGGGGCTTTCCATGGGAATCGCGTGGAAAGATATGTCGGTCACCAACCTGCGCACCGGCCAACCGGTGATGCATGTCACAGGTTGGGCAAAGGACCGTTTGGACCAAATGACGCCCGCCGGACACGAAGCCACAATTCACGTCACATTGACCGATGATCACCCGTGGGCGCAGGCCTTTGTCGTGATTGAGGCCAATCCCCTATAAATCAGTGGCGTTTTCCAGCTTTGCCGTTGTGGCATCGCTTGACACAGCGCAGTGTCGCCCGCATGTAGCCTTGCAACTCATCAAAGGAATTTGCCCATGTCCGAAGAGCCCGGATTTTTCGCAAGCGTCAAAGAAACCGTTAAGACGGTTGTCTACGCCTTGCTGATTGCAGGCCTGTTTCGGACGATCTTTTTCCAGCCGTTCTGGATCCCATCGGGGTCCATGAAAGACACGCTGCTGATCGGGGATTTTCTGTTCGTGAATAAGATGGCGTATGGCTATTCCTACGCGTCATGCCCGTCGATCCGTATCCCGGCTGTTGGCATTGATATCGGTGCTGATGATTTCTGCGGTGTGTTCGAAGGATCAAACGAACGTTTCTTGGGCTCTGAACCAGAGCGCGGCGATGTTGTCGTGTTCCGCCATCCTGTGACGGGGCGTGATTTCATCAAACGTCTGATTGGGATGCCGGGTGACCGCATCCAAATGATCGACGGTGTTTTGCAGATCAACGACGAAGCTGTGGTCCTCGAAGATGGCGGCGTGTTCGAAGAAGTGATGGAATACCAAGGCCCGCAAGGTCTGCGCCCGCGTTGTGAAAACGGCGCTGTGGGGCAGGGCGCGATTTGTGAAAAGTCGCGTCAGTATGAAACACTGCCCGGTGGCACACGTCATTCGATCCTGAACATCGGCGATCAGTTCTCTGACAATACTGGCGTTTTTACTGTACCAGAAGATCATTTCTTCTTCATGGGCGATAACCGCGACAATTCCACTGACAGCCGTGTCGCACAAGAAGCCCGCGGCGTTGGTTTTGTCCCGCGCGAAGATATCGTCGGTCGTGCAGACCGCGTGATGTTCTCGTCCGCTGGTCGGTCCATGCTGGCGTTCTGGACATGGCGCAGCGACCGTTTCTTTAAGGCGATTGAATGAAGCTGTCGGCGGAACTTGCTGCTTTTGCAAAACGGATCGGCCATGATTTTGCCGATCCGTCCCTATTGATCCGCGCCGTCACGCATTCGTCGATGATGTCGGCGCATCGCGATGACAATCAGCGGCTCGAATTCTTGGGCGACCGTGTGCTGGGTCTGGTGATGTCCGACGCCTTGCTGAAGGCTGATACGGATGCGTCCGAAGGCCTGCTTGCGCCGCGTTACAACGCGCTTGTGCGCCGTGAAGCTTGCGCAGATGTTGCCCGCCAGATTGATATCGGTGCTGTCCTGAAACTCGGTCGGTCCGAGATGAAATCAGGTGGGCGGCGCAAAGAGGCGTTGCTGGCTGATGCCATGGAAGCTGTGATCGCTGCTGTGTTCTTGGACGCAGGGTTCGAGACCGCCCAAAAGATGGTCGTGACCCTGTGGGGCAAGCGCATCTATAATGTGGCTGACGACGCGCGCGACGCTAAAACGGCCCTGCAAGAATGGGCACAAGCCCGTGGCGAACCGCCGCCCGCCTATGTCGAAGTGGCCCGCTCTGGCCCAGACCATCAGCCTGTATTTACGATTGAGGCGCGCCTGTCCTCCGGTCCTGCTGAAAAAGCGACCGCCGGATCAAAACGCCAAGCCGAACAAGCCGCCGCAACCGCCCTTTTGAAGAAAGTCGACCCATGACAGACACAACACGCGCCGGATTTGTGGCCCTGATCGGCGAACCAAACGCCGGTAAATCAACGCTTTTGAACCGGATGGTTGGCGCGAAGGTGTCCATCGTGACCCACAAGGTGCAAACCACACGGGCGCGTATTCGCGGCATCGCGATTGGCGGTGAATCCGGCGAAGCGCAGCTGGTTTTCATCGACACACCGGGCTTGTTCAAACCGCGCCGCCGTCTTGACCGCGCGATGGTTGCAGCCGCGTGGACCGGGGCAGGGGACGCGGATATCGTCGTTCTGATGATCGAAGCGCACCGCGGGATTAGCGAAGGCGTGAAGGCCATCCTTGCGTCGCTGGAAGAACGCACAGGCGGAGGCAAAGTGGCCTTGGCGATCAACAAGATCGACAAGGTGAAGACCGAAGCGCTGCTTGCACTGACGTCCGAGATGAACGAACGCTACCCATTCGCGGAAACCTTCATGATCTCCGCTGAACGCGGGCATGGTGTGAAGGCACTGAAAACATGGCTTGCTGGTGAAGTGCCTGCCGGCCCGTGGTTGTATCCCGAAGATCAGATCGCCGACTTGCCGATGCGCAATATCGCAGCCGAAATTACGCGCGAAAAACTGACGCTGCGCCTGCATCAGGAATTACCGTACGAGCTGACGGTTGAAACTGAAAATTGGGAAGAACGCCCCGACGGGTCGTGCCGTATTGATCAGGTCGTTTACGTTGCTCGCGATGGGCACAAAGGTATCGTTCTGGGCAAAAAAGGCGAAACCGCGAAGGCAGTGAATACCGCCGCACGGCTGGAGCTCGAAGAATTCCTTGGGCGCCGCGTCCACCTGTTTGTGCAGATCAAAGTGCGCAAAAACTGGTTGGAAGAAAAAGAACGTTACTCAGAAATGGGTCTCGAATTCAAAGACGGTAACGCTTGAAACTGACGGCTGACATCTGGGTGTCGGCCTATTTGACGCGCCTGCGCCTGTCCGAAATCCCCGCATTTGTCGTGCAAAAAGGGGATGCGACAGCGGGGGCGGTACTGATCAAGTTGAATACGCTTGATGGAAAGGCCTGCTGTTATCAACGCAGTTTCGATCTGATGACGGGCGACCGGAAATGGGTCGTGCTGTCGGACGGGGCGGAACCGGATGTTGACGGGTCCATCGCAAAACAACGCGGCTTTGATCCTGATCTTTGGGTGATCGAGGTCGAAGATAAACAGGGTCGTCACCTGTTGGATGAACCTGGATTGGACTGAGTTGTCGGGGGCGGAAGAAACAGGTCGCCCGCCCTTTTCAACGCGTCTGTTTCCCCCCACATTAGCGCCATGATCAGTTGGACCGATGACGCAGCCCTTTTGGCCACTCGCCCGTTTGGGGAAACCTCGGTCATTATCGAAGTGTTTTCCGAAGAACACGGGCGTCATGCAGGCGTCGTGCGTGGCGGCACCAGCCGTAAGGTTGCACCGTTGTTGCAGCCTGGCGCGCAGCTATCGGTGACATGGAAAGCGCGGCTTGATCAGCACCTTGGGTCGTTCACGGTTGAACCCATCCGTAGTCGCGCCGCTGCCGCAATGGGCGACAGGTTATCACTGGCGGGCTTAAATGCGGTTTGTGGTTTGCTGACGATGGTGCTGCCCGAACGCGAAGCCCACGCGCCGTTGTATGACCGCACAATGGGACTGCTTGATTTGCTGGGGCAGACGGATATCTGGCCGCTCGCCTATTTGCGGTGGGAACAGGCGTTGCTCGAGGAAATGGGTTTCGGCATGGATCTGTCCGCTTGCGCTGTGCGCGGCGTGAACGAAGATTTGGCGTTCGTATCGCCCAAGTCGGGCAAAGCCGTCAGTCGGGATGCGGCAGGTGAATGGGCGGATCGTCTGCTGGCCCTTCCGCCTGTGCTTGCGGGCAAAGGCGACGCGACGCCGGGCGAAATTGTGAAAGCATTGGCTACAACGGGCTATTTCATTGAAAACCGCCTGATCAAAAGCCTTGGTGATCGCCCAATGCCCGCTGCACGCGCCAGATTGTTGGATGCGATCGGCCGTTATTCGACCTGAAACACCATTTCGCGGTCATCTGTGTTGGACAGGATCAGCACATTCTCAAATGATTCCGCCAACGTCATGTCTGCGAGCGCGGCGAAATATATCTGCTCTGCCGCGAGATCGGGGCAGGCCACGCGCGTGCTCGCGATGGGATCAAGGTTGAACCACGGATAGGGGAGGGTTTGCGTGCTATGAAAGCTGTTGCAAGGGCCGCGTCCTGTCACGCTGCCATTGTCGCCGAAGCTGATCGTCGCGCGCGCCGCAAAATCAGTGCCATCGATGTCTATCAGTCTATAGGTCGCGTCGCGCACGGCGTAGCCTGATATGGTTTCATCAGGGCCGCAAGCGGTGAGCAAAAGCACGATGGGTAGAAAGCGAAGCATGGTGTTGCGTCGCATTGCAGGCCTGCGAAGGCAAGCCTGCTACACGTATGTTTTACCCAAGTAGCCGCCGCGCGATGACTTGCGCTTGGATTTCTGCGGCCCCTTCAAAGATGTTCAGGATGCGCGCATCACACAAGATACGGCTGACTTTATATTCCAACGCAAAGCCATTACCGCCGTGGATTTGCAGCGCGTTGTCGGCACAGGCCCAGGCCACGCGTGCGCCTAGCAATTTCGCCATACCCGCTTCCAGATCGCAGCGGCGGTCAGCGTCTTTTTCCGCAGCAGAGAAGTAGGTCAACTGGCGTGCCACCATGATTTCAACGGCCATCATCGCCAGTTTGCCCGATACACGCGGGAAGTTGATCAGCGATTTGCCGAATTGTTTGCGGTCCTGCGCATACTGCATCCCGACATCAAGCGCGGATTGCGCCACACCGATGGCGCGGGCTGCCGTCTGGATGCGCGCAGATTCAAAGGTCTGCATCAATTGCTTGAAACCTTTGCCAGTCTCGCCGCCCAACAGATTTTCGCCTTTTACAGCAAACCCGTCAAAGGCCAGTTCGTATTCTTTCATGCCGCGATAACCGAGAACCTCGATCTCGCCACCGGTCATGCCGTCGGTTGGGAACGGGTCTTCATCCGTGCCTGGGGTCTTTTCGGCAAGGAACATCGATAGACCTTTGTAGTCGGTCGTGTCGGGATCGGTCCGTGCGAGCAATGTCATCACTTGGGTGCGGGCGGCGTGGGTGATCCACGTTTTGTTACCGGTCACTTCCCAATCGTCGCCCTTCTTCACCGCACGCGTACGCAGCGCGCCAAGGTCGGATCCAGTGTTGGGTTCGGTGAAGACGGCCGTTGGCAGGGTTTCGGCGCTGGCCAATTGCGGCAACCACTTTTGTTTCTGCTCTTCGGTACCGCCGCACAAGATCAGTTCTGCCGCGATTTCGGACCGCGTGCCGAGCGACCCAACACCGATGTAGCCGCGCGATAATTCTTCAGACACCACACACATCGATGATTTCGACAGGCCAAAACCGCCGTATTCTTCGGGGATCGTCAGGCCGAACACGCCCATTTCGGCAAGCTCGTCGATGACTTCCATCGGGATCAATTCGTCGTTCAGGTGCCAATCATGGGCAAATGGTTCGACCTTTTCGACCGCGTAGCGGCGGAATTGGTCGCGGATCATTTCCAGTTCTTCATCCAGACCGGACGCGCCCACGGTCACATTTGCGGATTGTTCCTGCATCAGTTCGACAAGACGGGTGCGGGCGGCCTGCGTGTTGGCGTTGTCAATCAATGCTGCGACTGCACTGTCCGCTGCGAAAGCGGCCTGATCCGCCGCTGACACGCCCATGTCGCGCAAACGGATCATTTCGCCTTGGTTCATCTGGATGCCACCAGCGATCTGCGCAAGGTATTCGCCAAACGCGATCTGGTGGATCAATTGTTCGGTTTCGCCAAACTTACCGTCAGCCGTCAAACGATCAGCCCACGCCTGCATTTGCTGCAAGGATTGGTCGTATGTGGCCAACCAAGCATAGCCATGCGCCGCAGTTTGGTTTTCTTCAATTAGCGCGCCGGAGATGCGCCCGCCGTCTGTGGTCAGCGCTGCGACGCTGGTTTTTGCGGCTTGCACGATGGTCGCCACGGCGGGCAACGACGCGGCGGTCTGGGCCAATAGATCAGGCATTCCTGCGGTTGCGATCAGTGTCATGTCTTGTCCGTCATGGGCCATGGGGCGACTCTCCTGCTTGTGCAGGTGCAGAGATAAAGTGTTTGCATTCGCAGCGCAACAATCATTCGCCTGATAATGCGCATTTGAACAAAAGTGTCGCAGCGACTTGCCTGATTGCGAGCCCGCCCTAAGAAAACAGGTCTACATAACCGCAGATATCGGCCAGTTCGGGTATTTGTTCTGCAGGCAGTACTTCGAATGTTGTCCGGTAAAGGGTTTCGCCGGCATAGGACGCTTCGATCTGCCAAAAGCCGGGCAAGAGTTCATAATCAAAGTCGAACTGATAAAACGTCAGGGAAGGGTCAGTGCCGCGAATAGTTGATGCGAACGTTTGCACTGTTTGGCCCGTCGCGCCCATAGGCGGGTGGGTGACCGTCATCTGCACGCCGTTGATGCCATCGATATCAAGCGCTTGCGACTTGATCCCGAACCCGATCCCAAGCACCGCAGGCACACGCCGCGTCGCTGCGACAAACGCAGGCTCTTCTTCAATAACATGGGTCGTGCCCGCGATCGTACCCGGGGCTTCGCGAACGCCAAGCGTATCTGGTGCGCAAATGACCCCGACTTCCATACTCGCAATCGCCGGCGCCTTTACATCGGGCTGCGGGGCTTGGGCAAAAGCCACAACGGGCATACAAATAAGCAAAGCGAGAACATGTTTCATAGCGTGTTCGTAACCCAATTCGGGTAAATGCGCCAAGCTTTGTTCACCTTAAACGTCAAGGTTGGCTGCGATCTGCCCCTTGATTTGGGCGAAATCGGCTAAAGATTGGGCCCATTGGTCAAGATGGCCGCCTGCGATCAAGGCCTGCGTGGCGGCCTCGCCAATCATGCGGGATGTGGCATCAGGGTCGCTCATTTGGGTTAGGACTTCGGTGATCATGTCCAAAAGGGCGCGGTTGGCTGGTACCCCATATGTCTTGCAAAGCAGTTTGAGCCGACGGCTTTGGACATCCAAGTCGGCCTGCGTGGCAGCATCCATCGCGGCGTCCTGCTGACCAAGCGGGACGATCCACCACGCCAGATAGGCCAGATCCCTGATCCGTGGCGCAGGCCCTGCTAGATCAAAATCGAAGACGCCGATCACCGCACCGTTCGTGTCGAACGTCATGTTGTAGGGGGCAAAATCGTTGTGGCAGATGACCTCGTGCTGCAATGGGTCAGGGTGGCTGTAAGCCCAAGGCACCGTCGCATCCGTCAAGGACAGGGTGGCGTTATGAATGCGGCGTAGCAGGCGGGCTGCTGATAAAAGTGCTGTGTCTTCGGTCCATAAGTTTGTTGGAAAATCGGTATCGCCCGACACAAAGCGCAGCATCTGGCGGTTGTTGTCGTCGATCCCCAAAAACTGCGGAATGCCGTTCACACCCGCCGCCGCGAGTTTTGTCAGCAGCGCCTGTGTCGCGGGCGTATTTGCCGTGACGGGTTTGCGGATCGTGTCGCCAACGCGCGTGACACCAGCGGCGACGTTGCCACCGGTCAGGGGAATTTCATCATCCATGGCGGGCAGGTTTTCTAATGGGTGGTGTACAAAGAAAAAGGGTCAGGCGCATCGCCCGACCCTAATTGATCGTCTTCTAGGTGCAAGCAGGGCTTACCCGATTGACGCAGCTTTCACGTCCGCGTCGATGAACGGCACGTACTTTTCAAAGTTGTCGCTGAACATGCCGACCAGCTTTGCGGCCTGCGCATCGTACGCGTCTTTGTCAGCCCATGTGGCGCGTGGATCGAGCAAAGTTGCGTCCACACCGTCGCATGTCATCGGGACTTCGAAGCCAAAGTTCTCGTCTTTGCGGAACTCGTTTTCGACTAGTGATCCGTCGAGCGCTGCGGACAGCAATGCGCGGGTCGCTTTGATCGGCATCCGTGATCCGGTACCATAAGCACCGCCGGTCCAGCCTGTGTTTACCAACCAGCATGTCGCACCATGTGTCGCGATCTTTTGCTGGAGCAACTTGCCGTAGGCCTCTGGGCGGCGTGGCATGAAAGGTGCGCCGAAACAGGTCGAGAATGTTGGCTCTGGTTCGGTCACGCCGCGTTCCGTGCCAGCAACCTTTGAGGTGAAGCCGGACAAGAAGTGGTACATCGCTTGCGCAGGTGTCAGGCGGCTGATGGGGGGCAGAACGCCGAACGCATCACATGTCAGCATGATGATATTCTTCGGATGGCCACCCAAGGCGCTTTCAGACGCGTTGCCGATGTAGTTCAACGGGTAAGCGCAGCGCATGTTGGCGGTCAGGCTATCGTCGTTGAAGTCCAATTCCTTGGTTTCTTCGTCGAACACCATGTTTTCGATAACCGTGTGTGGCATCGAACATGTGGCGTAGATTTCAGGTTCAGCTTCTGGGTCCAAGCCGATCGTCTTGGCGTAGCAACCGCCTTCGAAGTTGAACGTGCCGCGATCTGACCAACCGTGTTCGTCGTCGCCGATTAAAACGCGGGATGGGTCAGCGGACAGTGTTGTCTTGCCAGTACCGGACAGGCCAAAGAACACAGCCGTATCAACCGGATTGTTTGGCGCGTGGTTGGCAGAGCAGTGCATCGGCATGATGCCTTTTTCTGGCAACAGGTAGTTCAACAGTGTGAAGACGGACTTCTTGTTTTCGCCAGCGTATTCTGTGCCGCCGATCAGGATGACCTTCTTTTCGAAGTTCAGCGCAATGACCGTTTCAGACCGGCAGCCGTGCTTTGCTGGGTCTGCTTTGAACGACGGGCAGTTGATGATGGTGAAGTCCGGCGTGAATGTCTCGAGCTCGGACGCCTCAGGGCGACGCAGCAGGTGACGAATGAACAGCGAATGCCATGTCAGTTCCGTGATCACGCGCACATCAAGACGGTGCGCTGGGTCAGCGCCGCCGAACAAATCTTGCACGTCAACGCGGCCACCTTGCATGTGTGACAGCATATCGGCGTAGAGAATGTCGAATTTGTCCATATCCATCGGCGGGTTGTTTTCCCACCAGATCGTGTCTTCAACAGACGGTGTGCGAACAACGAATTTGTCCTTCGGGGACCGACCCGTGTGCTTGCCAGTGGTGACAAGGAATGTGCCGCCTTGGCCTTCAACACCTTCGCCTGCTGCAATTGCAGCGGCCTGTAATTCGGGTTCAGAGCGGTTATAATACACATAACCCAGCCCTTTGATGCCTTGATCTTCAAGCTTCATCTGCGGGTTGACCGTTCCTTGGTCCATGGGTTCGCTCCTTTTGGCGTTTGGGGTCTGTTTGACCTAAAACTGTCATATCAGTGGATTATGATCCGCCTAGCCCCCTTGCGCTAACGTTAGCGCTACCAATTTTATGTTAGCGCAAGCACGAAAAAGTTAGCGCTACCATCAATGGGCTGGCGTGCACGTTAAGGTGGCCGTAACGTTAATAGAGGCAAATAAGGCACGAATTTGGCACTGATTCGCTGAACGGCTTGATTCGCTACACCAAAAAGGTGAATGATTCCGCTCAGAAGTGGGCAGAAACCAACAAACAGAGCAATAAGGGGCAAATCCCAATGTCAAAAATCGCCTTGGTCGATGATGATCGCAACATCCTGACCTCCGTTTCCATGACGCTTGAAGCTGAAGGCTTCGAGGTGGAAACATATAATGACGGCCAATCCGCGCTGGAAGCGTTTAACAAACGTATGCCAGATATGGCTGTTCTCGATATTAAGATGCCGCGGATGGACGGGATGGACCTGCTCCAGCGTCTGCGCCAGAAAACATCAATGCCGGTTATTTTCCTGACCTCCAAAGATGATGAAATCGACGAAGTCCTTGGTCTGCGCATGGGCGCGGACGATTATGTCAAAAAGCCATTTTCGCAGCGTTTGTTGGTTGAGCGTATTCGCGCTTTGCTGCGTCGGCAGGATGCAATCTCAGGCGAAGAGATTGAAGAGACAGAAGACACCAAGGTTATGGTGCGGGGCGAATTGTCGATGGACCCACTGCGTCACGCTGTGACGTGGAAAGGTCAGGACGTATCTCTGACTGTCACAGAATTTCTGTTGCTGCAGGCATTGGCACAACGCCCCGGTTTCGTGAAATCACGTGATCAGTTGATGGACGTGGCCTACGACGATCAGGTGTATGTGGACGACCGGACAATCGACAGTCACATCAAACGCCTGCGCAAGAAGATGCGCAATACAGACGACACATTCTCGGCGATTGAGACGCTGTATGGTATCGGATACCGTTACAACGAAGAGTAAAGTTGTAAGTTATGACTGTGACCACCCAAGAGATTGATGTCAGAGACCTCGAGTCCGTGCGCAAAGCCGCGCGGGCCCCTGATCTTGTGATTGGTGATGATTGGGTGGCGCCACAAGCGCTCGGCGAAAACGAACAGGGCGAACGGCGTCGGCCGCGCGGCCTGCTGTCGTTGCTGCGCAGTTCGCCGATTGCCCGAAAGATCATTACGATCAATCTAATCGCTGTCATGCTTTTGATCGCGGGCGTTCTGTATCTCAGTTCGTCACGCGACAGTCTTGTATTCCAACGCGTAAACAGCCTCGTCAAAGAGGCAGAGCTGGTCGCGGATGTCCTAGAAGCGAATTTACCCGAAACCGAAGCGGTCGATCTTGCGACGTCCGCAGGTATCGACGTGATTGCTGGTCTGGCCAAAATCACGTTGCGTGACCGTATTCAGGTGATGATCTTTGATCCCAATGCGAAATTTATTGGTGCGGCAGAAGGCACCGGCAAAATTTCAGACGTTTCCGGACTAGATGAAATCGCTGGAAATACGCTGATTTTGGACATTTTATCCGGTGTATGGGATCGCATGTCCGGCGTTTTCGGCGGGTCTGAACCGCAAACCAGCAGCAATATTGAACTGGTCCAATTCACCAGCGCCCAAGTTGCAAGTGCGATGGAAACGGGAACCCAGTTTCATGCGTTCGGTGACGAGGGGAACACAACGTTCATCGTGACAACGCCGCTGAAACAGAACGGCCAAACCATCGGTGTCGCCGCACTGGCATCTGCAGCGGGTGAAATTGATCAGTTGGTCGCGCAGGAACGTGAACAGGTCCTGCGGTTGTTTATCGTGGGTATCGTCATTTCCATCGGTTTGAGCCTTGTTTTGGCGTCGACTATTGCGAATCCGCTCGCGGATCTGGCGGCAGCCGCTGAACTTGGACGCGATAAAAACGCGCGCAAAATGTCACCGACGAAAATTCGTATTCCTGATTTGACAGCCCGTCCCGATGAAATCGGCCGTTTGTCCGGTGCATTGCGTGGCATGGTGCAGGCCCTGTACGAACGTATTGAAGGCAATGAACAATTTGCCGCTGACGTCGCGCATGAAATCAAAAACCCGCTCGCATCGTTACGGTCTGCCGTCGGGACCATGCGGGTCGCGAAACGCGATGATCAGCGCGAAAAGCTGTTGGAAGTGATCGAACATGACGTGCGGCGTTTGGATCGCCTTGTCAGTGACATTTCGAACGCGTCGCGTCTTGATAGTGAATTGGTCAAGGAAGAAGAAGAAACCTTTGACCTGCTGAAAATGCTGAGTAATTTGAACGAATTCTTGGGCAAAGAAGCGGAAGACAAGGGGATCGATTATATCGACGATCTGCCTGATCAAGCCATCATGGTGCAGGGGCTGGAAGGCCGTCTCGCTCAGGTTTTTGTCAACTTGATCACCAACGCGATTTCGTTCTGTGAAGACGGTGATGCGATCCGTGTGTGGGCCAGACGCCGTGAAAATCGTATTCTGGTGGTTGTCGAAGATACCGGACCTGGCATCCCGAATGAAGCGATCCATAAAGTGTTCCAGCGGTTCTATTCGGAACGTCCTGAAGGTCAGTTCGGGAACAACTCTGGTCTTGGGCTCGCGATTTCCAAACAAATCGTCGAAGCGCACGGTGGCGTGATCTGGGCTGAAAATATCCGCCCGACAGAGGCTGATCTGACGTCGGAACCGCTTGGTGCGCGCTTTGTTGTAGGTCTGCCGGTTTAAGGTAAAGTTGGCGTATGACCCTTACGCTTCATGCCACTGCTGTAGCCGTTGATGAAAAGGCGCTTGTGATTACCGGCCCATCTGGGTCCGGAAAATCCAGCCTTGCTTTGCAACTCATGGCATATGGCGCGGCGCTTATTGCGGATGACCGCGTGACGTTAATCACCGACCAACAGAATTTGGTTGCCACATGTCCCGCAACTATCGCCGGATTGATTGAAGCCCGACAAATTGGTGTTCTCAACGCTGAACCGGCGCCCCCGTCACCTGTTGTTCTTGCCGTCGATCTAGGGCAAACCGAAACAGAGCGGGTCCCGGAACACCGAACCGTGACTTGGCTTAATCACAAAATCCCCTTGCTTTGGGGCGCAAAAAACCCACATTTTCCTGCATCACTGCTGCAAATGCTGAAAGCAGGCCGGAGCCTTCGATGACCACCACCGATGCACCTACCGCCCAATCACCTATTCCGGTCGTAATCGTCACCGGCCCGTCCGGTGCTGGCCGATCCACGGCTGTGCGGGCGTTAGAAGACCTCGGGTTTGAGGTGATTGATAACCTGCCGCTATCGCTGTTGCCCCGACTACTGGATGGCCCACAGGCCGGACGCCCGCTGGCGCTAGGCGTTGACGTGCGGAACCGTGATTTCGGGCCAAGGGTTCTGAAAGACATCATCGAAGACCTGCGCAGCCGAGATGACGTGAACGGACAGGTCTTGTACCTTGATGCGTCGCAGGATGTTTTGGTGCGCCGGTATTCGGAAACCCGCCGCAGGCACCCATTGTCACCCGACGGGACGCCGCTGAACGGGATCGAAGAAGAAATCGAAAAACTGAAAGGGATCCGTGATCTGGCGGATATCCTGATCGAAACAACGGATCTGTCCCCGCACGATCTGAAGGCGGACATCGAACGACAGTTTGCGGTGAATGGCGGGCCTTTCCTTGGTGTGACCTTGCATTCGTTCTCGTACAAACGGGGACTGCCACGCGGGTTGGATATCGTGATGGACTGCCGGTTCTTACGCAATCCGCACTGGGATCCAGCGTTACGTGCCAAAGACGGGCGCGACGCTGACGTGGACGCCTATGTGGCCGAAGACAAGAGATTTGATGACTTCTTTGCAAAGATGCAAGATTTGGTTGCTATGCTGCTGCCAGCCTACAAAGAAGAAGGTAAATCGCACCTTTCCATCGGCTTTGGGTGTACCGGCGGGCAACACCGTTCGGTCGCCGTTACGGAAAAGCTAGCCGCAGCACTTGAAATGGGTGGCTGGCCTGTATCTATACGTCACAGGGAATTGGAGCGGCGCGAAGGTGCGGCGCAAACTTTAACGTCAAGGCAGATTGCGTGATCGGAATTGTCATCGTAGCACATGGACGTCTGGCCGAAGAATATCGGTCTGCGATGGAACATGTCGTTGGCCATCAGGACGGTGTCCGCACGATTGCAATTGGCGCCGAAGATGACCGCAGCACGAAACAAACCGAAATTTGCGACGCGGCCGATGCTGTCGATTCCGGCAGCGGCGTTGTCGTTGTGGTGGACATGTTTGGCGGATCGCCGTCCAACCTTTCGATCAAAGCCTGCAATCCAGAGAATCGGCGCATCATGTATGGTGCAAATCTGCCGATGTTGATCAAATTGGCTAAGTCGCGCCATCGCCCAGTAGCCGATGCTGTTGACGCGTCCCTGACTGCCGCGCACAAGTATATCAATAGTATGAGCGTTGGGGCTTCCTAAATATGCCAACCCAGTCGATGGAAATTCTGAATATCAAAGGCTTACATGCGCGTGCATCTGCCAAGTTTGCCGAAGTGTGCGAAGCGCACGACGCCCAAGCGACCGTTAGAAAAGACGGCATGGACACCGGCGGCGATAGCATAATGGGCCTTTTAATGTTGGCAGCATCCATCGGAACCTTTATTGAGGTCGAGACCAGCGGATCGGACGCAGATGCCTTGATGGCAGCACTGCAGGATCTTGTTGCAGATAAGTTTGGCGAAGGCGATTAGTCTAGCCGAGGGTGATTGAAGGAACCCGCTTTGACCGAAACCACCCAAAAATTGGCGCAAGGCTCCGGCACGTCTCCTATCGTGAAGCCGCACTATGACCGGAGCGCGCTTAGCTATGCCGGGTCTTTTGATAGTCCTTGGCAGCGTGGTGTCATCCGGTCTATCGAAATGATGACAGGTAAGATCAAGATCGGTCGCCTTGTCCGCAAGTTTGAACAGCAGGGCGCCCCACGCGGTCAGGAAGTGTTCACACGCGTTCTGGAAACGATGGGCATCGATCTGCAAACACCCGCGGAAGAACTGGCCAATATTCCAAAGACCGGTCCTGTGATCCTTGTCGCGAACCATCCCCATGGTTTGGTCGATGGCATCGTATTTGCTGAACTGGTCGGTCGTGTCCGTCCGGATTACCGTATTTTGACGCGGTCGTTGCTGACAGGGCTGGATGAAGAAGCCACGAATTACCTTATTCCGGTACCGTTTCCCCATCAACCTGACGCGCAGGAACAGATGGTCGAGATGCGCAAGAAGGCGATGAAATACCTGTCCGAAGACGGACTGATCGCTTTGTTTCCATCAGGCGTCGTCGCATCGTCTGACACGATGTTCGGTCCCGCGATCGAAGCTCCATGGAACGCCTTTACTGCAAAAATGATCCGCAAATCCGGCGCGACCGTTGTGCCGATGCACTTCTTGGGCAGCAATTCGCGAGCATACCAGATCGCAAACCAGGTGTCGGCGACATTGCGTCAGGGTCTGTTGATCCACGAAATTGCCCGCGCGGTGAACAAGCCGATGGCGCCAGTTGTAGGTAAGCCGTTCTCACGCGAAGAAATCGACGCGCGCATCGGCGATACGCGCAGCTTTATGGCGTGGTTGCGTCAAGAGACTTTGTCGCTAAGCCGTTGATTTAATTAACGCGTCGGAACTGGGGTTTCGCCGTTATAGTCATAAAAACCGCGTTTTGTTTTGCGACCTAGCCAGCCTGCTTCGACGTATTTCGTCAAAAGCGGGCAGGGGCGGTATTTGGTATCCGCGAGGCCATCGTGCAGGACGTTCATGATGGCAAGGCACGTATCCAAACCAATAAAATCAGCCAATTCCAGTGGTCCCATCGGGTGATTTGCACCCAATTTTAGGGACGTATCGATGGATTTCACTGACCCGACACCTTCGTAAAGCGTGTAGATCGCTTCGTTGATCATCGGCATCAGAATGCGGTTCACGATAAAGGCGGGGAAATCTTCGGACGCCGTAGACGTTTTGCCGAGGCGTGCGACGACACCTTCGCAGGCCTTAAATGTCGCCTCATCGGTGGCGATTCCACGGATCAATTCGACCAACTGCATCACTGGAACAGGGTTCATAAAGTGGAAACCCATAAACTTTTCAGGCCGATCTGTGCGGGCTGCAAGGCGGGTAATCGAAATAGATGACGTATTCGACGTCAGAATCGTATCCGGTTTCAGATGCGGGACGAGGTCTTCGAAAATCGCGGATTTGATCGTTTCGCGTTCTGTCGCGGCCTCGATAATCAGATCGGTCTGGCCCAGATCGGTCAGCGTTGTTGTCGTGTCAATCAAACGCAGTGCTTCGGCCTTTGCATCGGCGGTGATCGCGTCGCGGCTGACCTGACGATCCATATTCTTATCAATACGTTGCACGGCAGCGGTCAACGCATCAGCGTTGATATCGTTCATGATAACTTCGTAGCCGGCAAGGGCAAAAACATGGGCAATCCCATTGCCCATTTGGCCTGCACCAATAATTCCAACGCGTTGAATCGTCATAGGATCGCCTCTCGCATGATTGTGGCCACCTTATGCTGCACTTGCACGCGGCTTCAAGCGGGGGCGGTACGTAAAAGGAATATCAATTTCTATCTTTAGCAATTTCCCAATGTTTTTCGGCGAATCTGTTCTTCTATCGAAGCTATGAAGTGTGGGAACCATGAAACATGACATCATCGAAGGCGGGGGCCTATCCTATGCGCCATGTCGCTATGGGATGTCGCGGATATTTTTCCGGGGCCCGAAACGTGATCTAGATTCGCCCTATTTGGCGTTTTTGGGCGGCACCGAAACTTTTGGGAAATTCATCGACCGGCCGTTTCCGGCGTTGGTTGAAAAAGAACTGCGACGTACCTGTGTGAACTTTGGCTGCGTGAACGGCGGCGTGGATGCTTTTGTGAATGATCCAACGATCATGGCGGCCTGCCACGATGCGGATGTAACCGTTGTGCAAGTGATGGGGGCCAACTACCTGTCGAACCGGTTCTATTCCGTGCATCCGCGACGCAACGACCGCTTTTTGCGCGCCTCAACTGTCTTGCAAGCGATCTACAACGAGGTCGATTTTTCCGAATTTACCTTTACCCGCCACATGCTGGGCGCATTGTATGATCGGTCGCCAGATCGTTTTGATATCGTGGTGTCGGAATTAAGAGCGGCTTGGTCTGCGCGTATGCGGAATATGTTGGGGCAAATCGGTAAGCGGACGATCCTTCTGTGGTTTTCGCGTGAAGAACTGACAGATCAGCCCTGGCAAGAACGTGAAAAACCGCTGTCCGCTGATCCGCTGTTTATCACGAAAAGCATGGTCGATGGGCTAAGCGATCTTGTTATGAATACAGTTATCGCACGGCCGTCTGACATTGCATTGTCGCAAGGCACCACGGGTATGTATTTCCCAACGATGCAGGCAAAAGCTGCAGCCGATATGCTGAGCGTAAATTCACATATCGAAGCAAGTGCAAAATTGATCCCGAAAATCAAAGAAGGGCTCACTGTCTCAGGTAAGATCTAAAACGAAAAAGGCCCGCTGAAAACAGCGGGCCTTTCCAAATTCTTGCGACAGGGCTTAGCCCAGTTTCGCAGTCAATTCAGGAACAGCGTCGAACAAGTCGGCAACCAGACCGTAGTCTGCAACTTGGAAGATCGGTGCTTCTTCGTCTTTGTTGATCGCGACGATGATCTTGGAATCTTTCATACCAGCAAGGTGCTGGATGGCCCCAGAGATACCGACAGCAACGTACAGATCAGGTGCAACCACCTTACCTGTCTGACCAACCTGCCAGTCGTTCGGCGCGTAGCCACTGTCCACAGCAGCACGGGATGCACCCACAGCCGCATTCAGCGTGTCAGCCAGTGTTTCGATCAGTTTGAAGTCTTCCTCAGACCCAACACCACGACCACCAGACACAACAACACCCGCAGATGTCAGTTCTGGACGATCGGACGCTGCAACCTTGTCTTCAACCCATTCGGACAGACCGGGATTACCAGCCGCGTCGATTTTCTCGACTGAGGCTGATCCACCGTCGGCAGCTGCATCAAAACCAGCAGTCCGGATCGTCATGACCTTTTTCGCATCCGCAGACTTTACAGTCTGGATGGCGTTACCGGCGTAGATTGGACGTTCAAACGTTTCAGCATCAACAACGGCGGTCACTTCGGAAATCACCATCGCATCCAAAAGCGCTGCAACGCGCGGCAGGATGTTTTTGGACGCCGCGGTGGACGGGGCTGCGAAGTGGTCATAGTCGCCAGCCAGCGATACGATCAGATCAGCAACTGGTTCCGCCAGATCGTGGCCATATGCGTCGTCAGAACAGCACAGAACCTTGGATACGCCAGCCAGTTTCGCGGCTTCGTCAGCAGCAGCTTCGCAGCCGGAAGACGCGCAAAGAACAGTCACGTCGCCAAGCGACGTCACAGCGGACAATGCTTTTGCAGTCGCGTCGGCGTTCAATGTGCCGCCATTAACTTCAGCAATCAGAAGTACAGCCATCTCACACAGCCCCCGCTTCTTTAAGTTTCTCGACGAGTTCGTCCACAGACCCAACCATGATACCCGCTTTACGCGCTTCTGGTTCAGTTGTGCCGACAACAGTCAGACGTGGTGTCACATCGACGCCGTAGTCCGCAGGTGTCTTTTCATCCAAAGGCTTTTTCTTGGCCTTCATGATGTTTGGCAGGGACGCGTAACGTGGTTCGTTCAGACGCAGATCAACAGTCACGATTGTTGGCATCTTCACTTTG
Source organism: Rhodobacteraceae bacterium S2214 (assembly GCA_025141675.1). Classification (NCBI taxonomy): domain Bacteria; kingdom Pseudomonadati; phylum Pseudomonadota; class Alphaproteobacteria; order Rhodobacterales; family Paracoccaceae; species Rhodobacteraceae bacterium S2214. Next base: position 1,012,300 of record CP081161.1, read on the forward strand.
ATCGTTTGCAGACCACCGTCGACTTCGCGTGTCACGGTTGCTGTGTCGCCGTCGACGTCAACTTCAGACGCGAATGTCGCCTGTGACCAACCGAGCAGGGCAGACAACATCTGACCTGTCGCGTTCATGTCGTTGTCGATCGCTTGTTTACCAGCCAGAACCAAACCTGGTTCTTCTTCTTTCACGACTGCAGCAAGCAGTTTGGCAACGGCCAATGGTTCGATATCCGTATGAACATCGTCAGCCGCGTTGATCAAGATCGCACGGTCAGCACCCATTGCGAGGGCCGTGCGAAGTGTCTCTTGGGACTGCTTCACACCGATAGAAACGGCCACGACTTCAGTCGCTTTGCCAGCTTCACGCAGGCGGATCGCTTCTTCGACGGCAATTTCGTCGAACGGGTTCATGGACATTTTGACGTTGGCGAGATCGACACCTGAACCGTCCGCTTTGACACGAACCTTCACATTGTAATCAATCACGCGTTTGACGGGTACGAGGACCTTCATCAGCGGTTATCTCCCATTAGAATCAAGCGCAATAAAATTGCTCTATGGGGTGTTACCGCGAAGCGAAACGCGAAAACAGTGCAAAATCGACGCGGCAAAGCTTCGTGACGCCATGTCTTAAAATGCGCTTCAGCATTTCTGACGGTTCAGCGTTTCGTCCTTCCTGTTGCTAAAGATCCGTGTTCCCCGCCCTCAGCGGTTCGCGCCGGGAACCCACAACACGTCGTCCGCGCCGTTGTTATTCGCGATCCGGCCTGCTTGGAAAAACCAGTCAGACAAGCGGTTTAGGTATTTTACGGCGGCTGGGTTCACCGATTCCATGGTCGCCAATTCAACAGTCAAACGTTCGGCGCGGCGCGATACGGTCCGGCACAGGTGCAGATGTGCCGCAAGCGCCGATCCGCCCGGCAAGATAAAGCTTTTCAGTGGTTGCACAGATTTTGTCATGACGTCGATTTCAGCCTCAAGCCGTTCAACCTGCGCATTTGTGATGCGTAACGGCGCGTATTCCGCGTCGGCATCCTTTTCCATATCCGGTCGGCAAAGATCGGCCCCGAGATCGAACAGATCGTCCTGGATCATCGCTAATTGACCGTCGATGTCGCCAGTGGCGTGCAGGCGGGCCAAACCCACCGTCGCATTGGTTTCGTCAACCGTGCCATAGGACGTTACCCGCATCGAATGCTTCGCAACACGGCTGCCGTTACCCAGTGCTGTTTCGCCAGCGTCACCGGTTTTCGTGTAAATTTTGTTAAGTGTGACCATGGTTTAGCCCCCCTGTCTGCGCAGATAAACGTAAAGTAGGATCAGAAGGATCGCGACGAACTGTGCCCCGATGCGCCAACGCATGATCTTGTTCGCGTATTTACGATTAAAATCGCCACCCTTGCCGAAGCTGCCAACGCCCACCAACAAAATGGCAAGTACGATCAGCACGGCGATGACGACGATGATAAAGAGCGGGTCGTTCAGCATGGTCGGTCCTTTTTGTATTCACTCAGGACTTAGCAGGGCAGGGCCAGAAGGAAAGGGGCCCGATTGCCGCGTCATCCCTTTTGGATCACCCAATCAAGTGCACGTGTTGGCAGAACCCGCCGCAACGCCCCCATCAGATAGGTCGGGACTGTCACGTAGTAGCGCGGCTTGGGCCGTTTGCTTTCCAGCGCATGGATCAGCTTTTTGGTTGTGGCGGACGGCGGTAATTCGAATCTGTCGGGTCCGCTGTCTTTATACAGGCGTTCGCGTAATTCGACGTATTGCTCTGCACGGGCAGAATTTTCGTGGTCGATCCATTGTTCAAAATGGGGAATCGCGTTTTCGCGGATTTTCGATGTGATGGGACCGGGTTCGATCAGGATCACTTTGATCGGGGTGTCTGACATTTCGATCCGCAAGACGTCGGTCAGTCCTTCGAGTGCAAATTTTGTCGACACGTAAGCGCCGCGCCACTTCATCCCGACAAGCCCGAGGACAGAGGAACAATTCACAATCCGACCGTGCCCTTGGTTCCGCATGACCGGAATGACCGCTTGGGTCAGGTCGTGAACACCAAACACATTGGTTTCATAGATTTCACGCAATGCGCCGCGCGGCAGGTCTTCAACGGCCCCCGGACAGGCAAAAGCCCCGTTGTTATAAAGCGCATCAAGCGTTCCGCCTGTCGCCTCAAGCACTTCGGCAAGACCGTTGTAGATCGAATTTGCGTCGGCGTAATCGATCAGCGGGGCTTCGAACCCTTCGCTGATCAGTCGGTCGCAGTCATGTAGTTGGCGGCAAGACGCGAAAACGCGCCAACCGCGGGCGCGTAGTCCATGTGCTGCGTCATAGCCAAGACCGCTAGAGCAGCCTGTAATCAGAATGGTTTTTTGTGTCATGACACTTTGTGCTGTCATGTGAGGCAGGGCGCAAGGCCCGACCCATTAGCCGTCGGTCAAAAGCCGCTCGGCCATCCAGCCGATTTGGCCTGTGTTCAAAACTTCGATGCGCGCCCAACCGTCGGCGTTCACTTCCAGCACTTCGGTTTGTGTACCGCCATCAAGTGTGTCGAGCACGTTAAAGTTCGTGCCAGGACCCTGACGCATGTTCACACGTGATCCAGCGACGGCGCGAATATCAATAGGGTCCGCTTCAACGGCAGGTGCTGTTTCTTCAACTACGGCTTCGGTGACCGTCTCTGACACAGCGGGTGTGACCGCGACTGCGGGTTCTGCCACAAGTGTTGTGGTTTCCAGCGAAACGGTCGTTACAGCCGGGTTCAATGCGATCAGGGACGCTGCATTGTTACGTGAAACGGCAACATCGGTTGTTTGTCCCACACGGGTGTCTGACGCGATGGGGGCTTTTGCAACGACAATGCGTTCTTGCGGTACAAAGTCTGAACCACCCGACATTTCATAGAATGCGAGGCCAAGTGCCAGAAAAGAAACAATGATAAACTTGCCCATAGGGTCCCCCGAAGAATCGTTACGCGTCCATACCCCCTCAACATACACAAGTCGGTGTCGTTTTCGCAGGGGGAAAACTTTCGATTGAGAGACCTAACCGTTCTTTACGCCAAAAGTTCCGCCAGCTAAACCAACGGGCATGAGTAATGATACATCCGACAACGATATTGATCCGCAAATGCCCGAAGTCGCAGAACCGCTGCGCCGTGCGCTGGGTGATCGATATCTAACATACGCCCTTTCGACGATCATGAATCGGGCTTTGCCCGATGCGCGTGATGGTTTGAAACCTGTACACCGTCGGATTCTTTACGCGATGCGCGAACTGAAACTGAATTCCACTGGTGGTTTCCGGAAGTCCGCGAAAATCTCTGGCGACGTGATGGGGAACTACCACCCGCATGGTGACGCGGCGATCTACGATGCGATGGCACGCCTCGCGCAGGACTTTAACGTCCGTTATCCGCTGGTTGATGGTCAGGGTAACTTTGGCAACATCGACGGGGATAACCCGGCGGCTGCTCGGTACACAGAGGCGCGGATGACCGCCGCCGCTGAGGCCTTGATGGAGGGTCTGACCGAGAACGCCGTTGATTACCGCCCCAATTACGACGGCACGCTGGAAGAACCGGTTGTGTTTCCGGCGGCTTTCCCGAACTTGTTGGCCAACGGGTCGTCTGGGATCGCTGTGGGGATGGCGACGAATATTCCGCCACATAACCTGCACGAACTGATCGACGCCTGTTTGCATCTGATCAAAACGCCGGATGCCCGCGACGAAACCTTACTGAACTACATTCCCGGACCGGATTTCCCGACGGGTGGTGTGATCGTCGAGCCGAAAGAAAACATCGCCGAAGCGTATCGGACAGGTCGCGGATCTTTCCGCCTGCGGTCAAAATGGGAAATCGAAGACTTGGGTCGCGGTCAGTGGCAGATCGTCGTCACTGAAATTCCATATCAGGTGCAGAAATCTAAGCTGATCGAAAAGCTGGCCGAGATTATCCAGATCAAAAAGGTCCCGCTGCTGGCCGACGTCCGCGACGAATCTGCTGACGACATTCGCGTGGTGCTGGAACCGCGTGCGAAAACCGTTGATCCAGAGGTTCTGATGGGGATGCTGTTCCGCAATTCCGATCTGGAAACGCGGTTTAGCCTGAACATGAACGTGCTGATCGACGGTCTGGTGCCGAAGGTCTGTTCGATTAAAGAAGTGCTGCGCGCTTTCCTTGATCACCGTAAAGAAGTCTTGATCCGCCGCACGCAACACCGCGTCGAAAAAATCGATCACCGTTTGGAAGTCTTGGACGGCTTTATTATCGCCTTCCTGCATCTGGATCGCGTCATTGACATCATCCGCTACGACGACAGTCCAAAGCCTGCTTTGATCACCGAAGACTGGGCGCTGGACCATGTCCGTGCCACGTCTGATAAAGACTACGTGTCGCCGATTGGGGTGGTCACAGACCCTGAAATCGCGCTGACCGAAGTACAGGCCGAGGCGATCCTCAACATGCGCCTGCGGTCCTTGCGCCGCTTGGAAGAACTGGAATTGATTGCGGAACGCGACGCCTTGCGTGCAGAACGCGCTGGGCTGATCGAACTGCTTGGGTCTGTTGATCTGCAGTGGAGCACGATCGCGGACCAACTGCGCGAAACACGCAAACAATTCGGGCGCACTAGCCCGGGTGGCGCACGCCGTACGCAATTCGCCGAAGCTGCCGAAATTGTCGAAGTCCCGCTTGAGGCGATGATCGAAAAAGAACCGATCACCGTTGTCTGTTCCAAAATGGGATGGGTGCGGGCGATGACAGGTCATATCGACCTGACACGTGAGCTGAAATTCAAAGACGGTGACGAGGCGCGGTTCATCTTCCACGCGGAAACCACAGACCGTCTGCTGGTCTTTGGCGCGAACGGGCGATTCTACACCGTGTCTGCCGCGAACCTACCGGGTGGTCGTGGCATGGGCGAACCGCTGCGCCTGATGATCGACCTCCCCAACGACGTCGAAATCATCGACATCCTGATCCATAAGCCAGGGATGCGGCTGTTTGTGGCGTCGACCGAAGGCAACGGTTTCGTCGTGCCCGAAGACGACGTTCTGGCGCAAACACGAACCGGGAAACAGGTGCTCAACGTGGCCTCTGCGAAGGCGTTGATTTGTAAGCGCGTGAACGGTGATACGGTTGCTGTCGTTGGTGAGAACCGCAAGGTGCTTGTGTTCTCTCTTGATGAATTGCCTGAAATGGGTCGCGGTAAAGGTGTTCGTTTGCAGAAGTACAAGGATGGCGGTCTATCCGATGCGACGACATTCCAGCGTGCGGATGGTCTGACATGGCTTGATCCTGCGGGTCGCACACGGACCGAAACTGAACTTGATGAATGGACCGGCAAACGCGCAAGCGCAGGCCGCATGGCCCCGCGTGGTTTCCCGCGCGACAACAAATTTACCTAAGTCCGCCGGTGTCATAAAACTGAAATGCTAACGTCACAAATCTGAAAATTACCGCTCCTAGGGTCGCCCCAAAATTAGCCACCACTTGGGGAGCCACGGTGATGAAAGATAACACAACATACGACCTGTCATGGGACGAATGGGACGAACTGCAACGGCCCGCTGCTGCAACAACTGAATTCGATGCCGTCGTTGAAAAAGCAATTTCACGCCGCGGTTTCCTTAGCGGTATTGTGGCGTTCGGGTCCGGTGCGGCAGTGATGGGCGCGGGCACAATGCTGTGCACGACATCTGTTGAAGCACAGGCCGCTAGCCGTTTCGGTTTCACACCGATCCCGATCCAAACGGACAACACAGTGCATGTGCCGGACGGATATTCGTGGGCGCTGGTTGCGAAATGGGGCGAACCGCTTTTCTCTGATGCGGAAGAGCTAAGCCAAGATTTTGGCGTCGGTGTTGCCAGCTCTGATCGTGTGTTTGGCGAAAACACAGACGGCATGGAAGCTTTTGTGGTTGATGGCCGTCAGGTGATCGTTGTGAACCATGAATATGTGAACACAAAGATCAACTTGCCGCAAAACGCTGACGGCGCGGTTTTGAGCGCCGATGACGTGCTAACACTGCAAAACATGCAAGGTGTCACGGTCATGGAAGTGGCTGAAGGCACTGATGGTTGGGGCATTGTCGTGGACAGCGATCTGAACCGTCGCATCACGCAAAACACGCCAATGACCATCGCGGGTCCGGCTGCTGGCCATGACCTGATGAAGACAGAGGCGGATCCAATGGGTCGCGTCGTTCTGGGCACGATGAACAACTGCGGTGCAGGTAAAACGCCTTGGGGCACATATCTGACCTGCGAAGAGAACTTCAACGGTTACTTCGGTTCCACCGATGAAGGTTTTGAAGCACCCGAAGACTACGCGCGCTACGGCATCGGTGCTGAGGGCCGTTATTCATATGAGAAATACGATGCGCGTTTCGATACGTCTAAGAACCCGAACGAACCGCACCGCTTTGGTTATATCGTTGAAATCGATCCATCGGACCCGACATCTACACCGATCAAACACACAGCCCTTGGCCGTTTCAAACACGAAAATGCGGCTGCTGTAATTGCACCAGATGGCCGTGTTGTTGTCTATATGGGCGACGATGAGCGCGGCGAATTTATGTATAAATACGTCTCCAATGGCGTGTACACTCCGGGTGGTCCGACGTCAGAATTGCTCGATGACGGTGTGCTTTATGCCGCCAAATTCGACACCAACATGACCGGTGAGTGGATTGCGTTGACACCAGAAGCGACTGGTATGGACGCTGCTGAAATCGCGATCTTCACGCGGAAAGCGGCCTCTGCAGTGGGTGCGACCACGATGGACCGCCCTGAATGGGTCGCCGTGAACCCTGTTGCGGTTGAAGGCTACTGCGCCCTGACGAATAACTCGCGCCGTGGTCCTGAGTTCACAAACGCAGGCGGCGATCCTGCCTTTGCGGTCGAAAACTCACCAAACCCGCGTGATGCAAACCGTTACGGTCAGATCGTTCGCTGGCGCCCTGAAAACGACGATCACGCCGCCATTGATTTCACATGGGATCTCTATGTGATGGCGGGCAACCCGACTGTGCATGACGACCTGAACGCCGGGTCTGACAACATCAACGAAGGCAACCTGTTCAACTCGCCTGACGGGATGATGTTTGACAGCACAGGTCTGCTGTGGATCCAAACCGATGGTGACGACAGCAACGAAGAAGGTTTTGCCGGAATGGGCAACAATCAGATGTTGGCAGGTGATCCAGTGACGGGTCAGATCGAACGCTTCATGACGGGGCCAAACGGGTCCGAAGTCACTGGTCTGACATGGTCTGCCGACAAACGCACGATGTTCGTGGGCATCCAACACCCTGACGCGCCTTTCCCGGACGGTGAAGGTATGCTGGCACGTTCTTCTATCATCGCGATCAAACGCGACGATAACGCCCTTGTTGGTTAATGAGTGATTGGGCGGGTCAGCAATGGCCCGCCCACTTCTTATCTGTGTTGGTCGATCAGGATGGCGTTGTCGTCAGGGTCCATCACCATGATATGCGCAGGGCCACTGGTGTCCGGATCGCATGTCGCTTCTAACTTAATCCCCGCATCTTGCAGGCGCTTTTGAATGGCGCGGACGTCCTCGAACGGATCGACGTTCTGGGCGTTGTTGTCCCAACCGGGGTTAAACGTCAGCGTATTTGCAGGGATATGCCCCTGAAACAGCCCAAGTAAAGTTTCGCCATTCTTGAGGATGGCGTAGTTATGTTCGCTATTATCGTGGAACGTCTCGAACCCGAGCGTTTTGTAAAACGCAATTGATGCGGCAAGGTCTTTGACGTTGAGGCTCGTTGAAAATGCACCAAGTGACATGGTGGTCCTCCTTTTTGTGAATGACCTGACCCTAACGGGTGTTGCGGGCTTTACAAAATGCCGTCGCGCTTGGCCTGCAAAAACGCGCGCTCGGCTGCCTGTTCGGTCAGCGCTATAGCGGCATCATAGGCGGGCAGGGCGTCGGGATGCCCCGATCTATGCAGCAGGTCAGCCCGCGCCGTCAGAAACGGTTGGTACCGGTGCATGTCGGGATCTTCGGCAACCGATGACAGCATCTCTAGAGCCGCATCAATCGATGTCGCATAGGACACAGCCATCGCCTGATTGATCCGCACAACGGGGGACGGCTGGATACGGTACAGCAATGCATAAAGCGCCGCGATTTGAGACCAGTCAGTGTCATCCCATGCAGCGGATTGCGCGTGCAACGCGGAAATAGCGGCTTGCAACTGGTATGGCCCGACACGTCCCTTGGGCAGCGTGGCCTGCAAGATTGCATCGCCTTCGCTGATCTTGGCGCGATCCCAGCGGTTGCGGTTTTGCTTTTCCAGCGGGATCATTTCGCCCGCGTCGGATTTTCGCGCAATCCGCCGTGCATCATGCAACAGCATCAGCGCCAACAAACCAGCGACCTCGGTATCATCCGGCATCAGGGTGTGGATGATCCGCGCCAGCCTGATCGCTTCGTCACTGAGCCCCCATTTGCCTGCATTGGCGCCCGTGTAACCCGCGTTAAATATCAAATAGAGCACAGACATCACGGCAGCTGTCCGTGCGGGCAGCATATCAGCAGATGGGATTTCATAAGGAATTCCAGCAGCAGCAATCTTGCGTTTAGCGCGGACAAGGCGCTGGGCCATCGCGTCGGGTTGATCCAGAAAAGCACGTGCAATTTCGCCGGTCGTTAAGCCACCCAAGGTGCGCAAGGTCAGCGCCACTTGGGTCTTTTCCTCGAGCGCGGGGTGGCAGCAGGTAAAGATCATCTCAAGACGTTTGTCAGGGATCACGCTGTCGTCGCTTTCATCAGGTGTGTTTTCAAGGTCCGCCAGATACGACAGTTCGGGCACTTTGGCTTGAAAACGGGCGGTTCGACGCAGCCGGTCAATGGCCCGCCGGCGTGCCGTTGTAATCAGCCACGCGGCGGGTGCGCGCGGCAACCCGTCTCGGGCCCAGACCTCTATCGCCTTGGTAACGGCATCTTGCAGGCAGTCCTCTGCAAGCTGCATATCACCCAGCGATTTGGTCAATGCGGCAAGGATGCGACCCCATTCTTCACGCGCACAGCGGTCAATGGCTTGGCGCAACGAATGGGGTGGCAACATTTTGGGTTATTCCCAGACCATCACTGGGCGAATCTCGATCCGGCCATAGGTGGACGTCGGGATTTTCGCGGCCTGCGCGATGGCGTCGTCAAGATCATCGCATTCCAACAGGTAATACCCGCCAAGCTGCTCTTTCGTCTCGGCGAATGGCCCGTCTGTCGTGATGGTTTTCCCGTCACGGACAGTCACTGTTGTGGCTGTGGCAATCGGCTGCAACGCGTCGGCATGAACCATCTTTTTGCTGTTAGCCATTTCGTTCGTGAAATCGGTGTAGCCCTGCATAAAAGGGCCAAATTCGTCAGAACCGGGTTGTGGACCAGTGCCCTCGGCGGAATAGATCAAACACATATATTGCATGGGGTCATCTTTCATTCTCTACACAGGCGTCATTGCCTTTGTACCATCCAGACGCACAAGAAATGGCGAAATCGACACCTGCGACAAAATAATTTTGCGAAGACGTTCCGGCAGACAACCTGACGCTTGATTTCCGGCGCGATTCCCAATAGATCGCGTGCGAAGTTGAACCGGGCCAAATTGGCCCCTCGAATTTAAGGGCTTTGGCATATGGCTAAGGAAAAGTTTGAACGCACGAAACCGCACGTCAACATCGGTACAATCGGCCACGTTGACCACGGTAAAACGACGCTGACAGCGGCGATTACAAAGTACTTTGGCGACTTCCAAGACTACGACCAGATCGACGGCGCGCCAGAAGAAAAAGCACGTGGTATCACGATCTCTACAGCACACGTTGAGTACGAGACTGAAACACGTCACTACGCGCACGTTGACTGCCCAGGTCACGCCGACTACGTGAAAAACATGATCACTGGTGCTGCCCAAATGGACGGCGCGATCTTGGTTGTGAACGCAGCAGACGGCCCAATGCCACAGACACGCGAGCACATCCTGCTCGGCCGTCAGGTTGGCATCCCGTACATGGTTGTTTACATGAACAAAGTTGACCAGGTTGACGACGAAGAGTTGTTGGAACTGGTTGAAATGGAAATCCGTGAGTTGCTGTCTTCTTACGAATACCCAGGCGACGACATTCCAGTGGTTCCAGGCTCTGCTCTGGCAGCTATGGAAGAGCGTGACGACAACATCGGTAAAGACTCAATCGTTGCTCTGATGGCAGCTGTTGACGACTACATCCCGACACCTGCACGTGCGGTTGATATGCCGTTCCTGCTGCCAGTTGAGGACGTGTTCTCAATCTCTGGTCGTGGTACAGTTGTAACTGGCCGTGTTGAGCGTGGCGTTGTGAACGTTGGCGACGAACTGTCCATCGTTGGTATCCGTGAAACACAGAAAACGACATGTACTGGCGTTGAAATGTTCCGCAAGCTGCTTGATCGCGGTGAAGCAGGCGACAACGTTGGCGTTCTGCTGCGCGGCATCGACCGTGATGGCGTTGAGCGTGGTCAGGTTCTGTGTAAGCCAGGTTCCGTGAACCCGCACACAAAGTTCGAAGCAGAAGCCTACATTCTGACAAAAGAAGAAGGCGGTCGTCACACACCATTCTTCGCGAACTACCGTCCACAGTTCTACTTCCGTACAACTGACGTGACAGGCACTGTTGTTCTTCCAGAAGGCACAGAAATGGTCATGCCGGGCGACAACCTGAAGTTCAACGTTGAACTGATCGCTCCAATCGCCATGGAAGACGGCCTGCGCTTCGCGATCCGCGAAGGTGGCCGTACTGTTGGCGCCGGCGTTGTGTCTAAGATTGTTGAGTAATCAATGACGCCTCGCAAGAGGTAACGAGATTAGAAAAGGCCGCGCCAGAAATGACGCGGCCTTTTTGTTTGGGTGCCGACATGCTAGCCCGTTCTCACGTGTAAACCTTGTTGTGAGATAAAGATGACAAAGACCCTTCCCATTGTATTTCTTGTTCTTTTAACCTCTGCTTGTTCCGGTGGCAGCGACCCTGATCGGTTGACGTCGGACCGTGAAGGCAACGTTGTTAGCGGCGTTGCAGGGGCCAATTGGGCCGACAATGAATTGAACGTTGTTTGCAACACACCAGAAGAGACATTGACCAACGTCACAGTGCGGCGTGACGCAAGCGGCACCGGTACATATTCCGGCGTTTGCGTACCCGCGTTGTAATCGATATTGGGCCGTGCCGCCTGGCGCGGCCCTAGCTATCCCCATCGGCGGAATTCGCCACTACCTGTAGACGGGTGTGTGTTGCGCAGGTGCAGCCCGTCACATATGATTTCGATATGCGCCACCTTATCTTGCCCGCCCTGATCGCCGCGACTGTTCCGTCCACAATGGCGCAGGCCCATCCACATATTTTTGTGTCGACAGAGGTGACGGTCATTTTCGAAAATGGCGTGCCTGCGGCCGTCGATCTCGCATGGATTTACGACGATTACTTCTCGCTTTTGATCACCTCTGATCTTGGGCTGGATTTGGACGGGGACATGCAGCTGACGGCTGAAGAAGAACAAATTCTGGCGGCGTCTGTCACCGAATGGCCTGCGGATTTCCAAGGTGATCTGGAGGTTAGTCAAGGCGGTGACATCATCCAGCTTGCGCCGCGCACGAACCACACCATGGTATTCGAGGACGGGATCGTGCGTGAAATGCATCGCAGGCCGATCCCTGCTTTGAACGATCCCACGGCACCGATCACAATCCGCGCCTATGATCCGTTCTACTATGTCGCCTACGACCTTGTCGGGGCCGTACAGATCAAAGGGCGAGACGATTGCGAAACGTTGATTACCCCCGCCAATCTTGATGCGGCTTACACGTTGGTCGAAGAATTGCTTTATGGCCGCCCCGCTGCTGATGTCGGTGCAGACGAACAATTCCCCGAAGTCGGCGTCGCCTTTGCTGACACCATAGAGGTTACATGCGCACCATTGGGTTAATCTGCCTTATCGGGCTGATCGCGGTGATCATCGGCTTGTGGGGATATGGCGGCGCGGACGCGGTCAGCCGCTGGGCGACAGCAACGCAGCGCGATGTTCAAAACGCAATGGCGCGCAGTTTGCGTGCCTTGCAAGCCGGAGAAGCAGGCGCTTTGCTTGGCCTCTGGGGGCTTTGCCTGACCTACGGTTTTGTGCATGCCGCCGGACCCGGTCACGGCAAACTCGTCATCGGCGGTTACGGCATTGGGGCGCGTGTCGCTGCGGCGCGACTTGTCGGGTTGGCTGTTCTGTCGTCACTGGCCCAAGCACTCACGGCCGTCATTTTGGTCTACGGCGCGATTTGGGTGCTTGGTTGGGGGCGGACGCAGATGACCGACGCGGCTGATAAATTTTTTGCGCCGCTCAGTTACGCGCTGATTATCGGTGTCGGTCTCTGGCTGTTTCTGCGGGGCATTCGGCATTTTCTGCAAACGCGTCAGACTACCAAAGACCATCATCGTCACGACCACGATCATGACCATGACCATGACGGCGTGTGCAGCAGTTGCGGCCACGCGCACGGCCCGACACCTGATCAGGCCGCCAATGTTCGGTCTGTAAAAGATGCCGTTGCCGTCATTGCAGCGATTGCGATCAGACCCTGCACAGGTGCTGTCTTTCTGTTGATCCTGACGAATGCACTGGGTGTCGCTTGGGCTGGAATCGCGGGTGCCTTTGTGATGGGGATCGGCACGGCAGCATTTACAGGCGCGGTAGCGCTTGCATCTGTTGGATTGCGGGAAAGTACGCTGGCGCAAGTCGCTGGTGGTACCGCGACCGCACGTATGTTGGCCATCGTCGAAATATTGGCAGGGGCGATTATCGCGATCCTTGCTCTCCAGCTATTGCAGCGCGTCCTATAAAGGCAAAAGACCGCCGCAGGGAGGATGCGACGGCCTTTCGGTGCCTTGGGAAGGCAGGGAGGAATCGGGGCGGTATTACGCGGCTTTCGCGTTTACCTCACCAGTGGCGATATCGGTCATCGTCCGGTCGCCGTCGTATGTGTTATCCAAACATTCCTGCAAGATCGCGGCCTCGCCATCTTCGCCAATGCGGTTCGCAAAGGCGACCAAACAGCCGTAGCCGGCCAACGCGTAATGCACCATCCGCTGGTACTGCGTGATGATCATTGCATCACGCACGTCGTCGTCACCAAAATCAGCCTCGAGCACATGGGCCTTCGCTTCTTTCACAAGACCTTCCATGCCTTTGCAATGTTCGCCTGTTGGCTTGATGTCATGCTTGGCGCAAATCTCGGCTACTTTTTCGATACCGTCGCTAACACCGTTCGCACCAGCGATCAGGGCCTCGGACAAATGTTTGTTCTTCGCGGCACGGCCAAGTTCGGTAATAATCTCCAACGACTGCGTGTTCGCGCTCCAGATGTCCTGAAGTTGGTCGTGGTACACGTCATGTAGGGTATTCATTGACATGATATTTCCTTTCCGTTGCGTTTCGATTGTCTGCACAACATGATGGGATCAAATTCGTTCCGCTAAACTTTGAGACTTTTCAAATGATGGGCGGATCGACGGACCAGAAAGCACGCAATGCCCGATCCATTTCCAGCACCTGATACGCTTCATCCGGTCATCTTGCCTGACGGGACGCCGCATGCCGGAACGGTCTTTCTCGCACCTGCTGTGAAGGATCATACGAAGTTTCACGTGGGCGATTACACCTATGCCAGCGCGCATGTGCCGCCCGATGATTGGGCATTTCACCTCGCGCCATACCTTTACGATTTTTCGCCAGAGACGCTGCAGATCGGCAAATTCTGCCAGATTGCGGACGGCGTGACCTTTGTGACATCGTCGGCGAACCACCGGTATGACGGGTTTTCCAGTTTTCCGTTCATGATCTTTGGGGGTGGGCCAGCGTCGATGCCGGAACCGGGACCAGACACAGTGATCGGGAATGACGTCTGGATCGGGCAGGGGGCGACGATTCTACCAGGGGCTTCGATCGGCAATGGCGTGATCATTGGGGCGCAATCGGTCGTGCGGGGCCATGTCCCGGATTACGCCATCGTCGCAGGGAACCCCGCGACCGTGGTACGGCGGCGGTTTGACGATGCGACCATCGCAGAGCTTCTCGATATCGCGTGGTGGGATTGGCCCATTGAAAAAGTGCAAGACAATGAAGCGGCCATCGTCGGTGCGGATCTAGCCGCGCTGCGTGACGCCTGACATCTGATCTGCCGTTGCGGTCACGCGGTTCAACTCTGCCGTCATGACAGCGCGGCCCGCTTCAATTTCAGCATCGCTGGCCTTACGCGGAATCGCGACATCAAGCCGATCAAACACAATCGCGCCCCGCGTAAACGGCAATGGCACCATCATACTGTCCCACGTTTTCAGGATGCGATGACGTTTCGTAGAAAAGGCGTAGCCGTAAATCGGGCGTTGCATGATCCGCGCCCATTCCAGCGGGGCATCTTTCACGGCAAAACCCGGACCGGTTGGTCCGTCGGCTGTAATTCCGATGCTCACACCTTCCTTCGCCCGTTTCATCACAATGCGGGATTGCGCCACGTTAGACCGTTTCGCGGACATCTCTATCGGCTGAAGACCGAAATAGGCCTGCAAAGCACCCGCTGCCCGTCCAATCGGGGCGGTATCATGCAAGCAAGACAACGATCCTGCGGTACGCGGCCAATGCGGCGCGATCATCATCAATCGGCCGTGCCAAAGTGCGCAAAGAACCGGACCCTGTTCCAGATCGCGTCTCAGCGCATCCAGCCCCGATGTTTCCCACTTTGACGTCAGAATGCACAGCCGCAAGTACCATCCCACAAGCGTCGCGATAAAGCGGGCAAGAAAGGCAGAATTTTCCAAGCGGCGGCGAAACGGGGACATCTGAAGGCTCTGTCTGGATCGGTTTTTCTTTGATGCGCTTTTTTCTTGGACAATGACAAGGCGGGGCTTGAAAAAGAATTGGCATGGGGGTAGATCGACAGTCGGTCAGCGTAGGGGTGTAGCTCAGTTGGTAGAGCGCCGGTCTCCAAAACCGTAGGTCCACAGTTCGAGTCTGTGTACCCCTGCCAGACCTCTGATCCTTCCCGTGTGATAGAGGGGCCGCCAATCTCATGACATCGCAGGCTTTACCCAGCGCAATTGTGTTGCACCTTGGGGCGCATAAGACCGCAAGCACCCATTTGCAGCATGCAATCATGGCGGCTTTGCCGATTGAAGGCGTGGCATTTGCGGGGCCACAGACATTGCGCCAACCGGGGGCCAGTCTGCCGGAACGGTTTGGGTTTCCTTTCGATCCGGATAGCGCAGATGTATCGGCGTTGTCGCCGCACGATGCGCTCGCGGAATTGGCGGATGGTGCCGACCGGCTTGTGTTGTCCGAAGAAACCTTTGCCGGAAAACTCCAGCGGGGCTGGGGGCGCATCCCGACCCCGCTTTATTTCACGGCCCCAGACCGGGTCAGCCAGTTTGCCCGTATCATCGCAGAAGCAGGCGGTCCCGCCATTGATCTGTGTCTGGGTATCAGGAACCCCACTGACTACTTGGGGTCCGCCTATAGTCAAATTCTGAACGGCAACCGCGTCGTTGAGCCGGAAAAGTATCGCGAAAAGAACCCGTTCACCGTGGTCGATTGGGCCGATTACATTGGCCGGCTGCGGGCGACAGCAGGCGTAGGTGCGCTGACGGTTTGGCGGCAAGAAGATTACGCCGACGTGTTCCCGCAGGTTTGCGAGGCAATGGTCGGCACGCGCGATGTTGTGCCGCCGCCCGAACGGATCCATCAGCGGCTATCCGAACAGGCTGTTGATGCGATTCTGTTGGCGAAACGGTTCACCGGTCCGGATTTCAAACGGATCGCCGCCGATGCCTTACCCATCACAGCCGATAACCCGCCCTATGATCTATACGATACGACAATACATGCGGCGTCGCGCACCTTCTATGCCGATCAATGTGCGATGATTGCGGCCATGGCGGATGTGACGTTTTTGCAGGTCTGACGCGCAAACTGCGGACCTGCATCCTACCGCTTGAAAACCCAGTAAAGACTGCGTATGTGACGGTCTACAGATGTAAAGGACCGCGACCTATGGCTAACCCAGTCAGATTCATTAACGAAACCCGCGCAGAAGTTGCAAAGGTTGTCTGGCCGACCCGTCGGGAAGTTGTGATGACCACAATCATGGTCTTCATCATGGCCACATTGACCGCGATCTTCTTTTTCCTCGTCGATCTTCTGATCCGTACAGGTCTGCAGGGCGTGCTGAACTACTTCGGCGGCTAAACTACCTTATCTACTTTTGTTCTCATCAACGCTCGCCGGAAGCATCCGACGCCGCGATTTGGTGCCGTTTTCGCGGTGGGCGAACCACAGCGACTGGTGCGGAAATCTGCCCTCACCCCCTTGAAAACATTGGTTCAGAACGGTACGACGCCTCAACTTTCGGGGAAGGCGTGCGGCGAATCAAGTTGCGCGCCGCTTTTTATTGACCCGCGCAGATGATATAACTGTCTGTGATAATTGGAACTTTGCGGCGCAGTCCGCAATCGGCAAAGGTGCTCTTTGATATGGCCAAACGTTGGTATTCTGTAAGCGTCCTCTCGAACTTTGAGAAAAAGATCGCAGAGACCATTCGCCAAAAAGCGGAAGAGCAGGGTCTGGATGATCAGATCGAAGAAGTGCTGGTTCCGACCGAAGAAGTGATCGAAGTCCGCCGCAACAAAAAAGTGACAGCCGAACGTCGCTTTATGCCGGGTTACGTTCTGGTCCGCATGGACATGTCGGACGAAGGTTACCACCTGATCAACTCTATCAACCGCGTCACAGGTTTCTTGGGCCCGCAAGGTCGCCCAATGCCGATGCGCGATGCAGAGGTCAAAGCGATCCTTGGTCGTGTCGAAGAAGGTCAGGAAGCGCCACGTACGCTCATCAGCTTTGAAATTGGTGAGAAGGTTAAGGTTTCCGACGGTCCGTTCGAAGATTTCGACGGCATGGTGGAAGAAGTGGACGAAGAAAACCAGCGCCTGAAGGTGACTGTGTCTATCTTTGGTCGCGCGACCCCAGTCGAACTGGAGTACACGCAGGTTGTGAAACAGGGTTAATCCCTGCGACCGCCTGATCCGTTAGGCCAGTGTAAGAACAACGCTATCTCCGACGCTCAGTGTATAGTCGGGGATAGACAGGTATTCATCTTCGGATGCGCCAGACACCCCAAACCCCGATACATTGTAAACCGAACTGTGGCGGCTGCCGCGATCTGTGCAGGCAAATGGCGCCTCTGGATTGCCAGTGACCCCGATGGCTTTGCCTTTGTGGGTGCACAATAGGTTCACCACGAAATACGCAGGATCCTGAATTGTGCCGTCACGATCGTCGGCTGCTGCAACCTGATCCTCGGTGCGGCGATGAACGGCGATGTACTGGATCATGCCGGTTGCCGTATACTTTTCATCCGTTGTGGGGCGGGCGATTACGGCAACTTCGCCGGGTTCCAATGCGCTAATCTCAATCTCGCTGGTGCCCGCGTCGACACTGATGGTCTGGCTTTGCCCAATCGGGGTGTCGTCTGGGATGTCAGCCCAATCATCCAGTTCAAGTGTCGTCGTTTGCGCATTCAAGATCGCGGGACACAGTAAGACGGTACTGCTGGTCAATGTTGCGATCACATGGCGTCGGGTCAGCTGGTGCATAGGGAAATCCTTATCTGGCTTTAAGTGACATATCAGTGAGGGTGGAATCGCGGTTCCAGAAATGGTGCTTCAGCGCCGCGGCGATATGGCCGCCGGCCAAAACAAGAAGCACCCATTTCAAGAGGTAATGAATTTCAAGCAGCCGTTCACCGGTGTCGGACCTTGCAAAGCTCAGGCTGGCAGGGGCGACCAGCGCATTATCCAGCTCGGCAGACGCGCCGATGTAGCCGGTCACGACGAAAGCAATCAGGGTAAGATATAGTGCGATATGTATGGCGCTGGCCGCCAGCGTTGCAATGCTGCGATGCGGGTTCGGTGCGGGGCGCTTTGCAATCCGACTGATGATCCGTACAATCAGCAGAACAATCAAAACTTGGCCTGTCAGTTGATGGATCAACATTGCGCCATCGTCGGCCAGTTCCAACCGGTAGGCCATGCCTGTCACGGCCATGATCAAGATGAGCAAAACAGACGCCCAATGGTATCTGATTTGCGCTTTGGTGTATCTCATCTGAACATCCTTGATCGGTGGCATCGCTACACTGCTTACGGTATTTAACGCAGCGGACGCGCAAATTGGTCGGATGGTGTGTAAATTCTCGGATCACCTTGCCGTGAACGGGAATGGGGAAGGCAGACGAATTACCTCTTGCATAACGCTTAGGCGCGATCTAAACGCACGACCTGTTGCCTCTACATGGGGTGGCATCGCTGTGGGAGGTCTTGGCGCGCGCGCGTGACCAGCCGAACCACACAACGTAAAGCCGGATGATCGCGATTGTCGGGCGTTGGAAAAGGAGAGGCCACATGGCCAAGAAAGTAGTAGGGACACTTAAGCTGCAAGTCCCAGCGGGCGCAGCAAACCCATCCCCACCCGTAGGCCCAGCATTGGGTCAGCGCGGCATCAACATCATGGAATTCTGTAAAGCGTTTAACGCGAAAACACAGGAAATGGAAAACGGCGCGCCGTGCCCAACCGTGATCACATATTACGCGGACAAATCCTTCTCGATGGAAATCAAGACGCCACCTGCGTCCTACTACATCAAGAAAGCTGCGAAACTGAAGTCCGGCTCAACAGCGCCAGGCCGTACAGTTGCAGGCTCCATCACTGGTAAGCAGGTTCGTGAGATCGCTGAAGCCAAGATGAAAGATTTGAACGCGACTTCCATCGAAGGCGCAATGCTGATCATCGCGGGTTCTGCTCGCTCTATGGGCATCGAGGTGAAGTAATGGCTAAATTTGGTAAGCGTACAACTGCAGCTCGCGCAGCCTTCGAAGGCAAAGCAGACGTCACCGTTTCCGAAGCAGTTGCTTTGATGAAGGACAACGCGAAAGCGAAGTTCGACGAAACTATCGAAATCTCTCTCCAGTTGGGCGTTGACCCACGTCACGCAGACCAAATGGTTCGCGGGACAGTGGCACTGCCAAACGGCACAGGCAAAACAGTACGCGTTGCTGTGTTTGCACGTGGCGAAAAAGCTGAAGAAGCAAAAGCAGCTGGCGCAGACATCGTTGGTGCAGAAGACCTGATGGAAACTGTTCAGGGCGGCACAATCGAATTTGATCGCTGCATCGCGACACCTGACATGATGGGGGTTGTTGGTCGTCTGGGTAAAGTTTTGGGTCCACGTAACCTGATGCCAAACCCACGCGTTGGTACTGTGACTATGGACGTTAAAGCAGCTGTTGAAGCTGCTAAAGGCGGCGAAGTGCAGTTCAAAGCGGAAAAAGCTGGCGTTGTTCACGCTGGTATCGGCAAAGCATCCTTCACCAACGAACAGCTGGAACAGAACGTTCTGGCATTTGTTGATGCGGTTCAGAAAGCACGCCCAACTGGCGCAAAAGGCACATACATGAAGAAGATCGCTGTATCTTCCACAATGGGCCCAGGCGTTACATTGTCCATCGCAAACGCGACTGGCAACTAAGACTTAACACTTCTTATCGAAGTGACACGCGGCAGGCCTTCGGGTCTGCCGTTTGCGTTTGTGGGGCATTGTTTTTGCAATGGAAACAATGGAGTACCGGCCGCAAATGTGGCGGAAGTATGGCGATTTCCGCTTGTAGGTCTCACCTCATGATTGTTAACGTCGCCCCAATTATTAAGATCAGCCAATAGATTTGTTGGCTTTAATTATTTCTCTTGGGGGAGAGCGGCTATGCTGACAGGTGATTTTAACGGCGATGGCATTCAGGACGCGCTGAGCGATGATGCATTTCTCGGGGATATTTCGACCACGGGGGATAGTCTCGGGACAGATCTGTTTGGTAAAACAATCGACGGCGTGGCTTGGGACCTAAGAGAATTGCGGGTCATTTTCGGGAACGGCGAAACCGAACCCTATGATGTAGCGCTTGAAAATTGGCAAGTCGTTGGAGTGGTCGGTGAATTCTACCGTGAATTCTACGATACCAGCCAAGCCTTTGGATATTATCCGATCGCTGAAGACGCCTCATCCATCGACTACATTTTCGAAAACCTGTCCGCTTACGTCGAGGTCGTGACCGGCGCTTATGGTAACGACGGGATCAAGGTCGATTATCTGTTCTCGGGATTTGCGCAAAGCTCGACGGTTGTTGTCGAAACCTATTACGACGAAACTTATTACTACGACGAACCCGCGTACGAGAGCGAAGACGCTGATTTCGCGGTCTATTACTGGTTCGATGGCACGGGCTGGGTGGCAGGTGACGCGGACGGGATCGACTGGATGCCGGATGACGCCGGCTATGATTCACGCGGCGAATTTGGGACGCTTGGAGATGACGTTCTTGCGGGCACGGCCGTGGATAACGTGATCTATGCGCTTGCGGGTGATGATGTGATCGACGGGCGCGGCGGTGATGACTACATCGAGGGCGGTCTTGGTGATGATTATATCGACGGCAACGGCGGGTCTGACTCGATGCACGGCAACGAGGGAAACGACACGTTCAAAGGCGGAAAAGGCGCGTTCGAGCAGTATTACGGTGGCGAAGGTGTCGATCTTGTTGATTTCTCAGGATTGAGCAAAGGCTACGCGCTCAAGATTTCGCTCGCATCTGGTGACGGGCAGTTCTTTGACGGGTCCGGTGATATGGTGTTCAACAGTATCGAGCAGGTGATCGGCGGCCGCGGCGACGACCGTATTCAGGGGCAGGACGGTGTTGTGCAAACGCTTGATGGTCACGAAGGCGATGACCGCTTGTTCGGTGCGGATCAGGCTGACACGCTCATCGACGGTGCAGGGCGCGACAACATGCATGGTCGTGGTGGTGCGGATACGTTTGTGCTCGTCTCGGATGGCGACCGCGACACGATCAGCGATTTTGAGATTGGCGTTGACCAGATCGACATCACGGAGTGGGGCGTCAGCGATGGCGCGGATCTGATCTTTGATGCGCACACCAAAAAGTCGGGCCGCGTGACCGTTAGCTTCGAAGACGAAACGTTGCTGATCAAAACCCAAGACCTTGCTGCTGACATCAGCGTGGATGATTTCATCTTTTGATCCAATCAATCGAAACGGCCCCATAGTGGTTGTGGGCCGTTTCGTGTCGCATGTTTCAGTATAGGCTCGCTGCTAAGTCGCTGGTCAGAACGATTTGAATAAGGGTTTTCGATGAAACGTATTCTTCTTATAGCGATTGGCATTGGCGCCGTGATCGGTTTCTTGCTTTACGTCGTGCTATCAAAGGTCAGCGCAGGTGCGCGCGAAACGGTCCGCGAATTCACCATTGCGGTGTCGACAGAGGCCTACGATGACGCACTAGCATTGATGCATCCCGAATTTGCGAAAGAGGTCCCGGTCGAGAGACTGGAAGACATGTTTGTGCAGACCAAGCCATACACAACCGTCAAGATCACGAGTTTTGAGATCAACAACAGTCGCGCGACGTTAAGCGGGACCGCCGAAACGGACGATGGATGTGTCAGCGCGCTGGATTTCAATTTGCTCAGCGAACAGGTTGTCGGGTTTTCGATCACCCCGTTGTGCAGATTCGACTGACAGGCCATACCGCTTCACAAACTGGGGTAGGCGGGTTTTCTACCCCGCTACCCTTGGCAAAACCATCATCTCCCTTTAAAGCACCATCAAGGCCTGACGGTTTGATTCGTCCGGGCCTTTATTCGTCCGAGACGGTGGGTTGGCAGCAATGTCATTAATTCCTGCCTGAGACGGGATAGACCAGAATTTTCGAGGCTCTCCTCGGTCCTGATGGCGCTCCCCCGTAAAAATGGACTTAGACTGTTGGGCAGCATCGCTTCCCAGCAAAATTGAGCCGGAGGGGATACCCTCCAAACTTGGAGTGAAACTGTGGATAGAGCACAAAAAGAACAGCTGGTCGAAGAGCTCGGCCAAGTCTTTGAAAGCTCTGGCGTCGTAGTGGTTGCCCACTACGAAGGCATGACAGTTGCCGAAATGCAGGACCTGCGCGCAAAAATGCGTGACGCAGAAGGGTCCGTACGCGTTGCCAAGAACAAGCTCGCCAAAATCGCCTTGGAAGGTAAGCCTTGCGCAAGCATCGCTGATTACCTGACAGGCATGACTGTTCTCGCCTATTCCGAAGACCCTGTCGCTGCGGCGAAGGTCATGGATGGCTACGCTAAAGAAAACGACAAGCTCGTTATTCTTGGCGGTGCTATGGGTGAGACTGCTCTGGACGTAGCTGGTGTGAAAGCCGTTGCCGCGATGCCATCCCGCGAGGAGCTTATCGCTTCTATCGTTGGTTGCATCGGTGCACCTGCAAGCAACATCGCTGGGGCCATTGGCGCGCCTGCTTCGAACATCGCAAGCATTCTCTCAACCATCGAAGAGAAAGCTGCATAAAGCAACTTGGATTGACTTAGGGGCATCTGCCCTGACGTTGGAACACACTATTTAGAAATGGAAAAGCAAATGGCTGATCTGAAGAAACTTGCTGAAGAGATCGTTGGTCTGACCCTTCTCGAAGCACAAGAACTGAAAACCATCCTCAAAGACGAGTATGGCATCGAACCAGCTGCCGGTGGCGCAGTGATGATGGCTGGCGGCGGCGACGCTGGCGGTGCAGCAGCAGAAGAGAAGACTGACTTTGACGTCGTTCTCAAGAACGCTGGCGCGTCCAAAATCAACGTCATCAAAGAAGTTCGCGGCATCACAGGTCTTGGCCTGAAAGAAGCTAAAGACCTCGTCGAAGCTGGCGGCAAAATCAAAGAAGGCGCTCCGAAAGCGGAAGCCGAAGAGATCAAAGCGAAGCTGGAAGCAGCAGGCGCAGAGGTTGAACTGGCCTAAGCCATTTTCAACTGATCGAAAGAAGCCCGGCACGCAGCAATGCGTGTCGGGTTTTTCGTTTTTGGGGGTGCGGCAGGTCGGTGAAGTCCTGAATTTGGGGAAAGGTTCGTTTAATTTCCGTCAGCTGAAACTTGGGGGCGGCATTTTACGTGTCTTCAGTAATCCGGACGCTTCCGGTGACCTAACTCAAGGAACTTTACGATGTTTATGCGTACGACAGCACTTGCTACGATCACCATTCTTTCAGCAAGCACAGCCATTGCCGATGGCCACGCCGCTTTGTCAGGCTATGCGCTTGCTAATGACGGGCTGACGCTGGTGACAATGGACAGCATCGCTGATCCGGCCGCCGCTATGACTTACGAACTGTCTGCACGTCTTGATGCGATTGCCTACCGCCCCGTGACCGGTGATCTGGTCGGGTTCTCACGCGACGGCATGGTGTTCACAATTGATAAGATGTCTGGCGCACTGACTGATCTAGGCGCAACCTTTGCCGATGACGCGATGGTCACTGGTGCCGCCGTTGCGATGGACTTTAACAACGCGATTGATGCCGTGCGCATGGTGGGTGACGATGGTGCGAACCTTGTTTATTTCCCTGAAGGGTTCGGCGACAACGACGAACGCGCCAATTCCGTGCTGCGTTTCACCGACACGGCCTACGCCGAAGGTGATGCGAACGAAGGCAACGAACCGCTAATCTATGCAAACGCCTACACTAACGCGATTTCCGGCGTGAAAGCCGAAAGCACGTTCCAGTACGCGCTCGACGCCCGCACAAACGCATTGGTCAGCCTCGCGAACAACGCGGGCACATTGGAAACTGTAGGCACAGTCATGGTTGACGGCGAGGTCGCTGATCTTGTGACCGCGGGCGGTTTTGACATCGTGTCTCCGGAAGAGGGTGTCGATATGGGCTATGCGATCTTGCAGATGGACGGGGCGGACACGTCCGGTCTGTATGCGATCGACCTGACGACAGCCGAGGCGACGCTCTTATCTGATCTGGGCAGCACCGGTTTCTCTGGCTTTGCTGTCGCGATGGGCATGTAAATAATACAACCTCCGCCCGGTTCGAATTGGACCGGGCGGCGGTGCTTTGATGTGCGATTTTGTGGGTTTGATCTCGCGCACCGTGACACGGAACTTGACGCGGGCCGCAGTTTCCAACATGCTGGTGCGACAACGGCAGGGCACAAGAATGCCCTATTTGGTCTTGTGTTCTTTCCTCTCACATCATATCTGGGCGGTCTATGCGGGTTCGATTGATTCGAAGCCGCTTTTTCTGTCTTGCAATATGGAGCCTTCGAAACACCCTCTGATTGATTAAATCACAGCAGGGGAAGGCAAACTATTGTGCGGCGTCTGACTTGGAAAGCCCTTTTTTGTAAGGGTTTTCCAAGGCAGAGATATGGTCGAGTGCTGCGCAGTGGGTCGTGCGGCGAGAATGGACCATGTTTCACTGCTGTCTCGTATGGTTGCCCATGCTGTCGCCCAACTGCATGTGCCCCGTTGAGAATTTGAAAGGTGTCCAGACACATGGCGCAAAGTTTCCTCGGTCAGAAACGTCTCCGTAAGTATTACGGCAAAATTCGCGAAGTTCTTGAAATGCCGAACCTCATCGAGGTTCAGAAATCTTCCTACGACCTGTTCCTGCGTTCCGGCGACAGCGACACGCCGCTTGACGGCGAAGGCATCAAGGGTGTTTTCCAGTCGGTTTTCCCGATCAAGGATTTCAACGAAACTGCAGTTCTCGAGTTCGTGAAGTACGAACTGGAAAAGCCAAAGTACGACGTTGAAG
Organism: Rhodobacteraceae bacterium S2214; assembly: GCA_025141675.1. Classification (NCBI taxonomy): domain Bacteria; kingdom Pseudomonadati; phylum Pseudomonadota; class Alphaproteobacteria; order Rhodobacterales; family Paracoccaceae; species Rhodobacteraceae bacterium S2214. The sequence goes on from CP081161.1 coordinate 1,037,056, forward strand.
AATGTCAGCAGCGCGACATGACCTATTCAGCACCGCTGAAGGTGACACTGCGCCTGATCGTATTTGATGTGGACGAAGACACAGGCGCGAAGTCTGTGAAAGACATCAAAGAACAAGACGTATTCATGGGCGACATGCCTTTGATGACGCCAAACGGCACCTTCGTTGTCAACGGCACAGAGCGTGTGATCGTTTCCCAGATGCACCGTTCACCGGGCGTATTCTTTGACCACGACAAGGGTAAAACCCATTCTTCTGGTAAGCTGTTGTTCGCATGCCGGATCATTCCTTACCGTGGTTCATGGCTCGACTTTGAATTCGACGCGAAGGACCTCGTGTTCTGCCGTATCGACCGTCGTCGTAAATTGCCTGTCACAACGCTGCTCTATGCGCTTGGTTACGACCAAGAAGGCATCATGGACGCGTACTATAACACCGTCGATTACAATCTCGACAAAAAGGGCCAGGCTTGGTCCACGAAGTTCTTCCCAGAGCGCGTGCGCGGCACCCGTCCTGCAGAAGATCTGGTCGATGCTGCAACTGGCGAAGTCATCGCAAAAGCGGGCGAAAAGGTTACGCCTCGTTCCGTGAAAAAGCTGATCGACGAAGGCAAAGTCACCGATCTGTTGGTCCCATTCAACAGCATCGTCGGCAAATTTGTAGCCCGCGACATCATCAACGAAGAAACTGGTGCGATCTACGTTGAAGCAGGTGACGAACTGACAGTTGAAGTCGACAAAGACGGCGACGTCATCGGCGGTACATTGAAAGACCTCGTCGATGCAGGGATCACATCCTTGCCGATCCTCGACATCGATAACGTCAACGTGGGCGCGTACATGCGCAACACAATGGCTGGCGATAAGAACATGAACCGCGAAACCGCGCTCATGGATATCTACCGCGTCATGCGTCCGGGTGAACCACCGACCGTTGATGCAGCATCCGCGCTGTTCGACACGTTGTTCTTCGATTCCGAACGCTATGACCTGTCAGCTGTTGGTCGTGTGAAAATGAACATGCGTCTTGATCTCGACGCAGAAGACACAATGCGCACGCTGCGCAAGGACGACATTGTTGCTTGTATCAAAGCGCTTGTTGAACTGCGTGACGGCAAAGGCGACGTGGACGACATCGACCACCTCGGCAACCGTCGTGTCCGTTCTGTTGGCGAATTGATGGAAAACCAGTACCGTGTTGGCCTGCTTCGTATGGAGCGCGCGATCAAGGAACGTATGTCTTCCGTCGAAATCGACACAGTCATGCCGCAAGATCTGATCAACGCAAAACCTGCTGCTGCAGCCGTGCGTGAATTCTTCGGCTCTTCCCAGCTGTCCCAGTTCATGGACCAAACAAACCCACTGTCGGAAGTCACGCACAAGCGTCGTCTGTCCGCGCTTGGGCCAGGTGGTTTGACACGTGAACGTGCCGGTTTTGAGGTACGTGACGTTCACGCCACGCACTACGGTCGTATGTGTCCGATTGAAACGCCGGAAGGGCCAAACATTGGTCTGATCAACTCACTCGCGACATTTGCGCGTGTGAACAAATACGGCTTCATCGAAACACCATACCGCAAGGTCATCGACGGCAAGGTCACAGACGATGTGTCCTACATGTCCGCGACTGAAGAAATGCGTCACACAGTGGCACAGGCCAACGCGGGTCTTTCCGAAGAAGGCGAGATCATCAATGAACTCGTGTCCACACGGAAAAACGGTGACTACACACTGTCCCCACGTGAAAACGTTGACCTGATCGACGTTTCGCCAAAGCAGTTGGTGTCCGTAGCGGCGTCCTTGATCCCATTCCTTGAAAACGACGATGCGAACCGGGCGCTGATGGGATCCAACATGCAACGTCAGGCGGTTCCACTGCTACAGGCAGAGGCACCACTTGTTGGTACGGGTATCGAAGAAGTTGTGGCACGGGATTCCGGCGCTGCGATCATGGCGAAACGTGCGGGTATCATCGACCAAGTTGATGCGCAGCGTATCGTTATCCGCGCGACTGAAGACCTCGGTCTGGGCGACGCGGGCGTAGACATCTACCGCATGCGTAAATTCCAACGCTCTAACCAAAACACCTGCATCAACCAGCGTCCGCTGGTGAAAGTGGGCGATAAGGTCACGAAGGGTCAGGTTGTTGCTGACGGTCCATCCACTGACATGGGTGAATTGGCTCTGGGTAAGAACGTGGTCGTCGCGTTTATGCCTTGGAACGGCTACAACTACGAAGACTCCATCCTGATTTCCGAGCGCGTGACACGCGACGACGTCTTCACTTCGATCCACATCGAAGAATTTGAAGTCGCCGCCCGTGATACAAAGCTTGGGCCTGAAGAAATCACCCGCGATATTCCAAACGTCGGTGAAGAAGCGCTGCGTAACCTCGATGAAGCCGGTATCGTTTATATCGGTGCGGAAGTTGGGCCTGCAGACATTCTGGTCGGTAAGATCACACCAAAAGGCGAAAGCCCGATGACACCGGAAGAAAAGCTTCTGCGCGCCATCTTTGGTGAAAAAGCATCCGATGTGCGTGACACGTCCTTGCGTCTGCCACCGGGTGACTTCGGGACAATCGTTGAGGTCCGTGTGTTTAACCGCCACGGTATCGAAAAAGACGAACGTGCCCTGCAGATCGAGCGTGAAGAAGTTGAACGTCTTGCACGTGACCGTGACGATGAATTGGTCATCCTTGACCGGAACATCTACGCGCGTCTGCACGACATGATCCTCGGCAAGAAAGCTGTCAAAGGTCCAAAAGGGTTCAAAGCGAATTCCGAAGTGACTGAAGAAGCAATGGCTGAATTCGGTCGTGGTGCATGGTGGCAGTTCGCTCTCGAAGACGAAGGTGACGCACAGATCGTTGAAGCGCTGAACGAGCAATACGAAGCGCAAAAGCGCATGATGGATGCCCGTTTTGAAGACAAGGTCGAAAAAGTCCGTCGTGGGGATGACCTGCCGCCGGGCGTAATGAAGATGGTTAAGGTCTTCGTTGCGGTGAAGCGTAAGCTGCAGCCGGGCGATAAGATGGCCGGTCGTCACGGGAACAAAGGTGTTATTTCCAAGGTCGTACCTATGGAAGACATGCCGTTCCTCGCAGATGGTACACCAGTCGATTTCTGTCTGAACCCGCTTGGCGTTCCTTCACGTATGAACGTTGGTCAGATCCTTGAAACACACATGGGTTGGGCCGCGCGCGGCCTGGGTATCCAAGTGGACGAAGCATTGGACGAATACCGCCGCTCTGGCGATATGACGCCTGTGCGCGACGCGATGAAGATCGTTTACGGTGACAACGTCTATGACGAAGGCATCGCTGATCTCGATCAGGACGATCTGCTCGAAATCGCCGGCAACGTCAAAAAGGGTGTGCCAATTGCGACGCCAGTCTTCGACGGTGCCAAAGAAGCAGACGTCAACGACGCCCTGACACGCGCTGGTTTCAGCACATCAGGTCAGTCGGTTCTGTTTGATGGCCGCACAGGTGAACAGTTTAGCCGTAAGGTCACAGTAGGCGTGAAATACCTGCTGAAACTGCACCACTTGGTCGACGACAAGATCCACGCACGGTCCACAGGGCCATACTCCTTGGTCACGCAACAGCCGCTGGGTGGTAAAGCCCAGTTCGGTGGTCAGCGTTTCGGGGAAATGGAAGTCTGGGCACTGGAAGCATACGGCGCGGCATACACGCTGCAGGAGATGCTCACAGTCAAGTCGGATGACGTTGCAGGCCGTACGAAGGTCTACGAAAGCATCGTCAAAGGCGAAGATAACTTCGAAGCCGGCGTGCCAGAGTCGTTCAACGTGCTCGTGAAAGAAGTCCGGGGCCTCGGCCTCAACATGGAACTCCTGGATGCGGAGGATGAGGAGTAAGGCCCCGGCCTTACTTCCCCTCACCCTAACGCGCCCTATTCAAGGAATTGAAAATGAACCAGGAACTGACAAATAACCCGTTTAACCCGCTCACACCGGCGAAAACGTTTGACGAAATCAAGGTCTCTTTGGCCTCACCAGAACGGATTCTGTCGTGGTCCTTTGGTGAGATCAAAAAGCCGGAAACCATCAACTACCGGACGTTCAAGCCCGAGCGTGACGGTCTGTTCTGTGCGCGTATCTTTGGCCCGATCAAGGATTACGAATGCCTGTGCGGTAAATATAAGCGCATGAAATATCGCGGCGTTGTCTGCGAGAAATGTGGTGTTGAAGTAACGCTTCAAAAAGTACGTCGCGAACGGATGGGCCACATCGAATTGGCAGCACCTGTTGCACACATCTGGTTCCTCAAGTCGCTTCCATCCCGGATCGGCCTGATGCTGGACATGACCCTGCGCGATCTGGAACGTATCCTGTACTTCGAAAACTACGTTGTGATCGAACCGGGCCTGACCGACCTCACTTACGGTCAGCTGATGACCGAAGAAGAGTTCAACGACGCGCAAGACGTCTACGGCATGGACGCGTTCCAAGCTAACATCGGCGCCGAAGCGATCCGCGAAATGCTGTCTCAGATCGACCTCGAAGGCGAAGCTGAACAGCTGCGTGCTGACCTGAAAGAAGCCACAGGCGAATTGAAGCCGAAGAAGATCATCAAGCGTTTGAAGATCGTCGAAAGCTTCATCGAATCCGGCAACCGCCCGGAATGGATGGTTCTGACCGTGATCCCTGTGATCCCGCCAGAATTGCGCCCACTGGTGCCACTGGATGGCGGCCGTTTCGCGACGTCCGACCTCAACGACCTGTACCGCCGTGTGATCAACCGGAACAACCGTTTGAAGCGTCTGATCGAACTGCGCGCGCCTGACATCATCGTCCGTAACGAAAAGCGGATGTTGCAGGAATCTGTTGATGCGTTGTTCGACAACGGTCGTCGCGGTCGTGTCATCACTGGTGCGAACAAGCGTCCATTGAAATCCCTCAGCGACATGCTGAAGGGGAAACAAGGTCGTTTCCGTCAAAACCTTTTGGGTAAGCGCGTCGACTTCTCTGGCCGTTCGGTCATTGTGACGGGTCCGGAACTGAAACTGCACCAGTGTGGTCTTCCTAAGAAGATGGCGCTCGAGCTGTTCAAACCGTTCATCTACTCGCGTCTTGAAGCCAAAGGCCTGTCTTCCACAGTGAAGCAAGCCAAGAAATTGGTCGAAAAAGAACGCCCAGAAGTGTGGGATATCCTCGACGAGGTCATCCGCGAACACCCTGTCATGCTGAACCGTGCGCCTACATTGCACCGTCTTGGTATTCAGGCGTTCGAACCGGTTCTGATCGAAGGTAAAGCGATCCAGCTGCACCCGCTCGTTTGTTCTGCGTTCAACGCTGACTTCGACGGCGACCAAATGGCGGTTCACGTTCCATTGTCATTGGAAGCACAGCTTGAAGCACGTGTTCTGATGATGTCCACGAACAACGTTCTGTCACCGTCCAACGGTGCACCGATCATCGTGCCATCACAGGATATGATCTTGGGCCTGTACTACACCACAATCATGCGTGAAGGCATGGTCGGTGAAGGCATGATCTTCTCGGACATCGAAGAAGTAGAGCACGCGTTGACGGCTGGTGAAGTTCACCTGCACGCCAAAATCCACGCACGTATGCCGCAGATCGACAACGAAGGTAACGAAGTCATGGAGCGGTTCGAAACCACTCCGGGTCGTCTGCGCCTTGGTGCCTTGCTGCCACTGAACGCGAAAGCACCTTTTGCTCTCGTGAACCGTCTTCTGCGGAAGAAAGAAGTGCAGCAGATCATTGATACGGTCTACCGCTACTGTGGTCAGAAAGAATCCGTGATCTTCTGTGACCACATCATGACGATGGGTTTCCGCGAAGCGTTTAAGGCTGGTATTTCGTTCGGTAAGGACGACATGGTTGTGCCTGACACGAAATGGGAACTGGTTGGCGAAACACGTGACCTCGTAAAAGACTTCGAACAGCAGTACATGGACGGCCTGATCACTCAGGGTGAAAAGTACAACAAAGTTGTCGATGCTTGGTCAAAAGCCAACGACAAAGTCACTGACGCGATGATGGACACGATTGGTACAACACCAATCATGGAAAATGGATCTGAAGGTGAACCAAACTCGGTTTACATGATGGCCCACTCCGGTGCCCGTGGTTCGGTTACACAGATGAAACAGCTGGGCGGGATGCGCGGCTTGATGGCTAAGCCAAATGGCGAAATCATCGAGACACCAATCATCTCGAACTTTAAAGAAGGTCTGACCGTTCTCGAGTACTTTAACTCGACACACGGTGCTCGTAAGGGTCTGTCAGATACGGCTTTGAAAACAGCGAACTCTGGTTACCTGACACGTCGTTTGGTCGACGTGGCGCAAGACTGTATCGTCCGTGAAATCGACTGTGGCACCGAAATGGCCATCACAGCCGAACCAGCGGTTAACGACGGTGAAGTGATTGCATCGCTTGCAGAACGCGTCCTTGGCCGTGTGTCTGCGGATGACGTGATCAAACCGGGCACTGACGAGGTGATCGTTGCTGCCGGTGAACTCATCGACGAACGTACATCTGACCTGATCGACGTGGCTGGCATTTCCAAAATGCGCATCCGTTCACCACTGACATGTGAGGCCGAAGACGGCGTCTGTGCCATGTGTTACGGACGTGACCTTGCCCGTGGTACACGCGTTAACATCGGTGAGGCCGTCGGCATCATCGCGGCGCAGTCCATTGGTGAACCTGGTACACAGCTGACGATGCGGACATTCCACATCGGCGGCGTTGCGCAAGGTGGTCAGCAGTCCTTCCAAGAGGCATCCCAGCCGGGTAAAATCCGTTTCGACAATGCAAGCTTGCTGGAAAACACAGCTGGTGAGATGGTCGTGATGGGCCGGAACATGGTTCTGTCGATTGAAGACAGCGAAGGTACTGAACTGTCCAAGCACAAGGTTGGCTACGGTTCCAAGGTCTTCGTCAAAGAAGGTCAGGACATTCTGCGCGGCGACAAGCTGTTTGAATGGGATCCGTTCACACTGCCAATCATCGCTGAGAAATCAGGTACTGCGCGTCACGTTGACCTCGTTAACGGTATCGCAGTGCGTGAAGAAACCGATGACGCGACAGGTATGACACAGAAGATCGTGACAGACTGGCGTGCGGCTCCGAAAGGTAATGAACTTGCACCTAAGATCATTGTTGTCGGTGCTGACGGTGAACCTGCTCTGAAAGACGACGGTAACCCAGTATCTTACGGCATGTCCGTTGATGCGGTTCTGTCTGTCGAAGACGGTCAGGAAATCTCTGCTGGTGACGTTCTTGCGCGTATTCCGCGTGAAGGTGCGAAGACCAAGGACATTACCGGTGGTCTGCCACGGGTTGCGGAATTGTTCGAAGCACGTCGTCCGAAAGATCACGCGATCATCGCCGAAATCGATGGTTATGTGCGCTTCGGGAAAGACTACAAGAACAAGCGCCGCATCGCGATTGAATCAGCCGATGATGCAGACGTGAAGGTCGAATACATGGTGCCGAAGGGTAAGCACATTCCAGTTGTGGAAGGTGACTTTGTCCAGAAGGGCGATTACATCATGGACGGTAACCCAGCGCCGCACGATATTCTTGCGGTTATGGGCGTCGAAGCCTTGGCTGACTACATGATCGACGAAGTTCAGGACGTTTACCGTCTGCAGGGCGTTAAGATCAACGATAAGCACATCGAAGTCATCGTGCGTCAGATGCTCCAGAAATGGGAAATCCAAGACAGCGGCGACACAGTTCTGCTCAAGGGCGAAACTGTCGATAAGGCTGAATTCGATGAAGCCAACGCCAAAGCGCTGAAGCGTGGCGACCGCGTTGCAACGGGCGAGCCGATCCTCTTGGGGATCACCAAAGCGTCCTTGCAGACACGTTCGTTCATCTCTGCGGCGTCGTTCCAAGAAACAACGCGGGTTCTGACAGAGTCTTCTGTTCAGGGTAAGCGCGACAAACTGGTCGGCCTCAAAGAGAACGTCATCGTGGGTCGTCTGATCCCAGCGGGTACAGGTGGGGCAACCCAGCGCGTCCGCAAGATCGCGACAGACCGTGATAACGTAGTGATCGAAGCGCGTCGTGACGAAGCTGAACAAGCCGCGGCATTGGCTGCACCGTCCGCAATGGACGTCGCTGACGATGTTGTTGGTGGTGATGTCTTCGATACGATCATCGAGGAAACACCGGATAGCCGCGATTAATCTGACCTGTCAGACGAAATGATTGAAAAGGCCCCCGCAGGACACTGCGGGGGCCTTTTTCTTTGATCGCAGCTTGCTGCACTGCATCTGGACGAGCTGGCTCTTTGGCGGCGTATCACACGCAACAGCCTAAAATTTAACCAGTTGGTCAGGTTCTCCCGACTTGATTGGTTAATGCACGTGTCCTAGCGTCAATCTCACGCGACATTATCGCAAAATTTGACACGCCGATTTGAAAGAAAACATATGTCCATTCGAAAAATGGCACACCCTTTTGCCGCTCCGCAGGACGGTGTTGCACTCATCCATTTGATCATCACAACCATTATGTATTTTGGTTCAATCGTTCTTGGGACCGTCTATTTTGGCAATTTCCCGATCATGGCGCTTGCAATCATCCTATTCACGGGCGGCGGCATCCGCTTCTTTGGCGCCCAACATGACTGTGGGCACGCGGCGCATTTCAGCAACCGTACTGTCAACACAGTTGTTGGTGTCATCCTTGGCGCGTTCACGGCGCATCCGTTTTTCGCGATGCGGCATAATCATAACCTCCACCACCGCCACATCGGCAACCTTGATGAACGCGACGCGCATGAGGTTCTGACGTGGACCGTGGCAGAATATCAGGCCGCCGGTTTTTGGGGAAAACTGTATTACCGGACGTACCGGTCCGCTCCAGTGATCTATTTCATCGGCCCCGTGTTCATTTTTTTCATCCGCTACCGCATTCCGAAGAACGTCACGAAAACGGGCTGGACCGATGTCGTGACCCAAAATGCCCTGATGTGTGGGCTGTGGGCCATCATCTACTTTGTCGGTGGCGAAACGGCGTTCTTGTTCTTCGTGATCGCGAACGTGTTTGCGTGCTGCTTCGGGACCTTCATGGTTTACGCAGGGCATAATTTCGAAGACGCTTATTGGGAACATGAAGGTGGTGTCGACTTTGAAGAAGCATCGCTCAAAGGATCAAGCGTGCTTGATTTTGGCCCGATCTTTCACTTTCTCACCTACAACTTTGCCTTCCACGACCTGCACCATCTGTACGTGAAAATTCCGGCCTATCGATTGAAGGCCTGCCACGAAGCATTGGTCGATGTCTTGCAGCCAACCCGTATGGGCTGGGGCGAAGCAATCGCCTGCGTAAAATGGAAATTGTGGGACGAAGACGCCAAACGCATGGTCCGCTTTTCGGACGTCAAAGAACCGGTCGCCCTGCAACCTGCTGAATAATCTGGCGCAGGGAAACGGACGCTGCTACGGCTGATCCATGGCCATTTTGACAGACAACATGCGCGGCGCACTTTTCATGATGGGGTCCATGACGGCCTTCACCGTGAACGATGCCTTTATGAAATCAGTTTCGACTGACTTGCCGCTGATGCAGTCTATTTTCCTGCGTGGGGTGATCGTCTTGCCGCTGCTGATCCTGCTGTGTAAATCCATGGGCCAGCTGCGTTTTGACCTAAGCCGCCGGGACTGGACCTTGGTTTTGATCCGCACCGTTGCGGAAATGGCCGGCGCGTTCTTGTTCATCAAAGCTTTGTTCAACATGCCTTTGGCGAACGTCAGCGCGATCCTGCAGGCCTTGCCGTTGACCGTTAGTTTGGCCGCGGCGCTGTTCTTTCAAGAACCGCTTGGGTGGCGTCGGATTACTGCGATTATTGTGGGATTCGCAGGTGTTCTCCTGATCGTCAGGCCGGGTGGGGCGGATTTCAACGTCTATTCGATCTATGCCATCGCAGCCGTTCTGATCGTAACCGTCCGCGATCTGGCTGCGCGACGCATGTCGCGCGACGTTCCTTCGACGCTTGCGGCTGTTGTGGCCGCGATCGGGGTGACTGTGATGGCCGCGATTGGTTTGCTGACGGAAACATGGGTGCCGGTCACGGTTCCACATGTCGGGTTCTTAACGGGTGCTGCGGTCTTCATCATCGGGGGCTACGTCTTTTCCGTCGCTGCCATGCGCGTCGGCGAAATCGGCTTCGTCGCGCCGTTCCGATACACGAGCCTTCTGGTCGCGTTGATCCTAGGATTTCTAGTGTTCGGGGAAATCCCTAAGGCGCTGACATTCCTTGGGGCAGGCATCGTCGTCGCGATGGGACTTTTCACATTGTATCGCGAACGACGCGTGAAACGGCGACTGGCCCGCCAAATGGCAAGCCAGTCTCAGTAATTTACTGGCGTTCGCCGAAGAATTTACCAGTTCCTGTCAGCGTCACGTCATAGTCATCGGATGCGGACCCTGTTGTGCCACCGGAAACATCGCCGACAATTGTGTCGCCGTCGTCAAAATCGGTGACAAAATCGCCGCGCAGATCAAGTGACCAGGTGCTTGTCTGTTCCACCAAAACATCGTCCAGAACAGCATCCAAGACGCCTGTCGCGGTTGCCTCGATCCGGCCGTCCCGTGCGTCGCCGCGTACCGTCAATTCGCCACCGAATTCTTGGTCTTCGAAACCGTCGTCATTATCGTCGAACAGGTTAATCTGGGAAATCGTGCCATCGATCCCACCACTGCCTTCGCGTCCTGCCGTTGCCGAAATATCGACGCCCATCTCAAGAAGGCCAAGGATACTGTAATCGTCTTCACCGTTGACGATTGCATCGCTGCGGACGTGCCCTTCGTATGTGGCGGACCCTGTGGGGATGTCCGTCGCTGCGGTGAAATCGAGCCTGCTTGCGCGAACATCATCGGCGCTTAGCGCGGTCAGGTCAGAACGGCTGAGCGTGTTTTCATTTGGTAGCTCGCAGGCGGCAAGCCCGGCGATGGCGAAAAACGGTAAGGCAAATTTATAAGTCATCTGTAATGGATCCTATGTTTGAAATGGCAGCAGCGGACACCCTGCAAAGTGATTGCAGGGCTTATGATATTCAATATCAACGGGTCGGGACAGGTCGGGAAATGCTGACCATGCGAAATCCCGCCTGTCATCGTTCGACCCCAACGAAACGACCGTTGCCGGTCAGGTCCACGTTGTAATCATCCCGCGATCCGCCCGATGTGCCGCCTGTCGCGGAACCGGCGATTGTGTCTGCGGTCGCGAAATCATCGCGGAACGACCCATCAAGATCAATCGACCATTCCGCTACTTCATCACGGGTGCCCGTGCGGGCGCGTCTCAGGTCGCCAACTGCGGTGGCTTCGATTTCGCCGGATACGCTGTCCCCGCGGATATCAAGCGTCCCAGACAGTGGAATAAGACGATCATTGGATTCGCGATCAATCACGGTGACGTCTGTGATCGTCCCAGTGATGGGATTACGTCCCACAAAACTGCTGCGGCTATTGATATCAACGTCCAGTTCAAGATCGCCAATCACGTCGTACCCACTTTGGTTTTCGATGACGGCACTGCTGCGCACATGACCGTCGTAGGTGGCGGTTCCGTATGGTACGCGTGTCGCCGACGTTTCGGGCAGGGTAGACCCGAACTTATCATCGGCGACCGCCGCGTTGAAATCTGACGCCGTGAACGCGGGTCTAATGACTGTTGGCGTGGTCGTTGGCGTGGGGGCCGATACAACAGGTTTGTTCGTGACCGTTTGCGCACCGCAGGCAGCGGTGGTTGCAGTTGCGATGATGAGCAGGGCAGGGCGGATAGACATGGCAGCTCCTTTTCTGGATGGCTTGCCTTGATCAACACGACCGGTGTGCAGATATTCAATATCGGTGGCTGTGATCCGGGCTGTTATGCGATATCGCCCCGCATAACGGCGTCTGAAATCCTACGATGCGGGCGCCCTGTTGACACCTTTCCCGACTCTGCCTATACGCCCGTTCATCCGGGTAGGGGGCATTGCGTCTTTTGACCTGATATCAAGATAAAAGTGGTCAAGAACCGGTCTAATGCTGACTTGTTCCTCTGTAGCCCGCCGCACCAAACCTCCGGTAAGGGTTTGACTGCGGATTTTTTGTGCTGGTCTTAGCTGATTGGCGTTTGCCGACCTTAATCGTGCCTTCGGGTGCATAATTTGTGAATAGATGGGAACATCAAACGATGCCAACGATTCAGCAGCTGATCCGCAAACCGCGCCAGCCAAAAGTCACTAAGTCCAAGTCTCAGCACTTGGAATCATGCCCGCAGAAACGCGGCGTATGTACACGTGTTTATACAACAACACCTAAGAAACCGAACTCCGCGATGCGGAAAGTTGCCAAGGTTCGCCTGACCAACGGTTTCGAAGTCATTTCTTACATCCCTGGTGAAAGCCACAACCTTCAGGAACACTCTGTGGTTCTGATCCGTGGCGGTCGTGTAAAAGACCTTCCGGGTGTCCGTTACCACATCCTGCGCGGTGTGTTGGATACCCAAGGTGTTAAAGATCGTAAGCAGCGCCGCTCCAAATACGGTGCGAAGCGTCCTAAGTAATCGCGGAACGGCGGACCCATATTGGTCCGCCCTACCCACCATCCGTAGGGCGGGGACATCCCCCGCCGTTGCCCGAAACGAGAGAGAGACCGACACATGTCACGTCGTCACGCCGCTGAAAAACGCGAAGTCCTACCTGACGCCAAATACGGCGATAAGGTTCTGACAAAATTCATGAACAACCTGATGATCGACGGCAAAAAAGCCGTTGCTGAGCGGATTGTTTACAACGCATTCGACCGCGTTGAAGATAAACTGAAGAAATCACCAGTGGAAGTGTTCCACGAGTGCCTCGACAACATCAAACCAAACCTCGAAGTGCGTTCGCGCCGCGTTGGTGGTGCTACGTACCAGGTTCCTGTTGAAGTACGCCCAGAGCGCCGTGAAGCGCTTGCTATTCGTTGGTTGATCGCTGCTGCTCAAAAGCGCAACGAAAACACAATGGAAGAACGCCTTGCTGGCGAGCTGATGGATGCGATCAACGGTCGCGGCACAGCCGTTAAGAAACGCGAAGACACCCACAAAATGGCCGATGCGAACAAAGCATTCAGCCACTACCGCTGGTAATAGGAAACATCTGATATGGCACGCGAGTATCCACTCGAACTGTACCGGAACTTTGGTATCATTGCGCACATCGATGCGGGTAAAACCACATGTTCCGAACGTATCCTGTACTATACAGGTAAGTCCCACAACATCGGCGAAGTGCACGATGGTGCTGCGACAATGGACTGGATGGAGCAGGAGCAGGAACGGGGTATTACAATTACTTCCGCTGCGACCACGACATTCTGGGAACGCACAGAGAACGGCACAGAAGCTGACTCTCCTAAGCACCGCATGAACATCATCGACACACCAGGCCACGTTGACTTCACAATCGAAGTTGAACGTTCCTTGGCTGTTCTCGATGGTGCTGTTTGTGTTCTTGACGCCAACGCTGGTGTTGAACCACAGACCGAAACTGTTTGGCGTCAGGCTGACCGCTACAAAGTTCCGCGTATGGTTTTTGTCAACAAAATGGACAAAATCGGCGCTGACTTCTTTAACTGCGTCAACATGATCGAAGACCGGACTGGCGCGCGCGCTATTCCTATCGCATTCCCGATTGGTGCGGAAACAGAGCTGGAAGGCCTTGTTGACCTCGTCACTATGGAAGAATGGTTGTGGCAGGGTGAAGACCTTGGTGCATCATGGATCAAAGCACCGATCCGTGCCGATCTTGCTGACAAAGCTGCGGAATTCCGTGAGCGTCTTGTCGAAGCTGCTGTTGAGCAGGACGACGATGCGATGGAAGCGTACCTCGAAGGTAACGAACCAGACGTGCCAACACTGCGCAAACTGGTCCGTAAGGGTTGTCTGAACCTGTCTTTCGTTCCTGTTCTGGGCGGTTCTGCGTTCAAGAACAAAGGTGTTCAGCCTCTGTTGAACGCTGTTGTCGACTACCTGCCGAGCCCGCTCGACGTTGTTGACTACATGGGCTTTAAGCCAGGCGACGAAGAAGAAGTTCGTAACATCGCACGTCGTGCGGATGACGATATGGCGTTCTCCGGCCTCGCATTCAAAATCATGAACGACCCATTTGTGGGCTCTTTGACATTTACACGGATTTACTCCGGTACATTGTCTAAGGGTGACACCATGCTCAACTCTACCAAGGGTAACAAAGAGCGTGTTGGCCGTATGATGATGATGCACTCTAACGACCGTGAAGAAATCAACGAAGCATTCGCTGGTGACATCATTGCGTTGGGTGGTCTGAAGAACACAACAACAGGTGACACCATCTGTGCGCCAAACGATCCAGTTGTTCTTGAAACAATGACGTTCCCAGATCCTGTGATCGAGATCGCCGTTGAGCCAAAAACAAAAGGCGACCAAGAAAAGATGGGCCTCGCCCTTCAGCGCTTGTCAGCCGAGGATCCATCCTTCCGCGTGGAAACTGATCTTGAATCCGGTCAGACCATCATGAAGGGTATGGGCGAACTTCACCTCGACATTCTTGTTGACCGCATGAAGCGTGAATTCAAGGTTGAGGCGAACATCGGTGCGCCACAGGTTGCTTATCGTGAAACCATTGGTCACGAAGTTGAACACACTTACACTCACAAGAAACAATCTGGTGGGTCTGGTCAGTTCGGCGAAGTGAAAATGATCATCACACCGACAGAGCCGGGCGAAGGCTATTCTTTCGAATCCCGCATCGTTGGTGGTTCCGTGCCAAAAGAATACATCCCAGGCGTCGAAAAAGGCATCCTGTCCGTTATGGACAACGGTCCTTTGGCTGGCTTCCCTGTGATCGACTTCAAAGTGGCGTTGATCGACGGTAAGTTCCACGACGTTGACTCTTCCATCATGGCGTTCGAAATCGCTGCGCGTATGTGTATGCGTGAAGGCATGCGCAAAGCGGGTGCGAAATTGCTCGAACCAATCATGAAGGTCGAAGTGATCACACCTGACGAATACACAGGTGGTATCATCGGCGATCTGACATCCCGTCGGGGTCAGGTTCAGGGTCAGGATACACGGGGTAACGCTATTGCAATCGACGCAATGGTGCCACTGGCGAACATGTTCGGCTACATCAACACATTGCGCTCCATGTCCTCCGGACGTGCGCAGTTCTCGATGCAGTTCGACCACTACGATCCAGTACCGTCGAACATCTCTGAAGAGATCCAAGCGAAATTTGCATAAACGGTTGGCGGGCCTAACAGCCCGCCGCCCAATCCAGACAATCGAATATCCCCAAGGTGGGATTATTTAAGGAGGCCATCATGGCTAAGGAAAAGTTTGAACGCACGAAACCGCACGTCAACATCGGTACAATCGGCCACGTTGACCACGGTAAAACGACGCTGACAGCGGCGATTACAAAGTACTTTGGCGACTTCCAAGACTACGACCAGATCGACGGCGCGCCAGAAGAAAAAGCACGTGGTATCACGATCTCTACAGCACACGTTGAGTACGAGACTGAAACACGTCACTACGCGCACGTTGACTGCCCAGGTCACGCCGACTACGTGAAAAACATGATCACTGGTGCTGCCCAAATGGACGGCGCGATCTTGGTTGTGAACGCAGCAGACGGCCCAATGCCACAGACACGCGAGCACATCCTGCTCGGCCGTCAGGTTGGCATCCCGTACATGGTTGTTTACATGAACAAAGTTGACCAGGTTGACGACGAAGAGTTGTTGGAACTGGTTGAAATGGAAATCCGTGAGTTGCTGTCTTCTTACGAATACCCAGGCGACGACATTCCAGTGGTTCCAGGCTCTGCTCTGGCAGCTATGGAAGAGCGTGACGACAACATCGGTAAAGACTCAATCGTTGCTCTGATGGCAGCTGTTGACGACTACATCCCGACACCTGCACGTGCGGTTGATATGCCGTTCCTGCTGCCAGTTGAGGACGTGTTCTCAATCTCTGGTCGTGGTACAGTTGTAACTGGCCGTGTTGAGCGTGGCGTTGTGAACGTTGGCGACGAACTGTCCATCGTTGGTATCCGTGAAACACAGAAAACGACATGTACTGGCGTTGAAATGTTCCGCAAGCTGCTTGATCGCGGTGAAGCAGGCGACAACGTTGGCGTTCTGCTGCGCGGCATCGACCGTGATGGCGTTGAGCGTGGTCAGGTTCTGTGTAAGCCAGGTTCCGTGAACCCGCACACAAAGTTCGAAGCAGAAGCCTACATTCTGACAAAAGAAGAAGGCGGTCGTCACACACCATTCTTCGCGAACTACCGTCCACAGTTCTACTTCCGTACAACTGACGTGACAGGCACTGTTGTTCTTCCAGAAGGCACAGAAATGGTCATGCCGGGCGACAACCTGAAGTTCAACGTTGAACTGATCGCTCCAATCGCCATGGAAGACGGCCTGCGCTTCGCGATCCGCGAAGGTGGCCGTACTGTTGGCGCCGGCGTTGTGTCTAAGATTGTTGAATAAACAAACTTAGAAGCGGGTGGCAGGGACTTTCCCCTTGAGGAAAGTGCCCGAGAACCCGCCTCGCTCAAGATTATCGAAAAGGCCGCGCCAGAAATGACGCGGCCTTTTTGTTTTGGGGAAGGTATTCAACCCTTCAACGAATTGAATAGGTCACGCTGCGTTGTTCTGCATAGCTTCTTGTTCAGGCTGGTTTCGTGAAACCTGAAAGTACTCTGAAATTTCCGACAGTTTCGAAGCACTCACATTAAGCGACTGCCCGCCACGCGTTACCGTATCGACCATTGCGGCATTTTGCTGCGTGACGCGATCCAAACTGGCAACCCCTACGTTGATTTCGGTAAGTGAGCCGGATTGTTCGGCAACACTGCCCGCGATCTTTGCGGTAACTTCGTTGATATGGGTCATACGGCCCACAATCCTTGTCAGAGCTTCACCTGCCTTATTTACCAGCGATACCCCTCGGGCGACTTCGGCGGTACTGCTATCAATCAACTGCTGCGTTTTCTGTGATGCCTCGGTCGACCGTTGGGCAAGTGCCCGTACTTCAGATGCAACGACTGCAAAGCCCCGCCCAGCGTCGCCCGCTCGGGCTGCTTCAACACCGGCATTTAGTGCCAAAAGGTTTGTTTGGAACGCGATTCCATTGATGACTTCAATGATTTCGGAAATGGACCCTGATGAGGTTTCAATTTGGGCCATCGCTTGCGCGGCTTGTGCCACAATTGGGCCGCTGCTTGTCGCGTCGGTTTCGGCCTCTGAAACGATATTCTTGACACTTTCTGCATCGTTGGCGGCTGCCTTCACACTTGATGTCAGTTCGTCCAATGCGGCGGCGGTTTCTTCAAGCGTCGCGGCTTGGTTTTCTGTGCGAAGTTGCAGGTCATTGGATGCCTTGAACATGTCATCAGCGTCGCTCTGAATGGCGGCGGAATTCGTGATAAGTGTGGTAACGACGCCTGATAGATGCCGGATGGAATTGTTATAATTATTCCGCAAAGGTTCGAATTCCGCCGCAAATGGAATGTCGATTGTCTTCGTCAAGTCCCCCTGAGCAAGGCCTGTCAGCGCCTCGTTCAGTTTTGCGACGACTTTGTCGCGTTCGCTTTGTTGGCGTTGGATGTTTCGCGCCGCTTCGTCGCTGGCGTCTAATTGGTCGCGGAAAGAGACAAGTGTATTTGCGATGTCACCGATTTCATCGGCGCGATGGGTGTCCTTGATCTTTGTATCAGCGTGCCGTCCAGCGACGTTTTCCATGGCGCTCCGAAGTCGCGACAGCGGTGTTGTCACGCTCGAAGCAAAGAGCAGTCCAATGCCACCCGAGACACAAACAGTCGCCAACCCGATTATCGTCATGATATTGCGCAGCTGGATCGCGGGTGCAATGACTTCTGCGGTGTCAATTTCGGCGACCAATAACCAGTCAAAATCAAAGACGCGAATTGGTCGCAATATGGATATCACGTTTTCACCACGGTACCCGGCAACATTGACGAGCGTGGAATCGTCTGTGTTTGCGAATGCTGCCAGACGTTGGGTGTCGACAAAGTTTCCCAGTACGCCTGGTCCGTTATCAAACCGGGATCCGGATCGCGCATTGCCGTTTTGTCCGACCGCAATAATGTCACCTGTTTTTTGCAGACCAGCTGGATTGCTCAGAATTTCTGTGGGGATGTCATCAGGCAGCTGCACGGCGAATACACCGATTGTGTCACCCCATTCACTGACAATCTTGGTTGCCAGAAATGCAGCTGGTGCCCCATGGCTTGGTTCGTATGCCGAATAATCGACTGACGACAGCGTATTGTCGTCCTGGTCCATCAATTGGCGAACCAGCGTTGCAAGGCCACTATCAGCATACGGCCCCGTCACGATGTTGGTCGCAAAGTCGGATTCTTTCTCGGTCGAATAGATCAGATCGCCGGCCAAATTGAACAGGAAGATGTCATAATATCCATCGCGTTCGGCGATGTCCGCAAAGAATGGGTGCAACCGTTCATGTTGCAGATGATAGCGATGCGGCGCATCTGGTTTCAGAAGGAGATCTCGATCGCCAAATGGGTGCGGGTTGTTTGTGATGTAGACCTCTTGCAAGGTCCCTGTCGGATCATCGCCCATCAGTCGAAACGTGTTCGTAAAACTCAGCGCTGCATCGCGAACGGTTGGGTCGGCACTATAACTTTCGACAAGGCTTTCGATATTCGCCGCCCATCTTTCGATCTGGGCCGCACGTTCGATCATGAGGACATCGATCGTGTCTTTTGCGAGTGCCTGTAGGGTTTGCCGAGATTGCAGGTAGGCAGAGACGGAAATGGAAGCACCAACAAGAAGGCATAGTGCGATGATGACAATGGGGAGTTTAACGGATATCTTGACCGAGTTGAGCACGCGCGCACCTTTGAACAATTTTCGACACCCTAGGCCGGAAATGTTGCTAATTGTTTTACGTTGCTCGGGTGATGTCAAAAACGGTCTTGCCACATCCTCCGACTCCCCCTATAGCACCCCAATCCAATGAGGGTACGCCATGCGTGCCCTCTTTCCGTTGGACTAAAAGACGCGATGAGGGCCTGCGATGGGCGTAAGTCTTCCTCTCCGTTCTAGACCCTAAATTTAGGGGTGATGTCACATGGCCGCACAAAGCCAAAACATCCGTATTCGCCTGAAGGCGTTTGATTACCGGGTGCTTGATGCAAGCACACAGGAAATCGTTTCCACAGCAAAACGTACAGGGGCGTCCGTTCGCGGTCCTATCCCGCTTCCGAACAAGATCGAGAAGTTCACCGTTCTGCGTGGCCCGCACATCGACAAGAAATCCCGCGATCAGTTTGAGATCCGTACGCACAAGCGTCTTCTCGACATCGTAGACCCAACACCACAGACAGTAGACGCGCTGATGAAGCTCGACCTGGCTGCGGGCGTTGACGTCCAGATTTCCGTATAAGGAGTAGAATATTATGCTCCGTTCCGGAATTATCGCAAAGAAACTGGGTATGACCCGGTTGTTTATGGAAGACGGCAAGCAGATCCCTGTGACTGTGCTTTCCCTCGAAAACCTGCAAGTTGTTGCACAGCGTACAACTGACAAAGACGGTTACGTCGCTGTTCAGTTGGGTGCCGGTGCTGCCAAAGCAAAGCGTACGTCTCAGGCGATGCGCGGTCACTTCGCTGCGGCGAAGGTTGAGCCTAAGCGCAAGCTGGCTGAATTCCGCGTTGCTGAAGAGAACATGATCGCTGTTGGCGAAGAAATCGCTGCAAACCATTACTTCGACGGCCAGTTCGTTGACGTATCCGGTACATCTATCGGTAAAGGTTTTGCCGGTGCGATGAAGCGTCACAACTTCGGCGGTTTGCGTGCGACACACGGTGTGTCCATCTCTCACCGTTCGCACGGTTCAACAGGTCAGTGTCAGGATCCAGGTCGCGTTTTCAAAGGTAAGAAAATGGCGGGCCACATGGGTGCTGCAAAAGTCACAACGCAGAACCTGCAAGTTGTGCGCACTGACGTTGAGCGTGGCTTGGTCATGATCAAAGGCGCTGTTCCCGGCTCCAAAGGTGGTTGGGTGACTGTTAAGGATGCGGTGAAAAAGCCAACTCCTGAAAACACAGTATACCCTGCTGGTTTGAAATCTGCGGCTGCTCCTGCGGCTGCTGCTGAAGTGGAGGCCGAGAACAATGAAGGCTGATGCAATCAATCTTGACGGTGGCAAAGCCGGGTCTGTTGACCTGAACGAAGCCATCTTCGGTCTGGAACCACGCAAGGACATCTTGCACCGTGTGGTTCGCTGGCAGCGTAACAAGGCAATGGCAGGCACACACGACGTGCTTGGTCGTTCCGAAGTGTCCTTCTCCACAAAGAAGATCTATCGCCAAAAAGGTACTGGTGGCGCACGTCACGGTTCCCGTGGTGCTCCGATCTTCCGCGGTGGTGGTACGTACAAAGGGCCAACACCACGGTCCCACGCACACGACCTGCCAAAGAAGTTCCGCAAGCTGGGTCTCAAGCACGCGCTGTCCGCTAAGGTCGCTGCTGGTGAACTCGTCGTTGTTGAAAACATCGACGTCAAAGACGCGAAAACATCCGCTGTAGCCAAGCAAGTTGGCGCATTGGGCTGGAAACGTGCCTTGATCATCGACGGTGCAACTGTGAACGCTGAGTTCGCACAAGCTGCGCGTAACATCGAAACACTGGACATCCTGCCGTCGCAGGGCGCAAACGTGTATGACATCCTGAAGTCTGATACTTTGGTCATCACAAAAGCGGGTCTGGAAGCACTGGAGGCTCGTTTGTCATGAGCGCTAAGGCAGAACATTACGACGTGATCCGCAAGCCGATCATCACAGAGAAAGCAACAACAGCGTCTGAAAACAACGCCGTGGTTTTCGAAGTGGCAATCGACAGCAACAAACCACAGATCAAAGAAGCTGTTGAAGCGCTCTTTGGTGTGAAGGTCAAAGCGGTCAACACAACGATCACTAAAGGTAAAGTAAAGCGTTTCCGTGGCCAGCTTGGCACACGTAAAGACGTGAAAAAAGCCTATGTGACGCTGGTTGAAGGCAACACAATCGACGTATCCACTGGTCTTTAAAGACTAGACGTCGTTGAAATTGAGGAGGCCCTCGCAGTGATGCGGGGGCCTCTTTCCGTTGAAAGGGCCACCATGCCCTTTCAACGCGTGCGCAAGGTCACATTGCCTACAATGTGACAGCGTCACTCAGTGGTTATTGCTCTTCCCAGCGTCGTAATACCTTTGCGTGGTCCAGTGAAATTGCGACCTACAAACAGAAGAGTAGGGGAAGACCGAGTGTAAAAAGCGTCAAGAAAAGGAATGCAATTTCAGAAAGCTGCAACGCCAAATAGTAAATTGGTGGTACGATTGCTAAGCCAACGAGCCATAACTTGCTGAGCGACAGGGCAAGAATAACTAAAATACCAGCTATGAGGAGCGAAATGCCGCCGGCGATAAAAGCTTCAAATAAAGCGCTACATTCTTGGTAAACTGCGGTCATCCGGTCAAATTATGGCTCATTGAAAAGTTAGGCAAGCATCTAGTCGACGGCACCGACTTCAGGTTTGATCGCTGCCAAGTACGTAGCCGTTTGCAACGCTCCGCGCGATACTTCCATGATCAAGCTGGCTTGGCGGCGTATTCGGGCGATGCTCTACCTTTTCATCCACCTTCTTCGCGCTTCGGTTTGCGATGATCAGCCAAACAACAAAAACAGCAAAGCCAATCAGGGCTATCGGGATAATGATTTGGTTGGCAGTCATAAAGGCGTTCTCCAATCGTTAGTCTCTCAAGCATAGCGACGATACAGTCATTCACAAGGACCAGCGACGGCCCGTAGGTTGGCAGCGGTGCCGCCTGTTACGGCTACTTTATCAGAGCCAAGCACGTTCAAACGAATGGGGCTGCATTACGCTCACAAAGGGCCAGTCCGCGGGACGGGCCGTCGCGGGCCCGGCGCCTACGGCGTGTTTCCGGGCTAGGGCTTGGTCTGTCCAGACTAGTACTCACAGCTAAAAGAGTCGCCCATTGAACATGCTGTATCCATGTGTTTTTGCCACTCTTCGCGCTCGACGCCTATCTGTTCAGCAATCAAGCCGAGGTTCCGACATCCGACTGGCTCAGTTAAATCACATGACTGTCTAGTAAACTGGGCACCTTTTAGGATGTCAGGCTCCACGCCTAAACCCTCAAGGTATATCTTTCCAAGTTGACTGCATGCACGGCCGTCCTCGCGTGCACATTCAGCGTCGAGAAGCTCACGTGCTTTTTGAAAGTCGACCTCTACACCCGCACCAAAAAGATAGCGGCTCCCTACTGCGGAGCATGCTGACCGATAATTCAATTCGCAGGCGCGTTCAAAGGCGATGAAGGCTTGTTGCTCATCCTGCGCAGTACCTTTTCCATCCTGAAATACCACTCCAAGATTGTTACACCCGCGTGCGTGACCTAACTCGCACGCTCTTTTGTAGTATTCAAGGGCCAGATCATCTGATTGAGGCACGCCATCGCCAATTTCATAGTGGTAGCCAAGTTGGGTGCATCCGACACCTGTTCCGTCAGCGCACATTTTCTCGAAGAGCGTGGGGCTGGAGAAGAATCTTGTCAAATTGGAACGGTTGTCATCTGCTTGGAGTGCAAGCGGAAAGCAGACTATGGCAGATGCTCCAAGCAGGTTACTCGCTATTGTGCGCAATGAAAATTTCCTCTCTGAACGCGTCAATTTACCTTAGAAAGTAGCATATTGTGTAAAGGTTTGCCACACCGGCACTCCCCACTTGCCACCCCCACCATCCCCTGCTACATCCCCGCTATTCAAAGGCCTCGGATTCGTTCCGGGGCCCTTGTGTTATGACTACTCTGGCACCTACGGGGGCCTTCACATCAGGTCTCGTAAGAGACCGCCAAGCAAACGGAAGAAGCTAACATGGCACTTAAGTCGTATAAGCCGACGACGCCGGGCCAGCGCGGGCTGGTGCTGATCGACCGTTCGGAGCTTTGGAAAGGACGTCCAGTTAAGGCCCTTACTCAGGGTTTGACTAAATCGGGCGGCCGGAACAACACCGGACGGATCACAATGCGTCGCATTGGTGGGGGTGCAAAGCGCCTTTACCGTATCGTAGATTTCAAGCGTAACAAGCTGGACATGTCCGCTGTTGTCGCACGGATCGAATATGACCCGAACCGGACAGCATTTATCGCTCTGATCCAGTACGAAGATGGCACACAGAACTACATTCTGGCCCCTCAGCGTCTGGCAGTTGGCGACAAGGTGATCGCGTCTGCAAAGGCCGACATCAAGCCGGGTAACGCAATGCCGTTCTCAGGCATGCCAATCGGTACAATCGTACACAACATCGAACTGAAGCCTGGTAAAGGTGGTCAGATCGCACGTGCAGCTGGTACATACGCCCAATTCGTTGGTCGTGATGGTGGCTACGCGCAGATCCGTCTGTCTTCCGGTGAATTGCGTCTCGTCCGTCAGGAATGCATGGCGACAATCGGTGCCGTGTCCAACCCAGACAACTCCAACCAGAACTACGGTAAAGCCGGTCGTATGCGCCACAAGGGCGTTCGTCCGTCGGTTCGTGGTGTTGCGATGAACCCGATCGATCACCCACACGGTGGTGGTGAAGGCCGTACATCTGGTGGTCGTCATCCGGTTACTCCATGGGGTAAGCCGACCAAGGGTGCGCGTACACGTAACAAAAACAAAGCGTCGCAAAAGCTTATTATCCGCTCGCGTCACGCCAAGAAGAAGGGTCGTTAAGTATGGCTCGTTCCGTCTGGAAAGGCCCATTTGTGGACGCATATGTCCTCAAGAAGGCCGAAGCGACCCGCGAAAGCGGCCGCAACGAAGTGATCAAAATCTGGTCCCGTCGTTCTACAATCCTGCCTCAGTTCGTTGGTCTCACTTTTGGTGTGTACAACGGCAAGAAGCACATCCCTGTTAACATCACAGAAGACATGATTGGTCAGAAGTTCGGTGAATATTCCCCGACTCGGACTTACTACGGTCACGCTGCTGATAAAAAAGCGAAGCGGAAATAAGCCATGAGCAAGGATAAGAATCCCCGCCGCGTGGCCGACAACGAAGCACGTGCAAAACTGCGCATGCTGAAGACGTCCCCGCAGAAACTGAACCTCGTTGCTGGCTTGATCCGCGGTAAGAAAGTTGAAAAGGCCCTGACGGACCTGACTTTCTCTAAAAAGCGCGTATCGGAAGACGTGAAGAAATGCCTTCAGTCTGCAATCGCCAACGCTGAGAACAACCACAACCTTGACGTTGATGAACTGGTTGTTGCCGAAGCTTACGTCGGCAAAAACCTGATCATGAAGCGCGGTCGTCCACGGGCACGTGGCCGTTTCGGCAAGATCATCAAGCCGTTCGCAGAAATCACCATCGTGGTGCGTCAAGTCGAGGAGCAAGCGTAATGGGTAACAAAGTAAACCCAATCGGCATGCGTCTTCAGGTCAACCGTACCTGGGACAGCCGTTGGTATGCAGATACCAAAGACTACGGTGACCTTCTTCTTGAAGACCTCGCCATCAAAGCGTTCATCAAGAAAGAATGCGCTCAGTCTGGCATCAGCCGCGTGATCATTGAACGTCCGCACAAAAAGTGCCGCGTTACAATCCACGCAGCGCGTCCAGGTGTGATCATTGGCAAGAAAGGTGCAGACATCGAAGGTCTGCGTCAGAAGCTGGCGAAACTCACTGCGTCTGAATTGCACCTCAACATTGTTGAAGTTCGCAAGCCAGAACTCGATGCAGCACTGGTTGCTGAAAACATCGGTCAGCAGCTCGAGCGTCGTGTGTCTTTCCGTCGTGCAATGAAACGTTCTGTTCAGAACTCCATGCGTATGGGCGCCCTCGGCATCCGTATCAACCTCGCCGGTCGTCTTGGCGGTGCTGAAATCGCGCGGACTGAATGGTACCGTGAGGGCCGCGTGCCGCTTCACACACTGCGCGCCGACATCGACTATGCTCACTACGAGGCGATGACGCCTTATGGGATCATCGGCATCAAGGTGTTCATCTACAAAGGTGACATCATGGAGCACGATCCATCTGCGCATGACCGTAAACACGCTGAGCTCCAAGAGGGTGCTATCCCTCGCGGCGCCGGCCGTCGCTAAGGAGATCTGAACAATGCTTCAGCCAAAGCGTACCAAACACCGCAAGCTTCACAAAGGCCGCATCCGCGGTGAAGCTAAGGGCGGCTCTGACATGAACTTTGGTTCATTTGGTCTTAAGGCCATCGAACCAGAGCGCATTACAGCCCGTCAAATCGAAGCTGCACGTCGTGCCATGACGCGTCACATGAAGCGTCAAGGTCGTGTGTGGATCCGTATCTTCCCAGACACTCCAGTGACGTCTAAGCCCGTCGAAGTGCGTATGGGTAAAGGTAAAGGTTCCATTGATTTTTGGGCATGTAAGGTCAAACCAGGCCGCGTCATGTTCGAAATTGACGGCGTATCTGAATCCGTTGCCCGCGAGGCCCTGCGCCTTGCAGCAATGAAATTGCCTATCAAAACACGTACAATCGTACGCGAAGATTGGTAATTTAAGCGGTCACGTCTGTGATCCTATAAATTTGCCCCTTGCTGTGTGAACAGCAGGGGGCTTTTTTGTGCCGATGCAGTGGGTTGGGCGGCATCGGAACGTGGTGAAAAGGCAGCGTGATAAATACTGCCCTAAGATCATTGCTGTTGACCTATTCGGCCCAAACGTGGCGCAATAGTTGTGTCCATCATTAAGTCGCCCTAAATCTGAACCGCGTCCTATTGCGAGATTTTTGTGTAATCGTTGATGCGTTCTCTGATGCGCACCCAACGTACCCAATACTAATGAGTGAGCCTAACGATGACAGGGGAAACCCCTCGGAAATCTAAAATTTCTGCGCAAGCTATTCGTCATGGAAATATATTTTGGCCGGGGCGGGATGACGGTATCCAACGGCTCGACGATCGACCACTTGCTCCTGAAATTCTTGATCACGGAGTTGATATTCTTTGCGCTTTCGTCGCAAAGTCACCGCCAGCATGCGACCAACATAATTAAGCGGTACAAACGATTTCGCGCCTTCAACGCTGGTGTCGCTTTCCCGAACACGCTTGCCGTTGCAACAGATGTGCGGATTAGCAAAACGATCACGACAATAGGCAACAAATATTTCTTTAGCGGGGCGTCTGGCGGCAGAATGCTGGTCAAAATGACCCGTACAGATACGCCGAGCAAACAGAAGCGGCTCGAAAAGATAATCCAATCGTTCGAAAAAAGACGGGCGAAAAACGACTTGGCGATCCCAATTGTAGACGGCGACGTGCGCAATTTGAACTTGGTCATTATGGCGAAGAACCTGTTCAACTTTTACCACTTCACGCTCGAAACGTTGCCAAGCCTGGCGTTGTACCGTGAATACAATTTGACCGGACTAATCATTATCCACACGGCAACGAAACGGCAGGGAGATTTCGTAAAGGACCAAGTGCTGTCACTTTTCCCGGAACTCGCGCCTCGTGTTGCGCTTCAATATGCAGATATCCGACTGTCAAAAGCACTCGTCGTTTTGGATTCAAAATTCTTGTATTTTCAAACCCACGACGACCAAATGCCGTCGATCGGGGACCTGTGTCGCAAAAGTTGGCTCTGGCGAGACCGGGACCTTGACCGACAAAGCCACAAGACGCTTACCATGAACAGCTATGCACAGCCGTTGCGGATGTTGCGGGACCGCGTGGTCGCGCGGGTGCAAGAAACTGCGGATGATCAGGCAGCACTCGCGAAGCCGCGGCGTTTATATGTCCGGCGTAAGCAGGCCGGACGCCTTCGCGGGATTGTAAACGAAGACCTCCTAATTGAAATGCTCCATGGGCTCGGCTTCGAAACCGTCTATTTCGAGGATCACAATGTATTGGAACAGGCGCGTTTGATGTCCCAAGCCGAGATCGTCGTCTCGGTTCATGGCGCAGGCATGACGAACATGCTTTATGTGCCAGAAGGGTGCTTGATAGTGGAATTATCAAGCTTGCAGATCATCATGCTCAGGTTCGGGGATTTTAACCCTTTGGCCTTGGCATCAAAGGCGAAGTATTTGCATTTCGTTGTTGATCATGACTGGCCGGATCAGGAAACAATACCAGACTTTAAAACGAATAGTATTGTTGGTCTCAAAGTAGATGAACTGGCCGTTCAGCAACTTCGGGCGCGCCTACTGGAACATGTCGAAGAAGTAGAATTTGAAACATTGATGGAAGAGGGGCGTTCTCTGAACGACGCGTCTGATTTTGACGCTTTGGGTGAGCTGCTTGACGATTACGCAGGCAGGTTGCTTCACAAAGCGGACATGCATGTTTGGGCCGCAAATTGTGCCGCGTCGGGTGGCGACTTTCACGGTGCGCTGGACCACTTGTTACGCGCGGTACGGTTGGCGCCCATGCGTCAATTGTTACTGGAACGCGAATTACTTTTGGCGCAACGCCTTGGTCAGCAAATTACGTTCGACGCGATTGCGTCCGACTACTTTTGCCATTCGGAATCGGCAGCAAGGTTTTTGTTCGCGGAAAACGGCTTGGGCCTGCCTGATGGTATTGAGCCAGATGTGCCTTCGGTAGCAGAGAAGTAGACCTATCTTCATGCGGTTGCTGATGTGACTGTTTGAAACAAGACTTGAACCCCCGCAGAGCAATCTGTGGGGGTTTCTCCTTGTGGAACAACCAGCATTCATCACACCTTTCTATTAAGTTTAGGAATACTGAGGGACTTTGATGTTAGGTTTGAAATGGTCTGCGATTGTCGCTTTATCTGCTGTCGTAACGCTTGGCGCATGCGAACAAATCAAGGATGCCAATCGGGCAGGGCTACAGCGCGATCGCGAAATCGTCAGAGAAAGACAAAGGATCTCTCGTGAAATTGACGCGTTGGCGCGTGGAAAGGCCACGCTGGCGGCGTGTATCGAAGCGCGATGCAGAGAGCTGAATCTAGATGGAATGCGACTTGATGACTTCAGTGTTATCAATGGCCTTACGCACGTGACGACTTTGATGATGAGCCGGACCAATTTTGATGATCTGAGCGACATCAAAGACTTGGGTCACCTGAAGGAACTGCACATCACATCGACAGATATCACTGACTTGGAAGGCTTGGTATATTTTCCGCAACTTGACGTGCTTCATGTCGAAGGAACCAGCCCAGCGGTGGACAAATCGCCAATTGCTCAATTAGCAGGTCTCTCAGATCTCGCGATGGGCAATGTGGGTAAAGGTTTCGATGTGTCATTTATTCAAGACATGTTGTTACTCGAAGACCTTTCCATTTCATGGCACGGCAGTGAGGCAGACATTTCAGTCTTGCGAGGTCACCCAACTTTGAAAAATGTCGATATCGGTGGCGAATTGCCTGATGATCAATCAGTGCTTTTGACCATGCCGAAATTAGAGGCAATCATGTTCTATCGTGCCGACATGCTGAATGATAATGTGCGTGATGCCCTGAATGCGCGCGGATTGTTGCAGTTATTGCCGGCCGTCATTGTTTGCTAACACGATATACCAATGGGCCTGTTCAATTTGACGATGAACCTCTAGCATATTTGGTATTGGCAACAGAGGCTCTGGCTCATGAAACACGTCCCCAAACCCACCACCGACGAAGATCTGATCAAGCAGTTTCTCGACAACGGCGGTAAGGTCACCAAAGGCAAGACAAAGCCAATGCCCGATGACCTTGGCCTGTCCAACAACGTCTGGGGCAATAAGCTGACCAAAGACGAAAAGGCCGCGAAGAAGGGCAAGTGACGCCTTCAATTCGTCGCACTCTCAAGACACTTTGCCCGTCAGGCTCCCGCATCGTGGGGCGTGGTTGATGGTCTAAGAGGTGCGTTGTGATGATACGGCAAGCGATGACAGCAGTTGTTCTGTTCTTCATGTCGACAGCGCCGGCCGCCGCAATTCCCTTGGGCATCGGGACGGGTTGGAATGAAACGCTTTCGCTTTGGCTTGGGTTCTTCTGTTTCATGGCAGTCACGTCGGGGCTCGCGCTGCACGCGGCAAAGCCACCCCAAATCGCATTTCACAAAGTGCATACAGCGCAAATCAGCAGGCTCGCAAAAGTCTACCGCGCCATTTTCGACGTCACGACAACAGGGTGTATGCTGATTGTCGTCTTCGGGCCCTATGCAATGGGCGAATGGAAAGTCGATCGGACGGAAGACATCGAAGCGGGCATTCTACAGATGCTTGAAGGCGGCCATGTAGCAGACGGGCACCCGCCAGCCGCTACCCCCAGCTATAATTGAACGACACGGTGATCCGTTCGTCTTCGGCCATGTTCATCGGCACCTCGTGGCGCAACCAGCTTTCCCAAAGCAACACGTCGCCCACATCGGGCTTCACGTATACAAATTGCTTCAACGCCTCTGGTGCGTTTTTCAAGCGCCCCGGTGCGGCCATCATCATCGCCAAACGCGGGTCTTCGAATTTAATCGCTGACGTGCCTTCGGGCATTGCCACATACGTCGTGCCAGATATAACCGAATGCGGGTGGATATGGGCGGTATGGATGCCGCCCTCAGGCAGGATGTTGATCCACAGGTCCTCTAATTTCAGCTCCTTATCGCCCAAATCAAAATGACATTCTTTAGCAAACGCGGCCACGTGCTGATCTAATGCTGCCACCAATTCCTTAAAGATCGGAAAACGCCACGGCAGATCGGTAAGCGAGGCGTAAGAGGTATACCCCGGAAACTCGTTCTCTTCACACCAATCCTGACCAGCTTCATCGTCATTCGCGATCACATCGCAAGACGTGGCCAGTTCATCCTGATCAATCTTGCCGTGGTCATTCAAAGGGGCGCGGTAGAGCGGGGTGGTGAAGAGGGGGGTTGTTTTGGTCATTGGAGGTCCTCGACGCGGCTGCGGGCGATCTAATTGGGATTTGTCCGTCTATATACAGGGCGCAAAGCTGATTGCGAGCAGGCATTGATCCGCTATGTTGCGTGGCATCGCACACTCCTGCCAAATCCTTAAAAACAAAGGGCCGTTAGGGGTTGCGAGACTCACAGAACCCCCCTATACGGCCAACTTCTACCCAATCCACTGGATTCGGGGTGACGCATATCGCGCGGCCTCCCAGTGTTTGAAACAAAGGAAAATGGCATGAAAGCCAATGAGTTGCGGGAAAAGACCCCCGACCAGCTTCGTGATGAGCTGGCAAATCTGAAAAAAGAATCATTCAACCTGCGCTTCCAGCAGGCCACTGGCCAAATGGAAAACACATCAGGTATCCGCGCTGCACGTCGCAACGCGGCTAAAGTCAAAACCATTCTGAACGAAAAAGCAGCAGCCGCTGCCAAGGAGGCTTAATCAATGCCTAAGCGTATCCTTACTGGGGTTGTTACAAGCAACCAGAACGCCCAAACAGTCACAGTTTCTGTTGAGCGCCGCTACAAGCACCCATTGCTTCAGAAAACAATTCGTAAGTCCAAAAAGTACCGGGCGCACGATGAGCAGAATACCTTTAACGTAGGTGATCAAGTTCGCATTCAAGAATGTGCGCCTAAGTCAAAAACGAAACGCTGGGAAGTTATCGCTTCTTAAGCGGTACCCAACAGTATTAACGAAACCCTGGGCCCCCGGACAGAAATCGGGACTATGCCCATAGGTCGGAGAGAATCTAAATGATCCAGATGCAAACCAACCTAGATGTGGCTGACAACAGCGGCGCCCGCCGTGTTCAGTGCATTAAGGTTCTGGGTGGTTCCCACCGTCGTTACGCGAGTGTCGGTGACATTATCGTCGTATCGGTGAAGGAAGCCATTCCACGTGGTCGTGTAAAGAAAGGTGACGTCCGTAAGGCCGTCGTCGTACGCACCGCAAAAGAAGTTCGTCGCGCAGACGGCACAGCAATTCGTTTTGATAAAAACGCTGCTGTGATCCTGAACAACAACAATGAACCAGTAGGTACACGTATCTTTGGGCCAGTTGTTCGCGAATTGCGTGCGAAAAACTTCATGAAAATCATCTCACTTGCTCCGGAGGTGCTGTAACTATGGCTGCTAAGCTCCGTAAAGGTGACAGTGTCATCGTTCTTGCTGGTAAAGACAAAGGTCAGAAGGGCACAATTTCGTCCATCGATCCTAAGTCCGGCAAAGCCATCGTTGATGGTGTGAACATGGCGATCCGTCACACAAAGCAAACCCAGACATCTCAGGGTGGCCGCACGCCAAAGGCGATGCCGATCGACCTGTCCAATCTGGCAATTGTTGATGCAAATGGCAAAGCAACACGCGTTGGCTTCCGTATGGATGGCGAAGCGAAAGTTCGTTTTGCGAAAACAACAGGGGATGCGATCTAATGCTTGATAACGCAAACTACACCCCGCGCTTGAAAACTGCTTACGTCGACACGATCCGTGCTGCGATGAAAGAAGAATTCGGCTACAAAAACGACATGCAGATCCCACGTTTGGACAAAATTGTTCTGAACATCGGCTGCGGTGCAGAAGCTGTCCGTGACAGCAAGAAAGCAAAGTCGGCTCAAGAAGATCTGTCTACAATCGCCGGTCAAAAAGCGATGACAACACGCGCTAAGAAATCCATCGCTGGTTTCCGCGTTCGTGAAGACATGCCTCTTGGTGCAAAAGTGACCCTTCGTGGTGACAAGATGTACGAATTCCTTGATCGTCTGATCACAGTTGCAATGCCACGTATCCGCGATTTCCGCGGCGTATCCGGCAAATCTTTCGACGGTCGCGGCAATTATGCCACTGGCCTGAAAGAGCACATCGTGTTCCCAGAAATCAACTTTGATAAAGTTGACGAAAACTGGGGCATGGACATCGTAATCTGCACCACCGCCGGTAACGACGCTGAAGCAAAAGCATTGTTGAAAGCTTTCAACATGCCTTTCAACAGCTAAGCGGTAGGGAGAATTTAGATATGGCTAAGAAATCCATGATCGC
The DNA here is from genome assembly GCA_025141675.1 of Rhodobacteraceae bacterium S2214. Classification (NCBI taxonomy): domain Bacteria; kingdom Pseudomonadati; phylum Pseudomonadota; class Alphaproteobacteria; order Rhodobacterales; family Paracoccaceae; species Rhodobacteraceae bacterium S2214. The sequence continues at coordinate 1,069,043 of CP081161.1, forward strand.
TCGCGAAGTGAAACGCGAGAAATTGGTCGCTAAGTACGCTGAAAAGCGTGCTGCGCTCAAAGCAATCATCAACGACAAAGAGAAGCCAGTAGAAGAGCGTTTCAAGGCAACACTTGAACTCGCAAAACTGCCACGCAACTCGTCTGCTGTTCGCCTGCACAACCGGTGCCAGCTGACAGGTCGTCCACACGCTTACTACCGTAAGCTCAAGATCAGCCGGATCGCGCTGCGGGACCTTGGTTCCAACGGCGAAATTCCCGGCATGGTCAAGTCAAGCTGGTAAGGGAGCATAGATAATGAACGATCCTATCGGTGATATGCTCACACGTATCCGCAACAGCCAACTTCGCGGTAAGTCCACGGTTGAATCACCTGCTTCTAAAGCACGTGTTTCTGTCCTGAACGTACTGGCAGACGAAGGCTACATTCGCGGCTATGAGCTGACGACTGGCAAAGATGGCCACCCGGCAATCGAGATCAGCCTCAAGTACTACGAAGGCGAAGCTGTAATTCGTGAAGTGAAACGGGTCTCAAAACCTGGTCGTCGCGTTTACATGAGCGTCAATGACATCCCACAAGTCCGTCAGGGCCTGGGTGTGTCGATTGTCTCCACCTCCAAAGGTGTGATGACGGATGCAAGCGCACGGGCGGCCAACGTTGGCGGCGAAGTGCTCTGCACCGTATTCTAAGGAGAACTCGATGTCTCGTATTGGTAAAAAAGCGGTTGAACTGGCATCCGGCGTTTCTGCGTCCGTGTCCGGCCAAACCATCGAAGTGAAAGGCCCGAAAGGGACCCGGACCTTTAAAGCAACAGACGACGTGACAATCACAGTAGACGGCCAGTCCGTTTCCGTTGAACCACGTGGTAAATCCAAGCGCGCGCGTCAGCAGTGGGGCATGACCCGCACAATGATCGCGAACTTGGCCACCGGCGTTACCGAAGGTTTCAAGAAAGAGCTTGAAATCAACGGTGTTGGTTACCGTGCACAGATGCAGGGCAAAACCCTGAAACTGGCGCTTGGTTACTCTCACGACGTCAACTTTGAAGTGCCCGAAGGGATCACAGTCACAGCTGCAAAGCCGACTGAGATCACTGTGGAAGGTATCGACCAACAGCTTGTAGGTCAGGTCGCGGCGAACATCCGCGCTTGGCGTAAGCCCGAGCCATATAAAGGCAAGGGTATCAAGTACAAGGACGAGTACATCTTCCGCAAAGAAGGCAAGAAGAAGTAAGGACGGTAACAATGGCAAATTCAAAAAGAACTCTGTTCTTGAAGCGCCGCTTGCGCGTTCGGAACAAGCTGCGGAAAGTTACTGCCAACCAGGGTCGCCCTCGGTTGTCTGTGCACCGCTCCAACAAAAACATCAGCGTCCAGCTGATCGACGATGTAAACGGCGTCACAATCGCGTCCGCTTCTTCGCTCGAAAAGGACCTGGGTTTTTACGGCAAGAACAACATCGAAGCAGCTCAAAAAGTGGGCGCGGCTATTGCCGAGCGTGCTAAAAAAGCTGGTGTTGAAGTTGCATTCTTCGACCGTGGTGGTTTCCTCTTCCACGGTAAGATCAAAGCACTGGCAGACGCTGCCCGTGAAGGCGGTCTGAAGATCTAAACGAACAGTAGGCGGCTTGGACAGCGTTCAGGCCGCCTCGATAATCGGGGACGCATCACGCGTCACTGCGATTGAGATTAATAGGCGCAAAGCGCGCCACCTGAATAAGGACTGCATTCATGGCAGAACGTGAAAACAACCGGGGCGGCAACCGTCGCAACCGTGAAGAACAAGCACCAGAGTTTGCTGACCGTCTGGTCGCAATCAACCGTGTTTCCAAAACTGTTAAGGGTGGTAAGCGCTTTGGCTTCGCCGCACTCGTGGTTGTTGGCGACCAAAAAGGCCGCGTCGGCTTTGGTAAGGGTAAAGCGAAGGAAGTTCCTGAAGCGATCCGTAAAGCCACTGAGCAAGCGAAGCGTCAGATGATCCGCGTCGCGCTCAAAGACGGCCGCACATTGCACCACGACACAAACGGTCGCCACGGCGCTGGTAAAGTTGTGATGCGGACAGCCCCAGTTGGTACTGGTATCATCGCCGGTGGTCCAATGCGTGCTGTGTTCGAAATGCTGGGTGTTCAGGACGTTGTGTCCAAGTCCATCGGCTCTGCGAACCCATACAACATGATCCGCGCTACAATTAACGGCCTGAAGTCCGAGCAATCCCCACGCAACGTCGCACAGCGTCGTGGCAAAAAGGTTGCCGACATCCTGCCAAAGCGTGATGACGCACCAGCGGCTGAAGCTGCTGCAACTGAGGAGGCCTAAACCATGGCTAAAACAATCGTTGTAAAACAGATTGGTTCTCCAATCCGTCGTCCCGCCAAACAGCGCGCAACGCTGATCGGCCTGGGCCTGAACAAAATGAACCGTACCAAAGAACTGGAAGATACACCTTCCGTACGCGGTATGGTAAACAAGATTTCTCACATGGTTGAGATCATCGAAGAAAAAGGCTGAGCCTGACTTCGAACGCAGGGGAAACCCTGCACCGACATTCAGAACGCCTCGCAGGAAACTGCGGGGCGTTTTGCGTGAAATAAGGGGGGGGACGCCAAGATATCTTCGCAATCAAACTAGGCGTAGCAATCGCAGTTTAGCGTTTATCGTACATTCTCGGCCTTAAGCCATTGATAAATGCTGCGACGAATGACGGCTGTAAGACCTTTTTAGTCTCTGCCGCAATGCAGCATTGAATTGCAGCGGATGCTGTGAAAATACCTAACGCAGGTCGGTTTTGATTGAGACAAGAACGGCCATCGGTATGGCTCAGCTTAGGATCATTCAAGTGGCAGACAAAGAACCCGCTCCTCAGATTATTCGTCATGTTGTGTTTTTCAGCAGCCGTGACGTCGATGATATTGATCGGATCGTGGATGGCCTGTCCATGCTATCCGCCATTCCGTCCCTCCGGCATTTTGAAGTATCCCGCAATCGGAGCGATGATCGGTTTTCCAACGACGTGGACGTGATTGTCTATGCAGAGTTTGATGATGAAGAATCCCTGAAGGCCTATCGCGCTCACCAAATTTATCAGGATTGCATTGATATCGTACGGCCCTTGCGCGAACTCCGTATTGCGGCTGATTTTTGGTCTCCCAGTCAGGCATGACCCGATCTGTTCAGTTTGACAGGGGGCCGTTGCTAAGCGGCTCTCTTTTTCATCAAGCAGATCACATCATCGCGGCGTGGCACCCCGAAGAAGTCGATAAAGCGCTGTGCGAGATGCAGGCGGCCCAAGCCGAAGGTAAATGGCTTGCGGGCACCGCATCTTACGAATTGGGCTACGTTCTAAATCCGAAATTGCGCCCTCGATTACCCGGAAACCGTCAGGATCCGCTGCTCTGTTTCGGTGTGTTCGATCAGGTTCACCCCGCCACTGATACGAAAACAGCCGGCATGGCCAACCTAGGACGTTTCGAACCCGAATGGGATTTTCAGACCTACCAGGAAGCCTTTGATGTCATTCATAGATACATCCGCAACGGCGATATTTATCAGGCTAATTTAACCTTCCCTATGGTCGCGCACTGCGAAGGCTCACCGCGCAGTCTTTACGAAGCGCTCAAGCGTAAGCAGCCTGTTCCGTTCGGTGCATTTGTGGATCTTTCTGAAACAAAATTATTGTGCCGGTCACCCGAGCTTTTCTTTTCCCTGTCGTCCGGAGGACAGCTGCGCGCGCGGCCCATGAAAGGGACAATCAAGCGTGGTCTGAATGCGGACGAAGATGCGAATTTAAAAGCCCAGCTTGCGAATTCCGAAAAAGACCAAGCCGAAAACCTGATGATAACCGACCTTCTGCGGAATGATTTTTCGCGGATTTCACAGATTGGTAGCGTACGCGTTCCTGCGCTTTTTCACGTTGAAAGCTACGCGACCGTTCACCAGATGATATCCGAAGTGACCGCAGAAATCCGGCCGGATTGTAAGCTCTCTGATATTCTTACAGCGATCTTTCCATGTGGTTCGATCACCGGGGCACCAAAGCTGCGGGCGATGGAAATTCTGTCAGATATCGAAAGCGATGCCCGCGACACATATTGCGGCGCTGTTGGGTGGATCGCACCGGATGGTGCGATGGAATTTAACGTCGCAATTCGAACACTGATTTGCCGGCCCTCCGGCAAGGTAAAGCTGAACGTCGGCGGCGGTATCGTTTATGATAGCACTGCCGAAAGCGAGTATAGCGAAGCTTTACTGAAGGCGCAGTTCGCAGAGCTTTAGGACGTAGTTGTGAAATAGGGCAACGTCAGCTTTGGGTCGCGGGCATCATATTACAAAATATGTAGGCGATTGAAAACTGCTCGAGCGGAGGGCGTTCCAGTGTTATGACGCGCCTGGTCATTTTAGGCGGTCACGCGACGACGTGGCGGTGCACGCATTGTGCACGGGTTGTGCACGTGAATCACATGCTGATTTTTGCGAATTTGAATGCGCCTAAGCGGCCAGCAGTATGCCGTCAGATTGCTTGCGGCGACGCCCGAATAACCCCAACCCAAACATGACCGACCCAAGCAAAAGCACAGATGCTGGCACCGGCACAGGCGCGGGGACTGCGTTGGATGTTGTGAATTCACCGATGGCTGTTTGGCCTACGATGTCGTTGGCGCTATCCGCAGGGAAGAACAAGGAACCAGCGCCGGGGGCGTTGACGAATTCGGCGTAAAGGCCGGGCGTCAGGTTCCATGTCGCGGACCCCGTAAACGCCTGTGTGCCATCAGTAAAACTTACGGTCCCGCCGTTCACGAACGACCAGATGTTCAGGCCGGTGTCGCCGCTATAGCTCCATAGATTGGCCGAACCGTCGGATGTCTGGTTGGTCGAACTAAAGTCGCCTGATGTGTTGTTGATCCCGAACCCCGTGTTGCCGTCTGCAAAGAAATTCGGAAGATAGATACCTACGCCGTCCGATCCGGACACAGTGGCGTTGGCAAGGCCCGGTTCGGCGACGACAGTGATCTGGTTTGCAATGCTCAGGTCGATGGACAGCAACGTTGCTGCAGCAGACACGCTCGGTGAAAGCACTAACGCCGCGATTACCGATGAAACCAGTTTTGCCATGACAGTCTCCAACAACAACAAGACACAACCGTCCCAAGATCACGTGACGGTTTACGTTGGGGTCAGTGTTAGAAGGCACCTACGACAATTGTTGGGCTGAAAAGTGTCAATACTGCCAAATTGCCGAAAAATATACGTTATTTCTTGTCATGTCCACGGACAGCGTTCCGCTGGGGGTAGGGGAACGCTGTCCGATCTATTGTGTTTGAGCCGCAGTATTACGGTCGCGGCCGCCGGGCGGATGCATCACAAACAGCATCGGGGTCTTCCGAAGCGCAGCCCACTTCAGCCGTGAGGCACGACAGGATCGCATTCGTCCCAGCAGCTCCTGCGTGGTAGTGATATGTGCCGTCTTCGTCCGAATGGCCGTTGCAGGCGTCGAGCCCCTCCGGCTCTGACCCGTCAGATAGCAAGTGCGTATAGATCGCATGGCCGTCCATCGCGATCCCGACCTGTGCTGCATCTTTTCCGTCGGCTGCAGGTTGATCAAGACAGTCCGTCACAGCGTGATAATGATAGCCTACATGGGTATTCACGTGCCCGCCGCAGTCGTCAAAGGGCGCAACTGTGTAGGCGGACAGAATGGCATCCACAGGGGCAGGGCCATCAAGACGCACACCATTGTGCGCAAGGCCCGAACCCGCTGTATTGGTCTGAACGGTTTGCGCGCTGAGCTGCGGTTCTAAAGGAATGACGTACGTCATGCTCGCGTCGTCATCCATGTATTCGGGCAGGCACTGAACGCAGAAATTGTTGTACTCTGGGTCAACATCTGGACGGGCGGCTGCTTCGCAAGAGGCTTGTGTGTCCGTGACGTTCACTTCGCCTGTTGTCTCATTGAAAAGTTGCCAGTTCTCGTCACCATAAAGCGTCGATAGTTCTGTGATGAATGTGCCGTCGACGTCCAACACCTCGCCTTCGTTCAGCCAGATGCCGCCTGCACTGGCATCGTCATTAATCGACGTGGGGCACCATGGGCCGGGCGTGTAATCCTGCGGCTCGGCCTTAACTGTGATCGAAAAGCAGCTTGTCTGGGTGCCGCCCGACAAGGTGCAATCCACGACCTTCGGCCCATTCAAGACCACAGCATTTTCGAAGAAATGTTCAATCTCATGCAAGCGATCATCGGTTGTGTCTGCCGAGGCTGAAGTCGCTATCAGCATTGCGGCGGCAAGGTAGGGGAGAGTTTTCATGAGAAATCCGATCATCACTTGGCTGGGTAAATCGTTTGGGCATATCCTGTTCTACGTTGGCGTTTCCCGTTTCCGTCGCCGTAATTTCAATATTGTGAAAAGATTTGAGCCGCGTTCATGTCGTGCGGGTTTCCTTCTGCTTTCACGTACTGAGAATTTTGATTTACCCGCCTACTTGATCCGTCCTGCACACCCGTCTATACGCCCCCAGTCGGGTTCCCGAATCCGATCTATTTGAAACGCCGTGTGCCCCATTTCCGTCGCTGGACGGGGTCCTCCGGCAAAAGGAGAAGCGACAATGTTTAAGTTGAACGAACTGTCCGACAACCCGGGCGCAACATCACGCAAAAAACGCATCGGCCGTGGTCCAGGTTCTGGCAAAGGTAAGATGGGTGGCCGTGGTATTAAAGGTCAGAAATCCCGTTCCGGTGTAGCCATCAAAGGCTTCGAAGGCGGTCAGATGCCGATCTACCAACGTCTTCCAAAGCGTGGCTTTAACAACATCAACGCCAAGACATACGCAGTTGTGAACCTTGGTCTGATCCAGAAATTCATCGACGCTGGCAAAATCGACGTCAAAGCGGACATCACCGAAGATGCGCTGATCGCATCCGGTCTGGTACGTCGCAAAAAGGATGGTATCCGCGTTCTGGCCAAAGGTGAATTCACCGCAAAAGCCAACATCGCTGTTCACGGCGCATCAAAAGGTGCGGTTGAAGCAGTTGAAAAGGCTGGCGGAAAGCTCACAACAACTGCCCCTGCGAAAGTAGCGGCTGAGTAAGACCTTGTGAGCGGCCAATTGGTCGCTTACATACCAAACTCAAGTTTTCCCAAACGCCGCCACTCGGGAAACCGTGGCGGCGTTTTTCATGAGAAGAGACCCATATGGCATCCGCAGCAGAGCAAATGGCATCCAACATGAGCTGGGGGGCGTTCGGCAAAGCAACTGAGTTGCGCCAGCGTATCCTGTTCACACTTGGCCTTTTGATCGTTTACCGTCTTGGCACATTCATTCCGGTTCCCGGTATTGATGGTGCTGCCCTTCGTTCCTTTATGGAGGACGCCCAAGCCGGTATCGGTGGCATCCTGTCGATGTTCACCGGTGGTGCGCTATCCCGCATGGGGATTTTTGCCCTTGGGATCATGCCGTATATCTCTGCATCCATTGTGATCCAGTTGCTGTCCACAATGTATGAGCCGCTGAAAAACCTAAAAAAAGAGGGTGAGCAGGGGCGTCGCAAGATTAACCAATACACCCGTTACCTGACCGTGATCGTGGCGACAGCACAGGCCTTTGGCCTTGCCGCATCGCTCGAGGCGGGTGGGCTTGCGTCCAATCCGGGACTGTTCTTCCAAGCGTCGTGCATCATTACGATTGTTGGCGGGACGATGTTCCTGATGTGGCTGGGTGAGCAAATCACCGCACGCGGCATCGGTAACGGTATTTCCTTGATCATCTTCGTCGGCATTATTGCCGAGGTTCCAGCGGCGCTTGCGCAGTTCCTGTCACAAGGCCGGTCCGGTGCGATCAGCCCTGTTGTGATCGTCGGTGTTATTCTGATGGTGATCGCGGTTCTGACGTTTGTTGTGTTCATGGAGCGCAGCCTGCGTAAGATCCACATCCAGTACCCACGTCAACAACGCGGTATGAAGGTCTACGATAGCTCGTCGTCCCACCTGCCGATCAAGGTGAACCCTGCAGGCGTTATGCCAGCGATCTTTGCATCCGCATTGCTGTTGCTGCCCACAACGATCAGCACGTTCTCTGGCGGGTCAACAAACCCTGTGATGTCGACCATTCTGGCCTACTTTGGCCCAGGTCAGCCGCTTTACCTGATCTTTTTCTCAGCGATGATTATCTTTTTTACGTATTTCTACACCAAAGAAGTTGCGTTCAAGACGGAAGAAGTCGCCGAGAACCTGAAGAACCAAAACGGTTTTGTGCCCGGTATTCGTCCCGGTAAAAAGACCGCTGATTATCTTGATTATGTTGTGAACCGTATTCTGGTTCTTGGTTCCGGCTACCTTGCTTTGGTTGCCCTGATGCCAGAGATCATTCGTTCACAGCTGTCCATCCCGTTCTACTTTGGCGGCACGTCGATCTTGATCATTGTGTCTGTTGGTATGGACACGATCCAGCAAATCCAGTCACACCTTCTTGCACATCAGTACGAAGGCCTGATTGAAAAATCGCAACTCCGTGGTAAACGCGGTGGAGCAAAACGTAAGGGACCGTCACGCCGATGAATATTATTCTGCTTGGACCGCCAGGAGCGGGCAAAGGAACACAAGCCTCCATCTTGGTCAAAGAGCGGAATATGGTTCAACTCAGCACCGGTGACATGCTGCGCGCAGCAAAGACATCGGGCACCGAGATGGGCAAAAAGGTTGCTGCCGTTATGGACGCTGGCAACCTTGTGACGGACGAGATCGTGATCGGTTTGATTCGCGAACAGCTAGAAGTTCAGAAAGACGCGAACGGTTTTATCTTTGACGGTTTCCCACGGACATTGGCGCAGGCCGACGCGCTGGGTGAACTGTTGGCAGAGATGGGCGAGACGCTGGATCACGTAATCGAGCTGGAAGTAAACGAAGATGTGCTTGTGCAGCGTATCCTTGGTCGTGCGGCAGAAGCCGTGGCTGCCGGTGGCACCGCCCGTGCTGACGACAATGAGGAAAGCCTGAAGATCCGCCTGATGGCCTACTACAAGCAAACTTCACCGCTGATCGGGTATTACTATGCCAAAGGTGATTTGAAGTCTGTCGATGGGTTGGCGTCAATGGAAGACGTGGCGGCTAGTATCAAAGCATCTTTGGCGTAAATGCAGGACTTTCTGGGGTTAGCGAATGAATGCGCATTAGAAGCCGGTGCGCTGCAGAGATGCTCCAAGCATCCTGACTTTTATATCACGGGAGAAAACAGCGACGCCGAAGCCGCTGCCTTCGTGTTGTTGGTTGATAAAGTTGCTGCGATGAATCTGAGTGTAAATGCAGATTTGGTACTGCAACCTGCTCTCATTTTTGCTCTGCAATTGGCCTATGATGAGTGTCCTGATTGTTGTTGAGGCCGGATTGCGATGTAGGTCTTGACCGCTCACGTAATCACTCCTAAACACCCCCATCCCTTAGGGGAATCATTTTGCGGTGAATGGGTCGCCCCCGACATCCGTAAGCTACCTCGATATGACGCAGCCCGGCGCCTTTAGGTCCGGGCTTCCGTTGTGAAAAAAGGGTCTGGAACCACGGACCCGCAACGTAAAGGAAATGCACGTGGCACGTATTGCTGGCGTAAACATCCCTACAGGAAAGCGCGTTCCAATCGCACTGACCTACATCACCGGAATCGGCTCTACCACAGCTGTTCAGATCTGCGACGCGATCGGTATCGATCACACACGTCGTGTCAACGAACTGTCTGACGCAGAAGTCTTGAAAGTCCGTGAATACATCGACGAAAATCTGACTGTTGAAGGCGACCTGCGCCGCGAAGTTCAGATGAACGTGAAGCGTTTGATGGACCTCGGTTGCTACCGTGGCCTGCGTCACCGTCGTAACCTTCCTGTGCGCGGTCAGCGTACATCCACAAACGCGCGTACTCGCAAAGGCCCTGCAAAGGCCATTGCTGGTAAGAAGAAATAAGGGAGGGCTGATATCATGGCACGCGAAGCTAAACGCACCAAGAAGAAGGTCTCCAAGAACATCGCCGCTGGCGTTGCTCACGTGAACTCTTCGTTCAACAACACAAAAATCCTGATCTCCGACGTACAGGGCAACGCCATTTCATGGTCGTCCGCTGGTACAATGGGCTTTAAAGGCTCACGGAAGTCCACACCTTACGCAGCTCAGATGGCTGCTGAAGATGCGGGCAAAAAAGCACAAGACCACGGTGTGAAAACACTGGAAGTCGAAGTGCAGGGTCCAGGTTCTGGCCGTGAGTCCGCATTGCGCGCTCTGGCTGCTATCGGTTTCAACATCACATCTATCCGTGACGTGACGCCAATGGCACACAACGGCTGCCGCCCACCAAAGCGCCGCCGCGTCTAAGCGAATTACCCGTGATGGGGCTGTGCATTTGCACGGCCCCATTCCGTCATTTTGAAACCTCGGGCGTTTGCCTTTTGATCATGAAAGGTAGACTGGAATGGAGGGACACATGATCCACAAGAACTGGGCTGAATTAATCAAGCCAACACAGCTGGAAGTGAAGCCGGGTAATGACCCAGCACGCCAAGCCACTGTAATTGCCGAACCGCTTGAGCGCGGCTTTGGTCTGACACTGGGCAACGCCCTGCGTCGTATTCTGATGTCATCCCTTCAAGGTGCTGCCATCACTGCCGTTCAGATCGACAACGTTCTGCACGAGTTTAGCTCTGTGTCCGGTGTACGTGAAGACGTAACTGACATCGTGCTTAACCTCAAAGGTGTGGCGATCCGTATGGATGTCGAAGGCCCTAAGCGTTTGTCAGTACAAGCCAAAGGTCCAGGTGTTGTCACTGCTGGTGACATCTCTGAAACCAACGGTATCGAAGTGCTGAACAAAGATCACATCATCTGTCACCTCGACGATGGCGCTGATCTGTACATGGAACTGACCGTGAATACCGGTAAGGGCTATGTTGCAGCTGAGAAGAACAAGCCAGAAGACGCGCCAATCGGCATGATCTCTATCGACGCGATCTATTCGCCGGTAAAGAAAGTGTCATATGACGTGCAGCCTACCCGTGAAGGTCAGGTTCTGGACTATGATAAACTGACGATGAAGGTTGAGACTGATGGGTCTTTGACACCTGACGATGCTGTCGCTTACGCGGCCCGCATTCTGCAGGACCAGCTGTCCATCTTCGTCAACTTCGACGAGCCTGAATCAGCACAAGCTGGCGCAGACGATGACGGTCTTGAGTTCAACCCGCTGCTTCTTAAGAAAGTGGACGAGTTGGAACTGTCTGTTCGTTCCGCGAACTGCCTGAAGAACGACAACATCGTTTACATCGGTGATCTGATCCAGAAAACCGAAGCTGAAATGCTGCGCACACCGAACTTCGGTCGGAAGTCTTTGAACGAGATCAAAGAAGTCCTGTCCGGCATGGGTCTGCACCTCGGCATGGACGTTGAGGACTGGCCACCAGACAACATCGAAGATCTTGCAAAGAAATTCGAAGATCAGTTCTAAGACATTGGGCGGGTTTTCGGACCCGCCCATGCACGACAATGCCGGCAATGACCGGGAAAATATGGGCAATCACGCCCCAACAGAGTGGGGGACACGCATCCCTTGCCGTACAAAGCATAAAGCACTTTAGGAGACTGACATGCGCCACGGACATGGTTACCGTAAACTGAACCGTACACACGAGCACCGCAAAGCGATGTTCGCAAACATGGCTGGTTCTTTGATCGAGCACGAGCAGATCAAAACAACACTGCCAAAAGCAAAAGAATTGAAGCGCGTGATCGAAAAGCTCGTCACGCTCGCAAAGCGCGGCGACTTGCACGCACGTCGTCAGGCAAACGCACAGCTGAAGCAAGAAATGCACACAGCACGTTTGTTCGAAATCCTCGGCCCACGCTACAAAGACCGCCAAGGTGGTTACGTGCGTGTGATGAAAGCGGGCTTCCGCTACGGTGACATGGCGCCAATGGCGATCATCGAATTCGTAGACCGCGACGTTGATGCAAAAGGCGCAGCTGACAAGGCACGTCTGGCAGAGTCCGACGCAGAGTAAGCCAATCGGCTAAGTATTCGGAAAAGCCCCGTGCATCCCGCGCGGGGCTTTTTCTTTGTCTCCTTTAGGTTTAGCGCATAGGTTCCCGTTATGGCTGATCTTTTTGAAACCTCTGCGGCGACACCCGCTGCTGGACCCCGCCCATTGGCAGATAGACTACGCCCACAGTCGTTGGGCGACGTCATTGGTCAGGAACAGGTCCTTGGGCCTGATGCGCCTTTGGGCATTATGTTGTCGTCGGGATCGTTATCATCCCTGATTTTCTGGGGCCCGCCTGGCGTCGGGAAAACGACGATCGCGCGTTTGCTCGCGAACGAATCCGATCTGCATTTTGTCCAGATTTCCGCGATCTTTACGGGTGTGCCTGAACTGCGCAAAGTCTTTGAGGCTGCGAAAATCAGACGCCAGAACGGGAAGGGGACGTTGTTGTTCGTGGACGAAATCCACCGTTTTAACAAGGCACAGCAGGACGGGTTTCTGCCGTACATGGAAGACGGCACTATCCTGTTGGTAGGGGCAACAACCGAGAATCCGTCGTTTGAATTGAACGCTGCGGTGCTGTCGCGCAGTCAGGTGCTAATCCTGTCGCGCTTGACCGAGGATGACCTTGAACGATTGGCGCAGCGTGCAGAACGCGAGCTGGATCGAAAGCTGCCGTTAGATGCACAGGCACGTGCCGCTTTGATCGAAATGGCCGATGGTGACGGGCGCGGGTTGTTGAACCTGATCGAACAGATCGCTGCATGGAAGGTTGATGCGCCGCTGACGGCCGATGATCTATCTAAGCGTTTGATGAAACGTGCGGCCAAATACGACAAAACGGGTGATGAGCATTACAACCTAATAAGCGCCTTGCACAAATCGGTGCGTGGCTCTGACCCTGATGCAGCGCTTTATTGGTTTGCACGGATGTTAGCGGGGGGCGAAGACCCGCGATATCTGGCCCGCCGTATCACGCGCATGGCTGTTGAAGATATCGCACTGGCCGATCCGCAAGCGCACCGCGTGTGTCTGGATGCATGGGAAACCTACGAACGGCTTGGGTCGCCTGAGGGGGAATTGGCTTTGGCGGGGGCTGTGACTTATGTCGCGCTCGCCCCGAAATCGAACGCGGTTTACGTCGCCTATAAGGCTGCAATGAATGCCGCGAAGAAACACGGGTCAGAACCGCCCCCCGCGCATATTCTGAATGCCCCAACGACGTTGATGAAAGAGCAGGGGTTCGGCGCGGGCTATGCCTATGATCACGACGCAGAAGACGGGTTCAGTGGCCAGAACTATTTCCCGGAAACGATGAAACGCGGCGAATACTACGCCCCCGTTGATCGTGGCTTTGAGCGTGATCTCAAGAAGCGCGTCGAATATTTTGCGGGACTGCGCGCCAAGAGGGCGAAGTCATGACTGTCGTGTCCGTCGCTCTAGGTGGCGCAATCGGGGCGGTGTTGCGGTATTGGGTGGGGCTGGCTGTCGCTTTCCCGCTCGGGACGCTGACCGTCAATGTCGTGGGATCACTGATTATTGGAATCGTCTGGGCCTACGTCAATGCAAAGGGCCTGCACGCGTGGTTGCCGTTCATTATGACCGGTTTATTGGGCGGTTTTACCACGTTTAGTGCGTTTTCCTTGGATACGGTGCGTCTGATCGAGGCGGGAAGGCTGGCGGCGGCTGGTGGATATGTTATGGCGTCCGTTCTGTTATCGCTGGCGGCCTGTGTCGTCGGCCATTGGATGATTAGGGGCACGCTATGAGCGGCGTACAAACACGGGTCGTGGGACCAGACGAAGGTGATCAACGCGTTGACCGTTATTTGCGGCGCTTGTTTCCGCATGTGACCCAAGGCCGGATCGAAAAGATGTGCCGCAAAGGCGAGGTCCGCGTTGACGGTGGCCGTGTGAAGTCGAATTCACGCGTTGAAGTTGGCCAGAAAGTTCGTATTCCCCCATTGCCGACCGAAGAAGAAGCTGCAGCAGCTGCGCGGCTGAACAAGCACGGCGTCACCAAGGCTGATGCGAAGCTGATCCAGTCCTGTGTGATTTACCGCGACGCCGATATGATCGTGATCAACAAACCTGCGGGCCTTGCCACGCAAGGTGGCACGAACACGACGCGCCACGTAGACGGGCTGTCGGAAGCGTTGATGTATGATTACGACGAAAAGCCGCGTTTGGTGCATCGTCTTGATAAGGATACGTCGGGCGTGCTGGTTTTGGCCCGCACCCGTATGGCTGCGCGTGCTTTGACCGAAAACATGAAGCACCGCGAAACCCGCAAGATTTACTGGGCGGCGATTGCCGGTGTGCCGCATCCACGTGCTGCGACCATCAAATACGGTCTGATGAAAGCTGGCGGCGGACGCGGCGGCGAAAACGAAAAGATGGTGTGCATTCACCCCGATGAAGTTGCCAAGACCGAAGGCGCGAAACGTGCCACGTCTGACTACGCCGTCATGGATACACTTGCATCGCGTGCGTCGTGGTGTGCGCTGGTGCCGATTACGGGCCGGACGCATCAGCTGCGCGCTCATATGGCCGAGATTGGTCACCCGATTGTCGGTGATGGCAAATACGGCGGGTCCGAGCAGGAAAACCTTGGCGATGGCTGGGGCGCGGGCATGGGCAGCGAAATCGGCCGCAAGATGCATTTGCATGCACGCAGCTTGAAGATTGAACATCCGACGACCGGTGCGGTCATGGATTTCATCGCACCACTTCCAGAGCATATGCAAAAGACGTGGGATTTTGTCGGGTGGAAAGTCAGCCACGCCCCCGCTGATCCGTTCAATATGCCAGATGCCTGAACCGCGGCTTGTCATCTTTGACGTGGACGGCACCTTGGTCGATAGCCAAGAGATGATCGTCGCGGCCTTCACGCATGCCTATGCTGGACTTGATCTTGCGCCACCGCCCCGCGATCAGATGTTGCGGTTCGTTGGGCGGTCCCTCGAGCTGATTTTTCCAGAATTGTCGCCTGAACTCGACGCGCCGCTGCACGACAAACTAACACAAGGCTACCGTGACGCGTATTTCCATCTGCGCAAGACACGCGGCAGCAACGCGACCTCGCCATTGTATCCAGGGGCGATGCAGGCACTTGAAACGCTACGGGCGCAGGATTGGACGTTGCTTGCGGTTGCGACAGGGAAATCCAAGCGCGGCCTTGATAAGCTGATCGAAGGATATGGGCTTGAGGGCTATTTTCTGAGCCAACAAGTGGCCGACTTTCATCCGTCAAAACCACATCCCGCGATGGTGCAGGCATGTCTGAACGAAACAGGCGTCGCCGCTGACCGCACCGTCATGATCGGTGACACGACATTTGATATCGACATGGGGCGTGCCGCCGGCGTGAAAACAATTGGTGTTTCTTGGGGGTATCATCCGGTTGAGACCTTGCAAGCCGACACAATCATCCACAGCTTTGATGCGCTTCATAGCGCGATAGACGATCTAATAGGACTTGAGACATGAGCGACTGGGCCGCGAAACGCTTTTGGAAAACGACAGCAGCCGTTGAATGTGACGGCGGCTATGCGATTGAACTGGACGGGCGTCCTGTCAAAACCCCTGCAAAGGTGGCGTTGGTTGTGCCAACCGCTGATATGGCGGCTGCGGTGGCGTCTGAATGGGACGCGCAGGTGGATTTGATTGATCCCACGACGATGCCTGTGACGCGCGGTGCGAACGCGGCAATCGATAAGGTGTCCGTACAAAAGGCCGAAGTGGTCGAAATGCTGGCCGCCTACGGTGACAGTGATTTGCTGTGTTACCGTGCGGCGGGCCCTGCGGAATTGATCGCGCGCCAAGCGGATCATTGGGATCCATTGTTGCAGTGGGCAAAGGGACGATTTGATGCCGGCCTGAAAAGCGCAGAGGGCGTTATGCATGTCCCACAGGACGGTGGTGCGCTGACGCGCCTGAAAGCTGAGCTGGATGCGATGACGCATTTCGAGATCGCGGCTGCCCACGATTTGATCAGCTTGTCGGGGTCGCTTGTCATCGCACTGGCGGTGATCGATGGTCATTTAAGCGAAGAAGACGGGTGGGCCGTGTCGCGCGTCGATGAAGAATGGCAGTTTGAACAATGGGGTGACGACGACGATGCGCGTGCGCTCGAATCTGTTAAACGCCAAGCTTTTTTTGATGCTGCTAATTTCTACAAAATGGCCCGGACCTAGCGTCACCTCTCGTTAGACGGGTGTGCGAAAGCCGTCGTTTGAGGCGTTTGCGTATTTTGATAGCAAATTTGTCTGAGAATCCCTTGACGATTCCCGATGATTCCTCCCACTCTAGGGCAGTTAAAGGCGGGGTGTCCCGTCTGGAGCTTCATAACTATCCCTGAAGGGATGGAACAAAACCGCCCGAACGGGAGTAAGGGCGGAAACTCAGGAAGAGGTAACAATGAAAAAAACCGTATTTCTCGGCGCACTCACGGTCGCTGGTCTGGCTGCAGCATCTGCATCCGCGGCAACACTGGATGACGTCAAAGAGCGCGGCAAACTGAACTGTGGTGTGACCACAGGTCTTGTCGGTTTTGCGGCACCTGATGCGAACGGCGAATGGGCTGGCTTTGACGTTGCAGTCTGCCGCGCAGTTGCAGCTGCAGTTCTTGGCGACCCAACTGCCGTTGAATTCGTTCCAACAACTGGTCAGACACGCTTCACAGCGCTGGCGTCCGGCGAAATCGACATGCTGGCACGTAACACCACATGGACATTCTCACGCGACACAGACCTCAAGTTTGATTTCGTAGGCGTGAACTACTACGACGGCCAAGGCTTCTTGATCCCGAAAGAGCTGGGCGTTGCCTCTGCTAAGGATCTGGACGGCGCGACTGTATGTATCCAAACTGGTACAACAACAGAGCTGAACCTTGCTGACTTCTTCCGCGTCAACAACATCTCTTACGAGCCTGTGCCGATTGAAACAAACGCAGAAGGCCAGCAGCAGTACCTTGCCGGTGCTTGCGACGTTTACACAACTGACGCATCCGGTCTTGCTTCGACACGTGCGACATTTGAAAATCCAGACGATCACGTTCTGATGCCAGAAATCATCTCCAAAGAGCCACTTGGCCCGCTGGTACGTCACGGTGATTCCGAATGGGGCGACATCGTACGCTGGACACTGAACGCACTGATCACAGCTGAAGAGCTGGGTGTGTCTTCATCCAACCTTGCTGAGCTGTCCGCAGCTGCAACTGACAACCCAGAAGTTAACCGTTTGCTCGGTACTGAAGGTGAGTTGGGCGCGATGATCGGTCTTGACGCTGGTTGGGCTGCTGCCGCTATCGGCGCAGAAGGCAACTACGGCGAGATCTTCGAGAAGAACATCGGTGAGAACACACCAATTGGTCTTGCTCGTGGTCTGAACGCACAGTGGACCGAAGGCGGCCTGCTGTATTCACCACCATTCCGCTAAATCCGGAATACGAAGGGCCCGGCATAACGTCCGGGCCCTTCGGCTTTAAGATTTAAGACGACATTACAAAAACAGCATCTCGCGCCTTGATAGATCCACATAAGTGGACATGAGGCGATAAAAATAACGAGACGCCCGGGAGATCATCATGTCCGTCATGACCGACCCGCCGAAACCTGCGTTTCGGCCCAGTCAGCTTATTTACGACACCCGCTACCGTTCCATCACGATCCAAGTTGTTGCCCTTGCGCTTATCGGCGCGGGTCTTTGGTGGTTGGTGAACAATACGATCAGTAACCTGAATGCCCTTGGCAAAGACTTTGACTTTGGCTTCTTAGGTCAATCAGCCGGTTACGACATTAACCAGATGCTGATCGAATACACCAACCAAGATACACATGGCCGCGCAGCGTTCGTGGGTATTCTGAACACGCTTTTGGTCGCCTTTTTGGGCTGTGTCACAGCGTTGGTTCTTGGGGTTCTGGCCGGTGTCGCCCGTCTATCGAAAAACTGGGTGATCAGTTTCTTGATGGCCGTCTACGTCGAAGGATTCCGCAACGTACCATTGCTGTTGTGGATCATTTTGATTTTCGCGGTTGTCACCGAAGCGACCCCGCAACCGCGTGACTTCCGTGGTGATACACCCGAAGCCAGCATGCTGTTGGGCGATAGTGTCGCGATCACGAACCGCGGCACCTATATCCCAGCAATTGGTTTCACACGGTCGCTGAGTGGTAACGAAGCTGTCGCGCCGCAAGAAGGTCTGGCCCCTGTGGCATCCGGCGGTATCGACTGGATCTTGGTTCTGGGCACATTGGCTGCAAGCATCATCGCAATTCGCTTTGTGAATGCCCGTGCCAACCGTATTCAAGAGCAGCATGGTGATCGGCCAAATACAACTTGGACCAACCTCGCTATCTTCTTTGTGCCAATCGGGATTGTTTTCCTCATCCTTGGTGCAACGATCGTGAAGCCGTACCTGAAAGGGTTCAACTTTACGGATGGTGTCCACCTGCGGAACTCTTTGATCGCGCTTTGGATTGCGTTGTCGCTGTATACGGGTGCGTTTATCGCTGAAACTGTACGTGCCGGTATTCTGTCTGTGTCCAAAGGTCAGTCCGAGGCCGCATTTGCGTTGGGTATGCAGCCCGGTCGCACGATGAGCCTTGTGATCTTGCCGCAGGCTTTGCGCGTGATCATTCCGCCGCTGATTTCGCAGTTCCTGAACCTGACCAAAAACTCGTCACTGGCGATTGCGGTGGGGTACATGGATGTGCGTGCAACCTTGGGCGGGATCACGATTTCCCAAACGGGGCGCGAATTGGAAGGCATGCTGATGCTGGGTGGGTTCTACCTGATCCTGTCGCTGCTGATTTCCACTGCGATGAACATCTACAACAACTCAACTAAACTGAAGGAGCGGTAGGATGTCTGATACACACGCACAAACCGTCTCTTATGTCCGTGATACGATGTTGCCAGAAACGTCGCCTCCTACGACCGAAGTGGGGGCCGTGAAGTGGCTGCGCGAGAACCTGTTCTCAAGCATCACCAACACGGTTCTGACGCTCCTGTCGATCTTTGTGATCTACTGGATCCTGTCCCATGTCGGGCCTTGGATGTTGGGTGGTATCTGGAATGCCGGATCCTTGTCCGAATGTCGCGAGATCCGCGACGCGACTGTGGGATCCGATCACGGCGTTGCCTGTTGGGCGGTGCTAAGTGATCGTTGGCACCAATTGCTGTTCGGCTATTACCCAAGCGAATTGTACTGGCGTCCGATCCTTGCCTTGATCCTTTTCTTGGGCGGACTGGCACCTGTTCTGTTCGACAAAGTGCCGCGCAAGATGTTCATCCTTTCAGCAGTCGCACCATTCTTGTGCTTCTGGCTGTTGTGGGGCGGGTCCATCTGGCTGCCGATCTCTATCGCTTTGGGTTTTGTCGTCGGCTACGTCGCTTACGGACCTCTCACCAAAACGTTCGGATCATTGGCTGGGATCATCGGAGCCATCGTATTGCCGTTGCTTTACTGGCTGTTCCTGTCAGGTCCGGTCTACGCTGGGCTTGACAGCGTTTTGCCAATTGGGATCGAATTTGTCGAATCTCGTGCGTTTGGTGGGTTCATGCTATCCGTGGTCATCGGCCTGTCAGCCATCGTGCTGTCGTTGCCGCTGGGCATTCTGTTGGCGCTTGGTCGTCAGTCAGACCTGTTCATTATCAAGACATCCGCTGTGGTGTTCATTGAAGTGATCCGGGGCGTTCCACTGATCGTGTGGTTGTTCACAGCCCAGTTGCTGTTGAACTACTTCCTGCCACCGGGGACAAATTTTGACCTGACGCTTCGGGTGATCATCATGGTGACCTTGTTCTCAGCCGCTTACATCGCGGAAGTTATACGGGGCGGTTTGGCGGCTTTGCCAAAAGGTCAGTACGAAGGTGCCGATAGTTTGGGTCTGTCTTACTGGCAGTCCATGCAGCTGATCGTCCTGCCGCAGGCCTTGAAAATCTCGATCCCGGGTATCGTGAACACCTTTATCGGGTTGTTCAAAGATACGACGCTTGTGGTCTTTATCGGCCTGTTTGACCCGCTTGGGATTGCCTCTGCGATCCGCGCCAGCACTGACTGGAACGGTATCTACTGGGAGCTCTTCATCTTTATTGGCGCTATGTTCTTCATCTTCTGCTTTAGCATGGGCCGTTACTCACTCTACCTGGAGAAAAAACTCCAGCGTGAAAACCGATAGGAGGGTTTGGATATGTCAGACCTCGCAACTGATCGCGCAATTGATCGTTCCAACATGCAGGTGTCCGATGAGGTCGCCATTGAAATCAACGGGATGAACAAGTGGTACGGCACATTTCACGTGCTGCGCGACATTAACCTGACCGTGAACCGTGGCGAACGGATCGTGATTTGTGGACCTTCCGGGTCCGGTAAATCCACATTGATCCGCTGTATCAACCGTCTGGAAGAGCACCAGAAGGGTCAGATCATCGTCGATGGGACAGAGTTGTCGTCAGACCTTAAGAACATCGACAAGATCCGGTCGGAAGTTGGTATGTGTTTCCAGCACTTCAACTTGTTCCCGCACCTGACGATCCTTGAGAACTGCACACTGGCCCCGATTTGGGTGCGCAAAACGCCCAAGAAGGAAGCCGAAGAAATCGCGATGCACTACCTTGAGAAGGTGAAAATTCCTGATCAGGCGCTGAAGTATCCGGGCCAGTTGTCCGGTGGTCAGCAGCAGCGTGTGGCGATTGCCCGTTCGCTTTGCATGAAGCCACGGATCATGTTGTTCGATGAACCGACATCCGCGCTTGACCCTGAGATGATCAAGGAAGTGCTCGATACGATGATCGAGCTAGCCGAAGAAGGCATGACCATGCTTTGCGTGACGCACGAGATGGGATTTGCCCGTCAGGTGGCCAACCGCGTGATTTTCATGGACCAAGGTCAAGTCGTTGAACAGAACGAACCAGAAGAGTTCTTTAACAACCCGCAATCCGAGCGGACACAGTTGTTCTTGAGCCAGATTTTGGGCCACTAAGCTTTCAGCTTAGGCCGTTCTACATGGATAAACGAAGGGGCCACGCGGTTGCGTGGCCCTTTTGCGTTACAGGTCCCGTGGAACAATAAAGTCCACTGCGTTGCCCTTACCGGGCTTCAGCCAATCTTCATCAGCAAATTCAATAACCGTGGTCGCGCAGGTCGGGTAATCGTCGAATCTGTAGTGATCGGGTGCGTAAGTCACAAAGCGCCGCGCCGCCATTCCGATCCCGGGATTGTGGCCGACGATTGCAATCGTCTGGGCATCTACCGCGCTTGCTACTTCTTGGATCGTCTCTGGTGCGGCGTGGTACAGCATGCCTATCTCTTTGGTCGCGATAGTCTCTGCTAGCTCGCGTTTCACCATGTTTGTTGTTTGCAGTGCCCGTGTCGCGTCAGAGGTCAAGATCAGGTCTGGCACATAGCCCTGCGCCTTAAGCCATCCACCAATAGCTTCTGCTGCCTTTTGCCCTCTGTCCGTGAGAGTACGCGCATGGTCGTCTGCATAGATGTTATCCCATCCTGATTTGGCGTGACGGATGAGGATAAGTCGTTTTGTCATAGGAATGCTTTCATATGGTGCGTTGCTTGGGCAGGCATGCGATTGCCGTGTCCGATAGGGCATGCACGCCGACTGCGACAGCCTTGTGACATACAATCAGCCCCTTGAGCCGTGCGAAGGTGTGATTTGCAACTGTCGACATCATACCCGTCATGAAACGCATTCACAGGGCATGCAGGGATGCATGGCTTTTGGGTACATGTGATGCAGGGGTTCTGTGCTTGGGATGGAGCGATAGCGTCATCCAGCAACAGAACACCGCGAAACGACACGAATAGCCCCGCAACATCATGCACTAGAAAGCCGATGGGCGAGGACCAGAAACGCCCGGTACGCAATGCCCACGTGAAAACGGGTTGAAAGGGTGGGCCACCAAAGGGGAACAGCGCAATTGCGCCGTGTTTTTCAGCAAGATCGCCAATAACCCGCAACGACCAGCGGTCCAGCGGGTCCTCCTGTTGATCGTGGTATTCGGCACTTTGCGAAAATATCGGCCAGAATGCGGGTTCTTGGGGCCCGGTCAGGACAAGCGTGCCGTCACGTTGCAGGTTGTCCGCTGGCGCCGTGGCGCAGTGCCCAAGCGCTTGCAAGCCGTGTGCGGACAGGTCGTCGATCAATTGTTCCGGATAGGTGGGCAGCATTGGGCCAGACTAGCGGCTCACCGACCTCGCGCAATCGTCTTTTGTATTAATCCAGCCGTTGCCAGTTCGGCGGTATTTTCGCGGGTGTACTGTTCGTCGTAAAGCTAAGCGAGTTGCCGGCACAGGTGTACGTTCCATCACCGTTGCCAAACATGCCTGTCGAGGAACTAAATGGAATCTCCATGCGGGTCCCCATGACGTCGGCTGCACCAACGAGGTTATAGTCCGTTGCGGTCGCAGCCCACGATCCACCTTCGGCCTGCATCCCGCCCGCGCTGTAACCGGACACACTGACGTCCATTTCGGGGGCGTTCGGGACTTTGACCCGCAATGTCATGTTCTGCACTTCGATGCGTACTGATCCGGGTGGGGCGACTTGCATCACGACCATGCCGCCAACAGGCGTCGCGGCACCTTGCATTTGGGACGCCATGATCTGTGCAAGCTCATCGAGGTCCGCCTGCCATGTGCCAACGACGCAAGGATCGATCGCAGCGTTAGCAAAGTTCGCGAAACAGGAAAAAGCGGTAGCAAGGCGTAATGTCGACATGTCAGACCTCTTGGCTAGGGTTGTGTTAGGTTACCACAACACGCCTCAATCGCGAAATCTGTTTTAGTCGTTGCGTATGATTGATCCGGCGCCATGTTCGGTAAACAGTTCGAGCAGGCTGGCGTTCGGCAATGTGCCATCAAGGATCACGACAGCGCGGACACCTTCATCAAGTGCTTTTAGGGCTGTTTCGGTCTTTGGGATCATGCCGCCCGCAATTGCGCCGCTTTTGATCATGTCGCGAACTTGGATCGCAGACAATTGGGTCATCACCTGACCGTTTTCGTCTTTCACACCGGGGACATTCGTTAGCAACAAAAGGCGGTCCGCCTTAAGTGCCGCCGCAATGGCGCCAGCGGCGGTGTCGCCATTGACGTTAAATGTTTCGGCGCGGCCTGTACCGGATGCGACAGGCGCAACAACCGGGATGATGCCCGCTGCGTTCAGATCGTGCAGGACCTGCACGTTCATTTTGGACGGTTTGCCAACAAAACCCAATTCAGGATCGTCCGCTTCGGCGACCATCAGGTCGTCGTCTTTGCCAGACAGGCCAACAGCGCGGCCACCTTCGTCCATAATGGCCTGTACGATCCGCTTGTTCACGAGACCAGTCAGGACCATTTCCACGACTTCGACAGTTTTCTGGTCAGTCACGCGTTTGCCGCGCACAAAGCTGGATTCGATGCCGAGTTTGTCGAGCATATCGTTGATCATCGGACCACCGCCATGCACCACAACAGGGTTCAACCCGACCTGCTTCATCAGCACGATATCGCGGGCGAATTCGGCCATCGCGTCTTGGTCGCCCATCGCATTGCCGCCGAATTTGACCACGACGATGGCCCCTGCGTAGCGCTGCAAATAGGGCAGGGCTTGGGATAGGGTTTGAGCGGTTCCGATCCAGTCGCGAGTCATGTCTTGGGCCTTCATATTAATCAATCCCGGCAATAATTGCGCGCAGTGTCTCGATGCCATCACCCTTCTCGGATGAGGTCAAGATCAGCTCGGGGTAAGCGGCAGGGTGTTTCACCAGTGCCGCGCGGGTTTTTGCAAGTGATTGTTCCAACGCATCGCCACGCAGCTTATCCACCTTCGTCATGACGACTTGAAAGGTGACAGCCGCACTGTCGAGCAAGGACATGATTTCGTCGTCAACGGCTTTGGCCCCGTGACGCGCGTCGATCAAAACAAACACACGGCGCAGGGTTTGACGCCCACGCAGGTAGCTTTTCAACAAGCGCTGCCATTTTTCGACGACGGGCAGGGGGGCGTTGGCAAAGCCGTAACCGGGCAAGTCAACAACATATAAATCACCAGCAGTGAAGTAGTTGATTTCTTGCGTCCGGCCTGGGGTGTTCGAGGCGCGCGCAAGACCTTTGCGGCCTGTGAGCGCGTTGATTAGGGACGATTTACCCACGTTGGAACGCCCAGCGAAACAGACTTCTAGGCGGTCCGCAGGCGGCAAGCCGTCCATGGCAACGACGCCTTTCACGAATTCGGTTTCCCCCGCGAACAGCAGGCGACCGGCTTCGCGTTCGGCGTCTTCGGGTGGCTGAACTTCGGGGAAGCGCATTTCCATTGTAAGGCTCGTTCGTTTGACTGTGATGAAGAAAAAACCGCCGCATCACTGCGGCGGCTTTGGTTTATTTGTTTTTCGGCTTTGCTGGCGCATCCTTGGCGGGCGGCGCTTTCTTGAAGCTTGAGGTGATGTTCCCGAACAGATCGGGTTTCGACCCGTGGCTCCGCATGATTGTGTATTGCTGGATAAACGTGATCACGTTGTTGGTGATCCAGTAGAGGACAAGACCGCTGGCGAAACCGCCCAGCATGAACATGAAGACCCAAGGCATATAGGCGAAGATCATTTTCTGTGTCGGATCTGTTGGGGCCGGGTTCAGTTTCTGCTGCAACCACATGGATACACCCAAAACAATCGGCATAATCCCAATCGCGATCAGTGCGATAAAGCTACCCGGTTCTGGCGCGCCCCATGGCAGAAGGCCGAACAGGTTGATGATTGACGACGGATCCGGAGCGGACAAATCTTTGATCCAACCAATCCAAGGCGCATGACGCAGTTCGATCGTCACGAAGATCACCTTGTAGAGCGAGAAGAAGATCGGGATTTGCAGCAGGATCGGCATACACCCAGCGGCTGGGTTAACCTTGTTATCCTTGTAAAGCTTCATCATGCCTTGCTGCAGCGCCTGTTTGTCTTCGCCTGACTTTTCTTTCAGGGCTTCCATTTCAGGCTGCAATTCCTTCATTTTCGCCATGGAAACGTAGGATTTGTAAGCCAAAGGCAGCACGAGAGCCTTTAGGATGAAGGTTAGCGCGATGATCGACCAACCCATGTTGCCAATGATGACATTCAGGTTGTGCAGCAGCCAGAAGATCGGCTTGGTCAGGAAAAAGAACCAGCCCCAGTCGATGCTGTCGAGAAAGCCGGTGACGCCTTCTTCGTTTTCGTAGTTGCGGATCGCGTCCCATTCTTTGGCACCAGCGTAAAGTCGCGTCGTGACTTCGGTTGTTTCACCTGGGGCGACCGTTTGCAGCGCCATGACTGCTTCAGCTTGGTACAAGTCGCGGCTGTCGAAATACTTGGACGTGGACCGGAAGGCCGTGCCTTGTTCCGGGATCAGCGTTGTCATCCAGTAGTGATCTGTGTAGCCGATCCAACCGTTTTCGGTTGCTTCCAAACGTTCTGCTTGGGTGCCTTCGCGCGGGTCCAAATCGTAGTCGACGATTTTCTTGTAGTCGGTTTCTTCCAATTCACCGTCAGTCATTCGCACGAGGCCTTCGTGCAGAATGAAGAAGTTCTTCAAGTCTGCCGGTGTGCCATGACGGCGCAGCAGGCCATATGGCCGCAAAGTAATGTTGGAAGTACCAGTGTTTTCAACGCTTTGAACGTAATCGAACATGAAGTCTTCGTCGACGCTAATTTCAGTGCGGAAGATGTGGCCAGCGCCATTATCCCAGACCAAGGTCACAGGTGTTTCAGGCGTCAGCGCATCACCGCTTTCGACTGACCAGATGGTGTCGGGGCCGGGGACCTGATCGGCAGCGATGCCTTCAGCAGAGGCCCAACCGAATGTAGCGAAATAAGCTTCGGCTTCGCCTACAGGCTTCAGGAGGTGAACGATAGGTGAACCGTCGACCAATTCCTCGCGGTATTGGGTCAGTGACAGATCATCGATACGGGCACCCTGAAGGGACAAAGAACCTTTGAATTCGGGTGTTTCGATCGCGATACGTGCGGCTTCTGCGACGGTTTCTGACGCGGCGGGCGTTGTTGTCGGTGCCGACGTGGTTTCCGCGGCAACGCTTGGCGTTGTGACGTCTGCTGCTTCTGCGACTGGTGGCAGATCAGTCAGCGCGGGTTCTTCAGGCGGGAAAAGCCAAAACCACACCATCACAACGAGGAAACTTAGCACCGTTGCGAGTATCAGATTCTTGTTTTGGTCGTCCATGCGAATGCCGCCTGTGTCGAAGAAAAGGTCCCGCTGGTTCAACCCCTCAGAACCCCAAAGGTCAAGCGGTTTTGCCTTGTTTTGATGAGAATTCGACGTGATTGATTGCGGATAATTGCCATTTCACGTCGCGCATCTGTGCGACCGTCTGGCAATTATTGAAGATAGCGCGGTCTCTGCGCGAAAACCTGCGGCAAACTGTAGTCGCGCAACCATGTCAGTGTTTCGGCGGGGGGAAGAGGGCGGGCGATGGCAAACCCTTGTGCATGACCGCAGCCGTTCTTCGCCATGTGTTGGATTTCGCTCGTCGTCTCAACACCTTCGGCGAGCGTTTCTATTGATAGGCCCTTAGCGACCATCAAGATCGTGTTAACCATTTGCTGTTGGCTTTCATCGACATCAACGTGGGAGACGAAGGAACGGTCAATTTTGATCCTATTAACGCTAAAATTCTGAATGGTTGTGAAGGCCGCGTGGCCGGTACCAAAATCGTCAAGGTCAATGTTGCAGCCCACGTCGGAAATTGCATGCAGGTTCCGAATGATCGGATCGTCAGCGCCCCTTGCAACGACGGTTTCCAAAATTTCGATGACTAACCTGTCAGGTGTCAGGTCAAAGGCATCCAATTCTAACCGAATTATGTCGACAAGATTCGGATCGCGCAGTTCAAATGCCGACATGTTGACGGATACGCGTGGCACGTGGACGTTCGCGTCATCCCATTTCCGCAGCGCACGAAGGGAATCTCGTAACATTACCAAACCAAGTTGGCGCATCATCCCAGCTTCTTCCAAGATGGGGAGGAATTCCGCAGGTGAAATCACACCTCGTATCTTGTGATTCCATCGTGCCAGCGCTTCGACTCCTGAGACTTCATTGGTCGACAGGCACAGCTGAGGTTGGAAATATGCATGAATTTCGCCAGTTTTAATTGCGCGCAATGCCTCCGCCAAGAGAGAGCGGCGGGCATCGATGCGTTCTTTCATTTCGGTCGAATACACCCGGATCATCGAAACGCCTTGGCTCGCAGCCTCAATTTGCGCGACGCGGGCGGCTTCTAACAGTTCCTCACCGTCTTCCTGCTGTTCCGGGGAGGATATTGCGCAGCCTAAAGAGAGGCTAATTTGCAGTTCTTCGTCACCAAGTGGAATGGGTTCCGCCGCCTTGTCCTGGATCATCATCGCAAGGTCTAATAGCCCCGCGCGGACCAATCCCCTTAAGGGGCTGACAACGCATACAAATTGATCCCCGTCCAATCGGCGCACAACATCCCGAATGAGAAGAACGCCCTTTAGACGGTCTTCCAAAACCCGCAAAACATGACGGATATCTTTACCATTTCGGGTACGTCGCAGATCGTGAAAATTGTCGATTTCAGCCACGATCACAATCGCATTGTAGCAATCGTAATAGCGGCGTTTAAGCGTATCGTCCAAGGCGTCGATGATCTGTTCACGCGGGTCGGTCGGCCCTACGAAGACGTTTAAGACGGCAGTGATCCGTGTCCATAAATGGTGGAGGAAACTGCGCAAATCTGTGCCTCGCTTGGTAACGGGCACCATGCCCTAACGCGCAATGGATAAGACAGATTAGATAAACTTTGATTAATCCTGTTCAGGATTCGTCATCAACCCAACGAAATCGAACAGCTTTGGGTCGAGTAGATGCGACGGCCTTGCATTTGTTAACGCGCGGAACATCTTTTGGCGGCGACCGGGGTGGTTCTTTTCCCAGCCGTCCAGCATTTGTTTGATCTGCTGACGTTGTAGTCCGTCCTGTGATCCGCACAGATCACATGGAATAATCGGATAGTTCATTGCCGTTGAAAAAGCTTCGCAATCGGCTTCCGCCACATGCGCCAGCGGGCGATACAAGAACAGATCGCCTTCTTCGTTAACGAGCTTCGGTGGCATCGTCGCCAGACGGCCGCCATGGAACAGGTTCATCATAAACGTTTCGAGAATATCATCGCGATGGTGGCCCAAAACGACGGCGGAACATCCTTCCTCGCGCGCAATACGGTAGAGATTTCCGCGTCTTAGCCGCGAACATAATGCGCAAAAAGTGCGGCCAGCGGGGACTTTGTCCATGACGATGGAATAGGTGTCTTGGTACTCAATCCGGTGCGGTACGCCCATCTTTTCCAAGAAAGCAGGCAGAACGGTCGCTGGGAAATTGGGCTGTCCCTGATCCAGATTGCAAGCAACCAGATCGACTGGCAACAGCCCGCGCCATTTCAGTTCGTACAAGACTGCCAGCAATGTGTAGCTGTCTTTGCCCCCAGATAAACAGACCAGCCATTTCGGCGGCTTCCCATCGCGTGCTTCGGGCGCGATCATGCCATATTGTTCAATCGCTTCACGCGTATTGCGCACAATCCGTTTGCGGAGTTTCTTGAACTCTGTCGTGGAGGGGGCGCCATTAAAGAGCGGATGAATATCTGTGTTTTCGTCTAGCATGATCCCGCATTATAGCGCGGTCGCGATCCCGCCAAGGGGTTTCGTGACTTGCCGCTGCAGCTTTGCGAATTAAGTCATCGGAGGAAAAGAGGAACAAATATGCGTTTATTGATTGCTGCCGCCTTGATCGTATTGTCCGCTTGCACCGGGAAGCCGTCCTTTGACGACGAAAGCCTAAGCCGCGAAAAACTAAACCTTGAAGAATTCTTTGACGGTGAATTGGTCGCATATGGCCAGTTCCAAGACGTTTTGGGCACCGTTCGGCGCAGTTTTGTGGTCGAGTTGAAAGGCGATTGGGACGGGGAACGCCTGCGCTTGGAAGAAGATTTCATTTACGAAGATGGATCGACCGAGAAACGCATCTGGACGCTGACGAAGACCGGACCTGATAGTTGGACGGGGACAGCCCCGGGTGTGATCGGTGTCGCGACTGGTGAAGAACAGGATAATCGTTTTAATTGGCGCTATGAAATTGATTTGCCAATTCCGGCGGCGGACGGGTCTGTTGAAACCATGCGGGTCACGTTTGACGATTGGATGTGGTTGCTGTCTGAGGACCGTTTGTTCAATCGCGCCTACGTGCAGCGGTATGGCTTCGACATCGGTGACGTCAGCATTTCGTTTGAAAAGCTAAACTAGTCTGGGACGTTGTCGATGCCCGAGCCGCCCCAAGGGTGGCATCGCCCGATGCGGCGAATCGTCAGGATGCTACCTTTGACGCCGCCATGCTTTTCCAACGCTTCAAGGGCGTAGGCGGAACAGGTTGGTTGAAAACGGCACCCGTGTCCCACCCAAGGACTAAGCAGAAGGCGATATGCCTTGACGGGGATTGCAAAGACGTGGGCAAGCGGGCTCATGTGTGCACCTTATCCAATGCGCGGATCAGGTCACTTTGCAATTGGGTGAAGGGCAGGGCGGCTGTCGTTTCGAACCGTCCGACAAGAACGTAATCCCAGCCGTCGCGGCCGTGATCCTTAAGAACAAGACGCGCAACTTCGCGCAACCGGCGTTTGGCGCGATTGCGGGCGACGGCATTGCCGACTTTCTTGGAGCAGGTGAAACCGACACGGATACCATCGGCCGTTTCATCGGCGTGGCGTTTGCGTGCCTGCAGATGAATCCCCTTAGTTCCAAAGCGTTGCGCTTTGGAGCACCGGACGAAATCAGCCCGCTTGGTCAGTACAGTGATCGCTGGACAAGCGAAAACCGCCGGTGGACCGTCCATGTGATCGACCGTTTGGTCAGACATGGGTGCCACCGGCGGCTTCAATTCGAATAACCGAAAGTTGGCGCTTACGCGCTCAGCTTCGCGCGGCCTTTTGCGCGACGGTTGTTCAGGATCTTGCGGCCAGCTTTAGTCGCCATGCGCGCGCGGAACCCGTGACGGTTCTTACGAACCCGGTTAGATGGCTGGAACGTACGCTTCATCGCGTGTCCTCCGGTTAATGGGCCAAACCCTGTCAGGGATTCGAAGCCGATTGGAATTCAGACTTGTCCTTTAGAGGGGGTACCGTGTCCTGTCAACGCAGGTCAGACCAGAAAACTGCAACAATTTCACATAGCGTGGCAGGTCAAATGTTTCAGTCGACGGCCTGATAGGCCCCGAAGTATCGCAAACCGCTAACGACTGATCAAGCGCCCGTGATCGGGGTATCACCAACAGACGTTTCAAGTCATCTACAGTCCCAACGAAAGCGCGTCCGTCAACCGTGATTGCGCCGCGCAATATGATAGGATGACCCGATGATTGATGCCCCGACCGAAATGGCCCCTGATAAGCAAAGCAATGCCTTTGTCCGCAGATTGCCCCTTATAGTCATAGCGGTTGTCGCTGTGTTGGGTGCGATTTTCTTGCGTGATTTCCTGACATTCGATGCGTTGAGTGAAAATCGTGAAACGCTCCTGGCCTTCCGCGATGCCAATTACCTGCTGACAGCGTTGTTGTTCATTGCAGCCTACGTCGTGATCGTGGCCTTTTCATTGCCGGGTGCAACAATTGCTACGCTAACAGGCGGCTTTTTGTTCGCTACGTTCCCCGGTGCGTTATTTAATGTGACTGGTGCGACGTTAGGGGCGACTGCAATTTTCCTCGCGGCCCGTTGGGGATTCGGGGAAAAGCTGGGTGCCAAGCTGGAAGGATCCGAAGGGATCGTCAAAAAGATCAAAGATGGAATCGATGAAAACCAATGGTCGATGCTGTTCTTGATCCGTCTGGTGCCCGCGGTGCCGTTCTTCATGGCGAACCTGATTCCGTCGTTCCTGGAGGTCCCGACACGCCGCTTCATCATTTCAACATTCTTTGGCATCATTCCGGGTGCTGTGGTCTACACGTCCGTTGGTGCGGGTCTTGGTGAAGTGTTCGAGCGTGGCGAAACCCCGAACCTTGGCATCATCTTTGAGCCATTCATCATTGGCCCAATCATCGGCCTTTGCGTGCTTGCCGCACTTCCTATTTTGATCAAGGCCGTGCGCGGCAAGAAAGGTCTTTAAGCCATGAAACGTATTAAAACTGATATCTGTATCATTGGTGGTGGCTCGGGCGGTCTGTCTGTCGCAGCTGGTGCTGTTCAAATGGGCGCAAAAGTTGTCCTGCTCGAAGGCCACAAAATGGGCGGTGATTGCCTGAATTATGGCTGTGTTCCATCAAAGGCGCTGATCGCGTCCGCGAAACAGGCCTATGCGATGTCCCATGGGTCCGCGCTGGGCATTGCAGACGAACAGGCGCAGGTGGACTACGCGGCGGCCAAAGATCACGTCGCCGACGTCATCGCGACGATTGCACCAGTCGATTCGGTCGAGCGTTTCGAGGGTCTGGGCGTTCAGGTCATTCAGGAATTTGGCGCGTTCATCTCTGAAAACGAAGTGCAAGCCGGTGATACGATCATCGAAGCGCGTCGGTTTGTTGTGGCCACAGGGTCTGGCCCGTTTGTGCCGCCAATCGATGGCATTAGCGACGTTACATACTATACAAATGAAAACATCTTCGATCTGCGCGAAAAACCAAAGCATCTTCTCATCATCGGTGGCGGGCCCATCGGTATGGAAATGGCGCAAGCACATCGTCGCCTTGGTTGCGATGTCACCGTGATTGAAGGGGCCAAGGCATTTGGCAACGATGATCCGGAAATGGCCGAAATCGTGCTGAACAAGATGCGCGACGAAGGCATCCAGATCATCGAAGGTGCGCAGGCGGAAAAGATCAGCGGCACGGACGATACGGTTACGGTTCACACGCCAAAGGGTGATTTCACTGGGTCCCATTTGCTTATGGCCGTTGGGCGTAAAGTAAACATCGACAAGCTTGATCTGGATAAGGGCAACATCGCCCATGATCGGCGTGGTTTGAAAGTTGGGGATGACCTGCGGTCCGAGACAAACAAAAAGGTTTATGCCGCTGGTGATGTCGCTGGTGGTCTACAGTTCACCCATGTCGCAGGCTATCACGCAGGTGTTCTGATCCGGTCACTTCTGTTCGGTCTGCCGTCCAAGCAAAAGACGTCTCATATTCCCTGGGCGACTTACACAGATCCAGAATTGTCCCAAGTCGGCCTGACTGAAGCGCAAGCCCGCGAAAAACATGGCGACAAGTTAGAAGTGGTGCGTTTCGAATATCACCACAACGACCGTGCCATCGCAGAACGGAAAACCACGGGCCTTATCAAGGTGATGGTGGTCAAGGGACGGCCAGTGGGCGCGTCCATCGCAGGCCATCTTGCGGGCGAATTGATCTCGATGTGGGCCATGGCGATTGCAAATAATATGAAAATGTCTGCCATCGCCAATACCGTTTTGCCTTACCCGACCATAAGTGAGGTCAACAAGCGGGCGGCTGGGGCCTATTTCAGCCCGCGCTTGTTTGATAGTGCAATGGTTAAGCGGGTTGTTGGGTTCGTTCAGCGCTGGATCCCGTAACGCAGGCAAGAAGGCGTCATTATGTTCAATACCCTCTCTGGGCGGTTCTTGGTTCTTACTATCATCTTTGTGATGTTGGCCGAAGTTTTTATCTTTGTGCCGTCGATTGCGCGGTTCCGCGAAGATTACTTGCTCGAACGCCTTGAGAGGGCGCAAATCGCGTCTTTGGCGCTCGAGGCGGATCCGTTCATATCGCCAGAGCTGCAATCAGAGCTTTTGAAAAACGCTGACGTCTATAACGTTGTTCTACGGCGCAACGAAGTCCGGCAATTGGCGTTGTCATCACCGATCCCGTTTCCCGTGATGGCGACCTACGACATGCGCGATCCGTCGTCGTGGGAATTGATCAGGGACGCGATGTCGACGCTTGTCACCCAGGACGAACAGGTCATCCGTGTGATGGGGACACCTGTGCAGGGCGGCGGAACGCTGATTGAAATCACGACACCGCAAATGCCGCTGCGCGATGCAATGATGGCGTATGGACGGAACGTCTTGATCCTGTCGTTGGTGATTTCGGTTATCACGGCGGCGATGTTGTTTGTTGCGGTTCGCTACCTGCTTGTTCGGCCTATCAAAGGGTTGGTCGATCAGATGGAACGGTATGCCGCGGCACCAGAAGACGCGCGTAAGATCATTGAACCAACGGCCACCGTGCGCGAATTGCATGCGGCTGAACTGGCGTTGCAGTCTATGGAAAACCAACTGACCGGCGCATTACGGCAAAAAGATCGTCTCGCGCAGCTTGGCGGTGCCGTTGCCAAGGTCAGCCATGACCTGCGCAACATCCTCACGTCAGCGCAATTGTTCACGGACCGGATCGAAAGTTCGGAAGATCCACTGGTCAAACGCATGGCACCCAAGTTGGTCGGATCGATCACGCGCGCGGTCAATCTGTGCGAAACGACCTTGGCCTTCGGGCGCGTGGAAGAACCGCAGCCAACGCTAACCCGCATTGTTCTGGTCGGATTGGTCGACGAATTGTTGGAAGGCGAACGGCTTGCGGCAGGCGACGCACCAATCACGTTTGAAGCGGATGTGCCGACTGCGATGACCGTACGCGCGGACGGAGAACAAATTTTCCGGGTCCTGTCCAATTTGCTGCGCAATGCCCGTCAAGCGATTGAAGCGACGCGGGCCCCTGGCACGATTACGATCCGCGGTTTCGAAGACGATGCAGCGTGGTGGATCGAAGTATGCGATACGGGGCCAGGGTTGCCGAAGCGAGCACGGGACAATCTGTTCAAACCGTTTGAAGGCGGGGCGCGTAAAGGCGGGACGGGACTGGGGCTCGTCATCGCAGGCGATTTGATCAGAGGCCACGGTGGCCGGTTGGAGCTCGGTAACACGGATGAAAACGGTACTGTGTTCGTGATCCAGCTGCCAAAAGCTGACTTGGCACTAGAGCCTTCGGCGTTAGAAATGGCCTCAATTGAACAAGATTAAAAATACTTACAATTTGGGCCTTGCATACCCCGGCAGGCACAGCTAAATCCCACCACACGCGGATTGGTAGCTCAGTTGGATAGAGTACTTGACTACGAATCAAGGGGTCGGGGGTTCGAATCCTCCCCAGTCCGCCATTTACCACTTTTGTCGAAAACCGAGATAACTTGCCTTTTTGCGCGGTAAGTTGCCTTTTTCGGCGTGCATTGCGGACCTTTCTTTTCAATTTGATTGCCATGGCTTGTTTCTCGCGTCTTTCAATCGTTGCAGGTTTTCAAGACAACGCACGTAGTGCGCTTGCTCTGAAACCTTGCCACGTGGCGAACGCGGGAGGGGGCGAGGCAGGTCTATTCGACGGCAGTGGTGCGGCCCGCAGGCGCTAGCCGAGGACACGGTGCTGTCTAATGGGCTTGCCCGAGGGGGAGGGCCGCGCCCTCACCCTGACGCTGTGCAGCGGCGTTCGGCTTGCCCGAACCCCCAACAGCCATAGAAAGCGCAGGATCGCAGATCCGTTGCCCCAGCGACCGTCACCCGTAGGGCAGATCGGCGCGGCCCATAGACAGCATGAGACAAAGGAAAGGCACCGGCTCTGAAGGAGACGTTGCCCGACTATTGTATCAGGTGGCGATGGGTTGCGCTGTTCTGGGTGAAAGCTGCTCCTTGCAGCTGGAAGCTAGGGCGCGGTGACACATCCAAAGGATGGGGCGGGGGCCATGCTGCAATTGCAGCCAAACGCAGCATTGGCGGAAAGCGGAAGTTCGCGGCAACCGCGAAATTTAATAAAACTCTCGCAGGGCTGGGTGCATTGAAAACAGTATCTTGGTCGCGCGTTTTGTTAGCTTACATCTTCCCAGAAGTGACTTGGCATGTCGTGCATCAGTTCCGCAGCTTTATCGTCTATCCAATCTTGTTTTTCGTCGATGGACCAATTTGATGCGATTTCGTCAGTACTCAACAGCTGGCGCGCTTTGGATTTTGCCTGACGGTACTTCATCTCATCAATACGATCGTCTGGAACGATCGCGTACACAAATTTCCCGCCCATAGCCGCGGCTAATTGGTCCATTTGCTTGAGGGAAACGGCACCGTCTTTTTCACTGCGTTCCGCCTGATAAACAGCATTGCGGCTGACGCCTTTGCGCTGCGCCACATATTCCGCTGACATACCGAGTGCGGCCCGCATTGCGGCAATCCACCCCTTGGGTGGCACCTCAACGTCACCAAGTTGCTTTGCTGCACGATCAAGCAGCCGCGTCAGGCGTCTTTGTTCCATGAAATCGGGCATAAGGTATGCTCTGCAATCAATATCAGTATAATATTACATTATAAATAGAATTTAAAAGTAAGCAAATTATTATTTTTGCACATATATACTTCAAATACACTCAGGGTTGTGTTATGTATGTTTTGAAAGGAATACTATGCACGCACTTTTTACGTCCGCGGGGACCGTCCCGTTTTCAATCGCACTTGCTGTTGTTGCCGGTCTGTTTGTGCTCGAAATCATCACGGCGCTTTTGGGCGGCTCAATCCTTGGGGTTGGGACGGATGCGCCTGACGTTGACGTTGATCTCGACTTTGACTTTTCAGCAGATATCGATGCGGGCATCGAAGTTGCAGACGGGCTCGATGGTGTGGATATCCCCGACCCACATGCATCGTCTGGCGGCGTGTTCACGTGGATCGGCGCACGCGATGTGCCAGTCCTTATCTGGTTGGTTTCGTTTCTGACGATGTTCGGTTTGGCCGGACTGATCCTGCAATCGGTCAGTGGTGGCGTGATTGGCAAACAACTACCACCGTTCATCGCTGCTATCATCGTTTTTATGCCAGCTCTTGCTGTGACCCGCCTGATTGCAAATTGGGTCGCTCTACTTATGCCTAAAACCGAAACGACAGCGCTGCGCGCACGTCATTTGGGGGGCTATCATGGCACGATAACGCAAGGCACCGCGTCACGCGGTAAGCCTGCCGAGGTCAAGATCAAAGACCGCCATGGTAACATTCACTATCTGCGGGTTGAACCGCTGCATGATGACGACAGGTTTGCCCAAGGCACCGACGTCACGCTTATCCGGAAACGCGGCGACAAATTCTTCGTCATCTAAACCCCGCTTCCGTTCATTTTCAAAAATCTAAGGAGTTATTCAATGGATCTTATTTCCATCGCAACCGTTGCTGGCATCATTGTCGGTCTACTTATTTTTATCGGCCTGATTATGGCCCGTCTTTACAAACGTGCCACGCGCGAAACGAGCCTCGTGAAAACAGGGTCGGGGGGACGCAAGGTCATCATGGATGGCGGTACTATTGTCGTGCCCTTCCTGCATGAGATTTCAAAAGTGAACATGAAAACCCTGCGCCTCGAAGTGGCTCGCGTGAATGAACAATCTTTGATTACGAAGGACCGCATGCGTGTTGACGTAGGTGTTGAATTCTACGTGTCGGTAAATGCAACCGAAGACGGTATTTCGCGCGCCGCACAGACGCTTGGTGACCGTACCTTCCATGTGGATCAACTGCGGGAAATGATCGAAGGTAAGTTGGTCGATGGTCTGCGGGCTGTGGCCGCACAGATGACCATGGACGAGCTGCACGAAAATCGCGCAAGTTTTGTTCAAGAGGTGCAGAATGCGATCTCAGAGGATCTGTTGAAGAACGGTTTGGAACTCGAGGCCGTATCGCTGACCGCTTTGGACCAAACGCCTTTTGAATCGCTCGACGAGAACAACGCGTTTAACGCTGTGGGTATGCAAAAGTTGGCGGCTGTGATTGCCACATCTCGCAAGCAACGTGCTGAAATTACAGCTGAAGCGGATGTATCTGTGGCGCAATCAGAGATGGAAGCCGAAAAGCGCAAGTACGAAATTGAGCGCGATCAAAAGCATGCCGAGATCAAGCAGATCGAGGAAATCCAGACGTTGCAGGCAGAGCAAGAAGCGCAGATTGCACGCAATCAGGAAGCCTCCGACCGTGCGAAGGATGAAGCGCGGATTGGACGCGAGAAAGCCGTCCGAGAAGCAGAGATCGCCCGCGAGCGTGCCATCCGTGAAGCCGAAATCAACAAAGAGCGCGAGCTTGAAGTCGCAGATCAGGAGCGTCAGATCATTGTCGCGCGTAAGTCCGAGGAAGAAAGTCAGGCAAGCGCATCTGCGGACAATGCCCGCGCTGAGGCCAAAAAGGCATCTGAGGCGATTGAAACAGCCCGCGCGGTTGCTGAAGCCGAGCGTGCCAAGCAGATTGCTTTGATTGAAGCCCAAAAAGAAGCGGAACGTCAAGCAACGGCCATTCGTCTCTCTGCTCAGGCAGAAAAGGAAGCGGCAAGCGACCGTGCTGCGGCTAAGCTGGAAGAGGCCCAGGCCGATGCCAATGCGTTGACGGTGCGCGCCGAGGCGAAAAAGGCTGACTTGCTTGCGACCGCTGAGGGTCAGACGGCGATTGCGAATTCCGAGAACGAATTGAGCGCTGAAATTATCGCCATGAAGGTCCGCTTAGCACAACTCGAAGCAATGCCTGCGATCATTGCTGAAATGGTGAAGCCGGCTGAGAAGATCGATTCCATCAAGATCCATCAGGTAACTGGTATGAGTGGTATTGGCGGGGCTGATACGGTCAACGCAGGTGGTACCCCAGTTAATCAGGCGCTGGACTCGGTGCTCGGAATGGCTTTGCAAATGCCCGCTATGCAAGCGCTCGGTAAGGAGTTGGGTGTAAGCTTGGAGAATGGGCTGAGTGGTGTGGTCAATGATGTGATGGACGTTCCTCCGGCAACTGATGAAGCCGTCAAAGAGGATAGCGCCGCCACATAAGCAATCTCGATATCGCCCCTTCGGGGGCGATATTCATTTGGGAGAGCGTTCTGGGAATCGGTTTTGGTATGACGCAGCGGGTTCCAAATTTGCTTTACGATGCGAAGATGCTGCAACGCGGCGCCGCTTCTTTTGTCTGATGTCTGCTTTGGGCCGTGCGTGTCGATTAAATCGAGACCGTTCGGCCGGATCGCGGCGACGCGGCTAACGGCAGGTGTGAGCCCATGTTGACAAATTGCTGCGCCGCGGCAAGGTTCCCCATCTATGATCAAAGATCGTGAGTTCAGACATGAAAAATACTGCTAACCGAACTTTTGGTGTCGTCGGGCTCGGCAATTTTGGCAGCACCGTCGCAAAGGAGTTGCAGCGATTCGGCAATCACGTCGTCGGGGTCGACATATCCGAAGCACGCGTCATAACCCTTGCCGATACACTCTCTCAGGCCATGATTGTGGATGCACGCGATGATGCGGCTTTGCGGGAAGCGGGCTTTGGTGATTGTGATGTGGCCGTAGTTGCCATGGGCGACGATCTGGAGGCCAGTATCCTTGCGGCGATCAACCTCAAACTTGTCGGGGTTCCGGTTGTTTGGGCCAAAGCCACGA
This sequence comes from Rhodobacteraceae bacterium S2214, assembly GCA_025141675.1. Classification (NCBI taxonomy): domain Bacteria; kingdom Pseudomonadati; phylum Pseudomonadota; class Alphaproteobacteria; order Rhodobacterales; family Paracoccaceae; species Rhodobacteraceae bacterium S2214. The sequence continues at coordinate 1,107,484 of CP081161.1, forward strand.
CCAAAACGCATCACCGAATTCTGAGCAAACTTGGTGTCGACAGGATCATTCATCCGGAAGTTGAGGTCGGTCAACACATCGCGCAGGTTTTGCATAACCCGCTGGTGCGTGACTATGTCAGCCTGGGCAACGGCTACCACGTTGTCAATTTTCGTATCCCTGAAAGCCTTGAAGGCAAGAGCCTGAAAGACCTGCCGCATGGCGATAAATTCAATCTGCGTTGCATCGGGGTCATGCGGGGAACCGATTACGTAGGGCAAGATGCGACAGGATGCCAACTGGAGCGGCACGACCTTCTACTATTGCTCGGCCAACGAAAAGATCTGCGCAACTTCGCAGCTAGCCTCTAACCATGGTATTTCGGCCCTCGAAACTGGTGAAGCGGTTCGCGACCCTGCGGATGCCCCCCCCCGCGGTTCTGGTGCTCTTTTACCTCGCCTTCATCATCGTGGGTGCGCTGCTGCTCTGGCTGCCGATCTCACATCACGGTGAAATCGGACTGGGCGAAGCACTGTTTACATCAACCTCTGCCGTGACCGTAACAGGGCTTGTGCTTGCTGACACGGGTGCTGCTTTTACGGGCTTTGGGCAGGCTGTCATTGCCGCGCTCATTCAGCTCGGCGGGTTAGGCTTGATGACTTTTGCGGTGCTCTTGCTCGGGGCGCTCGGCATTCCGGTAGGTATGCCACAACGCCTGATCCTGCGCGAAGACCTGAACCAGACATCGCTGTCAAACCTGACCTATCTTGCGCGCATCATCTTTATCATCGCCCTGGTCTGCGAGGTGATCGGGGCCGCCTTGCTTGCCCTGGTCTTTGTTCCTGAGTTCGGCTGGCATGGCATATGGCAGGCGGTTTTTCATTCTATTTCGGCCTTCAATAACGCGGGTTTTGCGCTTTATCCCGACAGCCTCTCTCAATGGGTAGGCCACCCGATCGTCAACATTGTGATCCCTGTCACCTTCATTCTGGGAGGCCTCGGGTTCATTGTCGTGGGGGATATCTATCAGAAACGCCAGTGGCGCAAACTTACGCTGCATTCCAAACTGATGCTGCTCGGAACCGGCATTCTGATTGCCTGGGGGAGCATCATGTTCGGGCTTCTTGAATGGACGAACCCCAACACCTTGGGCCCGTTGAGCACTGGCGAAAAACTATGGGCAAGTTGGTTTCAGGGGGTCACGCCGCGCACGGCCGGGTTCAATACGATCGACACCGGCGGAATGCATGACAGCACGACCATGTTGACGATGACTCTCATGTTGGTTGGCGGTGGCAGCACCTCGACTGCAGGAGGGATCAAAGTGACGACACTCTGCGTGTTGTTGCTCGCCACTGTCGCTTTCTTCAGGCGTCAAACAACATTGCACGCCTTTGGGCGATCTTTGGGTGTCGACGAAGTCATGAAAGTCCTCGCTCTCACGACCATTTCAATGCTTCTGGTACTAACGGGCATTTTTGTCACGTTGATCAATCACGACGGTGAATTCATCGACCTCGCGTTCGAGGTCACATCGGCATTCGGCACAGTGGGTCTGTCGCGCGGGACGACCGGAGAGCTTGATGGTATCGGCAGGGCAATCATTATGGCGATGATGTTCATCGGTCGGGTTGGCCCTCTGGCCATCGGTTTTTTCCTCGCGACCCGCAGCGCGCCGCGGGTAAAGTACCCCGCAGGGCAAATATATCTTGGGTAGCCAAGCGACATAGGTCGAAGGACCGCTTCGTCCCGTACTGCCGCCAGTTCGCCACCTCCGAGTCTTTGCGCTCGCGGCGAAGGTCCGCAATGCGGGCTGCGGATGCAGCATCTCGACTGATCGATGAACGGCAGGTTTGGGCCGCGTCTGACTATGTGATCAATTCCACTTTTCAGATTGACATGCTCCCCAGAGACAAGCGCTCATTAATGGTTGTCGTGCAATTTGTGGAGCCTTGAGACATTTGTTCACAAATTTGAATTTGTTCCTCTTTTTGAAATTTGTGAACATTTTTCGTTTTGTATCAATTACTTGAGGGAATCGAATCGATTGTGTTTCGTGAATTAATCACGCTACATTGTAAGGCAGACGTAATCGGGGGATTGTCTGCAATGATTGATCTTGAACGGCATGACGCAATTCGCAGAAGGCTGCGCGCGCTTGGCGTTAATTTCACTGATATCGCAAATTCTGTCGGTTGTGTTCCAAGTCTTGTGACCATGGTTTGCCAGGGTCACAGGTCAAATGTTGCTATTGAAACGGAAATAGCGGCTCGATTGAACGATGTTCCATCAAACCTATGGCCTCATAGATACGAGGAGGAAACCAAATGAAGATTTAACCCCAAAAACGAGAAACGGCCAAGGCCGGTTTCCCAGTCAAGGCCGCTTCGTATCATTTGGATCTGATACGTAAGCTTCTCCTTTCGACTGTTCAATGTCAAGTCAGAACGCCCTTTGGGGCGCTCAATTCCTTTGTCTCAATAAATGGAGAAGCGCCCTTGGGCGATCGGTGAAGTTATGCCGGTCGTCAGGGCCAACACAAACATGAATTATTCATCTAACCGTACGTTTCGCAGGGCTCTTGCGAGCCGTTCCAATCGCCGGATCAACCCACGTGGCCGCAGTGGTCGTGGCGCAATTGTCTGCAGGTTGCCGAACTGGCAGTTTGATCGCCGTGTCATATTCGAGAGCATTCTAGAAATGCACGTGCTGCTTTTATTGCTCGCACGGCGCGACACCATAGACCTTTGGGAGCAGCGCGGGCCCATCAGATATACTGATGCGCATGACGCGACGCGCCACACCTACTTTGACTTTGTGGTCAAACTGGCATGCGGCAAAATGCTCGCCATTGCTGTGAAGCCTGCAGCGATTGTTGAAGAACATGGCTTTCGGCAGGAGCTGGAGCTGATCAAGGCGGCAACTCCTTTGAGCTTTGCCGATGACGTCGTGTTGGTGACAGATCGCTCGTTCACACCTGCAGAGGCCAGAAACGCGCAACGGTTGCACGAGTTTCGTAGGTATCCAGATGTCGAGGCCGACGCGGCAATTGCGTCTTTGTTGGCTGATCTCGATACACCTACGACGATTGCTGATCTGGTGCAGAAGTCAGGACTTGATGGGCGAGGCTTTCGAGCTGCGTTTCGCGCTCTGTTCACCGGACAAGCCAAGGTCTTGAACGTAGGCGATATCACCCCGCAGACGATGATCACCGCGGAGGTGGCGTCATGAGAGTACGCTTTGATCCGAGTGACGCGTTTGAGTTGGCGGCTGTGCTCTATATGATCACGTTACAGTCCAAAGATGGGATTGTCCTGCAGCAGGTCGATAACGCGGACATCACGCTGTCCTTTAGCCATGACGAGGTCACGGCTCTCCTAAAGGATCCGACGACGCGACTGCGACGGGGATTCTTTTCCAAGCATCGCGCAGTGTCGCGTCTGCATACTAGTCAAAAGTACCTTGCGACAGCAAAGCCGAAAGCGCGCTCAGACGCTTTGTGGCGCGAGGTTTGGGTTCAGGTTACTTCAGCTTCGGTACATGCCAAGGAAATCAATCGGACTGAGACATCGATTACCCAGTTCATGCCGGTGCTGCGCCAACGGGTGAATGCCATTTGCGTTGATGCGCAGTACCTGGGGTCATCAGGGCAAGCTGGTAGGAAAGCAACCATCCGCAAAGCGCCATGTGCGAAAACATTATTGAATTGGCTACGTCGCTATGAACGCGCGGGCGGATGTCCGTTATCGCTGATGAACAAGCAGCGCTGCGAGACGACCTACGTTAGGCGATTTGGCACGGAGGTCATGAAGGTCCTCAACGCGTGCCTGTGGGAGTTTCTATCGCTGGGCAAGCCGACACCCGCAAAGATCGTCCGCGATACCCAAGATCACTTCAAGGAGCTGAATGCGGAACGCGCAACCGACGGCCTGCCTGATCTCGTCATTCCATCGGCCTCGGACATCAAGCGCCGCGCGTCTCAACTCAAAAAGTTCCAGTGTAAAGTCGGGCGTTACGGCAAAAGTGCCGCTGTGCGTGACATGAGCATCTATCAAGAGGGCTTGAAGATCTTTCATCCTTTGCAATGGGTGGAAATGGATGAATGGAAGATCGATGTCTATTCGCTGCTGGATGAAGCGGGATGCCTTGATGGCCTGAGTGAGCAACAAAAAGCGACCTACAAAGTTGGCCGCAGATGGCTGTGTCTCGCGATTGATGTGGCGACACGGTGCGTCGTTGGTATGCGGCTTGCGCAGAGGCCGACGCCGGCTGACGCGATCAGCACGCTTTCTTTGATCACAATGGATAAGACTCCGCTTGCGCAGGCAGCAGGGTGTGAGTCTGGTTGGGGATTTTTTGGTGGTTGCGGCACCGTTTCTACGGACATGGGGCCCGCGTTCATCGCCGATGAGTACCGTGTTGCAGTCGCGGACTTGCGTTTTACGCAGTCGGCTCCGGCTGCAGGCGTCCCCAAACTTCGCGGGCATGTCGAGCGCATTTTTGGGACCTTCGCATCACAGTTGATGGTAGAACTCACAGGGCGCAGTTTTTCGAACTCTAAGGAACGCGGGGACTACCCGGGTGAAGACTTGGCTGCTGTGACAGACGATGATCTCGTTCGGCTGTTCACACGGTTTGTCGTCGATATCTATCATAACGTGCCACATGCGGGATTGGATGATGAAACACCTGCCAATGCATGGAAGCGGCTTGCCAAGGAGCAAGGCGTGACAGCGACGCCAGATGCGACAACACTGTGTTCCGTGTTCGGGATTGCATTGCAGCGCAAGATTGATCGCCACGGTGTGCTAGCGCATGGCATTCACTACCTGTCCCCCGAGATCGAGCAGGCCTATTCCGACGGCGCCCGATCCAAAGTGGAGATCCGCGTCGACCCGCACGACCTGACCTTTATTACCGTGTATTTGGATGGGGAATGGTATCCAGCTCACGCGGTATCAGACAGTGTCTGGGGGCTTTCGCTTGTCGAGTGGACCGAGATTTGCCGCAATTTACGTCTCAAACATAAGAAGGAGGCGCAGCTATCTGAAGATGTCGTGCGGCGTGCGCGCAAAGCCATTCGCGCAATCAACGCCGATGCGATGGCGCTGCGGCGCCTGAAACCAATGACATTGACGACGGAAGAGTTGGAGCGTGCAGAGCGTGAGTTGTTCATGTCGCTCTCGATCAAGCCTTCCAAGCATGTGCCGCCGGTCAAAGATGCGCCCGAAGGGCTTGGGCTGTTGGGCGATGTGATTGATCCATCAGGGTCTGACAGTGTGGATCAGGGTCACGATGATCAAACAGATTTGCCCGTCGACGCGCCTGATCCGGGATCGGAGCGGGAGCCGCAATCGGACAATAATCCGCAAGAAACCAAGCCAAGCGACGATGAAAACGAGCCCCAGAAGGGTCGCTCAGGCGGATTTGGGTTCCGCCATGACTGATGATCGCATTGCTGACCAAATTGTCAGGCTCGGTATGATCTTTGCCGAGCACCCTGCCTACGCGCCCCTGGAGAAGAAGTTCTTTGACCTTGTGTCCTTGCGGCGCGCGCAGCTGGCGGCGGGGATCGCACCCGAAGTCGAAGGTATCGTTGTCACCGGCCCCCCTGGGGCCGGCAAATCGATGGCGGTGCAAGAATTGCTGCGGTCGTTCCGAGAAGGAGATGATGGCGGCGATGATGGTAACATCTGCGAGGCGCTGAGTTGTTTGGTGCCATCTCCTGCCACCGAGAAGTCGGTTGGTATCACCTGTTTGAGGTCCCTTGGATACAAACTTGAGCGGGACCGCCCGGCCCATATTATCTGGGACATGGTGCGCGATAATCTGCGAGATCGCCAAACGCTCTTTGTGCACTTTGATGAGGCGCAGCATCTTTGCGAAAAACAAACCCCGCGTGAAATCCAATCGGTGATCAGCACCCTGAAATCCTTGTTGCAGAACCCCGGATGGCCTGTTGGTCTCATCTTGTCGGGCACGCCGCTGCTGAAGGACATGATCAATCAAGACGCGCAATTGACGCGGCGATTGTATCCGATCGAGTTGAAAGCGCTGAACGCACTGCAGGACATTGATGCCATTATCGGAACCCTTCGCTTTTATGTGGGCAAGGCCGGTTTAGACGTGTGCCCTGATAGTCTTTCGGCTGAATTTGTGGCGCGCTTGGTCCACGCGGCCTGCGGTGAATTTGGCCTTCTGATCAAGTTCATCATCTTGGCAATTGAACAGGCACTGAGGCAGGGGAAGACCGCGGTTGGGCCTGCGCAGTTCCAATCAGCCTATGCGGACAAGTCAGGCTGCATGGACGGCATGAACCCGTTTATCGCGGTGGACTTCGAGCGGATTGATTGCAGCAAGCTTTATGGGGAGGGCGACACCTATGGCATTTGAACCTCGTATCAGTTTCCCGCTCAAACGGTTCGAAACAGCGACGTCTTATGTGTCGCGCCTAGCGCGGTTTTTCCACGTGGAGACGCCGCACGACTTTTGTCTCGATCATGGTTTCCGGTGGCAAGACGTTGTGCGGGGCGATGATGTTCTCCTTGAACGCGTCGCGCGCATCGGCGGGGCCTGTTCCGCTGATCTGAAACATTGGGCTGTTCGCAGTACTGCGTCTCATCGGTTTGTGGTGGCAGGGCAGGAGGGCACTAAGAGCTCGCTCATTCGCACGCGGCTGCGAGTGTGCCCGCAATGCCTTGTTGCGGATCGGATCGCTGATTGGCGGCATGGTGCATACCGTCGGCACTTTTGGCAGTTCGCAGCAATGCGGGCTTGCGATAAGCATCATTGCCCGATCATCACTTTGCCGCACGAGCGCTATACGATCCACAACTATGACTTTGCAGGTCAAGTCGAAAGGCATTGGGATCTCATTGCGGGTGCAGCAAGCGATTGCGCACACCAGTCTGCAACTGACCTTGAGGCCTATGTGATGTCCCGCCTGATGGGGAAGCCGTGCAATCCGTTTTTGGACGCTATGCCGATGCACATCGCCACGCGATTGTCTGAGGTATTGGGCTTTGTGCTGTTGTTCGGGTCGAAACGTTTGATCTCGAGTGCGTCGGAGGCTGAACTGGCAGAAGCGGGGCAGGCGGGTTTTGACGCACTGCAGACGGGCGAGGAGGGGCTTTGCAAGGCTTTGGAAAGTCTGGTGGCGCCAGAGGCTTTGCGCACGGTGCACCACAAATCCGATCTGGGAGCATTATTTGAATGGCTCAGGACGTCCGCGCTGGGGGAAGCGTTTGAGCCCCTGAAAAACATCGTGCGCGACTTCATTTTCCGCAGCTATCCGATCCAAGAAGGTCAAACTGTTTTGGGGAAGGCTTGCACATCCCGCGAGAAATACACGGTACACACTGCCTGGCAGACACTGGGCATGCAGCGCAATCGCATGAACAGGGTCCTTCTGTCAGGCGGGCAGGCCCAGCTTGATGATGAGGACAAATCCATAAGGCTTCATGCCGCCCTGGATGTCACAGACGTCGCCCGTATTGCGGCGCAAATGGAGGGGCGTCTGACGGCGCAACAAGCGAGCGCGCGTTTAGCTGTCAGCACCGAGGTTCTGCAGCAGTTCAGGGAACGATCAATTTTGACGCCAATCATCGACGCGTTGGATCTCATTCCAAAGTACGAACAAGCGGACATCGACCGGCTGCTCGCGCGGCTGTCACATCGCGTGACTGTGCGAGGTGCGTCTCATGCAAAGCTTGTCCCGATCACGGAGGCATCGCAGCGCGTCCGGTGTCCCAGCGCTGATATCGTCTCGTTCATTCTGGACGGACACCTGCAGACCATCGGGCACGATAGCGCAAAAGATGGGCTGTCAGGCTTCCGTATTTGCATTGGGGAATTGCGGTCACTGCTGCCAGTGCCTGAGCTGCCGGGACTGCCCAAGGGGGATGCCGCACGCGCGCTGCGTGTAACATATCCCACGATCAAACATCTCGTCGATCACGGACTGCTGAGTGAGGAGCGCGCGATGAACCCAAAGTCGCGTCAGCCCATCACGGTCATCACGTTTGAAAGCATCACAGCATTCAGCGCGAAATACGTCACGCTCGGCGAATTGGCCAAAGAGTACCGCCGCACAGCCGGGCCTTTAGGGTGTCATCTCGAAGCCAAAGGCATTTGCCCCATCGAGACGCCGCTGAAGATCAGTTGGTACTATGAACGTCATGGATTACGTGCGCGGTTGGCCGCGATTGGGTTGAAGGCTCCGGTTGATCGGCGCCAAAGGCGACAGAACACTGATCGCCAGACCCAAGAACATCGGGAGGCAAGGCTTTGATTGTGAAAACTACGCAATTGCAACCGGATCCGAGATGATGGCACTCTGCGATCTCCAGCAAAACATGTCGTAGTCCGACTTTACGACGACGGAGATCTCGTCACACAGCTACTAAAAACGAAAACCCGCGAGGACCTTACGGCTGTCGCGGGCATCTAAGAAATTGGAAGACTCAAAGTTGCCTTCTACTGCGCTCCGGATAGGGTCCGCTGTACCAGTTGTCAACAAAACAGACTATGACTATTTGGTAGGACTTTGTGCTGGTGTCCGCCATGGGGATGGTTGCAGTTCGTCTGGTAACTTTTGTACTTCCTGCAGCGCTGTCTTAATCAAATGATCGGTTAAGTTGCATTATCGTTCTTGGTATATGCCCAGTCAGTCTCGAAAAAGAATGAGATACTATGGAAGGATCAGGTCGCCATGTGCGCCGCTTTTTCCTGCTCCTAAACTGGTAATACGCATCTGAAAGAACTTGGAGCTAAGCAACCATATTCTTCTGTAGGTGTGCTTTAACTTAAAAGTGGTCGGTCCTTCTGAAAGAACCAGACCACTTTTATATCACTGATTTACAACCCAATGACGGGATACTCATAACTTCGAGAAACAAGGCAACAGAACTGGTAACCGAAAACCATTCACTCAAGACAGACTAATACCGAACTCGGTACGACCGCTCGTATACATGCGCCGATCAACCGTGAGGAGATGTCCTTTAGTACAGGCACAGATAAGTTGCACAAATCGGCACGATACAGTGAGGTTGCGATCGGACTATTGAGGATAGGCACTGTTAAATAGCTGGGAACGTTAAGGGAAACAGCTGGTGAATGAATTCGGCTGGAGTCTTAAACACTGGGAATCCTCAAAAGTGGCTAAAAAGAGTTAATGCTGAAAGCTCTCCGAGCGGAACCCTAGCAGTACTCAACTGAATATTCGGTCCGATATGCTTTGATTTGCTATGGTTCGCCCTATATGTGCCCAATCCCCGGCTCCACTTATGGTTGAGCGGGAGCCTTACCAAAGAGAAGGAGTGCTCAGTGAATACGATAGTAAACGATATTGAGGTTGCAGACGGTGGGCGGGTCGAAGGCACAGTTAAGTGGTTCGATTGTATAAAGGGTTACGGATTCATCTGCGTGCCCGGCGTGCAAGGAGATATCTTACTGCATTTGAATGTTCTTCTTCAGGTCAATAGATCATCGATCAGTGAAGGGGCAACCGTACTATGCAAGGTATCAGGTGAAGCGGGGCGTCTTCGGGCAACCGAGGTTTATGGGGTCCACCCAGTGGAACAGTTTGAACAATCCACTTTGACGTTTCAACCGGCGCGCGTGAGATGGTTCTCGAAGTCCAAAGGTTACGGTTTCGCAGTCGTTTTTGGAACGACCGAAGATATCTTCGTAGGGCAAGAGTCCATGAAGTCGTCAGGTTTCGGATCACTGGAGGCGGGTGAAGCGATCTCAATTGTTGTGGAACGAAGAAAAGACGGTTTGGCAGCAGTCAAAGTCGCAGCATGGCAATAAAAATTGTCCCAAACCGCTGTTCGCGCTAGCGCCGCGATTTAGCAACTTGACAACTAATTGATGTTTTACTTTCGCTGTGGCGACAGTGGTATCTCGAATAAGACTGAGGCGGGGTCCACGAACGACGTGATTGGGGAAAAGTAGTCGCACCACAACAAGAACCATGATGCGAATTCAAATTAAAGCTGCGTCAGTGAAGTAACAAACTCCAGGGCCATCTTTGTCCTCTACCTATGGGTCGCTCTATTAAGCCTCCCAGCACGACGTTCAAACGGTCCTTACGGGCATTAGCTGCGCGATGCACCGAGGTCTGCTTTGCGGACAAACCGGACTTATGCAGGCGCGGCTGTTGCTGACGCAGCATTAGTTCGCACGCGCGGCGCGTTCATCGCTGTGTCGCAGCTGATGTCGCCAGACCGGTCGATCAGAGGCCCCGATTGTGCCCGAACCAAGACCGAACTTTCGCCGTACGCTTCGCAAATGTGAAAGATGGTGGGACAGGGATACCGTTCGCGAAACTCAAACTAAAGGCTGCCTTACTCTTGCAGGCCATCTCCAAAGCCATCCTTCATCAAAGCGTCCAACATGGGGCAAGCCGCAGTGCCATCTTCGCAGTTCTTTGAAAGGCTCAAGAGCGCGTCTCGGAGGCGCACTAAGTTCTCAATCTTGGCGGTGATCTCACCCAGATGGTTCTCAGCCATTGCTTTCACCTCGCCACAGGATCGGTCGCTCTGCTCGGTCAGAGATAGAAAGGTCTGAATAATCGAGATCGGGAAGCCCAAATCGCGACACCGGCGCACGAACCTGAGTTTGGCGATTTCATCGGATGAGTATAGCCGACGTCCACCTGCGGAACGCCCCGGCTTCGGAACAACACCTTCTCGTTCATAGTATCGGATCGTTTCGATGTTGACGCCGCTTTGTTCCGACGCTTTGCCGATGGTGAACATTTCGCTTGCTCCTGTAGTGGCTACAGAAAGTAGAAAGGCAAAATGGACATGAATGCAAATCAACAACCCGTGGCAGACACCGGCATCGCTGCCCGCCTGGTGATGCCCTTCGCAGCCCTTTTGGCGCTGTTGTCGGCGTCATGTTGTGTTTTGCCTATTGGCCTTTCGATATTAGGCCTTGGCGGCGCATGGCTCACCATGCTTGGCCCATTCATCGCTTACCGAGGGTTCATTCTTGTCGCTGTCGCGATTGCCCTCGTTTGGGCTTGGTATCGGGTGCTGCGGCGCAAGCCATGCTCAACGCGCAGGCGGTCTGCAATTATCTGGACGTCGCTTGCATCCATCGCCTTTTTGATCGCGCTGTCTTCGCCGCTCTGGGAGGCGTCAGCGCAACGTTTTATGTGGGATTTGTGGAGATCGACTCGATGAAGAACAAACTCCTGGTGCTCGGGGTAGGTGGCACGATTTTGGCCGCGCTATGTTGCTTCACACCGTTGCTGCCGGTCGCGCTGACAGCGCTTGGTCTGACGGGCTTACTTGGTGTCGTCTACAACGATGCTGTTTTGCTGCCGATTTTGGCGGGATTTCTTTTACTGACGGGGTACGCGATATGGCGACAGAAAACGCAAAAGTAGTTTTGGAATCTACGCTCACCTGTCCAACTTGCGGACACGTCGAAACCGAGACTATGCCGACGGATGCTTGCCAGTGGTTTTATGAATGCAAGTCATGTCAGACTGTCTTGAAACCGCTTGAGGGGGATTGCTGCGTCTATTGTTCTTACGCAACAGTTCCTTGCCCACCGATCCAGGAAGGCAAATCCTGCTGCGGAGTTTAGGTATGGACGCGTCTAATCTGCCGGGGCACCGGCTATCTCACCGAAGACGATTTCTCGGCCACCCGGTGCCATTGCTACAATCTCTCGGCAACCGTATGGCTTGTCGGTTATCGGGCCTTTGAGCTTTGCGCCTCGGCGCTCGAATTCGTCATGCAGCTCTTCTATGTTTTCTACCCAGAAATAGGCCGCCCAACCATGTTTTCGGAGTCCAAATGTTCGATGGCAAGCAAGCATGATTGTCTGACCATCTCTGTCCAAAGTCACAAATTTTGGACCAGCCCCAATCTCCGTACCAAGTTCAAATCCGAGCCGCTCAACAAAAAAGTCCCGCATCGGTCTTACTGAGCGGCTGTTCACCTGGAGCACTGCGGCGGTTCGGTGGAAGAATGGGGAAGGGATTTCTTCAGTGTTCATCTTACGACTATTGCCATAACCAACTACCAAGACCAGTCAGTCAAGTGATTGGCTTAGCAGGTTGGCTAACACCCTTTTTCCGCAATTGTAATTTTGGTTATCGATATCAGTGCTCCCTCTCACAAAGTTCATGATCAGCCAAAGACGCCAAGACATAGCAGTCTTCAGAAACGCCGTGCCCATCACATCCCTTCGAAATTCGCGTGAGTTCCTTTTCCAAAAGCTTGAGCCGTTTGATTTTCGCGCGAACATCTGCAAGCTGCGAAACAGCAATGTCTGTTGCGGCCTTGCACGATCTGTCTGGATGATCCTGTAACTCGATGAGCGATGATATCGCCTCAATCGAAAATCCCAGATCACGAGCGTGACGAATGAAACTCAGTCGTTCCAATCCTTCCTTATCGTAGCGTCTTTGGTTGCCACTCGTGCGCTCGGCTTCTGCCAAAAGTCCCATTTCTTCATAGTAACGAATGGTTGGAACCTTGACCTTTGTGCGTTTTGAAAGCTCGCCGATAGAAAACATGAAGAAACCTCTTGAACCTCTAGTCACTAGAGACATTACACTATCATCAACGTAAGATGAAAGAGGATTCACCCATGTCAGGTTGCTGCGGACACGACACCAAATTTGACGGCGTATCAGACGATTACAAGCGAAGGCTTTGGATCGTCATTGCATTGAACGCGACGATGTTCGCAGTTGAAATGACGGCTGGCCATTTGGCGCAGTCACAGGCTTTGCAAGCCGATGCGCTCGACTTTGCGGGGGATGCAATGACCTACGGCATTTCTCTGGCAGTCATTGGTGCCTCACTTCGCGCCCGTACCAATGCCGCGCTGTTCAAGGGTTTCAGCCTCTTGTTGATGGGGCTTTGGGTTTTTGGATCGACTGTCTACCGCGTATTTTATGTCGGGGTTCCCACAGCCGAGATCATGGGTGCTGTTGGCTTTCTGGCATTGCTCACCAACCTTGCCAGTGTGTTCTTACTGGTGCGCTACAAGGACGGTGACGCCAACGTGCGCTCAGTCTGGCTATGCTCCCGCAATGACGCCATCGGCAACGTCGCAGTTATGTTCGCCGCCTTGGGCGTCTGGGGCACTGCAACGGGCTGGCCTGACCTGATCGTGGCAACAATCATGGCGGGACTGTTTCTGTCGTCAGCATTCCAGATAGTGCGCCAAGCCCTCGCGGAACGGCGGGAAGTGATCGACCACGGCCACGTAGACGTATGATGCATAGCATGCTTGTTGCTCTAGGTCTGGGCATTGCGGCTATGACCTTGGCCGCGATCCTTTGGTCAATCGCCTTTCCTGCGCGGCGGATATGGCCGCCCAAACGCTATACGGCACTTACACCTTTCCTTGTCTGGGTGCCGACATTCACGCTGTTCGGTGTTCTCATCTTGCTTGGTGTCTTGGGTTGGGCTGATCTGGCCATTCCAAGTTGGGTGCGGTTTGGCGTTGGCCTGCCTCTCATCCTCCTTGGCAACATTGTGGTATGGATGGAAGTCTCGCACTTTGGGGTGCCGCAGACTGGTGGAGCCAAAGGCACCCTGCGCACTGAGGGCATGTATCGTTACTCTCGGAACCCGCAGTACATCGCTGATATTGGCATCGTAAGTGGCTGGATGATCTTGTCAGCAGCGCCTTGGGCAATGGTCGTCGGGTTAGCGGGAATAGCAGTGCTTATCGCCGCACCATTTTCTGAGGAACCTTGGCTCAAGGATAAATACGGAAGCACGTTTGAACAGTACGCGACACGTGTGGGGAGGTTCTTCTGAGGTACGCAACGAGCCAAAGTCGGATTGCGACTGACACCAAAATGTAACAACGCTAAAAAGCTAGGTAGGCATTCCATCAGCTTTCGGGAGACTGGGGTCCATTTGATCCCAAGGCTGTGCGCTCTTCACGTAAATGTCACGGCTTGGCTGGTACCAACTCGGATCATCCAAACTACCCGCGAACAGGATCATTGCTCCTTCGCTTGCCTTGTTGATCAGAAACAGCGGTGATCCACACTCAGCGCAGAAACCGCGAAGCATTGCATGGCCGCGATCAGCTTGGCGCTCGAACCACTTTGGTTCACCTTTCTCAAGCCTGAAATCAGTCTGTTTCACTAGCACAGCTGGAAAATAGGCACTTCCAGTGGCCTGCTGGCAATCGCGGCAATGGCAGTTACCCATGTAGCGGGCAACACCTTCGGATTTGTATCGGACTGCTCCACACGCGCACCCACCGGAAAACTGCTCAGGCAACATGATCTTTCCTCTCCAGTTCATTTTAGGAAGGAGAACCAACTTCGCAACAACTTATAGTCTGAACCTATCTGGTTGCTGCAAGGCCCAGAAAGTCCGATATCTCAAGAAGGGTATTTGTGTCTGGGTTCATGCCTGATCGTCCCGGCGACGCTTCGCAAGTTCGCGATAAAGAGCGGGTGGCGTCACCCCAATCCAATCGGCGACGTGCACCCACCCACCTTCTTTTGGAGGTCCATTAAGTTCGAGATAGGCATCCAGCCGATCTGTTACCTTTCGCAACCGCATGATCTCAATGCGCGTCCGCAGTGCCTGAAGTTCTCTGGTCGTTCGCTCCAATGCTCTTACCGAAAGATTTCCCCCCCAAGAACCGTTCTCAAAGTCCTTCAGAAGCTGCGCCTTAGGTATGGCCGAAACCTTTGTGGTCCGATCCGTGACCGCATCGCAGTGGTACTGATCTGCAAACAAGGACGCTTCGGCGACCAAATCGCCCGCATTGGCGATGTGCAATGTGAGAAGCCCGCCATCTTTCAGAGCACGGCGAAGGAGCACATGGCCTTCTCTTACGAGGAAGGCCATTTCAACTTTGTCGTTACGCCGAAAAAGATACTCGCCTGCGTCTAGTGTTCGAACAGATGCGCCTTCGAATGATGTGAGCCAATGATCTGACATGATTTCTATCATGTTTCATGTTGCTCATCATATGCAATGTCTTTGCGCAAATACCGGATCAAACAAGGATATCAAACATGACAACCAAGCGCTTCGCATTCCTCATGCTGTTCTTGCCCACCTTTGCCTTTGCTCAAAACCACTCTGGAAACTACGGCTCAGTCCCATCGGACTATGCAGGGCAAGAAACGCGCCTTATCAAATCCCTTTCCGAGGACGACTTGGAAGAGATCGCACGTGGCGGCGGTTGGGGTCTTGCACGCGCCGCCGAGCTAAATGGCGTTCCCGGGCCAACGCATCTCCTTGAGCTTGCCGATGAAATCGGTCTGACCGAACAGCAGCGCGCCGACATCGAGGTGGTCCGGGCGCAGATGCTATCAGACGCCATAACTGCTGGGGAGCGGTTCGTCGCGGCGGAACAATCGCTGGACGCAGCGTTTCAACAAGGCGCACCAGATGCCGATATGCTTGAACGTCTAGTCGCAGAAGCAGGTCAAGCGCGCTCAGCTCTTCGCCTTGTCCATTTGAATGCCCATCTGTTGACTTTACCATTGCTGACTGATGCCCAAGTCAGCCAGTACTCGGTCTTGCGCGGTTATTCAGATGATCCCTGTGCCACCGTTCCAGACGGGCATAATCCGGACATGTGGCGTAGCCATAATGGTTGCAACTAGGCAGGCTCGCGGCGACACATCCTCGTGACTTGTCAAAGCCAAATACCCCCAGTAGGTATTGGTTATGCTTCGTTTGGTTCTGTCGATCATTCTTGTTTTTGCATTCACTGGTGCATCCACCGCATCTGTGATGCATGGCTTGAACCATGGATCGGATCACGCCGACCACCACGCCCAAACATCAGAAAGCGACCCCTTGGCTGATGCTGAGAAGGCACTTGCGGACTGCTGCGACGCCTCAAGCGGCATGGGGTCAATGCCCTGTTTTGGCGATCTCGCGGCCGCTTCTGCTATTTTGCAGGTCATTCCCGCGAGCAGATCGGTTGTTAGTGTTCTGAACGCTGACTTCGACTTTGCAAACCTGACGCTAGCTGTCCCAACCGGTCCTCCGAAAGTCTAAGCGGCAACGGGCGCTAGCCCGCAGTCCATTCAACTTTCAAATCAAAGGACCGACAGACATGATCACACGTCGTCACTTCACCACCCTAACTGCAACAGCTCTTGCCATGGCTGCCCTGCCTGCTCGTGCTGGCACACCTATGCGCGTTCTCGCTTCGCCAGGCTGCGGGTGCTGTCACGCTTGGGCTGACCTAGCTCGCGCACGCGGCTACGCCGTCACGGTCGAGGAACTGACCGACCCCGAGGCGCAGAAGTCAGAACGCGGCATACCGCTTGAACTGGCATCCTGTCATACCATTGAAGCGGATGGATATGTCTTCGAAGGGCATGTGCCGTTCGAAGCATTGGAAACTGTTTTGCACGATCGCCCAGACATCACCGGTCTTGCTGTTCCGGGCATGCCTATGGGTTCCCCCGGCATGGGAGATGACCCGTCTGCCCGTTACGACGTCATCGCATTTGGTGGAGAGGCGGGCACCGGAATGGTTTACTACCGCGCTGGTACAGCACAGCCCTTCGACACCTGATGGCAAGTCGCAAAGCAGTTCTTATGACCGGCGGGCTCGCGCTCGCCGGTTTCGCCGCCGCCTTTGTCATGGCCCAACCCTCCGATGCGGTCGGTCTTTTGTCACCTGACGACGCCGAAGTAGTTGCCAACGGCCAAGGCATCTACGCGGACCAATGTGCTGCGTGCCATGGTGCGCGCCTAGAAGGGCAAGCGAACTGGCGGATGCGGGGCGAAGATGGTTTGCTACCAGCACCGCCGCATGACGCGACCGGGCACACGTGGCACCACGACGATGAAACGCTCTTCACCCTGACCAAATATGGGCTTGCCGGACTGATGGAGAATGCACCCCCATCCGGTATGCCTGTCTATGAAGAAGTGCTCAGCGATGAAGAGATCATTGCCGTGTTATCCTTCATCAAATCAACCTGGCCCAGTGATATTCGAGAGCATCACGACGCACTCAATGCCCAGTCCGAATAGAGGAAAACTCAGATGATTAGACAAGCCCTTCTCGGTTTGGCCATCGCAGTCGCTCCGGTGGTTGCTGCGGCGCATTCCAAGTCCGAAGCAACGACACCTGCTGATGGTGCGACTGTCACAGAAGTGCCAGAGCTTTCAATGCGGTTCGATGATCCGATGCGCATCATTTCCGTCATGCTGACTGCAACCGATGATGACATCGAAATCGAACGCGAGACCGGTATGGAACCAACAACGGAATTCCGGGCAGTGCCATTGGAAGCGCTTGCGCCTGGAAGCTACCGTTTCGACTGGCGCGGCATGGCCTCAGACGGTCACCCGATGCAGGGTAGCTTCTCCTTCACGGTCGCGGAGTGACCGGACTGGCTCCAATCGACGGTCTTGCCGTCTTGGCCATTGTAGCCAAAGCGATTGGCTATAGCGCGGCTCTTCTCGCGATTGGGGGCGTCTTGTTTTCCTTCATCTTTGCGAAGCGCGCCGAGGCGTCTGTCCTGCGCCTTGCCAGGCGGCTTGCCGTCGTTGCGGTACTGGTTGGCCTGACTGTGTTGGCTATACGTATTGGCATTCGTGCGGCCCGCATATCTGGGATGGGCTTTGAGGGCGCAACGGACCCGATGATGCTCGGGTTTGTTTGGGAAAGCCCGCTTGGCACCGCCGCGATTTGGCGTGGATTTGGCGAACTTGCGATACTGGCGGTTTTGGTGCCTCGTATTGGGCAATGGATTGCTTTGTTGGGCAGCCTTGCCGTGGCCATATCTTTTGCTCAGGTGGGCCACGCTCTGGGTGATCCCAGGATGATTCTCGTTGTCTTGCTTGCTCTTCACCTTCTGACCGCAGCTTTTTGGGTTGGTGCGCTTGTGCCTTTGCGCCGCGCGGCGCTTACTCCCTCGGGCGTTGACGTGTTGCACCACTTTGGCAATGTCGCTGCTCTTGGAGTGGCTTTCCTGATCTTTGCAGGTACAGCGCTCGCCTGGCTCCTTTCAGGCTCCGTCACTGCCTTATTTGGAACAGCCTATGGCCTGGGGCTTTTGCTCAAAGTCGCGATTGTTGCGGTACTTCTGGGCTTTGCGGCTTTCAATAAGGTGAGGCTCGTTCCTGCGTTGCGCGCCGAGAAAGCCGGTGCAGCCCATGCCCTGCGGCGGTCTATTTTGATGGAAATGCTGGCCGTCGTGATGATCCTGTTGGCAACGGCAACGATCACAAGCGTGACGACACCGCCGATCAATCTTTGACGGCTTAGCCGCGCGCTTTGTCGAGCAATTCAAGGAGTTCGGTGAACTTCGCCCGCTGGTCCTCACGATCACCCGAGGCGAGCGCATCTTCGATGCAGTGGGATGCGTGATCGTCGATCACGAGCTTTTCGACGCCTTTCAGCGCCGCGCGGACTGCCGCGATTTGCGTCAAGACGTCAACGCAATAGCGGTCCTCTTCGACCATCCGGGCGATCCCGCGGACCTGACCCTCAAGGCGTTTCAGACGTTTCAAAGTGGCTTCGCGGTTTTCGTGCATAGTCCCTTTTCGCATGGTGGCAGATAAAAAGTCGAGTGAGTGCGGAACCAAAGGTCGAACTCTTGATTATATACCCTATGGGGGTATATAGAAATGAGAGATACACACGCAAATAGATCGTCGGAGAAGCCAATGCCCAAAGACACACGCGACGTTGCAGACATAGACACAAACCCCGCCGAAGTGGCGGTGGGCAAGACAGCTGTGCTTTACCGAATGGCCTTGCCAGACCATCTGTGCCCATCCGGGCAAAAGGCGCGCTGGCTTCTTGAACGTCAGGGATATGATATCGATGACAGGCTTTTCCGAACACGCGCCGAAGTTGACAGCTTCAAGGCCGAGCATGACGTCAAGACGACGCCCCAAGCATGGATCGAAGGCGAACGCGTTGGCGGCTATACGGACCTGCGCGAAAAGCTGACCGGCTGGGACCCAAAGGCAACCACCTACCGGCCAGTGCTTTATCTCTTTGCCGTGGCAGCTCTGACCGCAATCGCGCTCTCCATCGGGTTTCTTGGCGCCATCACATGGCAGACGCTTGGCTGGTTCATCTCGGTCTCGATGATCCTTCTCGGCATGCAGAAACTGCGCGATATCGAGGGCTTCTCCACGATGTTCCTCAACTACGACCTTCTTGCTCGGAGGTGGGTGCCCTACTCCTATATCTATCCATTCGTAGAAACAGGTGCAGGCATCCTCATGACCGGCATGATCCTGACCTGGGTATCCGCTCCCGCAGCACTCCTGGTTGCGAGCATCGGAGCCATCAGCGTCTTCAAAGCCGTCTACATCGACAAACGCGAGCTGAAATGCGCGTGCGTTGGAGGAAACTCCAACGTCCCGCTAGGGTTTGTCAGCCTCACAGAAAACCTCATGATGGTGGGAATGGCCGTCGTGATGCTTTGGTTGATGATTTGAAACTAGCGATCAGCAATCAAAGCGGGCCTTAGGATACAGATCTGGAACGGCATCAATATTCCGCGACCTGCACTTTCGAATCCAAAACCATGCTGCGGCATCCTCGAATGGCGGTTTCTCCCGCCGCGCGACAGCATGAGGTTTTTCGCTCATGCCGCATTTTCCTCGCTGCGAGCGCACGCAGCACAAAATCATAATGGCCGAGTCGGGCTCTTGGCGGTCGTTAGCTGCACTCTCCATGAAATTCCGCTTGTGTCGCTAGAAGCAATTTACCTTGGTCGAAAAGGCAATATTGCTCAACGGAAATCCTGTAACCCTTTGTTTTTATGTGTCTGAAAAGGCAACTTTGGAGTGTTTTCGACAACTTTTGTCGAAAGCCGAGATAACTTGCCTTTTTCGACGTGCATTGCTGACCTTTCTTTTCAATTTGATTGCCATCGCTTGTTTCTCGCGTCCTTCAATCGTTGCAGGTTTTAAGACAACGCACGCAGTGCGCTTGCTCTGAAACCTTGCCACGTGGCGAACGCGGGAGGGGGCGAGGCAGGTCTATTCGATAGCAGTGGTGCGGCCCGCAGGCGATAGCCGAGGACGCGGTGCTGTCTAATGGACTTGCCCGAGGGGGAGGGCCGCGCCCTCACCCTAACGCTGTGCAGCGGCGTTCGGCTTGGCCGAACCCCAAACAGCCATAGAATGATCAGGGTCGCAGATCCGTCGCCCCAGCGACCGTCACCCGGAGGGCAGATCGACGCGGCCGATGGACAGCATGAGGCAAAGGTAAGGCACCGGCTCTGAAAGAGACGATGCCTGACTATTGGATCAGCTGGCGATTGGTTGTGCCGTTCTGGGTGAAAGCTGCTCTAGGCAGCTGGAAGCTAACGCGCGGTGACACATCCAAAGGATGGGGCAGGGGCCATGCAACAATCGCAGCGAAACGCAGCATTGGCGGGAAGCGGACGTTTGCTGCATCCGCATGCGGTGCAATTAAAGCGAGGGTAAGCGGACATTGCCGTATCCAGTATTTAGCTGACCCATTATGGCTCTTAAAAAGACATTCGTCATAACAGCCGGAGCATCTTGTTCTCGCAGAACTTTTGCCTCGATTGCCAAGATTAGCCATCCGAAGTTAACTGCAAGACAGTGTATGTGTGTCAAGACGGACCCCTGAGTGATTAATTAAAATTGCTACCCATTCACTGAGCGTCTGAGGTGCATTTCCTTCGTCGAAACGTCATATGACACAATACGGCGAAAAGGACCGATATCGATCCCATTCGAATGATTTGAAACTTCATAAGGCCGCAGACGCCCATGCGCAAAGATTGTTGCGGTTACGGTTCCCCAGAGAAGATTCCTTCGACGCCATCCGAAAATCCATCGATAAGCAGCACACTGAGAAAAATGGTTCCCAGCGCCAATCCGGCTAGACCGAATGTGATGCGCCCCTCTACTGGAGGATGCGGGTCTATTATCGGGCCGTGCGGCCTTTCACATGCTGTCAGGAGCGTCATCCCGATCAAGAGGGTGAGGCGCATGATATAGTTTGGCATTTATGGCATCCAATTGGGTTTAGGGGTGCGACAGGCCATGTGGTGACCCGTCACGTGCTTGCGTGAGTGGTAGGACGTTGGTTTCAGCTGCATCCATTTTGGCGAAAGGCGCGATTGAGCGCGTCAAGCTCTTGCGTGGCCGCGACATGTGTCAAATCACCTGCAAGCGATTCAAGACCGCTTGTAATCTCATCTGCGGTGGATTCGGCTGCCAACATGTCAACTGTACCTGCAATACTATCAACCGTGGCGGTGGCCCTGATTTGGGTGCTTTACCGATGTTGCGGGCCAATTCTGTGCAACTCATTTTGGCCACAGGTACTGTTTCTGATGCGCAGGCTGTAAGCAAAAAGGCTGTGGCGGTGAGGACGAAAAGTTTCATAAGGTTTCCATGTTTAGGGTCTGTGGCGCATAGCCGAAGTGATTGGTGTGTGTCGTAGATGGGGGGGACGCTAGTTTGCCGCGATCCATGCGCTGATTTTGGCCATGACGCTGACTGATATGGTTGTGTCGATTTTCGCGTACTCCGACGGCAATCCCGTTGCGGAGGGTTGAAACAGATGGTTCACCCCTGGGACCACATGCACTTCCGAGCGCGGGTGGCGTAAGGCCGCGCGCATTAGGGGGGCCTCTGTTTCGGCGGAGACTTGCAGATCGTTTTCGCCGAACAATGCCAACACCGGATTGGTCAACGCGCGGAGCGCCGCCACAGGGTCATGCCGCGCATAGCTGACGCCCCACCGCGTTGCGAATTGGTCCAGAAAATCGTTGCGGGCTGCACGCCGCAGACCTTGGCCTTTCAGATAATCATCGAGATCGCCGCGTATTTTTGCCAACGGTGCGTCTTGCGCCAAGATGGCGGAGCCTTCTCTGTATTGCCGTGCGGCAAGCGCGATCAGATCCGGGTCCGCGCCCTCTGCGCGTAACAGGTCAGTTGTTTGTGTGACCAAGACTTCGGGCAATAGAGGCCGCGCAGCACCGGCCAAAAATACCATGAATGCTGGATCGGTCTGCTGAGCAGCAACAGGCGCGATATAGCCGCCTTCAGAACTGCCGATATAGCCAATAGCATTGGTGTCGATCTCAGCGCGCGCAGCTAAGTAGCGGAACGCACTTGCCGCGTCATCGGCAAAATCATTCAGGTCGGCGGTGTCGTAATCACCCGGGCTTTCCCCAAATCCACGGTCATCATAACGTAACACCGCAAAACCTGCCCGCGTCAGATGATCGGACAACACCAAAAACGGCTTGTGTCCGGCCAATGCTTCGTTGCGATCTTGCGGCCCGGACCCCGATATCAACACAACGGCCTTAAACGGTCCACCAACGTGCGGCATCGTCAGTTCGCCTGCCAAGGTCGCACCAGACCCGCCCGCAAATTGTACAGTTTCGATCTTATAGCGTCTGTCATCCGGATCTTGTGGGCGTTTCGATAAGCCGGCAAGCCCCGTACAAGCCGACAGCACCAAGGCGAACCCGAGGGTCAATTTGCTCGTCCGCAGACGGGGCGCAGAAATTTGGGGCGGCAGCGCAGTTAGCCTATGCCAGAATATTGTGAAGGATCGGCGGGCGTTCATCTGTGTTCTCCTGATCATCGTAATGAGATCAGGTGTGACGCACCACACTGTCTACGTCGTCCATCCCCTCACGGACGGACATTGTTTTCCGATATTGAGACGGTGTTTGCCCCGTCACGCGTTTGAAGGCGTTGTAAAATGACGACCGGGCATTAAAGCCAACGTCGTAGGTGATGGACAACACGGTTTGATCCGTTGTCGCGAGTAACTTCATCGCCTCAGCAACGCGGTAGCCGTTGACGAAATCAAAGAAGCTTTCACCGATGATTTCATTCAAGGTTTGGGAGATGTAATTGGGTGAGCCACCGGTATGACGGGCCAATGCCCAGAGCGACAGGTTGGGATCGCGGTGCAGATGGTCGACTTCCATTGCGGCGCGCAATTTGCGCGCGATACGGGCTGAAGCTTCCGTACTCAGAGCTGAATTTTCGTATTTGGGTGAACTGGTGGATGCCGGGCCGACAGCGTCTTCACCAACGTCCGGCACCAAGGGCGGGCGTTGCCGTAGCCCCCATAGCGTTGTGGCCGCAAACAATGCTAACCCAAATAAACTGAGCATCGCCATTGGGACAAACGCCCAATTGGGGTTAATGGCAGCAGCCAAAATCAGCGATTGCGCGACCCAGAACAAGCCCCCGAGTCCACCAATCACATAAATCCAACGCAGTTCATGTTGTTCAGTACTCGCATAGACATCCCGCAGCTTGCGTTTGTACTGCACAAGGCGCCGCACGATCAGATAGAGATAGAACGCCAACTGCGGATAAAGCGCGACTTGAAGGACCGCAATCGATGCGAGGACTGCCAATGCCCATCCTTCGGTCGGTAGACTAGTCTCGGAGAAGAAAGATGCGCGTGTCTCGTCAGGACTGATTATTAGCGCGGCACCTACTACAGCGCCGAGCACCGGAAGGATTAAGTGGCGTCCGAGTGATTTAGGCCACCTTTGCGCATTGGACGTCAGGGTATAGACATAAATCCACAGCGTAGGTGCCAAGCACAATGCGCTACATAGCCAAAGTGCCAGGCTGACGGATTGCACAAAACTGCCCTGCATCATGTCCAACATCCGCGATAGGGCGTCTGGTACGTTGTTGCAGGCCACACAAGCCAGGAAAGCCGCAAAACTACGGTTCACATGACGGTAGTGCGTTTGCATCAAGCTAAATGCGACACCAAAAAGGGCAATTGCAATCGTAGCGGTACTAATCAGTTCGACAAGAATTTGGTTCATTCCGCAACCTGTCCCAAACAATGCTCAGATGCCAGACTGCTCAGGCTCAAAATCCCTGCCAAACTGTCCGCCCCTGTTGATATGGACGACGTGGAACACGGTTTTGCCGATTGAAAGACATCACATTTCAATCAAGGAAAACTTCATGTGTAAAAGACTTCTCGCGTTGGCATTCATGTGTGCGGGCACAAGCGCATCGGCGGACGGGCCGTGGACAATCGGCGTTTTCGCTATGGGTGCGACAGATGTTTATCTAGGTGATGATCAGGAAGTCGGCTTTGCCCCGATCATTAGCTACGATACTGACAGGCTGCATATCGGCGTCGACGGTCTGTCCTATCAGGTCTACGACTACGGGCTTGGGCAATTGGATGTCGTTCTTGGATATCGTGGCGCGCCCGCCTTTCCCGACAAAAATCCGCGTTTCGTCGGGCTCAAAAGAGACGATGCAGTCGAGGCCGGGATCAGCACGCAGCTCGCGTTTGGAAACGCCTACGTCGGTCTGAGCACATTGACAGATATCACTGACGCCCATGGCGGGACTGAGGCCGATGTGACCCTCGGTTACACGACGTTAGTTGGCGATGTGCAATTTGATGCGTCTGTCGGAGCGAGATACCGCACAGCCAAACTGAACCAATTTCTTTATGGTGTAAGTGACGCAGAAGCGACCACAAACCGGCGTGCATATAAGGCCAACGATACCACCACTGCTTTCGTCGACATTACAATCGGCTACGCAGTCACCGACGCTATCACAGCGGTCGCCCAAATCGGATATGAAGATATCGGGGAGAATATCGATAGCCCGTTAACTAGTAAATCATCCGCATTGGGTGTGGGCTTAGGACTGGTGTGGAGTTTCTAGATTAAAAGCAGGTTGTGCCTGAATAAGGGCACAACCACACTTGGTTTTGTCCGCACAAGATAGGTTTGAATACCACCTATTTTCGCGGTTGCGGCGCGATTTGTTAACCGCGACTTTCTACGCTCGATTGATACTGAGCGAGGGCCGAGATGAGCGTTTTGCCCTCTGCGACGCCCATCCGATCACAGAACTCCGCCCAAACCGCGCCGAATGGCAGGTCTTTGACTTCTTCAGTCACCACGAGACGAGAAGTATAATCCAGGGCGTTCTCGGCTGTTTTCAACTGCTCCCACGGTGCTAATAGCGCGCGCAGCAATGCCTTTTGCATGTTACGTGTGCCAATCACCCAAGCTGCCGTCCGGCTAATGGTCGCGTCAAAGAAATCGAGACCGATGTGTGTGCGATCCAAAAGATCGGCACTCACCAGCTCCTGCGCCATTTGTATGATCGAGTCGTCCAGCAGGATTACATGGTCACTGTCCCAACGCATCGGGCGGCTGACGTGCAGTAGGATTTCATCCACCGACAGGGCAACAGAGCTGAGCTTGTCAGCAACGTTTTCAGTCGGGTGGAAATGCCCCATGTCGAGGCACAACAGGGTTTCGTTACGGATCGCGTAACCCATGTAAAATTCATGGCTACCGACTGTGCAGGCCTCAACGCCGATGCCGAATAGCTTGCTTTCCACCGCATCCAGCATCTGCGCCTTGTCGTGCGGCGTGGCCATCATCGCGTTCAGTGACTGGTCCAACCGTTTGCGTGGTGCATAGCGATCTACGGGCGTGTCTTTATATCCATCCGGAACCCAGACGTTATTGACGACAGGCGACCCAAGCGCCGCGCCCATCTGAGCCGCGATATCGCGGGACCGTTTGCCATGCTCGATCCAGAAATCGCGGATTCCTTGATCCGGATGGCTGAGTGTTAAATTATCATCAGCCTTGGCGTGGCCAAAGAATGTCGGGTTGAAGTCAAGGCCGAGGCCCTGATCTTTAGCCCAGTCTACCCATGGCGCAAAGTGACTGAATTCAATCTCGTCGCGATCAGGGTTCTGGTCTGTGTCCAGATAGCATGCGTGCAAATTCAGCCGGTGGTTGCCGGGTATCATGCTGTATGAAAATTCCAGATCGGCCCGCAGTTCGTCTGGGGTGCGGGCGCGTCCGGGGTGGTTGCCCGTTGCCTGAATGCCGCCTCCCGAACTGCCGGTCTTCTTTTCAAAGCCAACGACATCATCGCCTTGCCAGCAATGCATCGAAATCGGAATCTCTGCGAGTTTTGCAAGGGCTGCTTCTGTGTCGACGCCCCAATCGGCAAAGGCGGCTTTCGCGCTTTCATAGTTCATGGTGATCCTCCCTGAACCGTCCACGCTTAGCGCGTGAACGCCTCTTTGTTGCCGGCATCAACGTTGATGATGTTGCCTGTGGATTTTGCCGATAAATCAGAGGCAAGGAAATAAGCGGCCTCTGCAATGTCTTCGGGCAGCACAGACCGTTTCAGCATGGACCGCTCGCGGTACATTTCCTCAAGTCCGTCTTTATCGGTACCGTATGTGCCCGCACGTTGATCCAGCCATTCACCTTGCCAGATTTTGGAGCCTTTCAGCACGGCATCAGGGTTCACGACATTGACGCGTACACCCAATGGTGCGCCTTCGAGCGCGAGACAACGGGCTAGGTGAATTTCGCTCGCCTTGGCAGTGCAATAGGCAGAAGCGTTTGGCGATGCGGCGAGGCCGTTCTTAGAGGCCACAAAGACGACCGACCCGCCCATGTCCTGCACTTTGAACAGTTTGAACGCTTCGCGGCTCACAAGGAAATAACCGGTCGACAGAATCGCCATGTTCTTGTTCCACAGGTCAAGAGAGGTGTCTTCGATCGGGGCAGAGCTCGCGATGCCGGCGTTTGACACGAGGATATCAACGCCACCAAATTCAGCGGCGATGGCGTTGTAGGCGTTGGCAACTGCTGCTTCGTCGGTCACGTTCATGTTCACGGTACGCACCACGTCCGCTGAGTATTTCCCGCTCAGCCCAACAAAGGTTTCAGTCAAGGCTGCGTCGTCGATGTCCGCCAGCATCACGCAAGCGCCCTCGCGTAGATACCGTTCGGCGGTCGCAGCTCCAATGCCGCCTGCACCACCAGTGACCAGTGCCACACGGCCAGCCATTGATTTCGGCGCTGGCATGCGCTGCAACTTAGCCTCTTCCAGAAGCCAGTATTCGATATCAAATGCCTCCTGTTCAGGCAGCCCTTGATATTCGGAAACAGCATCCGCACCGCGCATCACGTTGATTGCGTTAACGTAGAATTCGCCAGAGATCCGCGCTGTCGCCTTATCCTTGGCGAATGTGATCATGCCGACGCCCGGGATCAGATAGACCACCGCGTTAGGGTCGCGGATTGCAGGGCTGTCGTCCCTTTTGCAGCGGTCATAATAGGCCTGATAGCCAACGCGGTATTCGGCGATTGCGGCCTCAAGTCCGGCAATCGTGGCGTCAACATCCGGCTTGGCGGGGTCGAAATCCACAACGAGCGGGCAGATTTTTGTGCGCAGGAAATGGTCGGGGCAGGACGTGCCTAAGGCGGCCAAACGTTCCATATCCTTGGCATTGACGAATTCAAGCACCGCATCGCTGTCAGTGAAATGCCCGACCATATGCTGTTGACCGGACACGTACCCGCGAATGGCAGGCATCAGCCGTGCGGCTGCAGTTCGGCGTTCATCTGCGGACAGGCTTTTATGCACAGCACCGCCAAAAGCGTCCTTGCCTGCGGTTTCGGTAGCGAACCAATCCATCGCTTTCTGAATGATCTCAAGCGTCAGCTCGTAGCAGTCTTTCGCGTCATCTGCCCATGTGAACAGGCCGTGGCTTTCCAGTACAACACCTTTGGCATCGGGGTTCTTTTCGCAGAAATCCGAAAGCCAAAGACCCAATTCATATCCCGGCTTTTTCCACGGCAACCAACCGATTGTGTCGCCAAAAATCTGTTGCGTTAGGGCCTTGCTGTCTTTGGCTGCCGCAATCGCAATGATTGCGTCAGGGTGCATGTGGTCAACGTGTTTATTTGGAACATAAGCGTGCAGCGGCGTATCAATAGATGCGGCGCGCGGGTTCAGGTTAAAGGTGCAATGGGGCAGGTAGCCAACCATCTCGTCTTCGAATTCGACGCCACGATAAATGCCGCGCAGTGCGTTCAGTTTGTCCATATAAAGGGTCGAAAACCCGTCCATCTTGATCGATCCGACATCGCCACCGGACCCTTTGACCCACAAGACCTCTACCATATCGCCGGACAGCGGATCCTTTTGCATGACCTTTGCAGATGTATTGCCACCACCATAATTGGTGATTCGTTTGTCTGACCCCAACAAGTTTGAACGATAAAGGAGCTTCTCTGGTTCGCTCATGCTTTCGGCGTTGGCCGCATCCCATTTGTTTTCAAGGCGTTGATTCGGTTTCGAAGCGGTCATGTGTCTCTCCGTGGAGGGCAGGTTAAGGTCAATTTGTTAGCAGCAAGCTGACGGGCGGCAAATATAAAGTCAATCACTTTCAATCACATTCAATCATGCTGCGGCGCAGAATGATTGAAGTTGAAAATAAATGATTGACATAACGCCGCAATGTAATCCAGTTTGGCCCAACGAAAGGACCACCCAATGCACGAGAACGACCGCCACCGCGTTATCCTCTCCGCCGTTCAAGACCGCTCACTTGTTACAGTGATCGACCTGTGTTCGCTGACCGGCGCATCCGAGGCAACGATACGCCGCGATATCAATACGCTGGACGAACAAAAACGTCTGCGTCGTGTGCGGGGTGGGGCCGAGGCCTTAACATCAAAACCATTTGTCGGATTGGCCGGTCGCCCTTTTTCGGTAAACGAAACGCTGAACATCGCCGAAAAACAGGCAATTGCAGCCGCGGCTGTCGAACTGTGCGATGACGGTGAACCCATTATCATCAACGGCGGGACAACGACCTTTCAAATGGTGCATCCGCTGGCGTCGCGTCGCATGCAGGTTTTTACCAACTCTTTTCCCATCGCCGAACATTTGCTTAAGAACACAACAAATACGGTGATGCTGTCTGGCGGAATCATTTACCGCGAACAAAACATCATTCTGTCCCCTTTCGATAACGACGTGACCCGTAATTTTTATGCGAAACGCATGTTCATGGGCGCGCAGGGCATCGGCCCACTGGGACTGATGGAACAAGATCCGCTCCTTATTCAGGCGGAACACAAGCTGATCGGGCAAGCCGAAGAACTGATCGTTCTGGTGGACAGCTCCAAATTCGAAAACCGCTCAAGCCTCGTGCTTTGCCCGCTTGAACGTATCGACACAATCATCACCGACGAAGGCATCGATGACCGCACCGCGGCCATGCTTGAGGCGGCAGATGTAACGCTGATCGTGGTGCCCATTGGTGCCGCGCAGAAAGACGGGATGGCATCCTAGCCAGCTCAATCACAACCACTCCAGGGAGGAAACCATGAGTGTACTCAAGAAATTAGCAACATCTGTTGCATTGGCCGGCGCGATGTTCGGCTCACCTGCATTGGCACAGGATGATGTGCGCATTGCATTGGTCGTCAAAGCGCTCGGCATTGGGTTCTTTGAAGCCGCCAATGAGGGTGCACAAGAAGCTGCTGAAGAACTGGGCAACGTCGAGATCATCTACACAGGTCCGACAGACACCACCGCTGAAGGCCAGATCGAAGTTATCAACGCACTGATTGCGCAAAATGTTGACGCAATTGCGATCTCTTCGAACGATACAGATGCATTGGTACCCGCCCTGAAACGCGCCATGCAGCGCGGCATCACCGTGATCAGCTGGGATTCCGGTGTGGCACCAGAGGGTCGCCAACTGCACCTGAACCCGTCGTCTAACCCGCTGATCGGGAACATGATCATCAAACTGGCCGCGGATCACCTTCCTGATGGCGGCGAGGTCGCTCTGCTGTCTGCCACAACGACCTCCACCAACCAGAACATCTGGATGGAAGAGATGAACAAGGTGATGGGCGACTATCCGGGCATCGAAGTTGTTGCCACCGTTTACGGCGACGATCTCGCTGATAAATCCTACCGCGAGGCTACAGGCCTGATGCAGTCCTATCCGGATCTGGATGCGATCATTGCGCCAACATCCGTAGGTATCGTGGCCGCTGCTCAGGCGGTCGTGGACGCGGGCAAAGTCGGTGAAGTCAACGTAACGGGCCTTGGACTACCATCCGAGATGGCGGGTGCGATCGAATCCGGTGCATCCCAATCATTCGCAATCTGGAACCCGATCGATTTGGGCTACTCCGCGACGATGCTCGCTTATGAACTGAGCCAGAACGGTGCTGAAGCTGCCCCCGGTGCGGAAATCCCGATGGGTCGCATGGGGTCGTTGACGCTGGACGAAAACAACGAAGGCGCGATGGCTGATCCGTTTGTTTACGACGCCAGCAACATCGACGATTTCAAGTCGATCTTCTAAACACCCATATTGTTCCGGCGCAGGATTTGCGCCGGAACAGACACCTATCCCCCCGACAAAACGAGGCCACCCAATGACGACGCAGACCGCGCCCGCCAACTCGTCCGCTGTTGTTTCGATGGACATGATCACAAAGACTTTTCCTGGCGTGAAGGCACTCGATCAGGTCAAGCTGGATCTTTATCCTGGGCAAGTGACTGCGTTGGTTGGGGAAAACGGTGCCGGCAAATCGACGACCGTCAAGATTCTGACGGGCATTTATCGCACTGACGGTGGTACGATCCGCATTGATGGCGACCCCGTTACCTTCGCTTCGCCCAATGACGCGGCCAAGGCAGGGATCACCGCGATCCACCAAGAAACGGTACTATTCGATGAATTGTCCGTGGCCGAAAATATCTACATCGGCCACGCCCCGCGTAACCGTTTCGGGTTAATCGACACGGCGCGGATGCATCGCAATGCGGCTGACCTATTGGCTGAAATCGGTGCGCCGTTCAGTAGTCACACCCAACTTCGCGACCTTGGAATTGCCAACAAACACTTGGTGGCAATTGCCCGCGCACTTTCCGTAGATGCCCGTGTCGTGATCATGGACGAACCAACAGCAGCGCTATCCCACAAAGAGATCGAAGAACTTTACGAACTGGTCGAAACCCTCAAGGCGCAGGGTAAAGCGATCTTGTTCATCAGCCACAAGTTTGACGAGATATTCCGTATCGCCGACCGATATACCGTGTTTCGCGATGGAGGATTCGTAGGTGACGGATTAATTGCCGACATCACTGAGGGTGATCTTGTGACCATGATGGTCGGACGGTCTGTGGATCAGATTTTTCCGGACCGCGACCACGATGTGGGCGACGAAGTCCTCAAAGTCGTTGGATATTCCCATCCGACCGAATTTGCCGATATCAATTTCGACCTGAAACGTGGGGAAATCCTCGGGTTTTACGGCTTAGTTGGCGCGGGCAGGTCCGAATTTATGCAAGCACTGTTCGGGATCACAAAACCGTCCAAAGGTGCGTGCCGCGTGAATGGCGATATCAAGGTGATCCGTTCCCCCGCGGAGGCCGTTGAAAATGGGATCGTCTATGTGCCCGAAGATCGCGGCAAACAGGGCGCGGTGATCGGGTTGCCTATTTTCCAGAATATAACACTGCCGTCTCTTGGGCGTACGTCTCGGAATGGTTTTCTGCAACTTGCCGAAGAATTCAAACTGGCCCGTGAATACGCCGAGCGGCTAGACCTGCGCGCAGCGTCATTAGACCAAGACATTGGTAACCTTTCGGGCGGTAACCAGCAGAAGGTCGTGATCGCCAAATGGCTGGCGACGCAACCGCAGGTCATTATTCTGGATGAGCCCACCAAAGGCATCGACATCGGATCAAAGGCTGCGGTGCATGAATTTATGGCCGAGCTGGCCGCTCAAGGCCTGTCCGTCATCATGGTCAGTTCCGAAATCCCTGAGGTGATCGGCATGTCCGACCGGGTCATTGTCATGCGTGACGGGTTGATCGCGTCGGAATTGACCGGTGACGAGGTGACACCTGAAACATTGGTGCGCCACGCGGCGGGCATTACAACACAAACAGAAAGCGTTGCACCATGATGCGTTTCATTCCTGTGCGCGAAGCCATCCTTGGCAGCGCGATCCTGATCTTGATTGTCCTCGTGGCATCCCGTTTCGCGGGCTTCGTCGCGCCGGCCAATCTGGCAAATGTCTTCAACGATACCGCACCGTTAATCATCCTAGCACTAGGACAAATGGTGGTGATCCTGACCCGCTGTATTGATCTGTCAGTGGCCGCGAACCTCGCCCTGACGGGCATGGCCGTCGCGATGATTAACGTCGTTATGCCCGGCCTTCCGATCCCCGTTATCATTGCAATCGCGGTTCTTATGGGTGCGGTCATGGGGGCGGTGAACGGTGTGCTTGTATGGAAACTGTCGATCCCGCCAATCGTTGTGACGCTTGGCACCATGACGATATTCCGTGGGATTATCTTTCTGATTTCCGACGGCAAGTGGGTCAATTCCCATGAAATGAGCCCCGATTTTACAGGCTTCCCGCGCGCTGTTCTGTTGGGCCTGCCGGTTTTGTCGTGGATCGCAATTATGACTGTCATTGTCTTTGGCATCATGATGGCGCGCACCCAATTCGGGCGGTCCGTCTTCGCTGTGGGCGGCAACCCCCACGCAGCTGTCTACACAGGGATCGATGTCGGCAAGACGCAGTTTTGGGCCTTCGTCGTCTCAGGCGCGCTGGCAGGTTTGACTGGGTATTTGTGGGTCGCGAGATATGCGGTGGCCTATGTGGATATCGCTGGCGGTTTCGAGCTCGAAGTCGTGGCGGCCTGTGTGATTGGCGGGATTTCCATCGCCGGTGGCATCGGGTCCGTCGGCGGGGCCGTGCTGGGCGCGATCTTCCTTGGGGTGGTCAAGAATGCCTTGCCTGTCGTCAACATTTCACCGTTCTGGCAGCTTGCCATATCCGGCTCGGCGATCCTGATTGCAGTCGCATTCAATGCGCGGTCTGGCCGCACCAAAGGCCGCATTATCCTTAAATCCGCAGAGGTCACCCAATGACGGACACAACCATCACCCGCCATATCCCGGATCGGCTAAACGGCCGTGCCGTGCGTGTTTTCAAAAGCTGGGAAGCGCTTTTGCTCGCCGTTGCTATCGCGATCTTTGTGGTGAACAGCTTTGCGTCGCCGTATTTTCTCAGCGCATGGAACCTCAGCGACGCAACCTTTAACTTCACCGAAAAGGCGATGATCGCCTTCGCAATGGCGTTGCTGATCATCTCTGGTGAGATCGACCTGTCGGTCGCGTCGATTATTGCGCTGGCAAGTACCGCTATGGGGTTGGCTATGCAATACGGCGCAGGAACACCCGAACTGGTTGCAATCGGTCTGGCGGTCGGGCTGCTGTGCGGCGCGTTCAACGGGTTTTTCGTGACCATACTCGGCTTGCCGTCCATCGTTGTGACTATCGGCACGATGAGCCTGTTTCGGGGCATCAGTTTTATCATCCTCGGGGACGGGTCATTCAGTGGCTATCCGTCCAGCTTTTCGTGGTTCGGGCAGGGGTATATCTACTGGGTCTTCACGGTGGAAATGTTGCTGTTCGTCATCATCGCCGCGATTTATGCCGTGCTGCTGCACAAAACAAATTTTGGCCGCGCTGTCTATGCGATCGGCAACAACCCGACCGGTGCATTGTTTAGCGGCATCCGTGTGCAACGGGTCAAATTTATCCTGTTCCTGCTAACGGGGCTTATGTCGGGGATCGCGGCGGTCTGCTTGACGTCCCGACTTGGGTCGACGCGGCCCAGCATTGCAACGGGAATGGAGCTTGAGGTCGTGACAATGGTTGTCCTCGGCGGCGTCAATATTCTTGGTGGGTCCGGCACGATCCCGGGCGTGGTCATCGCAGCCTTCGTGATGGGACTGGTCACCTTCGGGTTGGGCCTGTTGAATGTGCCTGGCATCGTGATGTCGATCTTCATCGGCTTGTTGCTGATCGGGGTCATTGCCTTGCCGCGTCTCTGGGCGATGGCTGCCGCACGGCGCAAATCATGACCGCGCGTTACGTTTTTCGCATGCGTCTGAACGATGGCATGGCCGATGAATACAAACGTCGTCATGATGCGATCTGGCCCGAGCTTGTCGATTTGCTACACGGTGCTGGCGTCAGCGATTATTCGATCCATCTGGACGAGAGCACCAACCATCTGATCGGTGTTCTCACCCGCACCGCCGATCACGGCATGGACGATTTGCCAAATCACCCCGTGATGCAAAAATGGTGGGCCTATATGGGGGACATCATGGAAACGAACGCGGATCGCTCGCCAAGTGCCGTAGCGCTTACACCGCTGTTTCATATGCCATGAAAAGACCGCAACACATCGCCGTCATTGATATCGGCAAAACAAACGCAAAGCTCGCCTTGGTCGATCTAGGTTCATTGACCGAGATTGCCGTGGTCACGCGTCCCAATGTCGTGCTGGCAGGTCCGCCTTGGCCCCATTACGATGTCGATGGACATTGGGCATTCTTGCTGGATGCTCTGGCGACGTTCCATCACGATCACCGCGTGGACGCAATTTCCATCACCACCCACGGTGCCTGTGCTGCATTGCTATCGGCTGACGGAACGCTCGCTGCTCCGATCCTTGACTATGAACATGAATACCCTGCGGAAGTAGTCGCAGCCTATAAGATCATTAAACCCGATTTTGCAGAGACCGGATCGCCAGACATGATCGGTGGCCTGAACATCGGTGCGCAGTTGCACTATCAGTTCACAACCGATCCGACCCTCAAGAATCGGACGGAGCAGATCGTCACCTATCCGCAATTTTGGGGTCACCGCCTGACTGGTGTTGGCGCGACAGATGTCACCTCTCTCGGCTGTCATACGGACCTGTGGAATCCCCATACGGCCACATTTTCCGACCTCCCTGCGACCCTTGGAATCCGCGATAAGATCGCGCCGGTACGTTACCCTAGCGATATACTCGGCCCAATACTGCCGCACATTGCAAAGGCCACGGGGCTTAATCCAAACACACCAGTTTGCGTCGGCATCCACGATTCCAATGCATCGCTATACCCCCATATCATTTCGCGCGATGAACCAGCGTCAGTTATTTCGACGGGGACGTGGGTGATCGCGATGTCGTTGACAGGCGACGCTGCGTCGGCAATTCCGCCACTTGATCCGGCCCGGGATACCCTGGTTAACGTCAACGCACGCGGGCAAGCCGTTCCGAGTGCGCGGTTCATGGGGGGACGCGAATATGAGATCATTCAGAATGGTCACGCATACGCGGTAACTGAGCAAGACGTCGCAAATGTTCTCGACCGATCTTTGATGCTTTTGCCATCAATCGAATCCGGTACAGGTCCGTTCCAAGGCATTGCAATGCAGTGGCAAGGTCAGGAACCCGCCTTTGGATCGGGAGAACGCGCCGTTGCCGTGTCGTTTTACCTCGCCCTGATGGCAGGGACTTGTCTGGACTTGATCAATGGGGCAGGCCCTACGGTCGTCGAAGGGCCCTTCGCACGCAATGCAGAATTTGTAGCGATGCTGGGAAGCATCACAGGCAGGCCCGTCGTCGCAAGCGAAACTGCAACGGGCACAAGTATCGGCGCGGCCTTGCTCTTCAATCAGGATAAATCATGGCCGATGCCTGTCGATGCGGGAATTTCTAACGTTGGAGAGAGGTTTTCGACGTACATAGATCGCTGGAAGACGTCGGTTCGATCTCGAAATTAACTTCCTACGACGACATGGAATAACGGTTGTGTTGCGATCCCGTCCTCTCGGTACTTCACCATTTGCGTTCTGAAGTGGTCATCATTGCTGAATATAGAGTTCAAGTAAGTCGGCAAAGCAAACAAGTGGCGGCCACTCCGCTTCTATTAACTATGAGGCTTGGCAAAATGTGTCCGATCAGCCCCTAGGTTGGCGTTTGATGGCAACGTCGACAATACGGGGGGCAACCGAAGCATTTTAGCACCATGGTGGGCGGCAAGAGTAGGCGCGAACCACACAAATACCCCAAGTTGTAGTCCAAGGGTGTTCGTCTTATGTTCTATCCGAGTGCCCGTCGCCGGAGAGGTTGAAAACAGCATGAGAGCAAGCTTAAGAAATAAGGCCGTTGCAGTCTGCAATGAAAAGATCGCCAAAAAGGGAGAGGCGGTAGGTCTCTCTTTCTATGCGTTTTTTGCCAACAAGAATGATGACCCGGCCTTACTAATGGAAGCCGCCGAATGGTGGATCAAAACGCACGAACTGGACCACTTTGAAAAAGCGGTAAAAATTCGAGATCTAATCATCTCAGATATTTGATCTGACGCGACTTTGACCGCGAACTGTGAATGCGCCACCCTCTTGTTGCCGCGAGTTGCTCGTTCCAAGGATCGCACCGCAGAATAGGGATCCTTGGGGCAATGTCTGATGAGGGCTGTTCGCAAGGCTCTAATAATTCGGGCGGTCAGCGGCAACTCTTTACATGTGAAACCATGCGCAGCCCTTAAAGCGAAAGATGCCATGGCAGGGTGGTCCCGAAAACAAAGCGCAGTGGCCGATAGTATGAATTAATCCACTCCAATGCGAGTGTTTCCGCTTTCACTTCCTGCCCCGCCGCATCGAAGACACGGCGGGGCAGTCGATGGTTATTCGGCAGCGACGGTTTGAGGCGCTGCCCCGTTCAGGCGGCCAGAAAGGCGCACCAAAACGATCCCGACAACCACCACTCCGGCGGCGATGTAGGGCGCTGCGGCAAGGCCGATCCCCTCGACCACGAGACCACCGGCCCATGCACCCCCGGCGATGCCGAGGTTGAACGCACCGATGTTCAGGCCAGATGCTACGTCAACAGCACCGGGCGAAACTTCGCGCGCAATTTGCACGACGTAAGACTGCAGCGGCGGCACGTTAGCGAAGGCAAAGCCGCCCCAGAATGCCGCGACCGCGATGGCTGCAATAGGGCTGGTAAGGAACGCACCAAGTGCAACCAGTGATATCGCAAGGCCCGCAAAGATCACGGTCAGGGAAGGCACTGCACCGATACGGTCAGCCAGTTTGCCTCCCGCTATGTTCCCTACGGCAACAGATGCACCGTAAAGCAGCAACACCAGACTAACCGCGCCTGCGGACAGGCCTGTGACTTCGTTCAGCATCGGCGCAAGGAAGGTAAAGGCGATGAAGTTACCGCCATAGCCGACAGCCGTGATCAGATAGACCAGCAACAGACGCGGTGAGGTCAGCACCTGCAGCTGCGCCTTGATCCCTGCCGACGCGTTTTTGGTCAGATTGGCGGGCACCAGAATGGCAGACGCGACAAAACCAATCAGACCAAGTGCTACAACGCCAAGGAAGGTCGACTGCCAGCCGAAGTTCTGGCCGATGAACGTCCCCAATGGCACACCCGTTACCAATGCGACGGTCAAACCAAGGAACACGAGCGCAATGGCCGAGCTTTCCTTTTCAGGTTCCACAAGATCCGTGGCGATGGTCGAGGCAATGGCAAAGAATACGCCGTGCGCCAGACCGGTTATAAAGCGGGCCGCGACAAGGCTGCCGTAATCCGGCGCAAAGGCGGCATAGCCATTGCCGAGGATGAACAGCGCCAACAGGAGCAGTAACAGTGTCTTGCGCGGCACACGGTCGGCCATGGCGGTTAGCACGGGCGCGCCGATGGTCACGCCAAGGGCATAGAGGCTGACCAGCAGACCGGCAGAAGGAATAGAAACGCCAAGATCGGCGGCGATGGTGGGAAGCAGGCCGACGATAACGAACTCTGTCGTTCCGACGGCGAAAGCGCTGATGGTCAGCGCCCAAAGGGCAAGGGGCATCGGTTATCTCCAATAAATTTGATGTCGACGCCACATATGCCTGTCGCTATCTGTTGCGAGAACAGACAAGTTTGGAATAGATCATTGCAGAAACTGCATGAATTGCTGCGCATGGGGGATTTGGCTGCCTTTGTCGGGATCGTGGATGACGGCGGCTTTGCTGAATCCGCGCGGCGCAGGGGCGTGTCTGCCTCGACCCTCAGCCGATCAATCACGCGACTGGAAGAGCAATTGAAGGTTACGTTGCTCAGGCGCACGACGCGGTCTATCGAGATCACCCCCGAAGGGGCAGCCGTTCTGGCCCAGGCGCGCGAGATTTTGGACCGCAGCGAAGCCCTGCAAGAAATCGCGACCAGCGGGCAGGCTCCCGCCGGCCCTCTGCGTGTAAATGCGCCGGTTCCTTATGTCCTGCATATTCTTGCCCCGCGACTGGCCGAGTTCCACGCAAAATACCCGGACATTCAGCTGTCGATCGATATGACGGATACGCTGGTGGATCTGATCGGAAGCCACGCAGATGTTGCCATCAGACTGGGTCAGCTGCCGGACAGCGACATGTTGCACCGGCCTTTGGGGCGCACCGCTTGGAAATTGGTGGCTGCGCCGGAGTATCTCGATTGCAAAGGCTGGCCTGAAACACCCGCTGACCTCGCACGGCTGGAACAAGTGCGCTTCGCGGCACCCGATCATATCAACACATTGCGTTTTACAGGACTAGCCGAGCCAGTAACGGTGCCTACCGCCCTGACTTCGGGCAACGGAGAGGCCGTCCGCCAGTTGGTATTAGGCGGTCTGGGCATCGCCCGCTTCTCCGATTTTATGATCGCAGACGATATACGCGCAGGGCGCTTGGTTGAGCTGTTCGCCGGACAGCTTTCAGCGGACCCGCTGAATATCTCAGCGCTCTACCTCACCCGCGTCTCGGGCCTGCGCCGGTTGGGTGTTTTTCTGGATTGGTTGGGGACCGTTGCTCGATGTTAAGTCAAGCGTGCGCCTTTCATCACGTATAACGCGTCCGAGCAAAGCGTGGCCTCCAAAAGGAGGCCCTACCAAGCATATATGGACATATTTTTGGATGTCGGCTTTCTGGAAGCTGCACTGCAGCAGCGCGCCGCCATGTGAACGGCTTGTAAGGGCCGAAAAGACCCTTTTTTCCGTCTGGTGTCGCGTTGCGCCACTGTAGGTGTTGCTGATTAGGTCGGGAAAGTAAGTTGGAATTGGTCACATGTAATACTTACGACATTTCTCTTTTCAAAGGTCTCTCTTGTTGTCGCTAAGCCCTTCTAAACTGGCTGGCAAATGTCGTCGCACTGTCTTGGTACTAACACCGAGCCGATCTGCCGTTTTTCCCAAGTCGGATCCTTCTTCACGATAGACCTCGAGCAAGGCGGTTTGTGTAAGGCATAACTTGCCGTTACGATCAACGATCTCGACGCCAGATTGCCGTAGCCATTTCCTTATCTTTTCGTGCCCCACTCCGTGCAGGGCGGCCAATTTGTTTGTACTTGGAATTGCTTCATATTGATCGCTTAACATTTTTCCGAAATCAAAACCTGCAAGCATGCAGTGTTTGATTACGCGAGACCCTGTCATCCCACCCAAAAGCCCACCAACAAATACCGCAGAGCGCTCGATCTCCATATTATAAGCAATAATGATAGACGGCCATGCTACATCGTGCACCTGAGTTTCTACCCCGCTGAGGTAATCTGGTTCCCTTCCGAAAAACTCGTGAAACATTCTAATCGAACAGCCCAACATCAATTCATCAGGGATGGTCAAGGATGCCCGTCCACGGCGCGTCCGATTCCCCATCCTGAAGATCATGACGTCTCGAAGGTCGGGTCGTTTCACCATGTAGATTCGTTCCTTCAGAGACAGGGTAAGAAGCCATCTCCGAATTTCACAAATATATGTGACAAAAATCCAGTACTTTCGAGTGCGAACCGGAGAACAGGGACATATGCGCTCAAAATTCAATTCGAACGTACCCGATCGGGTAACGATTTTTCAGATTCAAGCGCAAATGTCCTTAATGCATTGAATTATATTAATTTATTGACCTTCGTTTCACTCAGTCTTACGAATTGACCCCATTGTATCGCCAAAGCCATTGAGGAGCTCAGAGTTAGTTGGACTTGCTTACCGAACTTAAACAGCAATTCGACGCTACCAAGCACCTGGATCAGCTTCGATTGGAGCGCCACGAATTTATCAAAGCCCAACTTCGCATTAGGCAAACCAGCCTTGCCGAGACGGGGCGTTTGTTGGGCATAAAGACCGGAACGATGTCCGCTATCTCGCAAGGCATTGGTAAATCCGAGCGCGTTCAGCGAAAGCTTGCGGAAATCTTGGATATCCCGCCGTCTACATTGTGGCCTGAACGCTTCGAAAAACAAAACGAGGAGAAAACCAATGACCTAGAAAAGTAAAAACCTCCGAAAGCGCGTGCGCTTTAGAAGGTCTTTGGGTGTAGTAGATTGGACTCCCTACACCTCTTTCATTCCACAGAATCCGGAACCGGTCAAGCGCGCAGATGCTTTCTGCGTGGCGGTTCCGTTCATCCAATTTTTGAAGGAGAGCCATGACGTGGTCAGGGGTGAGCCCGGCTGCGCATGCAAATGCTATGACAGACAACACAGAACCTCTTGAACCAAATTCATCCTTGAGCGGAGCAACCACGCCGCCACCACATTCGAAGCCAACGGACCTCCAGGCCGCGATACTGAACGATAACTTGGCCGTCTTGGATGACATCAGAGACCTGCCGCCGCTGCCCAGCCAAGCAACGCGCCGGATTGGGAAGCGTAAAAAAATCAGTTCCCGAGGCGGCGTCCTCGTACAATTGTCCAGTTGGAAAAGGCCGAGAGTTGTCTACTTTGAAAGCAAGCTGGAACAGCGTGTTCTGTTTGTGCTTCTGGCGCGGGGCGATGTCATCGATCTTTGGGAACAACCTCCTTTGGTCCGGTACTTTGATGACGAGGGGCAGCCAAAACACCACTTCATCGATTTTTACATCGTTCTTGAGTCCGGCAGGCGGATCGCGATCGTCGTCAAACCCGCCAAAATCGCGGCGCGCGCAAAGTTCATGCGGGAGTTGCAGAACATTCGCACGGCAATCCGAAAGAGTTTTTGCCGATGATCTGGTGTTGATCACAGACCAAGATTTTACGCGGGATGAGGCGCTGAATGCAGAGCGGTACCATGATTTTTCACGCCATCGTTGTCCTGCGACGTTCGATCAACTGCGCGCACTTGTTTCGACAACTTCGTTCCCGACGACAATGGGGGATTTAGTGCGAGCTTTGGATGCCGGCGGCGGCGGTTTCGGAGCGATCTTCATCGCAATCTACGAGGGCCTACTGACCGCAGACCGCACGTCAAAAATTGATGCAGATACATCGATCCTCAAGGGGGCTGCACAATGAGCCAATTGACGCACTACACAACATTTGATCGCTTGACGGTTGAGCCGCGGAAGTACCAATGCGTGGCGGTCACAGGCATCGGTGCCACGTATGAGAGCACGGATACGCCGGTTGCGACGCTGTTCCTCACCTTCGAGGAGCTGCGTCAAAAGCTCAAGCAGCCTGATGTGTTGCTCGAACGGGACTATTTTCTTACCGGAGCCAGTGAGACCCGCGAACTTGCCAACACCGACATTATTGGCGCACTACCTCTGAAGGTGCAGACAGAAGTAGTTTGGCGCTACGCATATGTCAGCCCGCTTTTGCAGTTCTTTGCACTCGGGCGCGCGAAACGCACGGAATTCCATGTCAACGCGGTCCTTGAGGAGATTGAAAGGCTTGTAAACAAGCAAGCCAAAGCGGTGCAAGGCGGCTGGACATCAAAGCGGGCAGGCAAAGAGAAGGTGTACCGAGATGCGCCTTGTGCCAGTACGGTTTTAGAGTGGGTGCGCCGCTTTGAGGCTGCAGGCAATTCACCTCTTTGCCTTGTTCCGCGAACGCATCTCTCTGGCAATCGTAATCCGCGCTTCAGCCTTGTCGAATTGCGCATGCTGGGAGAAGCCATCGGTAGTTATTTAACACGCAAGCGGAGGTCAAAACGTCAGGTCGCAGCCGATTGTAAAGCCAGCTTTGATGCGAAGAATAAGCAGTTTGAGCAAGATGGCCTGCCGTTGCTTCAAGTCCCCTCGAAACCAATGGTTGAGCGGGAAATCGCGAAGCTTGATCCCTACACAACCTACGCTGCGCGACATGGAATTGAAGCTGCCAATCGAAAGTTCCTTTTGTATGAGGAAGGCATCGACGCTGCTTATCCGATGGAACGAGTGGAAATCGACGAGTGGCAGGTTGATCTGATATCAATCTTGGCACAGCGCGGGGCCTTGGCAGGGCTTTCTCCGCAACAGCTTGCCGCGCTGCCACGGGGGCGACGGTGGCTGTACCTTGCGATCGATTGCGCAACGCGCTGCGTGGTGGGCATGAGATTGGCGGTCACGCCTAACTCGGAAGATGCC
This sequence comes from Rhodobacteraceae bacterium S2214, assembly GCA_025141675.1. NCBI lineage: Bacteria > Pseudomonadati > Pseudomonadota > Alphaproteobacteria > Rhodobacterales > Paracoccaceae > Rhodobacteraceae bacterium S2214. The sequence continues at coordinate 1,149,466 of CP081161.1, forward strand.
ATTGCGCTTTTAGCCGATGCAACCCGCGATAAGAGCGATTTGGCTGCTGCAGCCGGATGTAGGTCGGAATGGGGACACTACGGCGGGCTTAAAACTGTTCCGTCAGACCTCGGATCAGCTTTTGTCGATGACCGTTTTCGTACTGCGATCTTCGATGCATCTGGCCTTCCGGAAACTCCACCTGGTGGGTTACCGCATCTGCGGTCGCGTGTTGAGCGGATATTCGGGACGTTCGGTACGAACCTGATGCCCGGCCTCGCGGGGCCGACATTTTTTAATCCAAAAGAAAGGGGTGACTATCCGTCTGTGGAAACGGCCGCGATTACAGATGATACCTTAATACAGATGCTGATCCTGTACGTGGTGGACGTCTATCATAACCGGCCCCATCGGGGTCTCAAGGGAGAAACACCCAATAACTGCTGGAAGAGGCTGGCCGCAGAAAAAGGCGTCGTTCCTGATCTCCCAGAACGGATCCGGCGTCGCGCTTTCGGCAAGAGTCTCACGCGTAAAGTGAGCGGCAAAGGGGTGGAGGTCTTCGATATCCACTACACTTGTGCGGCCCTGCGGCGTTTTCACCTTCATAGCCATGAAGAAGACGTCGAGATCAAAGTTGATCTCAACGACATCGGCTGGATCATGGTGCGTGTTGATGACGCTTGGTACCCGGCAAGGGCAATTCAGAAGTGCTTCGACGGTGTTTCCTACGATGACTGGAAAGAAACGTCACGCCAGCTTGCGATGAAGTATCGCGATCAGGCGACCATCCACGAAAGCACGGTTGCTGAGGCGCTTGCCAAGATCGTCGCGTTGAATGCGGCAGACGAGCACACCTTCGGCGCGCAGCTACGCGCGGTGACACCTTACGGCCTGCGGCGCGGCATGGATGATTTGCATCTTGGTTTGGCCATCGAGCCAGATGATCCGGAGCGTTTTGATCTCCCGCCCGATGACGACCTTTTTGGGCACGTGGTCCCATTGCCGCAGTCAGACAGCGGTGGGGGAGGTGCGACTTTTGAAGCCGAAGACACCCGCAACTTAGAAACTGATATGAGCGACATTGACCGCGCTTCCACATGGAGCTTTGACAATGACTGATCTTAACAACATTCACTTCAAGATCGCAAAACTGCGGGCAGAATTCATCAAGAGTGAGCCTTATGATCGGCTTTGGGACCAATTTGATCGCCAAATTCAGCGCAGGAGGGCAAATCTATCCCTTGGTCTGTATGGTGAAGCGCGGGGGCTGGCGGTCGTCGGCGCCCCCGGTAGCGGCAAGTCGACCTTGGTGAACCGGCTTTTAACCCAGTATCCCGATTTGTCACAACCCCAACCTGAACAGATGAAGGCTGAACTTATCAGTCTTCTGGTGCCATCACCCGCGACATTGAAATATGTTGGCTCCGCCATGTTGGGAGGGCTTGGGTATCCCCTGACGCGGGACAAGCCCGCAGGGTTTATCTGGGATCAAGTGCGGGATCTTTTGCACAAGCGGGAGACATTGTTTGTTCATCTTGACGAGGCCCAAGACCTCTTTTCGACCAAAAATCTGAACACGCGAGGCGATGTCGTCAATACGCTCAAATCTCTGATGAACAACCGCGTCTGGCCTGTTGGACTGATCCTATCCGGTACCCCCAAGATGCTGGAAATGATCAATTCCGATGATCAACTGAAGCGACGCATCGATATGATCAATCTTGATACGGTCTCTTGGAGCACGCATGGCACAGAAGTCCGAGAGACATTCTTGGCGTATGCCGCCAAGGCGGGGTTGAGCATTTGCCCAAAGCTGCAGCTCAACGACTTTTTATCACGACTGGTCCACGCAGGTTGTAATGAGCTGGGGCTGATCATCGAAATGATCCTCAGCGGCATCGAAAACGCGCTACTTGCCCAGAGTGATGCGCTTCGCATTGATCACTTTGTGGATGCGTTCCAGCGCAAATCAGGGTGCAGCAGAGGTCTAAATATCTTTGTTGTCTCAGATTATCTGGCAATCGACCCTCGCGCGGTGATGCGCAAAGCTAACCATCCGGGAGGGGGCGACCGATGAGCATTCAGCACACGTTATCGTTCCCCATTCAACAGTTTGAGACCGCGACATCTTATGTGTCGCGGCTCGCGCTCTGGTGCGGTTTGGGCAGCCCGTCTGATCTGTGTCTCGACTGGGGGTTTCGATGGCAGGATGTTGTTCGCGGCGACGATTTTGTTTTTGAGAGAATTGCGGTCACTGGCGGTGCACACGTTGGGGATCTCAAAAATTGGGCTGTATGTACGATTGCTCCGCATCATTTTAGGGTCGCGGGGCAGGAGGGTACCAAAACTTCACTCATTAGGACCCGTTTGCGCGTGTGCCCGCGTTGTCTTGTTGAGGATCGCGACGCGGATTGGCGGCACGGAGCGTACCGCAGGCACTATTGGCAGTTCAGGGCGATGCGTGCATGTCACATCCACCAGTGCCCGATCATCACGTTGCCGCATGAACGTTACACGATCCAAAACTATGACTTTGCGGGATTGATTGAACGGCACTGGCCACATGTTTTGCAAGCGGCTGACGCGGACACACAACGCAAATCGACTGAGTTGGAAGCTTACGTGATGTCACGTCTGCTGGGGCAGGTTGGTACGCCATTCCTCGACGCAATGCCAATGTATATAGCCACGCGGCTTTGCGAGGTTTTAGGCTTTGTGGTGTTGTTCGGGCCCAAACGTTTGATCTCAAGTGCAACTGAGGCCCAACTGGCATTAGCGGGGCAGGCGGGTTTTGACGCTCTAAAAACGGGAGAGCAGGGGCTCAACGCTGCTCTGCAGGGTTTGGTTGCTCCTGCTGCACTGCGCACGATACATCATCAAGCTGACTTGGGTGCATTGTTTGAGTGGCTTCGTACGTCGAACTTAGGTGCACCGTTTGAGCCGCTCAAGGATATGGTGCGCGACTTCATCTTTAGAACCTATCCCATCCAAGAGGGCCACACCGTGTTGGGTAAGGCGTGTACGGCGCCTGCGCGTTATACCATCCACAGCGCCTGGCAATCACTTGGCATACAGCGCAAACGCATGAATCGTATCTTGATCGATGAAGGGTTGGCGTCACTCAACGCAGATGAAAATGCCGTCCGATTGGAAGGCGCCCTTGGGGTCGCGGATATTGCTCAAATTGCTGCGCGCATGCACGATCGACTCGTTCTTCAAGAGGTCTGTGATCTCTTGGCGATTGGTCCTGATATTGTGCACCAGCTACGAGACCGTGCGATTTTGACGCCGGTTACTGATGCGCTGGATCAGGTTCCAAAATATGAACGCACTGACGTGACCAAGGTTTTGGACCGCTTGTTGCTGCGTGTTACCGTGAAAGGAACCTCACATCGGCGTCTTGTGCCGATCTTTGATGCCGCAAGGCGGGTGAGATGCCCGAGTGCAGATATCATTCACCTGATCTTGGAAGGCAGACTTGCAAAGATCAGTCGGGATGAAAGCATTAGGGGCCTTGCTGGACTCGCGATTTGTCTGCGGGAGTTGCGACAAGTTTTGCCGCCGTTAGAAATGGCGGCCATCCCGAAAGGCGAGGCGTCGCGCTTATTGCGTGTCACGTATCCTACGATCAACTATCTGATCGATGAAGGCCATTTGACGTCACAGCGTGTCAGAAATCCAAAATCACGGCAGTTTATTGATGCGGTTTGCCAGGACAGCATCGCAGATTTTAGCAAGACCTACGAGACCCTTGGTGAATTGGCGCATCGATACAAACGCGCCTCTGGTCCTCTGGGCTGTCATCTCGAAGCGAAGGGCATTTGCCCCATTGAGACCCCGCCGAAAATCAGCTGGTACTATGAGCGAAAGGGCTTGGAACTGGGCATTCAAAAGGCCGGTGTTACGCTCGCCGCGGAGACAAAGCGAGAAAGGCGTCAACATGCGTAGTGCAGGGGGGGCTCAACTTGCGGGTGCTTCACATAACACCCGTTAGGCGACGTTCGCGTTTCGTTTTCGCGCCTCGCTTCAGTTTTAAGTTGTGTGTTGGTACTTCCTTGAGCGGACGATGCACATCTTTCAAGATGATCGTCTGCTTTGCGGGACGGAGCCGACATTCGTTTTTTGGTCTTCGCTGACGCAGCATCGCTTCGCGCTTGCGGCATGTTTATCGCTGCGTTGCAGATCGCGTCGCCGATGCGGCCATTTAACCTGGCTCTATCACGTCAAATTCAGACCGCGCTTTCGCTGCGCGGCGTCAGAAATATCGACGCGCGGGAGGACATGTGAATTCTCTGTATTCACGACAATCACCGCTTGTCTGGTTTAAACTATCTGGATCGTGGGACACGGCTTTCGGGTAAGCCTTAGCTATTCTAACACTTCTAGAAATCGTCAAATTCCGGAACGTTGCCGAGCCTTATGAGGAAGCTTGGCGTTCCGACTTCTCCGCTGTTTGGGTCCTCAATGACCATGTAAGCGTCGGCACCCGCACAATCTTCAGATAGAGCTTCTCGTTCGGCTCTGTTTTGTGCCTCCGACGCTGTGGAATATTCGTATTGCTTGGCAATTTTTACGCTAGCCTGTCCATCGCGCCCAGCCTTCGTTTCAACATATGTCTGGCAGATATAGTGAATTTTCTCTGCGGTTTGCTCTGAACTTGTCATGGATTTATTCTTAGAGGGAGCGGGGGGCGATTGGGAGTTTTGGGAGCGGCCTAGGATCGCCGAGTTTTGGCTGTGGTTTCTGGTGGCCTGTTCGCTTCTCTTTCGAGGCGAGCATTGCGAAGCCGGGTAATTTTAGCTTGTCGTTTTTCCGCGTCTTCGTCGACCATTTTTCTGACAACACGGGTCGTCTTGTCCATCGGAGTTTCCGGTTTTGAGTCATACGCTTTAAACACATCTGTTTTTGTGAGCTTCGCCATTTATCGGTCTCCTTCTTTGGTTTCAGGTCGGTTCGTCCAAGCGAGGTTATTCAAACCAGAGTCAGGCGTTCGGACTTGCCTTGGGTATGTCGCGGTTGTCTTGCGGGCCGATCATCGAGCAGTTTTATTTCGATGTCGGGCGCGGCCATTGCATGCATTAGTGCCGAGTAGTTCATCTGTAATCTCACTTCGGTGCCCAACTTTAGCGGGGATCGGATCGACTCAATGACGAGATGATCGCTGGTTGCTCCGATCAATGTGCTTCCCACAGGCAACGAAAGCCCAGAAATGTCCGTGTCCTGATGCCCTATCGCGAGGATAAGATGCTTGGCGGCACCACTGGTTGGTACAATGCGAAGTCTTGCCAAGCTTGGATCGACCAAGGCAATGGGGAAAGGCGAAGGTTTTTCACCCGTCTCTATAATTTCGGCGACAAGCGTGAAGGCATCCGTGTGCATCCCGCCGATCTGGTCGCCGGAAATTGGGTCAACGCCCAGAAGTATGGCCTCCCCCAGTCTTAGGTCGTTGATGCGGCCAGTGGTTCGTTCTCCAAGCGCCCATGGCAAGTTTGCTGAGTTGCCACCGGACACGGTTTTCAAGAATGGGCCACAGACCCCCTCAATTTCGTTTGAAAGGTCACAAAGAGAGACCATTTGAGACGCAGTGGGAGCGATCCCGCTTAGACAGGCAAAGTTTGCGCCGATGCCTTCCAACGTCACCCCAGGCAGTTTTATCAAATGGCGCGCAATTTCATCCACGTTCTCGGGGGCAATACCTTCGCGTCCATCGCCCATCTCGACCATCAGTATGATGCCGTGAACCTTATCTTTGCGTATGGCGGCAGACGCCAAAGCCGCAATGACAGCAAGCTCTGTGTTGTAGCTCGCTTCACAATGCTGAACGACCTGATCGGTTTGGCTCAACATCGGCGTCCGGATCAGAGTGATTGGGCTTGTGATACCTGCTTGGCGTAGCCTCTGCACATTTCTGATACGTGCATCCGCAAGGCCCTCTGCGCCGCCATCCAGCATGGCTTGGGCGATGGCAGGATGCCCGCAAACAGCCTTGGTCACGCCTGTGACGCCAATCCCACGTGGGCCCAAACGCCCAACAATTGTCTGCGTGTTGCGCCGTATCTTGCCCAGATCCACTTCGATGCGTGGGCAGCTCATATCGCGGCCATGATTGGCCTTTGCGTCAAACCGGGATATGCGGCCACCACCATCGCAAGCAAATGTGCAGATGGTCGGGCCAACGCATCGGTTACAGGCAACCCGAGCTTCTGAGATTGTGCCGTGATGGTTTCGGAAATTTCGGCGTCAGACATTCCCTCGTGATTGAGCGTGACACCGATGACCTTTGTATCGGCAAAGGCTTCGATCAGGGCGATCTCACTTGACGCCGTGGGCATCGGCATGTTGGGAAAATCGCAGCGATGTGCGCGTTTGGGCGCGTGCTGGAGGATAACAGCATCCGGCTGGCTACCGCGCAGGATAAAGGCCGATGTACAAAACGCGGGATGGCTGAGTGCGCCCTGACCTTCGATCAAAATGACATCGGGTTGTTCCGCTTCAGACGCCGCAACAATCGCGCCTTCAAGCTCGCCACAGCAGAACTGGGGCGGCACGGCATCCATTGCGATACCGTACTTTGCGCCCTGCATCAGGCCGGTCTGGCCTGTGCCGACAAGCACTGTCTTGATGCCCTTCGCATTCAGGGCGCGCGCCAAAACGGTCGCTGTTGTCCGCTTTCCAATGGCGCAATCGGTGCCAAGAACTGCAATGCGCAGCGCTTTAACACCAGCGACACTGCCATCAAACAGGCGCATGTCCTTGCTGGGTTTCGGCTTGCGGATGTCGCGGATCGTGACCTTCCGTTCCGAGGCGGCTTTAGCTATTTCTTCGTCATCGCTTAGGTATTCATGCAGCCCGCTCACGATGTTCATGCCAAGCCCGATCGCTTGCAGAACAACGCCCCGATCGCCAGGTGAAAGCCGCCCTGTTGAAGGGGCCATCCCATAGATCAGCGTATCGGGAACGGTGGCTTCATGGGCAACTGCGCCATGCAGATCGCCGAAGATCGGTATGTGGTTGATTGTATCGTCAAGAGCTGATCCGCTGTCTTGCCCGCTATAGGTGCTGTCGATGACAGAAAGGATGCGATACGCTTGTGAATGGCGTACAAGGCCATTCGCAGTCTTGCCATCAATTTGCGCGAAGTTGCCCTCGCAATAGACGACTGCCGATGGTGGCGCTGTGACCTGCGTGATTGAAGTCGCTTGTTTGGGTTCGCTGTGGGTCATTGGTGGCGCTTGCGCGCCTCTGACGGGACAACGGATGGTGTCGACAGTTTCAGATTTGATTTCCATTGTAGTTCCTTTTTGGGTCGGCACGAAGGACAGAACTGTCCTCACCTGCGCATTTTGAAGTCCGTGTTGCCGTGCCTTGCGCCTAGTTGTTAAGCACGCACAGCCCCTTTGATTTTTGGAAGTTCCTGTCGCATTCCCAGCCATCGCCGTAACTTTTGGCACTGGCGTTCTCAGGGATTGGCAGGGCTGCACTTTGGGCAAATGCTGGCAATGCAAACAGCAGGACCGCAATAATCGAACCCATAAATAGGGCCATGAATGTCGGTGTGTCAGTTGGGATATGGGCAATGTTAGTTTGCGCAGGTCGCGGCTCCGTTAACTTTGATTTACGATCCATCTAATTCAAGCCCCGCAAGGCACGCGTCTGCTAGATCTCTGCTTGGAGCATCAGTACCCGGCAGCGTGGCCCAGCCTGTTTCCATCATTGCATTGCGCCGCTGAAAGCTTGAAGCTTCTTGAAGTGTCACTAGTTTTGCGGCGCGTTCTGTATCAGCTTCTGACAGATCTAGGCAAACTGGCACCATCGCCAATGTGACTTCCTCTGCAGCACGATTTTGGGCCATTTCGTCCGCACTGCCTGCAGTTGTCCAACCGCCCCAGGTGAAGCCAAGAATAGAGACAGCAACTGCGCCAACCAAAGCACCGTAAACACCGGGTTTAGTCCATTCGGGAAATGTCATTTTTAATCCTTTGACGGAGAAAGCGCCGCCGCACTATTTTTGATTTCGTTAGTGTTTGGGTTGGCCTGATCCTGCGCCAGAGCCAACTCAAGGTCTCGGTGATCCACTGCGCGCAGCTCTGACTTTCCTGCGTGCAAATTGATCAATAGAAACGTCGCGGTCCGTCGGTATGCCGCAAAGCTGTTGCTCAGCATGACTTCGTCATCTGCCAACACTTCGTATTCACCTGCGGGCAGTTCATCGGTATACCCCGCGACCACAAACGGATGAAGAAATGTCACGAATGATGTGGTCGTGCGCGATGACATCGGCAACCTTCCCAAACATCAGATCCCTGCTAAAGGACACGACAGCTGAATTTTCATGATGGAGGGTTGTGATCTGCTCTGGCAGGCTGATGCGCCTATGCCGCAAAGAACCACAACTTTCGTATCTTTCATATAGTCTCTTGGCGTCGGAAATACAACGTTGGTGACTCTGGCTACATTTCTGAGACCACCCATGCCCCAAAAGAGGTTAGGGTTGGCAAGCGCAAAGGCACGTTCTGGATTGGCGAACGGCTGGTGGCGTCCGCCAACAGGTTCAGATGTCGACTCGTTCAGCAATGCTTAACGCATCTTCCAGCTCAACGCCCAAGTAGCGCACGGTGCTATCCACCTTAGTGTGGCCGAGTAGAAGTTGTACGGCGCGAAGGTTGCCCGTCTTGCGGTAAATCTCCGCAGCTTTGGTTCGACGCATCGAGTGTGTACCGTATCCGCTGGGTTCCAGACCTATCGCCGTCACCCAGTCACGAACCAACCGGCCATATTGACGTGTTGAGATATGCGGGCGGTCATGGAAACGGCTCGGGAACATGAAGCGGCCCCCGATCATCTCAGGCGATCTCACCCACGCAATGACAGTATCACGTGTGTTTTCAGTGAGCTCGAACTGCACGGGTTTCTTGGTTTTACTCTGGATTATTGAAACTCGTTCACGCATGCGCCCGTCTTTGACCAAATCGGCCACGGCGAGTTTCACCAGATCACAGCCGCGCAGTTTGCTATCAATCGCAACGTTAAACAGCGCAAGGTCACGAAGGTAACCCGCAATTTCAAGCCGCGCGCGGATGGCCCATACCTGTTTGGGAAGCAGCGGTCGCTTCTGGCCGATGATCCGGCCCTTGTTCCATGCTTTGTGTTTTGGGGTGACTGCGGGAAGCTGGACTCTTGGCATAATTTGCCCTCCAATCCTCCCTCCTGACCCAAACATCAGCACAGCGCTGACGAGGAGAACATAGCATCAGTTCGAATGGCAGTTGTCCGAAGTCATTGGGATCCAGTTTGTCTGCCAATGCATTCGTCGGCACAGAGCCCACTTCGACCGCCGCAGCGCGACATCTGAACTGCTGCTACGCGCAGCAGGACTTGCCTTCTTGGATTGGTGGGCATGGAACTGTTGCGTATTAACAATATACACAACAATCCCCCTCAAGCGGCCTCAGGACGGTATGACATGACATGCATTCATAGAACCACTGACACGCATCCGTAGGCATAGTTTCGGTTGCGATATGTCCGCAGGATGGGCAAGTGAGGGCGGATTTTAGAACTACTTTTGCTTCTTCTGTCGCCATATCGCGTATCCTGTGATCATGAGAAACCAAGCCAAAGCTGGAAGCAAGACAGCATCATTGTAAAGGACATCCAACAATCCGGTGAGGCCAATGCTAGTCAGCAAGATCGGCAGCAACGGCGTAAAACAGCACAGAGCAGCGGCAACTGCACCACCAATTCCCAGAGCAAGAAGTTTGTCTTTCATGTTTGCAGCTTGCCCCATCAACCTCGCCTCCCGATAAAGAATTAGCAGATACACGCAGTCGTGAAGACAGCGGATATTTTATCCTCTACGGCGGACGGCAGACAAGTTCGCATCTTGTCAGTTGATGCACGGCGCGGAGAAAAGCCGTTCGGCCAGACCCGCCGTTCACCGACAATGCGGCAAAGGCCACCGAAGAGCCCACTCCTACCACGTTGCTGCATGGTGGCTAACGGCTGTTTTCTCAAAAACTCAAGTCAGATCACTTGACTCTTAAGCTGTATATCGCGATATGCCGATATATGGATATTGATAAAACACTATCGGCCCTCAACAACCCGGTTCGCCGCCAGATATTGGCATGGCTCAAGGATCGCTCCAATTTTCCACCAGCTCTGCCGGAACACGCTGACCTTAGCGGGGTCTGCGTTGGCTACATTCAGGAGAGGGCAAACCTCTCACAATCGACAATCTCGACCTACATGCGCCTGCTCAAAGACGCTGGGCTTGTTAGGTCAGAACGGCATGGGCAATGGACGTTTTACAGACGGGACGAAGACGCAATCGCAGCAGCACTGAAAATACTGGCGGAGGAACTGTAGTTATGAACATCGGTCAACAACTGAAACTGCCAAACGGTGTCACGCTAAAAAATCGCATCGTGAAATCCGCAATGTCGGAAGCGCTTGCGGACGAATGCAACAATCCGACGCAAGCCCAGATTGACCTCTTTGCGCAATGGAGCAAAGGTGGTGCCGCGCTTTTGATAACAGGGAACACACCCGTTGATCGGATGCATCTCGAACATGCTGGCAACTTTGTACTAGACCCAAGTTCGGACATGAAACGCGTTTCAGCGCTTGCCGCAGCAGGCAAAAGTGGTGGTGCGAAAATCCTTGCTCAACTTGCGCACGCCGGACGGCAAACCCCTGAGGCAATCAATGCCCACCCAACGTCGATATCAGACGTCCAGTTGGATTTACCCGGTTATGGAAAGCCGACCCCAGCAGGCGAGCCGGAATTCGAAGAGATCATCGCAAAATTTGTGCGGTCTGCGAGGCTTGCAGAGGAAGCCGGGTTTGATGGCGTCGAGATTCATGCCGCTCATGGGTACTTGCTTAGTTCTGCCCTATCGCCTCGGATAAACACCCGTACCGACCGTTGGGGTGGTGCATTGGAAAACAGGGCCCGGCTGTCAATCGAGGTGGTCAAAGCGGTTCGGCAAGCAGTTGATCCGGGCTTCATCGTTGCCGTCAAACTAAACTCATCCGATTTCCAGAAAGGCGGGTTCGACCACGCGGATTCAGTTCAAGTGGCTGTCATGCTGGAAGCAGAGGGCGTGGATTTCATCGAAATCTCGGGCGGCAACTTCGAAGAGCCGACAGCGTATCAACATGCGTCGAAAAGCGGATCAACTCAGATACGCGAAGCCTATTTTCTGGATTACGCCGCTGCGATCAAAGATGCCTTGACTATTCCCCTAATGGTCACCGGTGGTTTTCGATCCGCTGGTGTAATGAATGACGCCATTGCTAGCGGCAAGACCGACCTGATCGGGATGGGTCGTCCCTTTATTGCCGATCCGAGTTTCGCCGCCAAGCTGTTGGCTGGTGAGATCGAGAAAGCACCCGCAGTTGAACAGGATTTTCCACCAGCCGACACCCTGCCACGCGGTGCAGTTCTAAATTGGTTCTGCGCCCAAATTGCACTTGCGGGACGGACAGGGGCACCGGATTTAGATATGTCAGTTGTGGATGGGCATGAAAGCTACTTGAAGCAAATCAAGTTGGCCACCGACCAGCTGCTCACAGCTAGATGCGAATGACAACGGTGTAACGGTTGTTTCTCGATTTCTGGCAAAGCGGCCATTGAATCATTTGCGGTGAAAGGTAGCAAAGTCCCGCGACTTTAAAATTCGCCGTTTTGTTCCATGCTGCGAGCTGCACCAATGACCGTTTCTCTCGCTGCGCGATGGCATGGCGGCTTTCGCCCACGCCGCATTTTTTCTCGCTGCGTGCGCGCGCAGCGAGAAAATCAAATTCACAGTATGGGCTCTTCGATGCCATTCGCTGCTATATAAACGAACGACGGCTCTCAGATTGTCTGTCTTGAGAGGCAAAGTTATGAGTCGCAAAAGGTAAGGCTCGTGCGTTGATAGAAATGCGGCCTTCGTAAAATCAATGACTTAGCCCATCGAAAAAGGTAAAACTATGTGTCGCCCCACACACTTTTGTCGAAAACCGAGATAACTTGCCTTTTTGCGCGGTAAGTTGCCTTTTCGACGTGCATTGCTGACCTTTCCGTTCAATTTGATCTCCATCGCTCGTTTCTCGCGTCCTTCAATCGTTGCAGGTTTTCAAGACAACGCACGCAGTGCGCTTGCTCTGAAACCTTGCCACGTGGCGAACGCGGGAGGGGGCGAGGCAGGTCTATTCGACGGCAGTGGTGCGGCCCGCAGGCGTTAGCCGAGGACGCGGTGCGGTCTAATGGACTTGTCCGAGGGGGAGGGCCGCGCCCTCACCCTGACGCTGTGCAGCGGCGTTCGGCTTGTCCGAACCCCAAGCAGCCATAGAAAGCTCAGGATCGCAGATCCGTCGCCCCAGCGACCGTCACCCGGAGGGCAGATCGACGCGGCCGATGGACAGCATGAGACAAAGGAAAGGCACCGGCTCTAAAAGAGACGATGCCCGACTATTTTGTCAGCTGCCGATTGGTTGTGACGTTCTGGGTGAAAGCTGCTCTTGGCAGCTGGAAGCTAGGGCGCGGTGACACATCCAAAGGACGGGGCAGGGGCCATGCTGCAATCACAGCGAAACGCAGCATTGGCGGGAAGCGGGCGTTTGCCGCAATTGCAGAACCGCAGCCACAAAAAGAATAAGCAGCCACTCAATGCAACTTTCCGCAATGATGGCGCGGCACACTTAAGGCGATTGGGCGTCAGGCATAATGAATTGATTCTACGCAAGTACGCATCATCATTATTGTTCCAATAGCGCGAATTTGTTTTTTGTTTAAATACTCAGGTGAAGCATTTCGTCAAATGCTTTCCGAAGTGCGGCAGACCAGCCGTCCGAGAGTTTTTGGAAGTCCGGATCGAGGTCCTCGATGCGACGGTTTTGCGAAAATACAAATTTGTCGGTCTCAATGACGCTCAGATCAAGCGGCATGCCAACCGACAGGTTTGAACGCAGCGTTGAATCCATCGACAAAAGGGCTGCTGTGACTGACACGTCAAGTGGTGTCTGCGGTGTGATCACGCGATCCAGGATTGGCTTGCCGTACTTGTGTTCGCCAATCTGGAAATATGGCGTCTCGTCTGTCGCCTCGATGAAGTTACCAGCGGAGTAAACGTGGAACAACCGCTGGGCACCGCCGATGCGCTGGCCCCCAACAATAATTGAACTAAGGGTGCTTTCGCCAGATTGCGCCATGCCCTGTGCGTAACGCGCTTGCACAACCTGCATCGCATCCCCAACCAGTTCTGCGATCTTGAACATGGATGGCGCGGTCAGGATGGTCTCGAGCCCATTTTCAGGGTGATCGATGTTTTCCTGCAGCAGCGATATGACCGCCTGCGTGATGGACAGGTTGCCTGAGGTCATCATGGTGATACAGCGTTCGCCGGGCACCTCCCAAGAAAACATCTTTTTGTATTTTGCGATGTTGTCCATACCCGCGTTTGTGCGCGTGTCGGACAAGAAAACCAAACCTGTTTCCAGCTTGATTGCCACACAATAGGTCATCTCTCGGTCCATCCTCTGGGGTTCCTGGTCGGTGATCTATGAGGCAAGCCGCGTGTCGCTGCAAGTTGCTCAGGATGCCGATATCCAGAATTTTTGAATAATCTATGAATTGGCCGTCACGTCATCTGTTCCGAATCCAAACGCGTTCGCTGTTTCCACCGCTCTGTTGTTTGTGTCCATAATGAATTGCGTGAGCCATTCGTGCAGCCCTTTAGCGAAAACGTCACCGGTCGTTAGGTCCATAAGCGCTGTGTAATCGGATCGGACCCGTTGCAGTAGTGCTGTTTGCTGTGGATTTTGATCCGACGTCAACGCAACCAGTTCACCGTAGATATGCGACAGTGCCGTGCGCAATGATCGAGGGCTATCGCTGTTGAGCACCAATAGATCGACCACACCTTCTGCATCAAGATTGCGACCGTAAGTCTGACGGAATGCACCTGCGGAATTGGCGGCACGTAAGATCTGCAGCCATTGCAGGTAATCCAAACCACCGCCGACGTCAGAAACACGGGGCAGCAACACGTGGTATTTGACGTCTAGCAGCCGTGCCGTCGAATCCGCACGCTCGAACCATTTTCCAAGCTGTACAAATCCGTGCCGATCATTGCGTAGCATTGTTTCGGCCACAGCCCCGCCAATCAGGATCGATCGTGCCCGCACTTTATCAAGGAAGGCGCTCAGGTTTGTGCGGTCTAATTCAAGTGCGAGGTCGAGTTTCAATTCGGCATGGGTTTGGTTGATCGCCTCCCATACTTCTGACGTCAGTGCCGTGCGGACAGACTTGGCATTGTAGCGCGCGGCCTCAATGCAGGCGATAATAGACGAAGGGTTTGTTTCATCTCGGATCAGGTATTCGCTAACGGTTTTGGCCACAGCGGCCTCTGGATCGGTTGGGAATGTTCCAGAAGACCCCGATGCAATCACGACAGACGTCCATTCGCTTAGCGGCGCGCCCTCTTGTCTAGGCAAAGCATCCAATCGTCTGCCCGCGTCCAGCAGGCGTGCGATAAAATCCATCCGTTCGACATAGCGTGACATCCAGAAAAGGCCTGCGGCGGTACGACTAAGCATTGGACGGCTCCTCACAAAGAACCCAAGTATCTTTCACGCCGCCACCCTGACTGGAATTCACCACCAGCGATCCTTCCTTCAATGCGACCCGCGAAAGGCCGCTGGGAATCAAAGATGTGGTTCTTCCAGAGATGACATAAGGCCTGAGATCAACGTGTCGCGGGGACATGCCATTGGGCGTCAAAATCGGAGACGTCGACAGATCAAGTGTTGGCTGCGCGATATAATTGGCAGGGTTCGCGGCAAGCTTTTCACCAAATGCTGTGATTTCTTCTTGGGTAGAGGTTGGACCAACAAGCATCCCGTATCCGCCGGACCCATGTACCTCTTTGACCACAAGTTCGGCGAGATGGGCCTGCACATAGGCCAAATCATCAGCCCTCTCACAGCAGTAGGTGGGCACGTTGGGAATGATCGGGTCTTCGCCAAGATAAAATTTGATCATGTCAGGGACGTAAGTATAGATCGCCTTGTCATCTGCGATGCCAGTGCCTGGCGCATTCACCACCGTCACATTGCCCGCCTTCATTGCTCGAATAAGACCGGACACACCCAGCAGGCTATCCGGATTGAAGACCTCGGGGTCGATGTATTCGTCATCAATCCGGCGATAAAGGACATCAATTTGTTTGGGGCCGCGCGTGGTCCGCATATAGACGCGGTCGTTTTCAACAAAAAGATCAGACCCTTCGACGAGTTCGATCCCCATCAGATCGGCCAAAAAGTAGTGTTCGTAGTAGGCTGAATTGAATTGGCCCGGCGTCATCAAAGCAAGCGTTGGTGTGCCCATGCAGTTGGGCGGCGCGCACTCCTGCATCGCAGTCGCTAGATGTTCACCGTAGCCGTCGACTGCGCGGACAAGCCCACCTTCGAAAAGTTCGGGGAACATGCGCGTCATCACTTCGCGGTTTTGTAGAACATAGGATATTCCGGACGGCGTGCGGCAATTATCCTCGAGCACATAAAATGTGTCCTGATCTGTGCGTACGATATCCACACCGATGATATGCGACCAAATATCGTTTGGCGGACGGTAGCCATTCATCTGTTCAAGGTATGCTGGATTGCCAT
Source organism: Rhodobacteraceae bacterium S2214 (assembly GCA_025141675.1). NCBI lineage: Bacteria > Pseudomonadati > Pseudomonadota > Alphaproteobacteria > Rhodobacterales > Paracoccaceae > Rhodobacteraceae bacterium S2214. The sequence goes on from CP081161.1 coordinate 1,165,099, forward strand.
CAAGGATCGTGGACGGCACCACCCCGGCTTTGAAGATTTCGCGGGGTCCATAGATGTCGGCGATAAACGCGTTCAGCGCATTGGCCCTTTGGATTGATCCGCGTTCCACGATTGACCACTCCGATGCATTGAACACACGTGGGACCATATCAAATGGGATCAACCGGTCGGTATTGTTACCTTCGTTGTAGACGGCGAAAGTAATGCCGATGCGGCGAAATAGGGCTTCGGCTTCGGCTTGTCGTTCTAAAAGTGCCTCAGGACCGTGCTTTTTCATCCATGCGTCGATGACAGAATACTCTTTGCGCAAATCGGCGTCGCGAAACATCTCATTATACATGCATTGTCCTGTTTATATTTCGGTAACCTCTTGTGCGATTGCACAAAAAGATGATCATCTCTGATTAATAACAGCGTCTACACGCGACACGTCTTGCCAAGCCGCGTTATCAAAAGCTTAAGGAACAAATGTACTTATGTCGATAAAAGTGGCACTTTCGCACAAAACGACTTATTCTTACGACAGATTGGTAACGCTCGCGCCGCATGTCGTACGGCTTCGCCCGGCACCACATACGCGCACGCCGGTTCAAAGCTACAGCCTGAAAATTGAACCCAAAAACCACTATCTGAATTGGCAGCAAGACGCCTATTCCAATTGGCAAGCCCGACTGGTTTTCCCCGAAGCGACGCGCGAATTATCCGTCACCGTGGATTTGGTGGTCGATTTGGTCGCCATCAATCCGTTCGATTTTTTCCTTGATGCCGCGGCTGAAAATGTTCCGTTCGCCTATGATAAAGCCTTGGCAAAAGATCTGCGCCCGTATCTGCGCAAGGTCGCGCGCGGTGACGCGTTTATGGATTTTGTGGCCAAGGCTCCTGTGCAAGAGGGCACGACCAACGACTGGCTTGTGGCCCTGAACCAATATGTGGCCAACGCCATCGACTACACGATCCGCATGGAACCGGGAGTGCAGCGCCCGTCCGAGACGATTAACAAAGCGCTCGGGTCGTGCCGTGACAGCGCGTGGCTGATGGTCGCCATGTTCCGCCAATTGGGATACGCCGCGCGGTTCGTGTCGGGTTATTTGATCCAGCTGACCTCTGACCAGAAACCGCTGCATGGTCCCGAAGGCCCGACAGAAGACTTTACCGATCTGCACGCTTGGACCGAGGTATATCTGCCCGGCGCGGGCTGGGTCGGAATGGACCCGACATCTGGCTTATTCGCAGGCGAAGGCCATGTTCCGCTGGCAGCAACGCCAGAACCGAGTTCAGCTGCTGCAATCTCTGGGGCGCATGACGAAGCCGAGGTCACATTTGGCTTTGAAATGTCAGTGACCCGCATCGCTGAACCACCGCGTGTGACACGTCCACTATCGCCAGAACAATGGGCCGAAATCGACCGCGCCGGACAGTCCATCGAAAACAAGCTGCAAGCCCAAGACATGCGCCTGACCATGGGCGGGGAACCTACATTTATTTCGGCCAATGATCGCGACGGTGCCGAATGGACAACCGACGCCGTTGGCCCCACCAAACGCGATTATGCGGATGATCTGCTGCGGCGGCTTCACGAGCGCTTCGCGCCGCATGGTGTGCTGCACCACGGGCAAGGCAAGTGGTATCCGGGAGAACCGCTACCACGTTGGGCCTATTCGATCATCTGGCGTGGCGACGGTCTGCCGCTCTGGTCAGATGTTGGTCGCATTGCCAAGGAAGGCACCGGTACTGCGGACGCGGAAACAGCAGGCGCATTTGCGACAAAGCTGGCCGAGAACCTTGGGCTGGATGATGAATTCGTCCACGATATCTACGAAGACCCTATGCACTTTATGGGCACAGAGGCGCTGTTGCCCGAAGATGTCACGCCTGAAGACAGCGAACTCGAAGATCCACAAGAACGCGCGCGTCTAATTCGCATGATGAATAACGGCCTTTCGGCGCCTTCAAGCTACGCTATCCCGCTGCAATTGGCGCAGGCCAAGGCATCCGGTGCCCGCCGTTTCAAATGGGCGTCCGAACGATGGACGACGCGACGTGGCAAATTGTTCCTGACTCCGGGTGATAGCCCTGCAGGTTTACGGCTTCCGCTGGGAACTTTGCGCAAAGGCGAAAAGGACAAACGCGGCAAACGCAAACGCATCGACAAACCCTTTGTGCGCGATCCAATGGCGCGCCGCGCCCCACCGCCGCCATCGCAACGTGTGATGCAAAACGCGATGGGCGGGGCCGCTGGTCCGGCACAAGAACATCAGGCCGACTACTGGTTGCGCGACATTGGTGCCTCTGACGATTGGATCGCGGGCGAGCAGCAGTTCTGGGAAGAGGGCATGCCCATCCGCACTGCGCTCACGGTCGAAGCGCGCGATGGTATCCTACATGTCTTTATGCCACCCACGGGGTCGGCGGATGAATACCTTGATCTGATCGAAGCTGCCGAAGAGGCCGCACAGGACATGGACCTTGCTGTACGCATCGAAGGGTATGAACCGCCGCGTGACCCATCGTTGAACGTGATCCGCGTGACCCCCGATCCCGGTGTGATCGAGGTCAACATTCATCCTGCCGGCGACTGGTCTGCTTTGCGTCAAATCACCGAAGCGCTGTATGAAGAGGCACGGCAATGCGGTCTTGATAGCTTTACTTTCATGGTCGATGGACGGCTGACAGGATCAGGTGGCGGCAACCATATCGTCGTGGGTGGCCAAACACCCGCCGATAGCCCGTTCCTGCGGCGACCCGATTTGGCGGCATCAGTCGTGCGCTATTGGCAGCGCCACCCTTCGCTGTCCTACCTGTTCTCAGGCACATTTATTGGCCCCACATCACAAGCGCCGCGGTTTGACGAAGGACGGTCAGGCAACGTCTATGAGATGGAAATCGCGTTGACCGAACTTGCGCGTATGCAGGAAACCGGCCAATCTGCCCCCTGGCTGGCGGATCGCATTTTGCGTCATTTGCTTACAGATTTGACCGGCAATACGCACCGTGCCGAGATTTGTATCGACAAGATGTTCTCGCCCGATAGCCCCACTGGCAGGCTTGGTCTTGTCGAATTTCGCGGCTTTGAAATGCCACCCCATTGGCAGATGTCGATGGCACAGGCCTTGGTGATCCGCGCATTGCTTTCTTGGTTCTGGGAGAAACCCTACACTGAACCGCTGATCCCGTGGGGCGACACGCTGCACGACAAATATCTATTGCCACATCATGTGATGACAGATTTCAGAGAGGTGCTGTCGGATCTGTCCGCCGCACATGGCTTTCCTTTCCGTGATGACTGGTATGACGCCCAGTACGAATTCCGCTTTCCAGAGGTCGGTTCGGTACAGGTCGAAGGCATGACCCTGCGGTTGCGCAACGCCATTGAGCCTTGGCTGGTTTTGGGCGAAGAAAGCACCGGCGGCGGCACGTCACGTTATGTCGACAGTTCGCTGGAACGGGTCGAGGCCACGATCGAGGGGCCTTGGTCGGACCGCTACATCCTGACCTGTAACCAAGTCGAAGTTCCCCTGCGCGACTACGGCCCGAACTTGCGCGGTGCGGGCGTCCGGTTCCGTAGTTGGCAACCGTGGTCATCGCTGCACCCGACAATACCGTCACATGCCCCACTGGTTTTTGACATTTATGACAAAACAGTGGGCCGATCGGTTGGCGGTTTGACGTATTCGGTGTCGCACGTCGGAGGCAGATCGCATGAAACCCGTCCGGTCAATGATCTGGAAGCCGAAGGTCGCCGCCGTGTCAGATTTGTGCCCGGCCAGCATACGCCAATGGGATTCAACCCCATCTCACCTCGCAAGAACCAACATCAATATTGGACGATTGATTTGCGTTTCGTTTGAACCGTGGCATGCCGAGACGTCGGAAATAGTTTAGAAGTTTGGTGAAAAGCTGAACTTCCAAACCGCAATACATGCATCAAGAAGGACACTTTGCATGCATGGTTCGCCATACGTTTCCAAAGACGTACCATGTCAATTCCACCAAAATACAAAGCCGGGTGTGGCCTACACGACCGCGGGAAACCGTGCTTGCACTGTCTTGGATGCATTCGCCTGCGTTGTCCGCAGGCTATGTACCTAACCGCGTTCAATGGCCAAAGTGAGAGGCAGTTCAACGGACGACGCGATACGCTCGACAATTTGCACGACCAAATCAAGCAGAATGTCTTCTCCATCTTCAATTCCATGCGCAGCCGCCATCTACCAGCTTCCGGTTGCCGATGCCTTTGCGCCAACGTCCGCCAAAGTTTTCGCGCCGCCCGCATCCCATATATTGTAGAGAACGAGCGGGTCACCCTTAACGTGAAGCGCCTTGAATTGCGCGGCTTTGGTTGCTTGGTCTGTCATTGTGCATTTTTCTTAGATGTCGTCCGGTAGTGTTTCTCGATTTCGAGCAGCTTTTGTTTGCGCCAAAGGCCGCCGCCATACCCTGTTAGCGACCCGTCCGCGCCGATCACCCTGTGACAGGGCACAACGAGCGCGATCTGATTGGCACCATTCGCGCGCGCGACAGCGCGTGTGGCAGGCGGACGTCCAATGCGTTTGGCGATTTCCGAATAACTGCGTGTCTGTCCGGGCGGGATCAGTCGCAGTTCGTCCCAAACACTTTGTGCAAAAGCCGACCCACCGTAAGCCAACGGCGTTGAAAAATTTGTAAAATCCCCGTCAAAGAATTGGGCCAACTCACTTTTGATCTGTTCTCCGGCTTGCGTCTTCCCGATCCCGATCCTGCCCTTTACAAGCGTGTCCAGCTTGCCAAGCTCGGCTTTCAGAGCCTTCCGATCCAAGAACTCCAGTAGATGCATCTGCGACTTGCTGCAAACGGCGATCATTGACCCAAGCGGCGTTTCAATCCAGTCGTCAAATAACATGGGGGTGCTATCCAGCCTGCCTGGCGCACGCCCCAAGAGTTTAGAAAATGACCCGCAGAACGCGCTGGCAGACTCAAATCCGGCGTCCAGTTGGGCATCAATGACTTTGCCCCCATCAGATATAGTTTCAAAACCGTCACGAAGTCGACGTTGCCGTGCCATCTCAAGGAATGTCATCCCAAAGTGCCGTTTGAAACTTCGCCTGACGGTCGATAGGTCAAAGCCCAAGCGATTAATGTCGTTCTCTGACCAACGGTACTCAGGGCGTTCATCCAGTGCTGCCAAAAGTGCTGCAATTGATGGGTCGGCGGACGCCATTGGTTGTAATGGATGGCAACGTTTGCAAGCGCGAAAACCTGCCTCAATACACTCTCCCACCGAAGCATAGAAAGTACAGTTTTCCGTCTTGGGTTTGCGCGCAGGACAGGTCAGACGGCAGAAAACGCCCGTTGTCGAAACGCCAACATAGGCCGGCCCATCATAGGCCGCGTTGCGGTCTAATAGAGCTTGGTAGAGCGTTTCGTGATCTGGAAGGTCAAATAGCATGACTGAACCATAGCAGTTGCCCCAACATCATGCCGCCGGAAATCAGGCGTCTATTTTTCTTTTTGCGGGCATTCGCGTTGCCGCAGCGAAAGCACGCAAAGTCCAAGGGCGGATTCATTCTGCGTGGACAATGCGTATATTGGCCGGGGTTGGATCAATGGTCGCATTAACTAGGCGCCGCTTTTCCTATCGTCATATCAAGGGTGGTAAAAAGGATCGTTTGCAAACTACAGTTTAAGCATCTGGCTCTTTATTGAGCCCAATCAAAGGAGACCGTTATGTCTATTGCGAAAGTTACAGAAGTTATTTCATCCTCCACGAAATCGTTTGATGACGCCGTTGAGAATGGCGTTGCGCGTGCGGCCAAGACACTTAAGGGCATCACGAGCGCTTGGGTTGCAGACCAAAAGGTCATCGTGACAGACGGTAAAATCACCGAATACCGGGTAGCCTTAAAAATTACATTCGTTTTGGATGATTGATCGATTTTAGCAGCGGCGATTCTGTTAATCGATGCTTGTAGGTTGGACCGAAGACGTTGGCTGAATTCTACCTATCGGTGCCGTTCGGTTCAATTGGTTGGTAATTTTCTCTTAATTAAATCCGTCCAACGAATTTTGACGTCCGGCACAACAAAACAAGGCCGCACGTTTTACCTGCGGCCTTGCTCTTTAATGAAATTAGGCGGGTTTACATCAAGCTTTGCACATTAATCCCGAATGTGATCGCGCCAATTTTTTCATTTGTAGCAGGATCAAAAATCGGCATTGAGGCCTGTGTTTGATAGTAGCCGGTGCTGTCGTCGAATTCGATTTCGGCGATGTGCATCTCTGCGTCGTCTTCAGCAAAAGTTTGTTGCCATTTGGCTTCGTCGCCTTGCCAATAGTCTGACGTCTTTACGCTTTGTGCGACGTTTAGGCCGCGGTTGTCCATGATAAAGACTTCCGTCACCAAGCCTGCTGTACCGGCTTGTTGATCACGCAACCATGCTGACACATCGTGGTCGAGCAGCTTGGAAATCAATTCACCGCCTGCATCTGCCTGCGCACGCCAGTCTTGGTCGAGCGCGATGATATCGGCTTCTGTCAAATCAGCATGTGCGGCGTTCTGCGCGTTGATCGCAGCGATCATGTCAGCGTCGTCCAACCATCCAGACAATTCACCAGTCGCATAGGTATTGACCGGCAAGCGGTAAACGCCTTCTTGGCCGGGCGTTGCGATCAAATACAGAGTCATGGTGTTGTAAACGTCCTTCAAAAGGACCCGTGTAAAGGCAGCGACTTCCACAACGCTTTCGGCAGTTCCACCGTTTACAACGATATCTTCCAGAATGGCCTTTTCTTCGATCCAATGCTTGTGCACTTCTTCAAGGCTTTGTGCGACCGCGTCATTCGGCGGTGGTGCGATGCCAGCGTCGCTGTAACCGTTGCGCAGTGCATTCAAGGACAGCTCAAACAGTTCAATGGAGGCCGTCAGGTCTTCGGCGGTTCCGAAGGCCGCGTTGCCGGTTGCCATGCCGCAGACGATACGATCCATTTGATCCAACAACGTGGTCTGACGACCGACGAAGTTCAGTGTAATTGCGTCACCCTGCAGCAACTCCAGCGGATCGGAATGCGCGCCGGAAATGTCAGATGCCAGAACTGATGTGCGTTCGGACAATTCGGCGAATGACGTTGCCACCAAATTCAAACTTTCAGTGTCACCGTGGTTATCAGTGATCTTTGCGGCTGCTGCGTCGATTTGCGTCCAGATTTCGTTGACAGCAGCGATTGATTTGATGCCGCTGCTGGATGTTTCCCCGGAAGGGATGCCCAGTGCCGGATCACCGTCGCGTAGGCCCGCCAGGATAGCTGTTACGTTGGACCGAATACGCGTCAGGTCTTCGGAGGCCGCTTCAGGGTCAAGGTCATTTGCGACGCGGCAGGTGGCGGCAGCAACTTCTTCGCTGTACGTCCGCAGCTTTGCGGATTGGTTTACGCGGGCTTTGCTGCCTGAATAAGAGTCTTCTGAGATTGATTGTGCATGTGCTGTTGGCACGAACGCCGCGCTGGCAAGTAACGCTAGCGACAATCCACGCGTGCCTTTGGAAAGCTTGTTCAACATGAGATGTCCTTCATGGGGATGTAGGGCACCCCCAAGATTAAAGTGAAAGATCAAGGTCGCTACGACCTGCAAAGCAGGCCGTAGCAAGTGGTTCAGGCTGCGATGGCTTCGCAACCTGACCTATCCTTAGGCGTCGTTGCTGGCTTCGATCCATACTTCCACGCGGCGGTTGATCGCACGGCCGTCTTCCGCAGTGTTACACGCCGTCGGCGCGATTTCACCGTAACCAGCGGCAGCGAAATCGATCCCGGTCAGGCGACCGTCGGCTTGCGCTACCAGTTCCTGCATCACTTGTTCTGCACGGCCAACGGACAAAGTCCGGTTGCTTTCAAACGCGCCAAGTGAATCTGTGAAACCTACGATCATCACTTTCGTGCCTTCCGGTTTCGCTTCGAGGTAATCCGTCAGACGGGCCATATCGACGCGGCTCCGTTCGTCCAGTCGGGATGACCCTGTACCGAAGCGGAACGTGGTGGACAGACGATCATAGTCGACCATCTGACCGAGCATTTCGCGCATAACGCCGCCTTCGAAAGCATCAACAGACGGGTCAAGCAATGAACGGGCACGGTCGCCATCAAGGCTTTGTGCGCGGGCTTGCACGCCAAGATCAATAAAGCCGGACTTTGCAATAACGCCGTCGGCGTCGCTTGAAATCGCGTAGTTGATCAGGTTCAGTGCTGTATCATCGACGGCATCGCCACGGTTGTAGAGGTACAGGCGACGTTGCAGCGCGTATTCTTCGGTCTTCGCTGAGAACGCGTCAGGCGTCATGCTGATCCCGCACTCGTTCACCAGTGTCACTGCCTTAGCACCACGCTGGAATGCGTAACCGACATAGCCAATAGCATTTTCGTCGTTATTCACAGCTGCGGCCATTTCGTTGCTGCCATCAACAGCGATCGCTGAAGCAGCGACAGCGCCGTTTGTTTCACCGAAGATGCGTTCATCAAAAGTGGAACGTGTGCCGGACCCGTCAGTGTGGCTCATCAGTGTGATCGGCGCGTCGTTACCGCCCAATTCAGACCAGTTCGTGATGTTACCTGCATAGATGTCAGCCAATTGCGCTGTAGTGATTTCCTGAACAGGGTTGTTTGGGTGCAGGATGACAACGAGGCTATCAACCGCAAGAATGTGTTCTTGGCCGGGGCTCACCATGTTGCCTGCGCCGCTGTCGCGCAATGCGCGTGCTTCTGGCGGTGTGATGCGGCGCGACGACATGCCAATCTGGGATGTGCCGTCCAAAAGCGTTGCAAAGGCATCGTTCGAACCAGTTGCGGACACCAAATATGACCCGATCTCGTCACCGAAACCGCCATCTGAGACGAAGTTTGCCAAGATATCTTGATCGTTACCGGTCGCAACAACTGTCGCTTCGGCGTCAAGGTGTGCCGCATAGCCCGACAGAAGCAGTGGCATCATGCCAAGACCGACTGTATCGGAACCTGCAATGTGGATGTCCGCAGTTGCTGTCTCGAAAGACGGGCAAGCATCGCCTTCACAGCGGACGCGGGACGCAGCAATCCGCAGATCACCAAGACCTGTGCGGATGACGTAGTTGTTGTCTGTAAATTCGACGAATTCGCCAACGAGGTTAACCGTACCATCCGCAGATTTTAGCGTAATTTCATCCGCAAGAACGGACATTGGTACTGCACCGGCAGCAAACGTGATGAGCGCGAGAGCCGCGCCATTTTTTGTGAGATTTAAAGCCATTAGATCTTCTCCTGAAACCACTCAAACGCAGTGATTGGCGACAGAAATTCTTCCAACAACCGACAACCATTTCACCATACGCTACCCTCAAAAACTGCTCGGAGGGTTCGGCGTATTAACCAACGCTTTGTGATCGGAATGAGGCGGATGTTTGGCTTGACGTAAGGGATCGCTGTCATCTTTCGGATATGCTGCCCAAAGGAAACGAGTGGTGCGCAGATGAAAGCACCGAACGGACTTGATCGCATTGAAACGCTCGACAAATCGACGGACAAACACATCACGCAACGGCATGTTCGCGCCTGTTTGCCATCAAATGAAACAGAAGATTTAGGATGCAGCTGCAGCGGGGACATCTAGGAAAGTTCAGGGCCATTTTGACGAGGCATCAGAGCTTCGCTTGTAGCAATTATTTCCTGGTGTTGATGTGGTCAGACTGCGCTGGCGTGGTGCAATAACCTTCACGCTGCGAATGCGTGCAGCGGGGGATAAAAAGCTCCGCTGTCGGCTGTTTGCAATGCCGTCCTCGCCGCGCAGGCTATCAAGCACGATCCTGATCTTAACTTGAGATGAATAATGCTTGCCTCCTTTTCGGGACATTGCTCCGCGTAATACCACTGGCGAGAAAACACTGCAGTAATGAGAACTAAAAAGGCCACGTGCTGAAGGTTCAAAAAATTCGCGAAACTATCGCGCGCGCTAGCTCTCTCGACAGCCAATATCTTCAATTTTCTCGCACAACTCATTAGCCGCCGACAAACCGCGCGCTGTCGCCGCGGTTATGTTTGGAAGGATCATCCATTCAAGTGCCCATGCAGCACCTGAGCGTTCTTGTTCATGAACCAGAGCGTGATGCATGCCCGAAATTTGGGTTGCGTTGTAGCGTGCAAGTGTGACCAGAAGTTCGGCCAAGACAGGATTGGATTTGTGGGGCATGGCGGACGACCCGCCGCCACCGGACAGGCGCACCTCGTCGATGCCTTGCTGTGCCATTAGGGCAATGTCTTGACCGAATTTGCCCAGTGTTCCTGAAATCAGAGACAGTCGATTGGCGTAATCTGCGATAGCTGTGCGGTCTGTGTGCCAATTGTTAGCGTCGGTCAGGTCGAGAGAGTGGGCCATGTGGGTTGCAACGTCATCCCGTTGTCCTGCGAAGGCTGCTCCGTCTCCGACAGCGCCGCCCAGTTGCAGGCATTCTACCTGCGGGCGCAGGGTGCTGAGCGCTTGAATGTGACCATTGATCGGGCGCAACCACGCATCAATCCGATGGGCCGTCTTGATTGGCATGGCGGCCTGCATGCGTGTGCGCCCCATCATGTCGTGGGACCCCTGAGTTCGTTTCAGTTCGGACAACGCGTCGTGAAGCGCGGTCAGGCGTCCAGTCAGCAGATCGGACGTTTTGCGCAAGGTCAGCGCCAAAGCCGTGTCCATCACGTCTTGCGACGTGGCACCTGTATGGACAGCCGCCGCTGCATCGCCCGCAGCCGCGCGAAGTTGTTTCACAAAATTTGGCACCGGCACGCCATCGCGGGTTGTGCCTTGGGCCAACGCATTCATGTCGATCATAGTGATGTCGATGGCGTGTGCGGCTAATTCGCCTTGTCCGGCAGGGACCTTGCCGCACGCCTCGAGTGCTTTCGCCAGAGCAGCTTCGAAGGCACGCATGTGGGAAAGTTGTGCGTCGCCAGACCAGATTGCGGCGATATCATCGTCGCGAAACAGGCCGCCGAGCCACGGATGATCAAATACAGACGTCATGGCAGATGCGCATAATGCGCTACGATGTCGGCTGCCAGACGGGAGGGCGCTTCGATGCAGGGCAAATGGCCTATGCCTTTATAGCAAGTGCTTTGCGCATCCGGAATGAGTGCGGCAAGGGCTTCGACGACATCAGGTGGGGTCGCAAGATCATCACCGCCCGCAACGCACAGCGCTGGGCAGGTCAACTGACTGGTGCCGTTACTTAAATCGGCGTCCCTGATTGCACCACAAACAGCTGCATAGCCTTCCTGCGGTGTACGGGTCAGCATCAGGCGGTAACCCGCTATTGCTTCCGGGTGGCTCCGGCGAAAGTCAGCGGAAAACCAACGTTCGATAATGCCTTCCGCCATTGCGTCTAGACCGTCTTGTTTCAGTGTCGCGATCCGTGTGGCCCAAAGATCCGCCGTGCCAATCTTGTAACCGGTGTTGCAAAGCACCAGACCTGCCACGAGGTCGGGGCGCGCAAATGCCAGCGCCTGTGCGATTTGCCCGCCAACAGACACGCCGCATATTAGCGCGTCGCGCAGGTTTAACTGATCCATAAGAGCCGCAAGGTCTTGCGCGAGGGCGGCGATTGAACCAGCCCCACCTTGGGTCAAGCCATGTCCGGATTTGTCATAGGTCAACGTGGGTATTTCCGGCGGCAGATTGGCGCAAACTTGGCTCCAAATGCGCATGTCCGTGCCTAGCGAATTGGCGAACACTACTGCGCGCGCGCCAGCACCTTTGTGGTGGGCGTAATGGTGTAATCGCTCATTGACGGTCACGAAATGGGGCATCAGGCGGTCTCGCTGCCGATTGGTCGTAATCCTAGGATGCTGCGGGCTTGCGCCGGTGTCGCCACGGGGCGTCCGTATTTTTCGCAAATGCTAGCAGTGCGTTCCACGAGCGCTGCATTTGATGGGGCAAGGGTGTCACGATCAAGCCGCACGTTGTCTTCAAGGCCAGTGCGCGCGTGTCCACCTGACGAGATGGACCATTCGTTCAGCGTGGCTTGATGTGACCCGATGCCAGCGGCGCACCACGCAGCGTCAGGTCCGAAAAGGCGGTGAACAGTCTGGATGTAGTAGTCAAAAACGTTGCGATCGACAGGCATCGCGTTTTTGACGCCCATCACGAACTGTACGTAAGGAATGTCCACGATTTCGCCGCGTGCGTGCATTGCAGCAGCCTGAAGAATATGGCTCAGATCAAACGCTTCGACCTCAGGTTTGATGTCGTAGGTCCGCATTTCTGACGCGAGCCAATCCACGAGGTCAGGTGCATTTTCATAGACCCGCGTTGGAAAGTTACAGGATCCGACGGAGATTGAAGCCATGTCAGGGCCCAGCGACAGCATACCGCCGCGTGATTTGCCTGCTCCTGAACGACCGCCGGTCGAAAACTGGGTGATCATGCCCGGACAGTGCTTTTCAACGCCCTCTTTCAAGGCTACGAATTTCTCGGGGTCGGATGACGGCGTTTGATCGTCGTTGCGCACATGGGCATGCACGATTGAAGCGCCTGCTTCGAACGCGGCATGGGTCGATTCAATCTGTTCACTGACCGTAATCGGTACGGCAGGGTTGTTGGCCTTGGTCGGCAACGACCCTGTGATCGCAACACAAATGATGCAGGGAGATGTCATTTCGCGTTCCTTAGACATCGAAAAACACGGTTTCGTTTTCGCCCTGAAGCCGGATATCGAAACGGTAGACTGTCGTTCCGTCTGTTTCAGTGCGGGCAGCAATCAAGGTTTTGCGGCGATCGACCCATTCGATCAGGTTCAACACCGGATCGGCTGCGTTTGCGGCATCCTCGTCGCTGAAATACATGCGTGTGTTTAGTCCGATGTTGATGCCGCGCGCCACGATCCACAGGTTGAGGTGTGGGGCCTGTTTAGACTTGTCGCGGCCCGAAGTGCTGCCAGGTTTGACCGTCTCAAACGACCATTCGCCGGTGTCGAAATCAGAGATAACGCGGCCCCAACCGCGAAAACCGTCTTCGACTTCGCCGCCGCCTTCTGGATGGGCGTAGAACCCGTCTGCATTGGCTTGCCAAACTTCGATCAAGACGTCTTTAACTGCGGCACCTGTTCCATCAGTTACAACTCCTTCGACGCGGATCCGGTCGCCCTTGGCGTTCGGACCGACGATATCGTGCCCAAGTTCATTGTCGTAGATGTCAAAGCCCGCGGCACCTGGCGCAAGTCCGATATGAACATAGGGACCAGCAGTTTGCGACGCTGTTTCTTTCAAGTAATCAAGGGTTTGCGACATCTTAATTCCCCTCCATTCTGTTTTCGAACAGGGTGCTGCGTCGTCCGCGCAACACGATGTCGAATTTGTAGGCGATACTGTCGAGCGGAATGGTCGCGTTCATATCCAGCCGTGCGACAAGCTGATCGATTGCGTCCTGATCGGGGATCGTTTGCACGATAGGGCACTTGGGGATCAACGGATCGCCTTCAAAGTAGCACTGCGTGATCAATCGTTGACAAAAGCCAGACCCGAAAACTGACAAGTGGATATGCGCTGGCCGCCAGCTGTTGACGTAGTTGCGCCAAGGGTAGGCGCCCGGTTTGACAGTACGAAAAAAATAATAGCCGTTCTCGTCGGTTATGGTTCGTCCGCAGCCGCCGAAATTGGGATCAATCGGAGCAAGGTAGGTGTCTTTCTTGTGCCGATACCGTCCACCTGCGTTGGCCTGCCAAGCTTCGACAAGTGTGTTGGGAACAGGTCGCGCGTTTTCATCAAGCACACGCCCGTGCATGATGATGCGTTCACCAATCGCGCTTTCGCCGTCAGCCGCGTAGTTAAAGATCATGTCGTTGTCGATTGGGTCGATATCATTGTGGCCAAAGACAGGCCCTGTGATTTCCGACACCGAATTTTGCAACGATATCATTGCATAGCCGGGACTGCGGGCCACGCTCGTCTTATAGCCTGAGGTGTAAGCTGGAGGCTGCAGGTTGCGGTCGCGTTGGTAGAATTCTCCGGGTTTGGTCATGTGGTGCCCGCCTCCATCTCTGCGTAGGTTTGTTTCGCCAGTTTGATGGCATGGTTGGCCTTCGGTACGCCCGCGTAAATGGCGACGTGCAGGAATGCCTGCATCACATCATCCTTGCTCGCACCGGTTTTCGCAGTTGCGCGAATATGCATCGGGATTTCATCAAAGTTACCGGTCGCCGCAAGCAAGGCAAGTGTCAGCATTGATCTGTCACGCAGATCAATTGCATCGCTTGCCCAAACGGTACCCCACGCGCCTTCGGTGATGAGCGTTTGAAAAGGTTCATCAAAGTCGGTCTTTGCGGCATCGGCGCGGTCGACGTGAGCGTCGCCCAAGACGGAACGACGTACCTCCATTCCCGAAGAAAATCGTGTCTTGTCCATCAATTGCCCCCACTTTGATCAATGCCTGTATTTTACATTACCGATTTGCGATTAGTATTGATTATTTCGCCTTGATTCATAATATTTCTGGTATGTATTGGGATCATCATCTTCGCCTGCGTCATGTCCGCGTGTTCCTTGAAGTCGCGCGCGCGGAAAGTGTTTCGGTGGCATCTGCGCGCTTGAATGTAACCCAGCCTGCCGTGTCGCGTAGCCTTAAGGAACTGGAAGACATGCTGGATACGCGGTTGTTTGATCGCGTTGGTCGCGGGTTGCGCCTAAATGAGGCGGGCCGCGTTTTTCAAAGTCACGCAAGCGCGTCGATGCTGGAACTGATGCGGGGGCGCGATCGGCTGACAAAGACAGGCGATGTGATGTCGCAGCTCAAGGTTGGTGTTTTGCCTACGGCCGCGACTGAACTTGTGCCACGTGCCGCTTTGACGTTTCGTGCAGAGATGCCTCAGGTGAGGTTGCATATTCTGACAGGACCTAACTGGTTGTTGTTTAACCAGCTACGCGACGGTCAATTGGACATTGTGGTGGGACGCATGCCCGAAAGTTCTGCTGGAGCAGGGGTGAATTTTCAACAGCTTTATATCGAAGACGTCGTGCTGGTTTGCCGTCCGGGTCACCCTATTCTTGGCATAGAAAACCCAGAAAGTGCGGTATCCGCGTATCCATTGGTCCTGCCCCCGTCGGGTGCCGTGATTTCCCAGACCGTTGAACGGTATCTCGCGAGCATTGGGTTGCCAGAAATGCGAGGCGACATTGAAACGGTCGCTTTGCCGGTAGGCCGCAAGATCGTGGCAATGTCGGATGCGATTTGGTTCATCTCTCGCGGGGTCGTCGCCGATGAATTAGCGGCAGGCAGTCTTGTTGCTGTGGCCCTTGCGTCGCCGTTGTTGTCCGGACCCGTTGGGGTCAGCGTGTCGCGATCCGCACCTGTCAGCGTTGAACGAAGCAGCCTTGAATCTGTTCTGCAGGATACCGCCCGCGCGATGCGCGAGAAACACTATTGATCGGGAGAGTGATGCGCCAGAAACCGTACAAATGTCATCGTCAGATTGTTGCGCCGCGATTGATCTGGCCAAACAACATGTAGGCCCAAAGGCTTTAGTGTCCATTCAGGAAGGACATGAAAAAGTTCGCCGCGCCCAAGGCCACGGCATGCAAGGTTTTCCGGTATAGCCGTAACACCAAGACCGCGCGTTGCGAATTCGAATAGCGCGTCGGCCGTGTTCACGAGGATCTTGGATCGCCCTAAAACCGTGACCGTTTCGCCATCCTTATCCGTTAGATCAGTCTGGTTGGGACGCATGGAAAAGCGGATCCATTCCCAATCTTCCAAATCCTTAGGGTGTTCTGGCAAGCCCATCCGCTCAACATAGGCGGGGCTGGCCACAAGGAGACGGTCGGTAATACCGACTTTGCGGTTCATCAATTGACTGTCTTCCAACCAACCCGCCCTGATCGCGATATCATAGTTATCCTTGATGACATCGCGTTGGCGATCCGAAAAATCCAGCGAAAGAAAGATCCGAGGATAAGCCGCGCAGAAGTCCGCGAAACGATCCATCATTTCGGTTTGCGTGATAAATGCGGGTGCTGTTACCCGCAGCTCCCCTTGTGGATCAGATGATTGGGGGTTGATCGCGTCTAGCCCAAGTTCAGCCGCGATCAGCATTTCTTGTGCCTTCTCGTAAAGCAGCCTGCCTTCTTGCGTCAGGGACAAAGACCGCGTCGAACGGTAAAGCAACGTCACGCCAAGGCTTTTTTCCAGTTCGGAAACTGTCTCACTTATGCGCGACGGTGCCAAACCAAGGTGGAGCGCCGCTGCCCTAAACGTGCCTTGCTCAATGACTGTCGCGAAGATCGCGATGCTACGCAGCTTATCAATCATTGTTCGCCTCAGCCGAATGGTGTGATCCAAATTGACATACTTATAACCTTGCCCCTGCGTCAATACCGTTGAGGCGTGGGCGTTCGCGCGCAACGTCATCGCAGAAAGCGGGGTCACAAGACATGGCCGAAATTTCGCAAGCTTCATTCGACACGGTCATGGCACTGCTCAACAAAACCACGCAGCCTGATGGCCGAAAGCGGGCGCCTTTCGGCGAACTTCACACAGACGAATGAAACCATAACAAGGGACGGATCATCATGGGCAAAGGACTGGACAACGTACGCGACATCTATCTGGATGGCATCGCAGGTGGCAACGCCCGCGAGGCGGTTCTGCGCAACACTGGGCATCGTTACACACAGCATTCCACCGGCGTGGGCGATGGTGCTGAAGGCTTCCTTGAATTTTTCGAACCTTTCGTTGCACGTAATCCAAAGCGCGAGATCGAAATTAGACGCATCTTGGAAGACGGTCGTTGGGTTTGGTGCAGCGCCTATCAGTCGCTCAACGATGGGGCGGCGCAGTGGGTCACAATGGATTTGTTCTACACCGACAAAGACGGTCTGATCCTCGAACATTGGGACACAATTGCACCCTACGTTGCCAAGACAGAATCCGGCGAAGACATGGTCGGCGGCGTCACCGATGTTGATATCAATGGGGACACTGAAGAGAACAAAGCGCTCGTGCTCGAATATACCAAACAGGTCCGCCAAGAGGGTAACGTGTCAAAGCTAAGCAACTTTGTTTCCGCTGGCGTAGTCCAACATGCTGCCCCTATCGGTGCGGGCCTAGATGGTTTGGCGACGTGGTTGGAATCAGACGACGCAGGTCGGTACGAAATGCTGTTCCAACTGGTTGGTCAGGGCGATTTCGTTGTCACTTACGGCAAACGCTACGCTGCGAGTAAAGAAGTCGCCGTGTTTGACCTTTATCGTATTGCAGGCGGCAAGATCGTCGAAATGTGGATGAACGAAGAAGAAATTAGCCCGCGCGATGCATGGGGCAATTCTGGAAAGTTTTAAGCTGAGCGATGGCGCGTTTCTGGCGACCCGTACCACTGGGAAGGCCGGCGGTCGCCTAAATATCACATACAAAAAAGGACATGTCAGATGGTCACGAAAACTGTACCCATCATCGCCGCTAAAGCCCCCGCAATGGCCGATCTGGAAGAGGGCAAAGACTATTTCTGGTGCGCGTGTGGTATGTCCAAGAACCAACCATTCTGTGATGGTTCGCATGCGGGGACCGATGTGACCCCTGTGAAATTCACCTCAGAGAAAACGGGCAAGGCTGCGCTATGCCAGTGTAAAGCAACGGCGAACCAGCCGTTTTGCGATGGCACCCATGCGCAGCTTAAAGACCTCGCGGTCGGTGATCCTTCGCCTGAACCGAAATCTGATGTTCCAAACGCAACAGCGACCCTCGAAGAGCCGACGGTTGCGCGCATCCACGAACTGGCGCGTGACGGGTTAAGCAAGTTGGGTCATCACGGCGAAATGGGCGCGATGGGTGTTCCACGCAAAGACCTGCCTCATTGGGACGACATTCAGATTCTGGCCGCCCAAATGGCGCGAAAACCATTGCAGGATGATGTTGAAGTGGCGACAGGCGTGACGATCGGGCCACGTGCGGCGAAGCCGCTGCATCTTGATATCCCGCTGTTCGTCTCTGACATGAGTTTTGGAGCCCTATCGCTTGAAGCGAAGACCGCGCTTGCGCGGGGCGCAGAAATGGCAGGCACAGGCATTTGTTCCGGTGAAGGCGGTATGCTGTCCGAAGAACATGCCGAAAACATGCGCTATTTCTATGAATTAGCATCGGCAAAGTTCGGGTGGGACATCGCCAAGGTCAAAGGTGTTCAGGCGTTTCATTTCAAAGGCGGTCAGGGGGCCAAGACGGGTACGGGCGGACATCTACCCGGTGACAAGGTAGACGCCAAGATCGCGGCAGTGCGCGGATTGAACGTCGGCGAGGCGGCAATTTCGCCCTCAACCTTCATCGATCTACACACGCCAGCCGATTTCAAAAAGCTGGCTGATCAGGTGCGCGAAGAATCTGGCGGTATCCCGATCGGGTTTAAATTGTCAGCCAACCACATCGAAGACGATATCGATTTTGCGCTGGAAGCAAGCGCCGATTATATCATTTTGGATGGTCGCGGTGGTGGCACAGGTGCTGCGCCGTTAATCTTCCGCAACAACATTTCGGTACCAACGATCCCCGCGCTAGCGCGTGCGAGCGCGCATTTGGACAAAAAAAACGGGCCGTGAAGTCACCTTGGTGATAACCGGAGGTCTACGTATGCCCGAGGACTTCGTTAAGGCAATGGCGATGGGGGCGGACGCGATTGCCCTGTCCAATTCAGCCATGCAAGCGGTCGGCTGTATCGCGGCGCGTATGTGCAATTCCAACAACTGCCCTGTCGGTGTTGCCACGCAGAAACCTGAACTGCGCAAACGGCTTGATGTGCAGGTCGGCGCAGAAAGGCTGGAACGGTATTTCAGTGCCTCAGTCGAATTGATGAGCGTGCTCGCGCGGGCCTGTGGCCATGCCTCTCTTTCTGATTTTTCGCCACACGACATCACAACGTGGAAGAAAGAAATGTCCGAGCTGAGCGGGATTTCATACGCGGGCTTTGGTGTTCGTTAATATTGCCCTTGGTTCTTGTAAATTGCTGTCCAATCGTTAAGTCTGACAAAATAAGTCAGGTATTTAGAAAAGGCATCTGAAATGGCTCTTACAAAAATCAAAGACGCAGTACGTCAGGCTGGCGGGCGTCCTGCACCTCGCGTTTTGCGCGTCAAAGAAGCGTTTCATCTGACGCCGCATATGATCCGCGTGATCTTTGCTGGTCCTGAATTGGAAGGCTTTCCCGAAGGTCGTGACGGGGGTAATTGCAAGCTTTTGTTGCCCGACCCAAATGAAACCCTATCGGTGTTCAAGGTGCGTCTGTCTGCCGGGCCAGCTCCTGTCAAACGGACCTATACAGTGCGCAGCTATGATGCGGAAAAGGGTGAACTGGCCATTGATTTTGTCGATCATGGTGACACAGGCCCAGCATCAAGATGGGCGCGTGCGACCAAGACGGGATCGTTTCTGGGGTTCGCAGGTCCAAGCACGTCGAAGGTAACCAATTTTGATGCCGACTGGTACCTTGTAGCAGCGGACCCATCCGCCATTCCCGTGGCCGCCGCTGCGTTGGAGGCAATGCCGCGTGACGCCAAGGGTGTCGCGATCTTTGAGGTCCCATCAATTGAAGACAAGCAAGACATCGACATGCCAAGTGGCATAGAAACGCATTGGTTGATACACCCCGATCCGAGCATCGCATCGTCAGCGCAAGAGAAATTGATCCGGGGGCTGGATTGGAACCAAGGTCGCGTGCAGACCTGCATCGCGGGAGAATCTGGCGTGATCAAAAGCCTGAGGGCGTTTCTTGCACAGGAAAAAGAAGTGCCGCGCGCGGACACCTATATTTCCGGTTATTGGAAGATTGGACTTGTTGAAGACGAACATCAGCAGATGAAACGCGCCGAAGGTTAAATCGCAAGCCAAGGCAAGAGGACGATCACCATGACTACCGCAGTTTCCGTCGCAACCGGCCGACGTGGCGATTGAAGGTGCCGAGGCGCGGGTATTGCGGCTACACGGCCCGCGACGAATTGGCTGCCGCCTATGCTGAAATGCTGATCGTGTCGGGGAACTGGATGACGTGCTGGGCCCCATCATGGTGCGCATCTGTGAATGAATCCGCGGCGGTGCGTTCGCCAAAAACGGTGATTTCGAAGTAGCCGCTGGGCGCCCCCACGTGGGTCGGGACGCCTATTTTCATCGCTCAAGACCTAAACCCTAAACCCGCACGACCTTTAGCTTTGTCTTAATGTCGGTGCGGCAGAAGGCATGCAAGAAGCAGGTTTGCTCAGAGATGTCGAGCATCTCTTGCGCCGTCTCGTCGGACTCGGTTGTTTCAAGATAGACGTGCGTTTCGATGGACTCGGCCTCGCCTGCTTTGCCGGTGCTGCCCGATGCGCCACCCAGACTGAAATGCGTGTCTTGCACGATCCGGTAGTCTGGAAGGTCCAGTTTCAGCATCGACACAAAGCGCCCGAACTGCGTCATGAAGCAAAACCCGATGCCCGCCGAAATCAACGAATTGGCGTCCGGCGCCCGCCCATCTTCTGAACTTAGGAACCGGAACGACGTCCCGTAGGGCGAATATTGCATTTGTTGAATTTCTTTGATGCCGTCTTCGCGCATCACAGCGACTGCACCGATGTTCAACCGACGATCCTGTTCTGAGGCCATGCTGCCGCCCGCCGCCGATGTCCCAAGAACGACATCCTTCTTTGGTGTCGGACCGACTGGTTCCATTAGGTCCAAGTCACTTGCTTCGGCTTCGGATTTGGCAAAATGATTGCCCGGATCTGGGAACAATGCGCCGTCAAGCTCTGCGACTTTTGCAGTTGGCAACTCGGTCCCGTTCTTGCCTAATTTGAACAAGCTTTCCAACTGCCCTCGCATCAACCCGTTGAGGGGGGACGCGTAGGTCGCATTGATCAGGAATTCATTCAGAGCCGCGTCGTTCAGATCGCAATCTATTTCAACCTGAAGGTCAATGTTTTCGGCCCCGCCTACCATTGTGCGCTTCGGCATAGAGCCTTTCATCGTGTAGTAATTGTCCTGAATAAGCTTCAACTTGCGAATTTCGATGCCCTTGATTTTGGCCAGCGCAAGAATTTCATTCATGAAACTCGCCGCCATACCGCAGGACAAAAAGGCCAGCGGGCAGGGGGCCGCGTCATGGCCGTTCAGGTAGGGGCCTTCGTCAGACACGAGACGCCAAGTTTCACCGGTTTTGGCGGACCGGACTAACGCCTCTTTTTGGAAACCGGACAGTGACCGCACCCATGTGCGCAGCGCATCGCCCTTTCGGTTTTCCGGCGCGTCAATCGAAACCGCGTCCGCATTCGTAACCTTGTAGAACGGCGCAACGCCGCTGCTACCGATGATGTCATCACCAAGTGCTGCCATGGTATTTTTCCTAAGTTGAAATGTCGCTAGAGGTTAACCTTGCCGCCATCCACGTTGAGCGTTTGCCCAGTGACAAAGTTGCTATCGGGTGACGCAAGATAAAGCAGCGTGCCCAACAGATCCTCGGGTAGCATTTCCCGCTTGATCGAACGCGACGCCACTGTGGGGCCGCGCGCCATATCAAATCCGGAATTAGCTGCGATGCCTTCGCTTTCCGTCAGGCCGGGGGCGATAGCGTTCACCTGAATGTTCTTGTCGCCAAGTTCGCGACCG
Organism: Rhodobacteraceae bacterium S2214; assembly: GCA_025141675.1. Lineage (NCBI taxonomy): Bacteria > Pseudomonadati > Pseudomonadota > Alphaproteobacteria > Rhodobacterales > Paracoccaceae > Rhodobacteraceae bacterium S2214. The sequence continues at coordinate 1,186,688 of CP081161.1, forward strand.
TGGCAGCGTGTCAGCGCGATAATCGCCCCTTTGGACGCGGTGTAGTGCGATAGGCCGGGTGGGCCGTAATAGAACGTGCCGGATGCGATGTTGATGACTTTGCCACCACCCGCCTTGATCATTGTCGGTGCGATTGCGCGCATCACTTGGTGAACGCCGCGGGCGTTGACCCTCATGATCAGATCAAACTCATCATCGGATATCTCAAAGAAAGGCTTGGGCGTCAGCGTCGCGAAAATCGAGGCGTTGTTAACCATGATATCAAGGCCGCCCATGCTTGTGGCCGCTTCGACCATCGCTTTGAGGTCGTCGTTGTTTGTCACATCGACCTTCATGCCCTGCGCAGCGCCACCCACATCGGTAATTGCCTTGACGGCTTTGTCTGTATCCTGAACATCCGTTACAAGAACCTTTGCGCCCTCGTTGGCCATCGCTTTCGCCATAAGCGCGCCAATGCCCTGTGCGGCGCCCGTGATTACCGCGACTTTTCCTTTAAGACGATCCATTGTGTCCTCCCGCTGTTAGATTTCTATTTCAAGAATTTTCGCGACTTCGGGCCAGCTCATGGCCCCGTTCTCGCGCAGATCATGTGTCAGATCCTCGGGAACCCAGTCGATCAAGCACTTTTTGAAGTTTGGTCGCGCCGCGATCCTCGCGAACCATTTTTCGACGTTTGGCAAACGTCCGTTTTCCCACATGCCGCGCATCGACATCATTGCAAGCCGGTTGACGTAAGGCGTCATGGCGATGTCGGCGATAGAGAACTTGTTGCCGACCAGCCAATCCTGCCCGTTCAGGGCTGTCTCCATTTTTTGCAGGTAGCTGTCGTACAATTTGACCTTATCTGCAGCCCCCGGCGCATCAAATCCGAAACGCGTGTAGCTGTCCTTGAGGTCTTTCCAGTTAGACGTGACCGACATGGTCGGTGTGGACGCAAGGAATTTCTTTACGCCGTCTTCCCCAAGGTTTTTCAACACCGTGTGGCGGTGCGAGCAAACAAAGGTGACGGCCCCACATGCCGGATGCAGATCTTCATCCACCGCTTTGGTCCAATAACGTGCTTGCGCGCGTTCCCATGGGTCAGTCGGGTGCACGCTATTTTCAGGTGAAATCTGGTCCAGGTATTCAATGATGACGGTGCTGTCGGGAACAACCGTGTCGTCATGTACCAATGTCGGGACAACGCCCTTGGGGTTCAGCTTGAGATAGTCAGGTTCGAACTGCTCGCCCTTGAGAATGTCGATATAGACGCCGTCCCAAGGCAGCCCTTTTTCATCCATCGCAAAGCGCACTTTGGCGGCACAAACTGATGATCCGTGGTGATAGAGCGTGAAAGTCATAGCTGCACGGTAACCCATTTCAGTTCCGTCATCGCTTCCATGTCCGCATCCGTGCCTTCACGGCCCACGCCGCTTTCGCCGTTGCCGCCAAAGGGCACGTGCGCTTCGTCATGGATGGTCGGGCCATTGATGTGGCACATGCCGGCGTCGATGTTGCGGGCAAAATGGAATGCGCGATCGATGTTTTTGGTGAAGATAGCAGAGGACAGTCCGTACACTGTATCGTTGGCTTTTTCCAAAGCTTCTTCGTAGCTGTCGACGGGGTAGATCGCGGTGACAGGCCCAAAGGTTTCGGTTTTGCAAACGGTCATCTTTTCGGTCACCCCAGTCAGCAGGGTGGGCTGGCAGCGGTTGCCTTCGAATTCGCCACCTGCTGCGACAGTTGCGCCGTTGGCGACGGCATCTGCGATGTGATCTTTGACACGTTGACGCTGGCGGTCTGAAATGATGGGCGCGATGACAGTGTCTGGATCACGCAGATCGCCCATGCCTACCTTGCCAGCAATTGCCGAAAACCGTTTGACGAATTCATCAAAAATCGGGCGTTCCACATAAAAGCGGCTGGACCCGATGCAGGCCTGCCCACCGAACATGAAAATGGATCGCGCAACCAGCGGCATAGCTTTGTCCAGATCCGCATCCGCCAGAACAACCGTCGGGCTTTTACCGCCCAGTTCCAGTGTACTGGGCGTTTTGTTTTTGGCGCAGATTTCGTTGATGTGCTGACCCACATCTGTGGAGCCTGTGAAGGTGACGAAATCGACGTCTGTGTGCCCTGTCAAATCATCCCCGATCTCAACGCCAAGGCCTGTGACAACGTTGTAAGCGCCCGCTGGAATGCCAGCGTCGGCAATGATTTCAGCAAAGATAATCGTAAGGTGCGGTGCCATTTCAGATGGCAAATGCACAACCGTGTTTCCAAGGGCCAACGCATTGGCAACCAGTCGGGTGGTCTTGATCAGTGGCACGTTGAACGGTGTGATCACAGCAACGACCCCAAGAGGTTCGCGGAACGACATCGACATTGTGCCGGGACGATCTGACGGAATGGTTTCACCGCGTACCTGACGGCATAGCCCGGCCGCCGCGCGGATCATCGTCAGGCCCTTGTTGAATTCAAACATCGCCTTTTGGACGGGCGATCCGATTTCATCAATCAGGCAGTCGACCAGCTCTTTTTGACGGTCTTCCATCAGTTCGGCGACCCGCAGCAACCAACGTTCGCGCTGTGTTGGCGTGGTGTCGCGGAACGTGGCGCACGCGGACTTCGCAGCACTTACAGCCTTGCGCATGTCATTTCCGGTGCCCTTGGCCGCGTGGCAATACAGGCTGTCGTCAAGCGGGTTCAGAACCTCAAAGGTGCCTCCGTCGTCTGCGTTCACCCAGTCCCCACCAATAAAGTGCTGTAGGGTTTTGATATCTGTTTTAGCGTCCATTGTGGGTCTCCTAGGCTATCCGCCGACTAAGGTTTCGGGGAGAAATAATGCGATAGATGGAAAGATGATCAGCAGTACGATCATGAAGGCCATGGCGAACCAGAACGGCCAGATGCCGCGGAAAATTGTGGCCATAGGCACATCGGGTGCGATTGATTTCACGATGAAGACGTTGATCCCGACAGGGGGCGATATCATCCCCATTTCAAGCACAATCACGACGATGATGCCGAACCAAATCAGATCCCAATCCAGTCCAATTGCAATCGGGATTACGACAGGGATCGTGAGCACCAGCATGGCGATAGATTCCAGGAACATGCCAAGGAAGATGTAGACCAAGATAATGATCATCAGGACGCCCAATTCGCCGATGGGTAAGGACGTAAGCAATGTTACAAGGTTGGCGGGAACTTCTGTCAGTGAAATGAATGGGATGAAGACGAACGCACCGATAATGATCAGGAACACCGTCGCAGTGGCGTTCATGGTTTGCAGGATAACGGCCTTGATTGCGGGAAACGTCAGGGATCGCCGTGCGGCTGCAACTATGAAGGTGAAAAAGGCACCTACGCTGGACGCTTCAACCGGTGTGAAGAACCCCGTGTACATCCCGCCAATGGTCAAGAACACGACTGCAAGGATCGGGGACGCGTTGATCAGCGATACCTTGCGTTCTGGCCATGCAGAGCGTGGACCGGGAGGACCAGCAGTCGGATTGCGCATCACCACCAGATAGATCGCGCCAATGAACAGCATTGTCAGGATGATGCCGGGAAAGACACCGGCCATGAACAAGCGGCCAATGGATTGTTCCGTTAGCACCGCATAGATGATCATTCCGCCTGATGGAGGGATCAAAAAGCCAAGCGTGCCCCCTGCCGCGACCGAACCGGTGGCAAGACCGTCGTGGTATTTATACTTCTTCATTTCCGGCAGGGCGACGCGGCCCATTGTGACCGCAGACGCAAGCGACGACCCTGACAAAGCTGCAAAGCCTGCACAGGCCGCAATCGTAGCCGATGCAAGGCCGCCCTTCATGTGACCCATCCAGCGATAGGCTGCTGCATAAAGATCGTTGGACATGCCTGACACACCGGCAAGCGTGCCCATGAGCACGAACATCGGGATCACCAGCAAGTTGAAGTTAGAGGCCGCTTCAAAGGTTTCGCCGGCAAGGTTGGAATAGGCGATGCGCACACCACGCGCCCATGCTTGATCCGATGCCATGCCCACAGCGATGAACTGGTTCGCATTGGCGACCACCGTGCCCACAAGACCAACGCCCAGCATGGACAGCGCCACAGGCATGCGCAGGGCGAGCAAGATGAAAAGAGTTAGAAGGCCAAGAATGCCTAGAAGTGTCATGCTAATCATAGGTCTTCACCATCGACTTTCAGTGTGATGACCTTGCCGCCGCGCAGGACCTGCCAGATGTCGAGGATAATCACGACGGCATAGATCAGCGCAGAGATGGCCAACAAATAATAGAAGGGTCCGTAGGGGATAAGGAGCTGTTGGGTGGTTTCCCCGAACTTCGCGGCTGTGCCGCCAGCATGCCAAAGACGCCATCCCATGATAGCCAGCAGAAAGAAGGCCAGAACCTTCATTGCAAGCAAAGACCATTTGGCGAAGCGGGCCGACATGCTGCTTTCCAAAACCTCGATTTCGATATGCGCGCCTGTCCGTGCTCCGAGAGGAATAGAGAGGGCGACAATGACGACCAAAGACAGGATCAGCAGATCCTCTGCGCCGATGATCGGCGAGTTTAGCGCTTTGCGCATGATCAACACGTTCCAGACCGAAAAGACCGTCATGAAAATCAGCGTGGTCCCTCCCAAAACGAGTGCAAGCCATGTAAGCGTCTTGTCTAAAAGCCGGATAATGCCTGGTAGCTGAGTGTCCTCAGACATTTCGAAATCCCCCCATTGTTGATGGTGTGGCGGAAACCGCCCCACCAAGCTGATTTACTGGTTGAGCGCTTCGTAGATTTCTTGCGCGTTATCGATGCCGCGTGCTGCATAATCGTCGTAGATCTGCTGCATGCCTTCGGCGGCTGCGACTTCCATCTTGGCGCGTTCTTCGTCCGAAACAGTGATCCACTCGACGTTCAGCTCACCCGTAGCGCGCTGTTCTTCGACCCATTCCAGCGCAACCTCGTCTGCGTGATGGAATGCCCGTGCGAGTTCCATCGAGAACGGCAGGCCTGCAATGTCGTCGATGACCGCGCGATGTTCGTTGCTCAGGCTTTCGTAGCGTTCCTTGTTCATCACGTAGAACACTGGGTTGAACGTCGCAGGTGTGTTGAGGATTGCGTAATCTGCAACCTCATCAAGGTTCCACGGCGGCATGATGTTGTTGATGGTCGAAATTGCGCCGTCGATCGTCCCTGTAGAAAGGCCGGTGTAATGTTCGGTAGGATCTAGCTGCACTGGTACCGCGCCCATACCCTGCAGCACTGGCGTGGTCATCGCGGCAAATGGAACGATTTTTGCGCCTTGCATGCCTTCAATCGTAGACACATCCCGCGTGGAAATGATCATACCACCTGCAACAGGTGCCACACCAAGAACCTTCACGTCGCTCCATTCGTCAGCCATGTATTCATCGAAAACGGTCCAGAGCCGTTGCGTGGAATCCAGAGCATCAACTGCCGCGCCGGGTGGAATTGCCAGCATGGTGCGCTGGAACAATGTCGGGGTAGAGGCTGCGATGCCAAAGGTGATATCAGCCACACCTTCAACAGCTCGTTTGTATTGTTGTGTCGGACCCGCGCCCAACTGACCGGCAGCATAGACTTTCAGGGTCAGCGTGCCGCCAGAACGTTCTGTGAGCTCGTTTTCAAACCATGCCAGCGCGCCAGTGACCGACTCATGATTTGGTGGCACAAATGTTGCGACGGACAGTTCTTCCGCGATTGCCGACTGGGCCGACATTGCAAAAATAGCAGATAGCGCGGTGGTACGAAGGGTATTCAAAATAGTCATGTCTACTCTCCTTATTGGTTGATTGCGTTGTAGATTTCTTCGGCATTTTCGATTCCGCGTCCTGCGTAGTCGGCGAAGATCGCCTGCATGCCTTCGGCAACTGCGGCGTCCATCTTGGCGCGTTCTTCGTCAGTGACAGCGACAAGTTCATAACTCTTGTCTGTGTTCGCCATCATCATTTCGAGTGAACGTTCGTCTGCTCCATCAAAACCTTCCGCGAGTTTCATGGATGCGGCTTCGCCTGCCAATTCATCAATAATCGCGCGGTGTTCGTCGCTTAGCCCTTCGTAGCGTTCACGGTTCATGACCACGAAAATGACTGCGTGTTGGACCGGTACGTTCGTTACAAAGTGCGTTGCTACGTCCCAAAAGTTCCAAGGGGGCGTCATGTTGTTGTAGGTCGCATAGGCGCCATCAATCGTACCCGTCGACAGGCCCGTGTACATTTCGGACACTGGCATCTGCACAGGAACTGCGCCCATTGCCTCGATGATAGGCGTTGTCATGGCGGCATATGGCACAATCTTCGCGCCCTGCATGCCTTCAAAAGTGGACACGTCTTGTGTTGCTGCGATCCCAAGACCCGCGGCCGTGCTCAAGGCAATAACCTTCACGTCGGCATATTCCTCAGCGAGGTGTTCATCAAACGCGGACCATATCCGGACGGTGGCTTCGGCTGATGAATTGGATGCACCTGGTGGGATAGCGAGCATAGTGCGTGGGAACAGGGCTGGAGTGTAGGCGGTTACGCCGAAAGTAATGTCCGCAACGCCTTCAACGGCGCGCTTGTATTGCTGCACAGGGCCCGCACCCAGTTGACCGGCAGGGAACAACTGCATGGTCATCGTGCCGCCAGAGCGTGCTTCAAGTTCTTCTGCGAACCACGCAAACAAAACTGTATTGGAATGGTGTTGCGGTGGCACGAATGTCGCCACTGTCAGTTCTTCGGCCGACGCCGAAAACGCAGTGCTCGCAAGCACCGAAGCAAGCGCGAATGCGCGGGTGAAGCGTGAAAAAGCCATGATATCCTCCCAGAAGTGGCTGAACCGTCGACCCCTTTTGGGATCCCAAGTTCTATTTTCCGACTCGGGTTTTGCCGAATCTGTGCTGTTGTTCTTCAAGGTAAGTCGATAATGGGATCCCAAATCAAGCAAAAAGTTTGATTTTGCGCCAGGCTATTGGATAATGCGCTTGACTTTGGGATCCCAAATCGGTGCAAGTAGTGACATGCAATCAATTGACACAGAGCTCGCGGCACGAATCCGCAACGATATCATTCATGGGGTTTACGAAGAGGGTGCGCGCCTGTCTGAGGCGCACCTGTGCGAGGCGCACAAGGTTTCGCGCACGCCTGTGCGGCTGGCGCTGCGGCTTTTGGAACGAGAAGGCGTAATCCGTCGCGGTGACGGGCGGGGCTACATGATCCAAAGCCCGACGATCACCGATGTGAAGCAAGCGGTGCAAGTGCGCGGGCATTTGGAAAGTCTGGCGGCGCGACTTATGGCGCAAGCGGAGGACAGACATGAACGATTGCCGGCAATGGCAGGCGCCATTGATGAGATTGAAGCGACGGTAGATGCTGGGCGTCTGGACGTTGATGCGATAAAAAGGATGCAATCGGCGAACCGCGTGTTTCACTCCACCATGTTGGACAGCTGCGGCAACGACTATGTCGGGTTTACCTGCCAGCAGATCAGCCACTTGCCCATGCTTGCAGCGGGTTCCATGGTTTTTGACAGATCGGTTGGCGATACGCCCGAACATCTGGAACGCGGGCTGTTTCGTTTGCGATTGGGTAATGCGCAACACCGCGTCATCTATGATGCTATTGCGGCCGGGGATGCCGTACGCGCGGAAGGTATGATGCGCGAGCATGCCAACACTATGATCGAATACATCGAGACCTTTGAAAAGCGCGATGGCACCCTGACGGTGGCCGATCTTGTCGCCTATTCGGCGGCCGATATTGTTCTGGAAGACGGGTAAGGGAGGGGCCGGTGCGTTCACCGGCCCTTCGTTCAGGATCATTTGTCCCAGTACGCGTCGACAAGACCAAGTAGGAATTCGCCGTCGTAGCTAGGATAAGCCTCTGCAATCGCAGCCTTCACTTCGTCTGGTGTTGTTCCAGCTTCCCATGCTGCATCCAGTACCTTCAGGTAACCGATTGCAACGTCGAGTTCGCCGCGCGTGGTTGGAAGACCGTGACCGACGAGCAGTGTTTCAAATGACGGATCATCGCGCATGCCTTCCAAGATCGCGATCCAGTTTTTGCGATCAACGCCGGGGGCAAAATACACGCCGTTATAGACGAGGTCTTGAACCACAGCGACTTTCTGTTCGGGGAAGACCGCGACAATAATTTTGGGGGCCTCAGCATTGTCGTAAGACCGGAACTCAACTGCCACACCGCCAATTTCTGTCATGCCAAGCGCGAGGTCAGGACCGTTCAACAATGCTGTTGGTTCAGGATTTTCGCCATTGGTTGCTTCGGCGCGCAAACCTTCGCGGATTTCCGGCAAGGTCGAGAACGTGATGCCTTCCATTGTGGAAACACCGCCCCAGTGGTCTGGGTGCTCGTGGCTGATATATGCGGTGTGCACAGGCTTGCCAGTGCTTTCGATCAGCGCCGTGACTTCCGTGGCGGTCGGTGGGATGAATGTTGAATCGACCAGCAGCAACTGATCGCCCATCTCGATGACATGGGCCGTTACGTTTACGGCCTCTGCAGGGGAGACATACGTGTGGAACGTGACGCCACCCTTGGCAAAGGAATGGATGGTGCCAGCAGCCATTTCGCCCTGCGCAGCGGCAGACGTTGGCGCAAAACCAGCGCGTAGTAGTGTGAGAGCGCCGGCGGAAAGTGCAGCGCTTTTAAAGAAATCGCGGCGGTTCAATGAAGTCGACATTTGATGTCCTTTCGAATGAAGAATAACCAGCGCGTTACGGAATGCACCGCGCAGCTGGCGGAACTGTACGGCGCGCGCCGCATTCGAATTAGACGGTATCGTCAGACTAGATCGTTCGGGTGAGCCGAATAATGTGGTATTAATTGTGTCGCGCATGATTTTGGCGAGGCAGAGCGAATGTCAGTGCCATGGCATCCGGTTTCTGATCGCGACTTTTGTGCCGAGCGAGAAATACAAGCCGCTTCTTTCTGGTGCGTCCAAATCAGAAAACAAATGTCTCGCGATGGCGTCGTGCTTCTTCGATGCCCAGTTCGGTTAACGTGGTTTCGCTCCAATTCATCATCGCATCGGGTCCACACATGAACACTTCACGATCCTTAAGGTTCGCGACGGATTGAATGTCGTCGATCCCCATGCGCCGTTCTTCGACTCTTAACGCGTTATCAAACTGCGCTGGGCGTAGACCGTCCCGTGCCGTCTGTGCGGCGCAGGCGTTTCCCTTGATGCTTTGGAACGCCATGACGCTTAATTTCACGTTTTTCGGACGCGAACCGTGCTGCGCAGCGAAATGCTTCAGGACATTGATATCGTCATCACGCCCAGCAAACAGAAGCACAATGTCGGTCGCACCAAGTCCCGGATTTGCCTTCGCAACCTGAAGGATACCGTCCCACATCGCCATAAATGGCGTGATGCCCACGCCGCCTGCAATCCAAAGCATTTGGGGCGGAACATGCGGCGGGTGCCCCTTTGGGGGCGTAGAAAAACACGAAAAGCCAGCGCCGGTGCCCTTAAAGACGACCGGTAATTTTTGATCGATAAGCCTGTCGTTATTGTCGTGTAAGACATTCGACATCAAACCGCCCGGTTTGCGTTTGACGGTGACACTGACGCGATCGGTGCCGATGAACGCGTTGGTATTCGGGTCAAAATCGGACGCACTGGAAATCGTCCATGTGCGGACAAAATCGTCGTTCACCAATTGCGGGTTTGCGTCGTTCATATGGGTGTAACCGACGTCCAAGATGTCCGAGAAGTCGAAGACGCCAAAGCCACCCGGCAAAGGCGCATCGGTTGGCGTCGAGAGGCGGAAGTTGAATGTCTTGATGCTGTCGGAAACAGCTTGCGTTGAAACGAGAGTGGCAGAAATAGCGGCAGCGCCGTCATTTGGCACACACGCATGCCCCATTTGTTCCAATTCCTGACGCAAGAGCCGCACAGGCGGATTGTAGGGCGAGAACTGTTCGGCGGACGTCAGTTTTAGATTAAGCCCATTTTTTACCAATACCGCACCAGTCACCTTGATGCGCGTTAGCAAGTTCACGCGTGGCATAAGCGCCTCTGCGTCCTGATCCAGCAGGTTTTCCGCGTCACCAGTGACGTAAAGGACATCGCCTGTCGCGAAATCTGGAAACACGAGGCCGACTTGCGGGTCCGTTTCGATATTGCCCAAAGACTGATAAAAGCGGTTGCCGGAATGGTCAGGCAAAACCAGATATGTTGTGACCTGATCGCCATCACATTCTTCATAAATGCGTGTAAAACCGGGGGCACCGCCGCGATGATTGACGCCCATGTCAGTTTGGATGTCCGACGCATTGTCTGTAGTCGTATGCTTTGTTGCTAGAAAGACTGTGCTTGCACGATGAACCACTGCTTTGGCGTCGGCGGGCAGGGCGGAGGTGTCAATGTCAAAGCTATCATGAGAAAGGCCTGCCGTGCGCTGCACATGCGTCAATGAACGAACGGTGATGTATTTCGGGCAGTTCCCAAGATGCTGGTCGGAGAGGAGGCGAAGCCGGACTTTCCCCATACGATCAACGGCGGCATCTTCGATTGATCCGGCGATCTTATTGCGTCGACGGTTCGTGAAATCGATCCCAACTCCTGCAAAGAGCCGACGGTCATCAGCCGATGCCGGTTCTTGCTGCATCGCGCGCGCAAAAGGATCAAAGGGATTTGTTTCAGCAACGAGGTCCGTTGTGTTTCCACCTGAAACCTTAATACCAAGGGTAGGGTCGTCGCTCGACGTTGTGACCAAAAGGCTGACCCATGGACGCCCCTTTTGGTCGAGCGTTGCTAGAGGCAGATAGGACAGGCCAGCAAAAAAATCTGCGTGCTGCTGCGGCATGTCACTGCTGATGTATTGCGGAATGGCGTCGGTAAGTTCTTTGGGCGTATTGCGCTGCGCTTGCAGCAGCAATTCGCCTTTGTGCGACCTATGTATCTGCGTCATTGCCTGATCCTTCCGCCCCTGTCGTCGGGTTACGCTTTGTTGGATATTTCGATGCTATCGATTGATGGCCTAGAGGCCCAAGTCGCTCAGACTGGGGTGATCGTCGGGACGACGTCCGAGCGGCCAGTGGAACTTCCGGTCCGTTTCTGCGATAGGATGTTCGTTGATGCTGGCAAACCGCCGTTCCATGTAACCGTTTTCGTCGAACTCCCAGTTTTCGTTGCCATAGGCACGGAACCAGTTGCCGCTGTCATCGTGATATTCATAGGCATAGCGCACCGCGATGCGATTTCCATCATGGACCCATAGTTCCTTGATCAGACGGTAATCCAATTCCTTGGCCCACTTGCGTGTGAGGAACTCTTCGATTTGGTCGCGACCTTCGGGGAACTCGGCCCGATTGCGCCATTTGCTGTCAGGCGTGTAGGCGAGCGCGACCTTGGCGGGGTCGCGACCGTTCCAGCCGTCTTCGGCAAGGCGGACTTTTTCGATTGCGGTTTGGTGTGTGAAGGGCGGCAACGGGTGACGCGGGGCTTCGGATGTCATTCTCACTCTCCCTTTTCAGCTAGAAGACCAACGGCGGTCGTGGGCATTGCTTGAAATCCGGGCAATGCTTCGAAACGGGCAAGCCAGGAACGCACATTCGGATAGGGATCAAGCGATACGTTCCCCTCAGGCGCATGAGCTGTATAGGAATACGTCGCAACATCCGCGATTGTCGGGCGATCACCGACAAGCCAATCACGGCCTACCAGACCTTGTTCCAGCTTTTGCATTGCTTTCGCGGCCACTGCGGCGGCGAATTCTGGCTCTAACGGTGCGCCAAAAACGGTGATCAGCCGCGCGGCACAAGATCCAAACGCAATTTCACCAGCAGCAAGTGTAAGCCAACGTTGCACATTAGCTTCGCCGATTGCCGTGCTTGGAATCCAGTCGGGAGCGTATGTCCGTGCGAGGTAGACTAAGATCGCGTTCGAATCCGAAACGATCACGTCGCCGTCCTCAAGAACCGGCACTTGGCCATTCGGGTTCATCGCGAGAAATTCAGGCGATTTATGGGCACCGGCGCCAAGATCGACAGGGACGGCTTCATGCGCAATCCCTGCAAGTTTTGCGAATACCAAAGCACGATGCGCGTGACCTGATTTGGCGAAATGGTGAATGCGGACCGCGTTCGACATGAGCGTCTCCAGTTAGTTTTGAATGTTAGTGGACGATTAGCAGTTGCAGTCATGGGGGATAATTGTCACTTTTGGTGTAACTTTAGGCCCTGAAAGGGCGCAATATCATGGACAAGATTGACCGCATGCGCGCATTTGCGTTGGTTGCAAACAACGCTTCATTCACCATCGCTGCTCAGCGTATGGGGCGGTCTGCGCGTTTGGTTAGCAAATACGTTGCTGATCTGGAAAATGCGCTGGGTGTACAATTGCTCAACCGCACGACGCGCAGCGTCTCATTGACGGATGCGGGGGCGACTTACTTGGCACTATGCGCGCCGCTGCTCGATGGGTTTGATGAGCTTGAAGACAGAGTGAGAAATGAACAGGCATCGTTGCGCGGCGTGATCCACATTTCCGCACCCACCGGGTTTGGTGCTTTGCGACTTGTCCCATCGCTTGCGCGATTTGCAGAGAAACATCCGAACGTGGAACTTGATTTGAAGTTCTCTGACCGCAGGGTTTCGATTGTCGAAGAAGGCCTTGATCTAGCTGTCAGGATTGGCCCGATGCGCGATAGTTCCCTAAAGGTTCGCCAACTTGGCCGCATGCCTTTGGTTGTCTGCGCATCGCCGGCCTATTTGATCCGTCACGGTCAGCCGGACCACCCGAAGGCGCTTGCCACGCATGAATGCATTCTCGACGGCAACATGACTGAACCGACAGTGTGGCGATTTTCGGTCAACGGCCAAGATGAAGCTGTGCAAGTCAACGGGCGATTTCGGATGAATGCTCCAGCGGGGTCGGCCCGTCTTGCCATATCAGGGGCGGCGATCGCACGATGTCCTGCCTATACGGTTGCCGATGCTTTGCGGTCGGGTGAGTTGGCCGAGCTTTTCGCCGAGAACCGTGTTTCGCCTTATGTTGTGGCCGCACTATTCCCGCAAAACCGGCGGCTGACGACAAGAGTGCGCGCACTGATTGATCATCTCGCAAACGACTCGGCATTGTGCCCAGACGGCGCATGATGAACACAATTTTTACGCGCCCGTATCAGTGATTTTTGCCCGCAGTATAAACGGTTGTGATCAGGTAATATCATTGGGCATCGCTCATCACGAACGTTGGTTGACTAGAACCCGTGCTTCATATTCTTTCACGCAGCGCCGTGCGGTTTGGTTGTGTGGGCTGCCCATTGTCCGTAGCTCGGGGAACAAATCAAATAGCTCTTCGCGTGAGGAATCTTCAATCGCATTCAGTCCAATTTCGCCCGCGTAGAAGCTTTCTGTCGGTAGGTCGTTTGAATAAACGATCTCGTGTTGGTCGAACATGATGTGAATGTAAGTCACCTCATCACATGGTTTTTCGAACGCAGCACCGGTCCCGACGAGGTGTTTCGCAGTAACCAACACCTCGTTTGTTCCGAAGTAGAGCTCTGCTTGATAGCCCACGATCAGAACGCGGTGGTTCGGGGAAACGAGGATGGAATGCTGCGTGTCACCTTGTTTTGCGCCTAAGAACTTCACGGGGGCAAATCGGCCCCGCCCAACAACCGTTCGGCTTCCGATCCAGCGGATTGGACGAAGACCATGGTCTCGGGTCAGCACCAGATCGCCCGGCTGCAAGGTTTCGACTAACCTTTCCCCCATAGGTGTCTTGATCAAGGTGCCTTTCGTGAAACAGGGAACGTCACGGTAGTCTAGGTCATTAACAAGCGGTGTAGCCCCGCTTCCATTTGCTGGGGTGTCGTTGTCCGAATCCGACAACGCAAAATTTCCAGCCACATCAATATCAGCGTCGTTGGCGTCGTATCCAACAACATTATCCACGACGTCCTTCAGTCCGTCGCCATCGCTATCGGCGGATGCGTCAATTGCCGCTTGGCTGAAACCGTGACCTGCTTCAATGACATCATTGACGCCATCGTTATCCGAGTCCGTATCGAGAAAATCAGCAGTTCCGTCGGTATCTGTGTCAACCGGTGTGACACCGCCAGCCTCGTACGCATCGTCAAGCCCATCCCCGTCGCTATCGTTGCCCGTAGGCGCGATGTAATTGGCTGTGCTTTGGGCTTCGACGTTGTCGGTGATCCCGTCGTTGTCGCTATCAAGATCAAGGTGATCAGCGACGCCATCACCGTCGCTATCCGTTGTGCTAGCGATACCGCTGACATTGAAGACTTCTGTGGTTGTTCCGCCAAAATTCGGATTTGCACCTGAATCGATAACGACAACGCCATCAAGCGACACCGTATAGCGCGCCGGGTCCGCACCACTTATGCCATCGCCAAAATCATCGATAACCGTGAAGGAGTAGTCACCCAAGCCTGCAACGCTGACATTCGTGACTTCGACAACGTTGTCATTAATTGTTGTGTCGCTGGCGATAAGATTGCCGTCAGGATCACGTAGTTCCCACCGCGTATTGTCCATCTGAGTGAACTCATCGGCGTCGAATGCGATCGTGATCGTGCTTGGCGTGGTGACAGAGTACCCTTCGTCAGTATCCAAGATTCCGTCGCCATCATCGTCGATATCTTGGTCATCTGTAATGCCGTCGCCATCCGTGTCCAAGGCTGGCACATCAAAACGCAAGTCGCTGATACCCGACCCACCCGTGCTCGTCCCGTTGGGTCCGGGTGCAAAGGTCAAATCGATCTGCGATATAGGCCCCGGTAGATTAACGGTTACATCGTTCGCGATCGTGCCTGCGGATTCAATGGTCACCGAACCGTCAGGGTTCGCGAATACGTTTTCGTCCTGAACGCCGCTTAAGCTGGAAATGACCGTTGCAGGATCGAGAAGTACGCCGTTCTCGTCATACGCGTAGATGATCCACAGGTCATCGAACGTCGATGCGCCGTCGTCGTTGACGTGGATGAAGTCAAAATTCAGATTTTCAATTGGCGTCGAAAAATCGTAGCTCGCCGTGATCGGGGACGTTACCCCAAACGCGCCAAATTCAGAAACCGTATTACCACCTTGTGATGCGTCCCAGGCATTGGCTGTAAAGCTGGCCGTAACGACTGTGCTGTTGCCGCCTTCAGATACGGTTGTCGTACCGTTCTCTGCCGTCCCATTGGGACCGGTCAGCCACAGAGCATTATCAATAAAAGCCATCTTGCAGGTCTCCTTCGCTTCAGGCCCCATGAACACAGGCTTCGCAAAGTCGGTAGCATCCGAAATTCTACATCAAAGATGCGAACCCTTTGAACCTCAACCTTCCGGTTGATCGACAGGTAGATACTATTGCGTGGTCGTTGGACGGGACTTGCTGAAAAGATAGACGGTCCTGCTAAGGAATCCCTAAGCAGTAAACGGGTAGGGTGGCAGCTAAAGATATATCCAGAGGCGGGAATTGACCGAGCACCTACCAGAAAGGTTAGTCGGCTACCCGAATTGGCGATTTTTCTGCCAATAGCTTCGGTGCTGGCCGTTTGCGTATAACATCAAGGTTGGCAGCAACCGACGCAGGGAAGGTGCTGCCAACCTCAACAAGTAGATTACTAGAAGGTATAGTTGATCATGAGGCCAGCAGTCGCTTGTTCCTCTGATCCGCGTTCTTGCACAATTGAAGAGTCACGCACGTCACCGCTGAGGCGATCAAATTCGGCAAACCCAACAAGCGATACATTCTGATTAAGCGGCACAAATGCCGATGCGTGCAGACCGTATGACATGATGCCGCCGTTTGCGTCATATTCACTGATACCAGACGCCACGGATTGGGCCGCCGAGACATCAAAATAGGTGCTCGCATAGCTATCGTCAGAAAAACTGGCCGTTGGACCAAATGAAATGACGGACTGCTTTCCTAGAATTTCGACGGGTGCGTTGTAAGTGATATCAACGTCTCCAACGATCCCATCATGGCCGCCATCGACGCCCTTGCGGATCGCAAGATTGGCCTGCAGATTTCCATATGTATAGGCGAGATAGCCGCCGACTTCGGCGGTCTCTTCAATATCCCCCAATCCCGCGATTTCCGATTTAGCGACGCTAGACAACAGCAGATCGTGTTTGGATGGGGTATCTTCGCGGCCAAAATCATATGTCAGTGCGACGCCTGCGGTCAGGTTGTCGTCTTTGTAGACGTCATACGACACCCCATCGAGCAAAGAGATATTGAGACGATCTCCGATAGCGACAGACACGTTAGGAATCGCGTAGGTCGACGTCTCATTGCTGCCGAGGAACGATGGCATGGAAACCACCCCACCTGTGATGGTGAAGAAGATGTCGTGTCCGGCAAAAGTGTCTTCGGGGGCGTTTTGCGCGAAGGCATTGGCAGGGAGGATGGCCAACATGGTCGCGGCTAGTGTTGTGGTAGGTTTCATAGTCTTCTCTTTCTAGATGCGCGGTATTGCGCGTTTGTGGAAATGGTGAGGGATTTGTTGATCTAAGGACGGCGTAAACTGGTTGGTGCGGATCAAGCCTGCTTCACTTGCAAGCGACGTCCTTTGCCGAACAGAATTCGGAAAAGCCAAAACAGCATCAGCACAATGATCGTCAGCTCAGGCAGCGATAGGATCCCGCTGTCGCGCACTGCCTGAGGGAAAATGCTGGCGCCGGGCCCAGTGAATGCAGAACCGGCAGCGATGAAAAAACCGAGACACATACGCCAGATGTGCTGCGCGATCCGGTGACGATCCGTCAGGGTTTTGCGCAGGAGCACGACAAGATCGTTGATCACGCCAACACCGGCCATCCCCGCGAGGAAGAAGTAGTCGGCGGCCGCAAAACCGCGCAGCGCCTGATCTGGGAACGTCAGCGCGCAAAACGCGGCTGCTAACAGCCCCCCGGTGTTGAGAAAGTTCATACCTGCAACCGCACCGAACGATGCAACGCGACGCTTGTTTCGCATACGGGCGAGTAACCACCCGCTGATGACCAAAGTCATGCCCAACACACCTGCATGAAATGTGATGTAGAATGTGTCGAACTTGATCAGCCCGAGGATCGCACCGAGGCATGAAGAAAGCCCCATTGTAATCGTAAACACGCGCCCTGCGTTGACGTGGTGTGGTCCACCTTTTCGGACGGCGAATGTGATGGCGCCCATCACAACGGCAATGGTTCCAGTGGCGATATGAGCGATAGTGGTGATCGTCAGAAATATGAACATTTGAGGTCTCTTCGGCTGTGGCCAAACATCTGCTGGCCGTGAAATTTGAACCCTCATTGCCCGTCAAATTTGTGCCTGTCGTCCGCGCGGGACGGCGCGTACACTTTTCGTGTATTTCAGTTGGTCCGTTTTGAACGTTGATGCCGGTAGAGAATTTCGCCTATCAATCGGCATGCTTACCGATGGAATCATTGCCCTATCAGCGGCGTGCTTGGGCATCGCGCTCGCCGGTGCGATGTCTGCGATACGCGGCCCGCAAGACGGGCCCGCACGGTTTTATCTCATGCTTGTCTTTGGCGTGTCTGGCGGCATCGTTGCGACGCCACTCGTCTTTGCGTTCGCCCCGTCAATGTACGGCTTTTTTTTGCCGGCCATCTTGGTCCTGTTGCTGATCCAGCCGCCTGCCGTTTTCTATTATGTCTCCGCAAAGACGACAGAACTGACATCTTCGTCTATGCGGCGACGTGACATCGTTCTACCGATTGCGGCCGGATTGGTGATGGTTGGCTACTGGTTGCAGCCCGCGCAGGCCAAAACGGCGATGTTCATTTTAGGTGAACTGCCTGCGGGCATCGTTCCGTCAACGCTTGTCTTGACGACGTTTATCCTGATCTTCTGCTGGGTCGTGTCATCGTTTGTTTATCTCATCGCCACGTTGCAAAGATTGCGTGAATATCGATCAAAACTTCGGACACTTTATTCCAATCTCGATGACCGTGAATTGCGGTGGCTTGACTGGTTTGTGGTTTCTATTGTCATCGTTTGGGGTGTGGTCGCTGTTACGTTTGTCGCCGAAAATACAGGCTTCGATCAGGTAGTGGTCGAAGAATTGGTCTACGGACTGACCGCGTGCCTTCTGTTATTTGTCATGGCCTTTGCATCGATATCCCCACCCGACCCGATGATCGAAGACGCTGCGACGCCAGAAGATCCGCCGGAGGCAAAATATGCGCGGTCAGCGTTGAGCGATGATCACGCGCAACAACTTGCCGCGCGCATCAAGTCTGCCATGAGCCAAGATGCGTTGTATCTTGATCCGAATCTGTCGTTACAGAAACTATCGCGTCATGTCGGCGCTTTGCCCAACCAGATTTCTCAAACGTTGAATGAACGCATTGGGCTGACGTTCTTCGACTTTATTGCGCATCACCGGATTGAAGCTGCCAAACCGCTCATCATTGAGAATAAGGAATCCTCTTTGACGATTTCATTGGACGTTGGTTTCAATTCGCGTTCGACATTTTACAAAGCGTTCAAACGGGAAACCGGCATGACGCCCAAGGCCTATCGGGACGCGATGGCGGCTGAGCTTGAAGGTGCATGAGTGTCTCGCAATCCAAGGTCAGTTTCCAATGGAGGCGAACCGCCGCAAGAACGACAACTAGCCATTACGTTTTCATGATTAGCGTGGCGCAATCAGCTTTTCCAAACATTGACGAAGCACCTTTTGTTCCTCGGCCGAAAAAGAAGCCATCAGGTTTTCGTTGAAGTCCAACGCCTCTTTTTGAAGATCGACAAAGGCGCTTTGCCCTTGGCTGGTCAATGAAAGGGTTTCATGCCTGCGGTCCGTCGGAACGGTTGATCGTGTCAAAAAGCGACGGTTTTCTAACGCTGATACTGCGCGGCTGACCTTTGTTTTATGCAGGTCCGACATTTCACAGATCTGTTTCGCGGTTAAGTCACCGTATCGACCGAGGTGAAACAAAACGCGCCACTCAGTCCGCAGCATACCGTAGCGGTCTTTGTAGGCCCTTTGAAAATCGAGGCTCGTCACTTCAGCCGCGCGGTTCAGCAGGTAGGGCATGAAGTCGGATAGTTGGAATTGGGATTCTTTTGACATCTTGTGAAAATAACCCGTTGATAGTTACAAATGCAACAAATACTTAAGTGTAAATCATGTTGAAGGAAGCCCCATGAATAAAACTGTTACACCACATGGCCTACAGCAAGCACCGACAGCGGTAGGCACTGTCGAAGGATATATGCCTGGTTGGGGCAACGACTTTGAAACCGAGGCATTGCCGGACGCATTGCCGCAAGGCATGAATTCTCCGCAAAAATGCAACTACGGCCTTTACGGCGAACAGTTGTCGGGCACCGCATTTACTGCGCCAAGCCATCAAAACGAACGAACGTGGTGTTACCGGATTCGCCCGTCCGTGAAGCATTCGCATCGCTATGAGAAAATCGATCTGCCATACTGGAAATCGGCGCCCAATGTGGTCGCAGATGTAACATCGCTTGGTCAGTATCGTTGGGACCCTGTGCCGCATACGGACGCACCTTTGACGTGGCTCACGGGCATGCGCACAATGACAACGGCGGGTGATGTGAACACACAGGTCGGCATGGCGACGCATGTCTATCTGGTGACTGAAAGCATGGTCGACACTTACTTTTATTCTGCGGATTCAGAAATGTTGGTCGTCCCGCAAGAGGGCCGTCTGCGGTTTTGTACTGAACTTGGTGTCATTGACATTGAACCGCAGGAAATAGCGATCTTGCCGCGTGGTCTTGTGTACCGTGTCGAGGTTCTAGAAGGCCCGTGCCGCGGTTTCGTTTGTGAAAACTATGGCCAAAAATTTGAATTGCCGGGCAGGGGGCCGATTGGGGCAAACTGCATGGCCAACCCGCGTGATTTCAAGACGCCTGTCGCCGCCTTCGAAGATCGCGAAGTGCCGTCAACGGTCACCATCAAATGGTGCGGCCAATTCCATGAAACGAAGATCAACCAAAGTCCGTTGGACGTGGTTGCGTGGCATGGCAATTATGCGCCGTGTAAATACGATCTGAAAACCTATTGCCCTGTCGGCGCGGTCTTGTTTGATCATCCCGATCCGTCGATCTTTACTGTTCTGACCGCGCCATCTGGGCAAGAAGGCACGGCGAACATAGATTTCGTCCTGTTCCGCGAACGTTGGATGGTTGCCGAAGATACGTTCCGCCCGCCTTGGTATCACAAAAACATCATGTCCGAACTGATGGGTAATATTTACGGTCAGTATGACGCCAAACCCAAAGGGTTCATTCCAGGTGGGATCAGTCTGCACAATATGATGCTGCCGCACGGGCCTGACAGGAACGCGTTTGAAGGTGCTTCAAATGCCGACCTTCAGCCGCAAAAACTCGATAATACCATGTCATTCATGTTCGAAACCCGCTTCCCGCAGCACTTGACGACGTTCGCAGGAACCGAAGCACCTTTGCAGGACGACTACATTGATTGCTGGGCGGACATGGAGAAGAAATTTGACGGGACACCCGGTAAAAAATGAAGCTTTACGGCTATTGGCGTTCAACCACATCGTTCCGGGTAAGGGCCGCGCTGAACCTAAAGGGGGTCGCTTATGAAACGGTGTCCGTGGATTTGGGCGCGGGCGGCCACCATGCAGCCAGTTATATGGCGCTGAACCCAAGTCGGGGTGTTCCGACCTTCGTTCTGTGTGATGGGACGATCCTGACTCAGTCGATGGCTATTTTGGATTACATCGATGCGACATGGCCTGACCCGAAGCTTATCCCGGCTGATCCGATAGCGCGCGCAAAGGTTCTGGCAGTCGCACATGGCGTCGCGTCGGATATTCATCCGGTTAATAACTTGCGTGTCATGAAAGTCCTTGATGGTGAATTTGGTGCAACAGCGGATCAAAAGAAAGCTTGGATGCAGCATTGGATGGCAGAAGGTCTGGCTGTGATAGAAGCGCAGCTTTCCAGCAATACGCCTTTCGCCTTTGGTGACGCACCAGACCTCGCTGACCTCTGTATCGTTTCGCAAATGTATAATGCCGATCGCTGGGATCTTCCTTTGGACCGCTTTCCGAAACTTACAAAGATCACTGCAAACTGCCTTGCTGTGCCCGCCATCATGGCTGCTCACCCCGACAACCAACCCGACGCGAAAGATGACACATGACATTGCTTAAATCTTGGGTGGAAAGCGCGAATAACGCCGACACGCCTTTCCCGCTCAACAACCTTCCTTACGGTGTTTTTGCACCTGATGCAGAAACGATGCCACGGTGTGGGGTCGCCATTGGCGATATGATTTTTGATCTGTGCAAGGCCGAAGGCGATGGCCTGATTGATCTGGGCGTTGCTGTTTTCGACGTACCTTACTGGAACGAAGTCATGGAACTCGGTCCTGAGGGATGGGTCGATTTGCGTGCGCGCTTGGTCGCGTTGTTGGCGGAAGGTGCGGAAGCATTGCCAGACTATCTTGTCGCGCAATCGGATGTGACGATGCAGATGCCGTTCAAGGTCGCTGAATTCACCGATTTTTACGCAGGCAAGCATCACGCGATGAACGTCGGCACAATGTTCCGAGGACCAGAAAACGCATTGCCGCCGAACTGGCTGCACATCCCGATCGGGTATAACGGACGTGCTTCAACTGTCGTGGTGTCGGGCACTGACATCGTGCGCCCGAACGGGCAGACCAAAGCGCCGGACGCCGAGGTGCCATCCTTTGGTCCTTGCAAGCGTTTGGATATCGAACTGGAAATGGGGGCCATTGTTGGTGGCTCAAATACCATGGGTGATCCGGTAACGGTTCAGCAGGCCGACGACATGATCTTTGGGTATGTGCTGCTGAACGATTGGTCCGCGCGCGACATTCAAGCGTGGGAATACCAGCCGCTTGGACCGTTCCAAGCGAAAGCGTTCGCTACGTCGATCAGTCCATGGATTGTGACCAAAGAAGCGTTGGAACCGTTCCGCACCAGCACACCTGCCCGCGAAAAGGATCTGTTGCCTCATTTGGCCGAACCGGGGCCGATGCTTTATGACATTGATCTGTCTGTCACCATGGCTCCAGCGGGCAAGGGTGCGACAACCATTGCTCGGACGAACTACAACCAGATGTATTATTCCGCAGCCCAGCAACTGGCGCACCACGCGACGTCCGGCTGCGCCATGAACATCGGAGATCTGATCGGATCGGGGACCATCTCTGGCCTTGAAAAAACCGAACGCGGATCACTGCTGGAACTGACGTGGGGCGGCAAAGAGCCGATGACCCTTGAGACTGGCGAAACCCGCACGTTTATCGAAGATGGCGATACCCTGACGCTGAATGGCGCGGCTAAAGGTGACGGTTATCAAATCGGTTTTGGAACCTGCTCCGGTACCATTCTTCCTGCAAAATCATTCCCTGTATAAGGACCACAACAATGGCAAAAGCGTTCGCATCCCAAGGGGATATGTCTGAAAAGAAGATCACATTCGACGAGATCGGCGAAGGGCTATACGCCTTTACCGCTGAAGGGGACCCGAATTCCGGAGTGATCATCGGCGACGATAGCGTGATGATCGTTGAAGCGCAGGCAACCCCGCGTCTCGCAAACAAAGTCATCGAAAAGGTCCGCGAAGTCACAGACAAACCGATCAGTCATGTTGTTCTGACGCATTATCACGCGGTCCGCGTTTTGGGGGCATCGGCCTTTGGGGCCAGTCAGATCATCATGTCGGATGCAGCAAGATCAATGGTGATCGAACGTGGTCAAGAAGACTGGGACAGCGAATTCCAACGCTTCCCACGTTTGTTCGAAGGCCATGAAAGCATCCCGGGCCTGACCTATCCAACGACAACCTTCAGCGACAGCATGACCGTCTATCTCGGCAATCGCCGCGTTGATATCAAACAGATTGGCCGGGCGCATACGGCCGGGGATGCTGTCATTCAGGTGCCGGACCAAAACGTTATGTTCACGGGCGACATCGTTGAAGATCACTCTGCCTGTTATTGCGGCGATGGCCATTTTGCGGATTGGGGCAATACGCTCGATGCGATCAAGGCCTATGATGTTGACGCTATTGCGCCGGGTCGTGGCGGTGCATTGATCGGAAAAGATGCCGTTGAGCGTGCGATCGAAAGTACCCGTGATTTTGTGAATTCAACCTATGCACCTGCCGCGCGTGTCGCTGTGAAAGGCGGTTCGCTCAAGGATGCATGGGACGCTGTGCGCGCTGAATGTGATCCAAAATTCTCCGATTATGCGATCTACGAGCATTGCCTGCCGTTCAACGTAGCGCGCGCCTACGACGAAGCCCGCGGCATCGCGCACCCCCGCATTTGGACTGACAAACGTGACATCGAAATGTGGGAAGCATTGCAGGGGTAATCGTCATGGTCGCCGTCAGATATCAAACCGCGTTTCAGCTATACCCGTATGAAAAGGTTGCGGCGCAAGATGCGGACAGGCCGCATCGCCATCCCGTCGTGATCGTTGGGGGCGGACCTGTTGGCATGGGGCTTGCGCTTGATCTAGGGCGCAAGGGCACGCCCTGTGTTGTGCTGGATGATCATGACGGCGTCGGTCAAGGTAGCCGCGCAATTTGCTTTGCGAAACGGACGTTGGAAATTTGCGACCGTTTGGGCTGCGGCGATCCGATGGTTGACAAAGGCGTCGTGTGGAATGTTGGACGCGTTTATCGGGATGAAAAAGAGGTCTATGACTTCAACCTTCTTCCCGAAGACGGCCACAAACGCCCCGCCTTTATCAATCTACAACAACCGTATTTTGAACAGTATTTGGTCGACGAAATTCGTCGCCAACAGGCCATGGGTGCGCCTATCGAAATACGGGGACGCAACTGTGTTACAGCGCTTGATCAAAAGTCGGATCATGTTGTTCTGACAGTTGATACGCCCGATGGACCTTACCAGCTTGAAGCTGACTATGTGGTCGCCTGTGATGGGGCGAATTCCCCTATTCGTGGGATGATGGGGCTCGATTTTGATGGGCGGGTGTTTGAGGATAACTTTCTGATCGCTGACATCAAAATGCGGGCAGATTTCCCGACGGAACGCCGGTTTTGGTTCAATCCACCTTTCAATCGGGGTGAAACGGCGCTTTTGCACAAGCAACCTGATGATGTGTGGCGGCTGGATTTCCAGCTTGGCTGGGACATTGATCGCGAAGCAGAACTAAAACCGGAACGGATCAGCGAACGGGTCTCTGCCATGATCGGCGAGGGCATCGATTTTGAATTGGTTTGGACATCAATTTACACGTTCCGTTGCTGCACGATGGAGGAATACCGCCATGGCAACGTATTTTTCGCAGGTG
Source organism: Rhodobacteraceae bacterium S2214 (assembly GCA_025141675.1). Taxonomy (NCBI): domain Bacteria; kingdom Pseudomonadati; phylum Pseudomonadota; class Alphaproteobacteria; order Rhodobacterales; family Paracoccaceae; species Rhodobacteraceae bacterium S2214. The sequence goes on from CP081161.1 coordinate 1,210,944, forward strand.
ACGCTGCCCATCAGGTCAGCCCGTTTGGGGCGCGTGGTGCCAACGGTGGTATGCAGGATGTAGACAACCTTGGTTGGAAACTGGCGGCTGTCGTCAATGGCGAAGCGGGCGATGCCTTGCTGGACAGCTACCATCACGAACGCAAATATGGAGCAGTGGAAAACATCAAGAACTCTAGCCGCACGGCCGATTTCCTGACGCCGCGCAATCCCGCCCATACGTTGTTTCGTGACGCGGTCCTTGACCTTGTCGAACATCAGGCGTTCGCACGTCCGTTGGTTAATTCCGGCCGCTTGTCGCTGCCTTGTACTTACGATCAGTCCAAATTGAACGGCCCTGATGAGCTGCCGGGTGCGCCTACGCGAACTCGTCCAGGTAGCGCGTGCTCTGATGCCACGCTCGCGCAGGGGCACTTGCTGGACCGGCTTGGTGATGTCTTCATGTTGCTGGCGATAAAGATAAATATCCCCGAGACCTTTCACGTTGCAGGGCTTGATATTGATGTTGTTGAACTGGCCGAGGACGACGACCCGACGGGTGCGCTAGCAGATCGTTATCTTGGCGCGAACAGCGCCGGAGTTTACCTCATTCGGCCAGATCAACACGTCGCGGCACGTTGGGAACGATTTGATCGCGAGGCTATTGAGAAAGCTGTGCGCGTGGCGCTTGGGGGCACAGAACAATGACCAAGTTGAACCTTTCGCCCAACCTAGAAAACCCCGATGATTTCTATGCCGCATTGCTCGCGGCTCATGATGGGCTCACCTTAGAAGAGACGAGCGCATTCAACGCGCGCCTCATTCTGGTTCTCGCTAATCATGTCGGGGATCAAAATATACTGGAGCAGTCGATCAAGATCGCGTCCCAAACCGGTTAGCAGTTCAGTTTCATTGGGTAGCAGACCGTTGCCGCGAGTGTTCGATTGAGCGTTGGCAACGGCTGCCTGCAATGTCAAAACTTACCCCGCCGACGCGACTTCAGCGCGCTCAACGACGCGCTTGAAGAAAAGGTAATACAACACCGGTGCCGCGATCATCGTCAGAACGGACGCGAACGCCAATCCGCCCATGATCGTTGCCGCCATGGATTGGAAAAAAGCGTCCCATAGCAATGGCAACATCCCCAAGATTGTCGTCGCAGCCGCGAGGAATACGGGCCGCAGTCGGGATGTCGATGCCGTAACGATAGCCTGTTCCAGAGGCATGGTGGGGTCTGCCGCGCGTGTCAGGTCAATTTCTTCGACAAGCACGATGCCGTTCTTGATCAGCATACCGGACAGGGACAACAATCCCAGAAGTGCGGTGAAGGTGAACGGTAAACCTGCACCCAGCAACGCAAGGCTGACGCCGTTGACAGACATGGGAACCAATAGCCAGATGATGATCGGTTGACGCAATGCGTTAAACAGCAGGACGGTGATTAGCACCATGATGATCATGCTCATCGGAAGCTGTGAACCGAGCGACGCCTGCGCATCAGTCGAGCTTTCGTATTCGCCGCCCCATTCCATGATGTAACCGTCTGGAATGTCCATATCTTCGATGGAAGCGCGCACTTCGGACAAGACTTCGGTTGCAGTCATATCGCGTGGGATATCCGCACCCACGGTGATGACATTTGTGCGGTCACGGCGGAATACCAACGTATCCTGCGGTTCGAACTGGAAACCGTCGATTACCTGTTCCAAGGGCACCAATGCCGCGTTGCTATCCGAATAGATCACGTGATCAATCAACGATATATCCGCATCCGGCGCGGTACGCAGGATGATCGGGATTTGACGATCACCTTCGCGGAAGACGCCAGCGGCACTTCCTTCCGTGGCGAATTGCAAGGTGCGGGTGATATCGGATCGCGAAATGCCGGATTCTTGGGCGCGGTCTTCGGCGTAAATCGGGCGCAACACCAATTCCTGTTCACGCCAGTCATAACGCGGAGATATGATATTGGGTGATGCCGCGCGCAGACGTGCGACAGCTTCGTCAGACAAATCGCGTAGGACTTTTGGATCAGCACCGGAAAAGCGGACTTCGATCGGCGCCCCACCGCCCGGACCAAAGGCCAGACGTTTCGCGCGGAATTCACCTTGTGGCACGGCCTCGACCGCGAATGCCTCAAGCGCGTTCATCTCATCTTCGATCACATCAAGCGACGTGACACGCACGATCAGGTGGCCGTAGCTGGGGTTCGGATCTTCGCTGTCGTAGGTCAACATGAAACGCGACGCACCCATGCCAGAATAGGACGTGACAGCGACCACGTCATCGCGTTCGATCAGCCAGTCTTCCAGCGTCTGCATGTCGCCCGACGTCTGATTGATACCTGCGCCCTGAGGCAGTTTGTAGTTCACAAAATAGAGCGGCGTGTTGCTGTCTGGAAAGAACTGTTGCTTGATTTGCCCAAACATCGCGTAGCAAACAACCGTCGTGCCGATTAGCGCGGCCAGCACAAGCCAACGCAGCTTCAGGCTGGCCCGCAAGACGCTGGCATAGCCGCGGAAAATCAGACCGTCGTAGCCACCAGTGCCGCCCGCCTCGCCTTGACGGAAAAAGTAGTGGCCCAACAACGGCGTGACAGTAATCGCCAGCACCCAAGATAACAGCAACGAAATTGCGATAACCGCAAATAACGAGAACAGAAATTCACCTGTCGCATCGGGGCTTAGGCCAATTCCGGCAAAGGCCATGATCCCGATCACAGTGGCACCGAGCAGCGGGATTTGTGTTTTGCTTGCCGCCTCTGTGGATGCTTCGCGCGAGTTTTGCCCGCGCTGCATGTTGATTTGCATGCCTTCGGCCACAACGATGGCGTTATCCACCAGCATCCCCATGGCGATGATCAACGCACCCAGCGAAATGCGTTCCATTTCAATTGATCCAAGCGCCATGAAGAACAGCGTGCCAACAACCGTCAGCAACAGCGTGGCACCAACCACAACAGCGGCCCGCCACCCCATAAAGACCGCAAGCACGATGATCACAATTGCCACCGACATCGCGAGGTTCACCAGAAATGTGTTGGACGCTTCTTCAACGACAACGTGCTGCTGGTAGATCGGTTCAATCGAAACGCCCAAGGGGATGGATGCCTTAAGCTGTTCCAATCGTGCGTCAACGGCGTGGCCGACTTCGACAATGTTTTCTGTTGAAAGCCCCGCGACGCCCAGACTGAACGCTTCGACACCGTTGTGCCGTAGGATCAGGTTCGGGGTATCTTCGCGGCCGCGATAGACATTGGCGAAATCGGATAGATTGACGACCTGACCGCCGACACCAACATCAAGTGCCGCAATCGCGGACACGCTGTCGGACCCTTCGGGGCGTTGCAACAATGTGCGTCCTTCGTCGCTCTGGATCGACCCGCCATCGACAACTTCGTCTGCGTTCGCGAGGGCGGCTTGCATCATCGCGGGCGGAATACCCAAAGACGTCGACAGGGCCAGATCAGGTTCGACGTAGATGCGTTCGTTTGGATTGCCCGAAACCACAGCATCCGCCACACCATCAACGGATAGCACTTCGAGCCGCAGGAAATCCGCAAGGTCATTGATTTCGCGGTCGCTAAATCCGGGCGCGGTCACCGCGTAGTATAACCCGTACACATCGCCGAAACTGTCGTTGATAAACGGCGTTGTCGCACCACTTGGCAGCGCTGCCTCACCGACGCGGTTACGCAGTTTTGTCCAGATGCCGGGTAATTCGCTGCCGTCGTAGTGATCCTGCATTTCCACAGTGATCCACGAAAGACCGGGCTGGTTCATCGTTTCGATCAGGCGGACTTCACCCATCTTTTGGATCGCGGATTCAATCGGTTCGGATACCTCATCGGCGACTTCTTCCGCCGTGGCACCGGGGTATTGCGTGACCACAACCGCCACCTTGATGGTGAATGCAGGGTCCTCAAGCCGTCCCAGCGACGAAAACCCCCAGATGCCCCCGAACAGGCAGGTCAGAATGACGATCCATGTGTAGATCGCGTTGTTGATCGAAAAGCGTGCGATATCCATTGTGCGTTCTTAGCCCCCGAAACCGGTGAACCGGCGAACGTCTTGGCCGTCTGTCAATGCGGATGCCCCGACGGTCACGATCTCTTGCCCGGCCTCAAGGCCCGATGTGATTTCGACTTCACCGCGCTCTGTTGCCGCGACTTCGACGGCTGTTAACGTGACTTGCCCTTCGCGTTCGCCGGTTGGCGTAAACACCATAACGTGGGTCGATCCGTCGTTCGCAATCACCACGGCGGAGGAGGGGATCATCACAACAGTATCGTCCGTCGCCAAAGTGGTTGTGACCTTGACTGACGAACCGGGCCACACGGTCAATCCGTCCGTAGGTGTCATCCCAAGTGTGATGGAATAGGTCTGACCCACAGTCGCCGTTTCCGCATTCACTTCTCGAATCCCAAGCGGATAGCGGTTTGCGTCGCCCGTAAATTCGGCGTAAATTTCGACATCCGGATTGCGGCCTGCTTGCCGGAACAAGATTTCGGGAACTTCGATTTCGATCCGAAGGTCTGACATATCGTGCAAGCGCACGACCGGTGTCCCCGCAGCCGTCGTTGAAAAGTTGGGCACAAGGCGTGACGCTACCAATGCATCAAATGGCGCAACAAGGGTGGCCTGACTTAATGCGCGTTCGGCGTTGCTGACCGCGATGCCCGACAATTCGACCTGCGTTTCGGCGTCCTGCACGGTGGTCGGGCTGACGACGTTACCTTCAAGTTGACGGTAGCGATCTAATGTGCGCTGGGCCTGTTGATTGTTCACCAACGCCTGTTCCAAGGCCAGTTCAAACGGCACAAGATCAAGGCTCGCGACCAAACCGCCCTTGGGCACATCAGCGCCCTCATCCAGTGGGAATTCAACGATTTGACCAGACACTTGAAACGCCAAATCAACAGTTTCGCGCGCCACAACGTGACCAAAGAATACACGGCTAAGGCCGGACCCCGTTGCATCAACGGTCTCGATCTTAACGATAGGGGTCTGCGCCAGACTGATCGTTGGGAATGCCAAGATTGTAGCGATGGCAATTGTCCGTATTGCGAGATGTATCCGGTTCACGTTGAACTCTCCTTGCTGCGATAGATTCGTGGACCTATCACAAAGACTCTTATCTAAACTGAACCGTTCACTTAAGCCCCCGTATGTAGTCTGTCTTGACATTTAAGGACAAAAAATTGTCATTTAAGGACATGACATATGTAATCCGCGCCGCTGCCCTTCGGGGCTATACTAAGGTCATGCAGGAACTGGGCGTTTCGCATGCCAAATTGCTGGAACAATTCGCAATCAGCGATGCAACTTTGCGCGATGAAGACGCGTTGTTGCCCATCGGCGCTGTGTGCGGCCTCCTCGAAGCCAGCAGTCTGGCCACAAAATGTCCAGACCTCGGGCTGCGCATTGCCAAACACCAGGATCACGAGGTTCTAGGCATCCTTGGGCTTGTCATGATGAACGCGAGCACCCCAGCCGAAGCGGCGAGCATCGTTTCGCGCTTCATATTCCTGCAAGGCACGGCGCTGCGGATCGATGTTCAAGACCCTGGAACGCTTATCCCCAACACGGTCGCCATCAACTTTTTCATCGACGGCGTTTCGGCAGAGGCGCAGCGACAGGCCCTTCAACTCACGCTCGGCATGAGCTTCCAAGCCGGACAAATGCGCGATCCGCTCCGCAAGACGATCAAAGCGATTTCCCTGCCGCATAGCGCGGGCGGATCAATAGGCCGGTATCAGAAGTTTTTCGGTCTTCCGGTGTACGAAAACCAACCGCACGCTGCGTTTCATTGTGACGCAGCCGCATGGAATATGCCGATCGGGGATGTCGTCCCGAAGGTTGGGCAAATCGTCAAGGAACATCTGGAACGGAATTTTCCGGTTCCGGGCCAAAGCCTCGCAGATCGCGTTCGGATTGTTCTACGCCCGATGATCGGAACACCTCAAGCTAACCGCGAGGATGTCGCGCGCATCCTTGCCATTCACCCGCGAACCCTGCACCGACAGCTCCTTGATGAAAAGACCAGCTTTCAAGATATTAAAGACACCCTGCGCAAAGAGCTGGCCTTGAAATACCTCACAGAAACAAATGCGACGCTGGCGCAACTGTCTGCGTTGCTCGGCTTCCCTGAACAATCCGCATTGTCGCGCGCCTGCCGCAAATGGTTCGACATGCCGCCCATCGCCATTCGCAAGAGCCGCAAAAAGATCGGCTAACGGTCCGATTTCTTGCGGAGATGCCGTAAGGTTTACCGCGGATCGTTGCGGGCCCTGTGGCAAATGGCGTTCCCGCCCCCTATCTAGACACTCTGTCGGTGAAGACGGCCCTGATCAGGGTTTTCGACATCAATGATTTTAGGCTTTGGTTAGGCGGCGACCGCCGTACCTTTGATCCCAAACGGAGCGTATGAAAATGTCCAAAACTCTACAAATCGATATTGTATCTGATGTCATGTGCCCGTGGTGCATCATCGGGTATCGCCAGCTGTCAAAGGCGTTGGACGCCACTGGCACTGAGCACGAAATTCAGTGGCATCCGTTCGAACTGAACCCGCAAATGCCGCCCGAAGGTCAGAACACCCGCGAGCATATCGCGGAAAAGTACGGCAGCACGCCTGAACAATCCGAGCAGTCCCGCCAACAGATGACAGCACTGGCGGCCGATCTGGGGTTTGATTTCGAATGGACCGAACATTCACGCATGCACAACACGTTCAACACGCATCAATTGTTGCACTGGGCGAACACCCAAGGCCGTATGCATGATTTGAAGATGGCGCTGTTTACCGCCCACTTCACAGACCAACGCAACCTGTCTGATAATGCCGTCTTAGCCGATGTTGCCGCCGAAATCGGGTTGGACCGTGCAGAGGCTGTGGCGGTGCTTGACGATCAGCGCTTTGCCAAAGACGTGCGCGGCGCCGAACAGTTCTGGCAACAACAGGGTATCTCCGGTGTGCCAGCGGTTGTGTTTAACCGCAAACACCTTGTGACAGGGGCGCAAGGTGTCGAAAACTACACCAGCATTCTGACACAACTTGCCGAAATGGACGCATAACCTGCATCATTTGTTTGTTGGCTTGGTCCAGCGGCACTCACGAAGAGGCCGCTGGACCAAAGTGATTTATTCGAAACCTTCGACGACAACTTTGCCTTTTGCGGTGCCCGTTTCAATCAAGCGGTGCGCCTCGCTCATGTTGTCTGCGTTAATAGGGGACAGCACAGTATCAAGCGTTGTGCGGATGCGGCCCGCGTCAATTTCATCCGCTACATAGGTCAGCAGGTTGTGCTGCTCGATCATGTCATCGGTCTGGTGCATGGCACGGGCGAACATGAATTCCCAATGCAGGCTGGCCGCCTTGGTCTTCATGCCAGCCATTTCCATAGGTAGGTGGGTGTCGTCGATTGACACAATGCCGCCTTGCGGACGGATCAACTCGACAGCCGTATCCCAATGGCGCATGTCGTTGAAAATTGCGATGTGATCGACATGTTGCATGCCAAGCGCGCGGGTTTGTGCGACCATATCTTCGCGGTGATTGATGACGTGGTCCGCGCCAAGTTCCCTGACCCAAGCTTCGGTTTCTGGCCGTGATGCGGTCGCGATAACCGTCAGTCCAGCAGCTTTGGCCAACTGGATACCGATGGATCCAACGCCGCCGCCAGCCCCGATGATGAGGATGCTATCGCCTTTGTTCGCGCCGTCGCGATCAATGCCAAGCCGGTCGAAAAATGCTTCATAGGCCGTGATGGTTGTCAGCGGCAAGGCAGCTGCTTCTGCAAAGCTTAGGGATTTTGGCTTTGCGCCAACGATCCGTTCGTCCACAAGTTGGAATTCCGAATTTGATCCAGGGCGTGTGATGTCGCCCGCATAATACACTTCGTCGCCAACCTGAAAGAGCGTCACGTCCGGGCCAACGGCCTCGACAACGCCGCTCGCGTCCCAACCAAGGATCACTGGCGCGTCAGGCGTCGCGTCGCGGTTTTGGCGGACTTTGGTGTCGACTGGGTTGATAGACACGGCAGCGACCTTGACCAGTATGTCATGGCCGGTTGCTATTGGTTTATCGACCTCCAGATCGAGAAAGGCGTCGGCGCGATCAATTGCGCCTTTTGTGGTGTAGCCGATGGCTTTCATGTTCATTCTCCGAATGTGATGGGGGCTGCGCGGCAGCTGCGATAGGTACCGCACGATGTTCGGTCGGGGGGAGGAAAAATACGATGTCAGTTTATGGTCGCGCGGTTCAGTCGATGTGGGTCATCTCGTTCAGGATGAATTCAGCAACAGCGCCATCTGTGGCCGCCATGTAGGCTGCAAGGTGTGGCGCGTTCATATGCGTCTGCCACCGTTCGCGGCTTTCCCAGTTTTCGTAAAAGGTGAAATGCGCTGGGTCTTCGTTGTCCTGATGCAGGTCGTAGTTGATGCAACCTTCTTCGGCGCGGGTGATCGGGATCAGCTTCAAAAGCGCGGCTTTCAACAAATCGATTTTGTCTGCGTTTGCTGTGATGTTGGCGACGATTGTAAGCTTGGACATTGTAATGTTTCTTTGGGTGTCTGTTCTGATGAGCTACATATACATCGTTGGCATATACGGATAAGCAATCGTCATTCGAAATGATAATCCGGAAAATCCGTTTAATGCTGATCGACAATATCCGCCTGTTTTTGACCATCGCCGAAAAGGGTAGTCTCGTCGCGGCAGGGCGTGAGGCGGGTCTGTCCGCGACCACAGTATCCGAACGTTTGGCAGCTCTTGAGGCGCATTACGGCGTGGTTCTATTCAACCGCACGACACGGTCGTTAAGCCTGACGGACGAAGGGCGCATGTTACTGAGTGGCGCTAAGGTGGTGTTGGGCGAAGTCGAAGACCTTGAAACACGTATACGGCACGGCGCAGATACATTATCCGGTCCAATCCGTGTCAGCGCGCCAATCGACATTGGCCGCAGTTTCGTATCGCGGGTCATATCGACATTCACGGCAGAGCATCCAGCTATTTCAATCGAACTGCTCTTGTCAGACGGCTATGTCGACATCGTCGGGCAGGGCTTCGATCTGGCCATACGATTTGGCACTGTCACAGACAGCACCTTGCGTACGCGCAACATGGGCCAATTCCACCGTATCGTTTGCGCCGCGCCGTCCTACATCGCAAAGCACGGCGCGCCCCAGACACCCACCGATTTGGCGCATCATAACTGCCTGATCATGCGTTTCGGGACGACCTTGGATAATGTCTGGCGTTTTGGTGCTGAAAAGAAACAGCAAACAGTCACGGTGCGCGGCAATATGATCGTGAATGATGGCTCACTTGTGCGAAAATGGGCGCTCGAAGGGCATGGGATCATTCTGAAATCAGAACTCGATGTGGCAACGGATCTTGAGGATGGGAAACTTGTCGCATTGCTGGAAGACTATGCGTCACCGCCAAACCCGCTCCAGATGATGTTCCCGCCGGGACGGGCACAGCCACGCCGGGTCCGTGCACTGGCAGAGGCGCTGAAGACTGCGATGGCCGAAGAGCTGTAGGATGATAAATACGGACGTCGGTATCATCCCCGACTATCATGCGCCATTGCAAAACACCTTGGTGCTCCGCAACGACGATTAGCTACGCCCCCATTAGGTGACAGGGATACCTTCAGTGGGGACATTTCGCTTGGCCCGTTTTTCGCCCAACATCAGCATGGCGGGGGTTACGACTAGTGTGAGGATCGTCGCGATGACCAAACCGCCTGCGATCGCCGAAGACAGTTCTGTCCACCACTGCGTTGACGGTGCGCCATAGACGATTTCACGGGTAAAGAAGTTCAGGTTGACCCCAATGACCATTGGCATCAGCCCGAGCGCCGTCGTGACTGACGTCAGAATGACAGGACGCAAACGTTGCGCGCCTGTGCGCAAGGCCGCTTCCATAGGTGATTGGCCGGAAGCCTTTAGATCGTTGTATGTGTCGATCAGGACGATGTTGTTGTTCACTACGATCCCCGCCAATGCGATGACGCCGATCCCGCCCATCACGATGCCGAAAGGACGGCCGGTCACGATCAAGCCCAGCAGCACACCTGCGATGGAAAAGACGATTGCCGACATGACGACAAAGGCTTGGTAGAAGTTGTTGAACTGCAACACCAAGATGACAAACATCAGGAAGATGGCCGTGATGAAAGCCCCGACAAGAAAGATCATGCTTTCGGCCTGATCTTCCGCTTCACCCGCAAAACTGAAATCCACGCCTTCGGGCAAATCAGCCGCGTTTAGCGCAGCCGTCAGTGCGATGACCTGATCGTTGACCAACAGATCAGGTGCGACGTTGGCTTCAATCGTGGCGACCCGTTTTTCGTCAATGCGGCGGATGACGCCTGTACGTTCGGATGGAGCAAACGTCACAAAGTTCGAGATAGGAACCAACCCCGATGTTGTCGGGACGCGCAGTCCGCCAAGTTCGGCCAAAGTCCGTTCTTCGCGTGGGAACCGTACGCGAATGTCCAAACTGCCGTCCACGTCATCGGGGCGGTAGTCCGCCACGGTGATACCTTGGGTTAGCAGTTGCACCGCTTGCCCTAAAAGACTGACATCGGCCCCGAACCTTGCCGCTTCTGCACGGTTCACAAGAATAGAGACTTCAACGCCCGGTACAGGTCGCGTGTCGGTCACATCCGTAAAGCCACCAACGCCATCCATGATGTCGCGGACCTGCTGGACGGCCTGCGCCTGCACATCCGGATTACGGGCTGTGATTTGCAAATTCACTGGCTTGCCTGCCGTTGGGCCACCGCTTTCAGTTTGCACCTGCACGTCAATGCCCGCGATGTCGGCTACGCTTTCGCGGATATCAACGCCAATTTCCGCGGCCGTACGACGGGTGTCCCAAGGCATCAGCTCCAATTGTAGGGTGCCGATTGTTTCTTCATCTCCTTGTCCTGCCGACATGACGGACCGCGCATAAATGCTGGCAATCTCATCATAGGGCAGGATGCGGTCTTCGACCGCGCGGACCAACGCGTCACGTTCGAAAATCGAAAAGTTGTCACGCGCCCGCACCTGCACCTGCATGAAGTCGGGTTCGACGGCTGGGAAAAAAGTGACGCCTTTGCCGAACTGGCCATAGGCGCTGAACCCACCAAGCAGCAAAGCCACGGCGAGCAGCAGCGTTGCCGCAGGACGTGTGATCGCCCATTCCAACAGCCGCACATATCCGCCGGTGAAGCCGCCCATTTCACGCGGATCACCGATTTCAGCGGCATGCAGCGCAGCCTTCGCTTTGGCCGATTGCGGTGGGCGTTTGCCGATCAAGCCGCCCATGACTGGAATGAAAACCAACGCCATGAACAGCGATGCCGAAAGGGTCAGGATCACTGTGATCGGCAGATATTTCATGAATTCGCCGACCATACCTGACCAGAACAGCAGCGGAAAGAACACGGACAATGTGGTGGCTGTCGATGCGATGATCGGCCATGCCATCCGCTTTGCGGCCTCTGCATACGCCTGTTTTGCAGGTTGGCCTTCTTGCAGTTTTCGATCTGCCAATTCGGTGGTCACAATCGCACCATCCACAAGCATGCCAACCACAAGGATCAGAGCAAACAAAACGATGATGTTCATCGAGAAATCCATCGCCCATAGCGCCACAACCCCTGCCAAAAACGCACCGGGGATGGATAGGCCAACCAAAAGGGCGGACCGCGTGCCCAATGCAAAGACAATGACAATCATCACAAGGATCACGGCTGCAATCACGTTGGCCTCTAGGTCAGACAACATGTCTTTGACCTGAACCGATTGGTCTTGCAGATAAGTGACATCAACGCTTTCGGGCCAATCAACCGCCAAGGTTTCGACCAGTGCTTTGACCTCATCCACAGTGTCGATGATATTGGCACCAGATCGTTTCGTGATCTCCAACGCCAAGGCGGGCTGGCCATTGATGCGGGCAAACGATGTCGGATCTTCAAACGTACGGCGGACCGTCGCTACATCGCCAAATGTCACAACCGCATCCCCGCGCACCTTCACGGGCATCGCCATCACGTCTTCAAGGTCTTCGATCAAGCCCGGCACCTTGAGAACAATGCGCCCTGCACCCGTCTCAATCGCACCGGCTGCAATCAGGCGGTTGTTCCGTTGGATTTGGCCGATGAGTTCATCGAAGGACAGGTTGTAGGTCTCGAAAACCGTGGGGTCGATCAGAACCTCCAGAAATTCGAACCGCTGGCCGCCAATGTCGACCTCTAACACGCCGCTAAGCCCCTCAATTTCTTCCTGCATTTCGTTTGCAAGATCGTTCAGGGTCCGTTCGGGGACAGGGCCGGACAGGATTGCTGTGATGATCGGAAAAAGGGCGGTATTGATTTCGGTAATCGTGATGTCACGGGCGTCTTCGGGCAAATCCCCCTGCGCACGATCTGCGGCTTCACGGACCTTGTCCAAGGCTTCTTGGTTGTCGCCGCCAGGGGAAAATTCGAGTTGAATGGATGCGAACCCTTCGGTCGCATCAGAATTCATCGACATAAGGCCAGAGATTGACCCGAATTCGGTTTCCATTGGTTCCAACAGCAGGCGCTCTGCATCTGTGGGGCTGATGCCGTCTAGACCTGTGGATACGTAGAACAAGGGCAGGGGGACTTCAGGGTTGGCTTCCTTCGGGATCGACCCATACGCGTAAGCCCCCACAGATAGGATCATGATCAGGGCCATGACCACAACGCGAGACCGCGAAAACGCAAAATCAATGATGGCGTTCATTCGCTTTGCTCCCCAGCCATCGGCGCGACGGTTTCGGTTTCGTTTACAAAACCTTGGCCGACGGTGATGATATCAACGCTTTCTGGCAGGCCAGTGACCCAAATCCCGTCGATCTGTGCTTTCACTACTTCGATTTCGTAGAATTCCACGACATTGCCGGCATTAACCGTTTTGATGCCTAATGCGCCTTCGCTATCCAGCGAAACAATAGACGGCGACAGGAAATGCGCGGTGACTTCGCCCGTCGGGATGACGACCTCAGCAGATACGCCGGCAGGAATTGCGCCGTCTTCGTTCGCGACCTCGATCTCGGCCAAGAATGTACGGGTTTCGGATGCAGCGGATGTGCCCACGAACGTCAGCACACCTTCGCGTTCTTCACCCGTGATAAAACGAACAGTCGCGGGTTGCCCGACCGACAACCCTGTTAGTGATTGTTGCGGCACCTGAATGGCAACCGTCAACGGTGTGATATCCACCAGACGACCGACCTCTGTGCCTGCTGAAACGAATTCACCTTCATCGAGGTTCAATGTCTCGATGCGCCCGTCAAAAGCGGCGGTGATTGTCAGTGCTTCTGCAGCTTGTTCCACTGCCGTGACCTGTGCCTGCGCGGACGCCAACGCGGAACGTGCCTGTACCACACGGTCAGTCGTCGCTACACCACGGTCCAGCAATTGTTGAGCATTGTCGAATTCGCGCTGTGCTTGGATCAACGCTTCGGATGCGCGATTGGCGTCGGCATCATTATTCGTTGGATCAAAGCGAGCAATGATATCGCCAGCCGAAACATCCTGTCCTTTGCTCACCAAAACTTCGGCAATATCGCCAGACGTTTCAGCCCGCATCGTTGTGTCGCGATCCGGTAAGGCTTGGCCTTCTGCCTGATAAAACTGTGTGACCGTTTCAGCCATTGACGTGGTGACGGCGACGGCAACTGGTTTTGGGTCCTCTCGGGCAACCACTGGATCTGTGTCGTCGGATGGAATGACGAACCCGCTCCCCATCCAACCGACGATCAAAAGCACCAATAGGGCCGCGACCCAAGTTGATCGTGATGCCCCCTTGTCAGACGTAAACTCCAAACGCTGGGGGCGGTCATCAGGCGCTGCTGATGTATCAATCGCCGCGTGTTTTTCTGTCGATGTCTCGGTCGGTACAGGTTCGACAACGTCTGCCGCCGCCGCGCCAGACGATGCATCTTCGGTCGGCGCTTCAGCGACATTTTTCTTGCTGGTCATCAAACTTGTCCTTTGGGGCTACGGGCGGCTGCCCCTGATATTTATTCTTTGCAGAATTAAGCCCGATGATAGCCGATTCCAATGCCGCATCCAAAGAAGCATAGAAATCGACGTTAGAGATCATGCCCCAGCGGATGGCGGGGCATTACAATGATGCAGTTATTTCTATGTGTATCACCTGATTGGCAGGCATCTGGTCGCGCACGTCTTTCATGGCAGTTCGCAACCAGTGCCACCTGCCTAACTGTTGGGGCGCACGCGGTCCGCGGTCTTGTTTGCAAAGGCTTCTAGACGTTCGCGGGCGGCCGGTTGAGTGTTGACGATTCCGCCCACAAACGCTTCAGCATATGCCGCATCCATGCCTGACATGTTGTTCATGTGGCTGACTGCGGAACAGATGGCAAAGTTCGTCAACGGCAAATTCTGCGCGACCTTGTCGGCAATTTCCATCGCTTTGGCAAAGCTGCCACCGTCTTCGGTGATGTATTGCGCAAGGCCCAGATCGACGGCTTCCTGACCTTGGTAGACGCGTCCGGTGAGAATCATGTCGATCATGCGGTATTTGCCGATCATCTCGGACACACGAATTGTCGCGCCGCCGCCCGTGAAAATACCACGTTGGCCTTCGGGAAGCGCGAAGTAAGTACCGGGTTCTGCCACACGTACATGTGCCGCACTTGCCAGTTCCAAGCCGCCTCCGACAACGGCGCCTTGTAGTGCGGCAATGATCGGCACGCCGCCATATTCCATCTTATTGAATGCCTCATGCCAGCGCAGACAAACATGCATGAAATCATCGGGGCTTCGGTCTGCTTTCCAGTGTTCAATCAAATCAAGCCCTGCGCAGAAATGATCGCCTTCACCCGCCAGTAGAACCGCTTTGACACCTGCGATGCGCGCACCGGAAAAGAAACGGATCAGTTCTTCGATTGTCGTCACGTCCAAGGCATTGCGTTTGGACGGGCGGTTCAACGTCAGAACGTAGACGCCGTTATCGCGCGGCGAAATCGAAAGTCTTTCGTAGGTGTCTGGGTTCACAACGTCGTTCATGGGAAGGGGTCCTTTCTGGGATTATTCAGGGAATGCCGCGTCCAACAGGCTGCGGGACCCCTGTAGAATGCGGGTTTGTTCGACTGTACATTCCGGCAAAACATGTTGGGCAAAGAATAGCGCGGTCGCGACTTTCTGGGTCATGAAATCTGTGTCCTGTCCGGTGTCAATTGCGGCTTGCGCCGCGCGAGCACCATCTGCGAGCTTCCACCCCGCCGCCAATGTACCTGCGAGCATCAAGAACGGAACAGACCCTGCAAAGGCCGCGTCGATATCTTTGCGGCTGTTTGTTTGCAGCCAGTCCAAACTGCTTTCGAACGCAGTCCGTGCCAACCCGAGATTTTCGCCGATTGCCTGCATGCTCGTATTGCCCTGCGCCAGTTCTGTTTCGGTCTCAGCAATGCTCGCTGCGAAAAGACGGGCGGTTTTACCGCCGTCCCGCATCACTTTGCGGCCCAAAAGATCGTTGGCTTGAATGGCTGTGGTGCCTTCATAGATCGGCAAGATCCGGGCGTCGCGATAATGCTGTGCTGCACCTGTTTCTTCGATAAAACCCATACCGCCGTGAATCTGCACACCAAGCGACGCCACTTCGACGGCTCGTTCTGAACAATAACCTTTCACCAACGGAACCATGAATTCAGCGAGTGCCGCTATTTCAGAGTCGCCCAGACGGTGAGCGATATCGAGCAGCCCCGCGGTTGCCGCAGCCATGGCGCGACCTGCTTCGGTCAGACTGCGCATTCGCAAAAGCATACGGCGCACGTCCGGATGCGAGATGATGGGGACAGCATCCACGTTTTGGCCATTAACGGGTCGGCTTTGGACACGGTCACGCGCGTAGGTCAGCGCACGCTGATAGGCTCTTTCAGACGTCGCGACACCTTGAACGCCTACGGAAAAGCGCGCGGCGTTCATCATGATGAACATATACTCCAACCCGCAGTTTTCTTTCCCGATCAGAAAGCCAGTGGCGTCGTCATAGTTCAGCATCGCTGTTGGGCTCGCACGCACGCCCAGCTTATGTTCGATGCTGACGCAGTTGACCGCGTTCCCGGTGCCGAGCGTACCGTCTGGGTTCACCATTTTCTGGGGCACGATAAATAGGCTAAGTCCCTTTGGCCCCGCGGGCGCGTCAGATGTGCGTGCTAAAACAAGATGGATGATGTTTTCAGTGAGATCATGGGCGCCGTAAGTGATGAAGATCTTAGTGCCGGAAATCCCGTAGCTGCCCTCGCTGCGCAGTGATGCTTTTGTAGCGACTCGCCCCAGATCGCTGCCCGCCTGCGGTTCGGTCAGGTTCATCGTACCTGACCAACGTCCTGCAATAAGCGGCTTCAGGTACGTGGCTTTTTGGTCGTCTGACCCCGTCAGCAAGAGCGCTTCGATTGCGCCATCGGTGAGTAGGGGGCACAGGCCAAAGCTCATATCGGCCGCATTCAGCATTTCGACTGCCGCCGCGCCGACCGCACGCGGTAGACCCATACCGCCATGCTCAATCGGATGTGTCAGCGCCTGCCATCCCATTTCGACAAACTGCGAATATGCTTGAACATCCCCTTCAGGCATTGTCACGCGCCCTTGGTCGAACCGCGCGCCCAGCGTATCACCAATGTGGGACAGCGGAGCGATCTGTTCGCTGCAAAACCGTGCGTATGCGTCTAGCGCGGCGTGGATATCAGGCAGGTCATAGTCCGCATAGGTATCCAGTGCGGACACCTTATCCCAGTGGGACAAATGTTCGATGCAAAACATCAAATCTTGTACGGGCGGCTGAAATGGCATGCCTGACGTCCTCGTGCAAACTATGGCTTCACGTCGCCTATTCGCAGTATGGCTTGTCGAAAAGCTCATCTTTCGCCAAAGTCTTATCCGATCACGACAGAAGGTGCACGCATGCCAGATAACGATCCTATTGCTCTGACCACAGTATCGGCGGGCTTCATTCAGGACTGGCTGGACGCATTAAGGGTGCGCTGCACACCCGATGAATTGGCTGCATTGCTGACCCGCTCGGGCCTGCAAGCGGGACCAATGGCGCCTGCGCAACGTGTTACGCTGAATGAATTCGTGAAGCTGTATCAACTGGCCGCACCTGAAACGCAGGATGAAATGATGGGGTTATGGAGCCGACCAATTCGCCCACGCGCGTTGCAGCATCTTGTCACGGTGCAGCGCGAGGCTGGCAGCCTGACGTCTGCTTTATACCGTTTTTCGACGTTCTGGAATTTGATGCTAGATGATTTCCGACTGGATTTGCGTACCGATCCTGACCAAGTGGAACTCACCCTTGTTCCCTATGTCCCCGACACACTGCCGCAACGGTTTGGTCATATGCTTTTGTTGAAGTTGGCGCATGGGCTTTTGTCTTGGCTTGGCGGTGCTGAAACGCCCGTGAAAGCAGTTCACTTTGCATTTGCGCGTCCGGATTTTGCTGCCGACTACGCCGTTGTGTTCCCGTGTCCCGTGATATTCGGGGCCAAAGAAACAAGCATCCGGTTTGATCCACGCCAATTCGCGCGCCCGATCAACCGTAGCACTGAAGAGGCGTCTGATTTTCTTGAACGCGCACCGATTGATTGGATATTCACCAGCTCACGCGCCCATACTTACAGCCTGCAGGTGCGCGCTTTTCTTTACGGGGCGAAATGGCATACCGGTCAGCTGTCTGACGCGGCGAATGATCTGAAAATGACTCCCCGCACGTTGAACCGACGCCTGAAAGATGAAGCCACATCGTTTCAGGACATCAAGGATGCGTTGCGCCGCGACATCGCGATCCGTGCGCTTCAGGAAGGTGCCGTCAGTATCGAACAAATCGCCTATGAAACCGGTTTTTCAGCGCCTGCAAATTTCCATCGCGCCTTTCGGAAATGGACTAACAGAACGCCGGGGTCTTATCGTGCCTGATCCCCAATTACTTGGCAAAAAGCCCCGATCTAGACCCGTTGGTCCGCGCTGTCAAAGAAATGCAAGCGGCTCGTATCAAATTGAAGCCCCACGGTCTGTCCTTCAAGCGCTTCAGTCGAACCGGCGGTCCGCACTGTCATGAGGCCAAGATCACCACAATCAACGTAGTGAAAATAATCCGCGCCCAGATATTCGCTCACCTGCACAACGCCATCACAATGACCCGCACCCGATGCCACGACATTGATGTGTTCAGGGCGTGTTCCTAGCTGGACAGCGGCACTTTGGGTATTGTTTTGAAGCGGGCCACGTCCGCCGCCCCTGAGCGTGAACTGATCACCGTCAGTTCCGCAAGGCATAAGGTTCATTTTCGGGCTGCCAATAAATTGCGCTACAAATACGTTTTGCGGGTTTTCGTACAATTCGCGCGGTGTGCCGACTTGCATGATTTGACCGTCTTTCAGGACAACGATCCTGTCGGCAAGCGTCATCGCTTCGACCTGGTCGTGCGTCACGTATACCATCGTGCTTTGCAGGCTCTTGTGAAGCCGCGCAATTTCGAACCGCATATCTACACGCAGTGATGCGTCGAGGTTGGACAGGGGTTCGTCGAACAGGAACCCTTTGGGTTTGCGTACAATCGCACGCCCAATGGCGACGCGCTGGCGTTGTCCGCCTGATAGGTCTTTGGGACGGCGATCCAGATAATCGGTCAGCTTCAGCGTGTCCGCTGCATGGTTCACCTTTTCGGCAATTTCGGCTTTCGACGCGCCAGCCGTTTGCAACGCAAACCCCATGTTGTCGCCAACCGAAAGATGCGGGTAGAGTGCGTAGGATTGGAACACCATCGACAATTCCCGTTCCGACGGAACCTTATGCGTCACGTCATCCCCGTCGAGCACGATTTGCCCGCGACTGGTTTCCTCCAGACCTGCAATCATCCGCAACAATGTGGACTTCCCGCAGCCGGAAGGGCCAACAAAGATGATTAATTCGCCATCGTGAATGTCCAGATCGACGCCCTTGATAACTTGTACATTGCCGAACCATTTTTCGACCGATTTCAGGCTGATTGACCCCATGTTCTTCCCTCGCTTCAGGCAGGCCCTAGGCCACGCCTTCCAATTTTTTATCATGCTGCCAAGACAGCCAAACCGCGGCAGTCCAGGAAAAGTTATTGCCGACGCAGCCTTCGCCCGTCAGGGGATTAAAGCATTCCCAAAAGCCGCTTTTATCGATGACACGGCACAGGTCGTTTTGAACGCGGGCAGCCATGTCGGTGTGTCCTTGTTCTGCAAGGCCAAGGGCTGTCATGTAATTCATTTGTGGCCACAACGGCCCGCACCAATACCGCTGCGCTTCAAAGTCGGGCGCTTCTGGATCCCAGCTTGGCAGCATGTAATCGACCTGTGCCGCGATCCGGGTCATATGATCAATCGTCTTGCCCCATTGTTCAGCGGAACCGCTGTCGGCGTAGAAACACAAAGGGCTGCAATTGCTGAAGCCGTTGCAGAACGTGCCAGAGTGCATATCGCGGGCTGTGAAGGCCCCAAGTTCATCGTTCCAAATTGTGTCTGTTGCAGCCTCGCCTTTGGCAATCCATGCATCAATCTGGTCGCGGACCGATTGCGGTTTGCCAAGCTCCGCTGCCAAGGCGCCCAGATCTTTGTCGGCGCGTAGCAGGACGAAGTGCAGGTTGGGGTCAGCCATCAGGAACGGCCCTTCGTCAGTCAACCGACGTTGATCCCAATCCACGCTATCGCCAAACTGCACGATGGTCAGGTACTTGTCGTATTGCTCTTGGCTAGGGCGGAAGCTTGCGTCGACGTGTTTGTTGTCCCTGCGTGTATATGGCGCCAGATCCGGGGCAACGGTCATTGCATCAAGCCCAAGGTTCCATTCAGGGCAATTATCGCGACCCGTTTCCCAAGGGTGCACAGTTGTGACGATACCATCAACTGTGCGGGCATCATGCCACCAAGCGTGCCAGCGATAGATTGCGTCGAACACGTCGGCGAGACGCGCTTTGTCTTGCATGCTGCCGCCTTCGGTCAGCTTGCGAACAATCGTCGCCAAAACAGGAGGTTGGGAAATGCCAGTTGACGGGATCGGTCCCTTTGTACTGCCCCACCGTGATGGCCCGGGAAAATAGTCCGGGTCATCGCTGCGGAAAATGATGGATGGGATCATACCATCGGGCCATTGCCCTTCGATCAGCGATGTAATTTCGCCCCATGCACGATCCATATCATAGGTCGCGATGCCAAGCGCGACAAAGGCGCTGTCCCAGTTCCACTGGTAGGGATAAAGCCCCTTGGTCGGGATTGTGAAGCCACCCCTGTCGTTGCGAGACAGGATATCGATGGCGCTTTGGGTTAAGGTCATGTGTTATCCTTTCACACTGCCAGCAGTCAGTCCGGCTACCAAAAAGCGTTCGAACCAAAGGAAAAGGGCAAGAACGGGAACGGTCGCAATCACGGCACCCGCCATAAGATGTTGGCGCGGGACCTCTGACGAATTCAGTTCCGCTATGCCGCGTGACAAAGTGAACAGATCGACATTGTCGAGGAACATGAAGGCGAACAAAAATTCGTTCCAAGCGATCATGAAGACGTAGAGCGCGACCGATGCCAGCGCGGGCAGAGCCAGCGGCAGCGTAATCTTGCGAATGACATTCAGCCGGGTAAGGCCGTCCATCAGACCCGCTTCTTCCAGTTCGGCGGGAATACCGCGGAAATACCCTTGCAGCATGTATAGCGCGACAGGGATCGTTGTGGCGGGGTAGACGAACAGAAGCCCCCATAACGTATTGCGCATTCCCAGTTGGCTAAAGATTGCATAAAGCGGAATGACCAGCACGATCATCGGCACCATATAGATCAGCAGGATCGACCGGCTGAGAAAGTTCTGACCGGGAAACCGCAATCTTGCGACGGCGTAAGCGCCTGGCACTGCGAAAAACAGTGTGATGACCACCGTCGCGACAGACACCAACGCCGAATTGAACAAGTAGGTCCCAAAATGGTATTGGGTGAACAGTTCGATGTAGCTGCGGAACAATGCGGTAAAGCCTTGGCCAAAGTCGATTGAGAAATCAAGCGGGTTGGACAACAGCAATTGCTGGTTCTTGAGGCTCATCATCACCATGACAAAGAACGGCAAGGCCACAGCGATGGTGAAGGTCACCAGACCAAACCCTTTCACGAACCGCAGGCACAAGACTTCGACATTGTACCGCTTTTCGTGCCCCGGACCCAGATTGGCGCAGGTCAGATGAATTGACTGCATTACAACAACGGCCATCAAAACGGTGAAGATCAATTGGCCAATTGAATAGGTATCGAGCGAAAGCCCAAGTGGCTGCGCACCGGATGCCACGACAAGCACCACGATAAATGCAAATCCCGCGATCAGGCGTATGCCAATGGTTCGATCGCGCGGTGCATGAAACGCGAGTGCTGCCGCCGCAACCAATCCACCGAGTGCACCTGCGGTCACTTGAGGCTGGAACGTCAGGCCGGAAATGAACAATGCCAACAAGGTGACAATGATCGACCAAATCGCTCCCCAAAGTGCCCCGAACAGGACCGAGAGATAGAAGATGTTTCCAAGACGGCTCATGCGTCATCCTCCGGCGAGAATTTGAAGAAAATGACCGAGAAGCACAGCAACACCAAGAACACGACCACAGCGACCGCCGCACCAGCACCAAGGTTGGACACAGCAAAGGCTTGTTCATAGACGTTGACGGTTAGTGTGCGGGTGCCAGCGGCCCCACCGGTCAGCAAGAAGATGTCGTCGAACTTGTTGAACGTCCAAATGAAGCGCAGCAGGAACAGGACCGCCATGATACCCATCAGTTGCGGCAACGATATGAAGCGGAACTGCTGCAATGGGGTGGCCCCGTCGATCTCGGCGGCTTCATAAATGTCGGTCGACATGGATTGCATCCGCGCAAGGATGAACAACATCGCAAGCGGGAAATAGCGCCAGATTTCGAAGATGATCACGACTGTCAAGGCGACTGGGAAGTCGAAAGTCAAACCAAGGAAACGGATTTCGACAGCGCGTTGTCCTAAGAAACTGATCGGCGTTTCGATCACGCCAAGTTGGATCAAAAGCGCGTTTAACGTGCCGCCCGGTCCGGGATCCAGCAGCAGCACCCATGCCAATGCAACGGCAATCACGGGGGCCACGTAGGGGGACAGGAATAAACCGCGCAGGAAGGCCCGACCGCCAAATGTGATGTTCATCAATTGGGCGGCAAACAGCCCCATAACCAACGCACCAACTGTGCCGGCAATGGTGTAGTACATCGATGCCCACAGGACGGTCCAAAAGTCAGACGCGTTGAAAACACGGCGGAAGTTATCGAGCGTGAAATCGCCATTCGTCAGGATGTTTTCAGGCACAAAGGTGAAGACGGGGTCGCTGTCTTTGATATTGTCCGGCGCGTCGATAAACGCCTGCGTCGCGGCAACTCTGACAATAATGTCTTCGCGTTGTCCGGGTTCATAATCACCCAGATCACACATTAGGTCCTGACCCGTACGTTCACACCGATCATCAACCGTGACGATCTCAAGGGTCGGGGGCACTGTGTCCGTGAAAACGACATCTGCAATCGCGCTTTTGCGCGATGAATTGCGGGCGCGGTAGCGAATATCGGCTTCATCGCCTGCAACCGCAAGATCACCCATCAGGCGTTCATTCATCAAAATCGCAGGCGCACGAAGATCGCCAAGCGTGACTGGTTTGAAACTGATCCAAACGTTTGCAATCAACGGGAACAGCACAACGGACAGCACGATCAGAAAGGTCGGCAGCAGCAAAAGGTAGGCAAACCGCATCTCGCGTTTGGCGAGTGGGCCAAGACCTTTCGGCGGACCTTGATTGGGGATGTCGGGGATGGGCATATTGAAATTCTCGGTTCAAATGAATGGTCGGGGCAACGCGAGGCCGCCCCGATCGTTTGGCTTAGTTGGCCATCAGCGCCATGTGCTCTGCGACGATTTTGTCGGCGGCTTCATCGACGGACAGATCGCCGTCTGTCATTTCGCGAATGACCTTGCTCATGATCTGGCTGTTGATGATGGTGGATGCGGCGGCCAACTGGCCTGATTCCACGCCCCAACGGTCGCCCACGGACAGACCCGCAACGATATCGTCGATGACTTGCTGCGGGTAGATGTCACCTAAGGGGGCCTTGCGATCCACACCAACATCAAGTCCGGCCCATGTGGCTTCATATTCCGAAGAACCGGCTTCAGGACCCGTGCGAACAGGGAACTTGCCTTCAGGCGCTTGGCTGAGCCAGTCACCGTATCCGTCGGATAGCAAGAATTTCACAAATTCCTGTGCCACTTCGGTGTTCGCATCGGCGGTGATGCCCATGTAACGTACGTCAGACCATGCCGCACCGTCCGCATTACCCGGACCGGAAACCATCGTGGCAAAACCAGTGTTGCCAGCCAGTTCTTTTGTTGTCGGATCGTCGTTGATTGTAACAGGTGCGCTGTCACGCAGGCCGCCCAGTTCGTCCAAAATGGACGGGGACCAGATGATCATCGCGGCCTTACCGTCAAGGTACAGCTCACGAGATTGGGACCAGTACAGGTCGCCCTCTGGTGATGCAGCAACAAGTTCCTGATACATTTCAAGAAGTTGCTTGAGGTTCGTTGTGTCCTCGTTCACGGAACCGTCTGCATTGACCGGTGTATAGCCCGTTGCCAATGACAGATGCTCGATCAACTGCATCATGTAGCCTTCGTCGATCTTGGTCGCGGCTACAAAACCGTACATCTCTGGCGGATTGTGCAGTGCTTCAAGTCCAGCGCGGATCGCGTCGTAGGATGTCGGTGCTGCAAGACCTGCTTCCTCAAACAGGTCGTTGCGATAAACAACCATCTGTGTCCAACCGTCGGTTGGTACCGAAACGATTTCTCCGTCGCTCGAAGCCATGCGAATTGGGCCCGCTGCGAATGTGTCGACACCAAGATCATTAACGACTTCATCAGCAGCTGCGGTATCCAACAGACCGGCTTCTGCGTATGGCAAAAGGTGCTGGACTGTGTGGTTCAGCACATCAGGCAGATCACCGGCCGCAAATGCAGCGGTAGCGCGGGTCTGAATGTCGGATTCCTCAACGGGGATTAGTTCAACAACGTGACCTGTTGATGCTTCAAACGCATCGGCCATCTGCTGCTGAATTTCCATCCGTTCCGGCTGAACCTCCATCGTCCAAACGCGGATCGTATCAGCAGACGCAGCCCCGGCCAGAGCGGTCGATAGCATGAGCCCTGTTAATATAGTTGTCTTCCGTTTCATTGTAGTTCCTCCCTAATTGAAACTTCAGTTTGGCCTGCATTTTGATGCGCAGGTCCATCCGTCATGCGCTGCACCAAATGCGCGCGCTGTAGTTCTTGAAACTTGGTCGGGTCCCCACCGTCGATGATGGACAACAGCATATCGCCCAGACGCCGCCCCGCATGTGCCTGTGGCTGTGCCATCGTGCTCAGTGGTGGATTGGCGTGTTTGCCAAAGTGTAATCCGTCGTACCCAATAACAGACACGTCTTGACCCGGAACAAGATCACGGGTCCGCAACGCATCTAAGGCACCCAGTGCCATCATGTCCGTGACACAGACCATTGCAGTTGGAGGAACGTCCAGATCCATCAACAAACTGGCCGCCGCAGTGCCGCCATCGTCGTTAAATTCGGCGATCTGCACGAGATCAGGATCTTCGACCAAGCCATTATGCTTGAGACCACGCAAATATCCGTCAAGACGTTCCTGTGCGAACTGATACTGTAGTGGCGCCCCTATAAATCCGATCCGGCGATGACCCAGCCGCGCAAGGTGGTTGACGGCTGTTACAAACGCATCCTCGCCGTCCACATCATACCATGCATAATCGTCGCTGTTTTGGGTGCGGCCATGGACCACAAACGGACAACCGAGGCTTTGCATCAGCTTGACGCGTGGATCGTTCTTTAAAGGACGTGATATAACCAAACCGGAAATACGACCTGACTTGACCAACCGTTCGATGCTGGCAAGATCACCGACGGATGCATCCGCCTGACTAACGAGAAGATCCCAGTTGCGTTCGTTCAATGCTTCCCCCAACCCGGCAAGCAATTGCGCGACGAAAGGCTGGGCAATCGCACCAATTTGGCGTGGCATTAGGTAGCAAATCGTTTCGGGCGTTCCGATCGACAAGCGCCGCGCGTTTTGGTTCGGGCGATACCCCAATTGATCCGCAGCCTGCTTGACCCGTTCACGAGTCGCAGGGCTGATATCAGCGTAATTGTTCAGCGCGCGGCTAACGGTGCTGACAGTTAGCCCCAAATGCGCGGCCAGAACTTTTAGATTAACTGATTTGTCCGCCATCGATTCTCCCCCTACGTAAACGCTAACCGAAACCGGTTTCGTAAATCAACCGAAATCGGTTTCGGTGATTTTTGGACGATGGAAGTTAGGGCGGATTGCGTTGCAGAATTTGGCCCTAAAGGGCGAATTTTCGTTTGAAAAATGCCTGACAAGCTTCATCAATAGGCGATGCAGAATGTGCAAACACGACAGATCGCTTCGGCAGTTCTGGGATGATTTCAATGTCGATCCCTGCCGTGTTCGACAGGCCCGCCCAGATCGGTAAAATGGCGCGACCTGCGCTGCCCGCGACCAAACTCGCGACGGTTTCGGGCGCATCCATCTCGCAGAGTACGTTCTGTGATCTCAGATTCTGCGCGATCCAGCGCCACGCGATTTCGCCACCCCACGACGTTTTGTCGTATACGATGAGTGGTAGATCCGATGACGCGGCTTTAGTTGGGGTGACCCATGCAAACGATTGCTGCTCCAGCACTTTACACCTCACGCTCTTGGGAAGCGCAAAATGCGGTGCAACCAGAATGGCCGCGTCTAATTCTGCACGCGACAGCAGGTCAAACAGATGGGCCGATGATCCCGGTGTAATGGTCAGATCAACATCCGGTGCGACCGCCTGAAGGTGCTTGATCAGCGATGGCACATGGTCGGCCAACGCGGTTGAAATCACGCCGAGCCGATAAGGCCCGGCCAAACCGTCCGCTGCGATATCGCTTGGCAAAAGGGCGGTTTCCGCGATGATCATTTTGATGCGCGGGATGATCCGCGTACACGCTGGGGTCGCGCGCACGGTTGGCCCTGACCTGCGGACAAGAACCACGCCAAGTTCGTTTTCTAGCGCCTTCAAACGTTGACCGACGGCAGCCGCGGTCAGGTTTTGACGGCGCGCCGCTTCCGCGAGTGACCCGCCCTCGACGACGTCTAGTAAGGTCTGCAGGTAACGAATGTCCAAACTATCTCTTTCGATTGACCGTCGAGATACTCATTATTCGTTTTGTTGCCTGCGCGCTACTCTGTCTCCGAAAATACTACGGAGACCACGATGCAAAGCACCTTTCATCTCGCCTATAACGTCCGCGACCTTGATGCGGCCCGCCAGTTCTACGGCGAAACGCTCGGGTGCGTTGAGGGACGGTCGACGCAAACATGGGTCGATTACAATTTCTTTGGGCATCAGATTTCGCTGCATCTTGGCGAACCCTTCAAAACCGAACCAACGGGTCATGTCGGCGATCATTTGGTCCCAATGCCACATCTTGGTGTCGTCCTTCGGATGGATGACTGGAACGCCTTGGCCGCGCACCTTGAAAGCCAAGGCGTCGCATTCATCATTCCACCAAGTTTACGGTTTGCGGGCGAACCGGGCGAACAAGCGACGATGTTCTTCCGCGACCCATCAGGCAATCCGATTGAAGTGAAAGGCTTCAAGGACCAAACAAATGTGTTCGCCACATGACAGACCGACCTATCATCCCTTTTGTCAGCAATATCAGCGCTGCGTCGCGCAACGCGTGGTCGGTCCAGCTGCAGGCTGCGCTGCCAGATTTCCGTATAGTGCCATTTGACCCGAACGTCGATTTCGCAAACGCAGAGTTCGCGCTAGTCGCAAATCCTGACCCTGACCACCTGTCGCAGCTTCCAAACTTGAAATGGGTGCAAAGCCTTTGGGCTGGTGTGGAAAAGCTGGTGCATAGCTTACCGAATGACGTTGCAATCGTGCGGATGGCTGATCCGCAGTTGGCGAAAACAATGGCCGAAGCCGTTCTAACAATGACGTTGTACCTGCACCGCGATTTGCCAAAATACGCCTCCCAACAGGCGTCCGGCATTTGGGAACAACACGACGTTGTCCTCCCCGAGGATCGCAAAGTCGGCGTTCTGGGGCTTGGCGCATTGGGCCGTTCCGCCTGCGCCGCATTATCACGGCACGGATTTGATGTGTTGGGGTGGAGCAGGTCGCCCAAATCCATACCAAACGTTCGGTGCTTTTCCGGCGAAGACGGCCTGACCGATTTGTTACACGTCAGCGATATCGTCGTTGTTTTGCTACCGCTTACCACAACAACGCGCGGATTGCTGGACCACACCCGTTTGTCACGTATGAAAAGCGGTGCATCGGTCATCAACTTCGCCCGTGCGCAGATCATCGAAACGGATGCGCTGCTCAATATGCTTGCGGCGCGGCATCTCAATCACGCCGTATTGGATGTTTTTGCAGTCGAACCGCTGCCGCGGATGGATCGTTTGTGGCGCACTGATAATCTGACAATTCTGCCTCATGTATCAGCGCCGACAAACATGAAAACCGCATCTGTAGTCGCAGCAAAAAACATCGCAACCTATTTTCGAACGGGTCAGGTGCCGGACAGTGTTGACCGCCAGCGAGGGTATTGAAGGTGCGATAACGTTTCGGTGATGCGCCCGCATGGCAAGTTATCGGCAGGAACCAAATCCTGACCTCGATGTTGTCCCCCCAACGCTTAGACGCTTGAAGGAGACACCATGTCGACGATCACTACGACCAATCCCGCCACAGGCGAGACGATTGAAGCCTACGACTTGATGACCAAAGAAACAGCCGTGCAAAAGCTGGAAGCAGCACACGCGGCCTTTCTTGATTGGCGGACAAAAACACATGCGGAACGCGCCCCATATTTGTCGCGGATTGCCGAAGTTCTGCGTGCGCATTCGGATGAATTGGCAGAGCTGATGACCCGTGAGACGGGCAAGCTGATCAAAGATGGCAAAACCGAAGTCGAAATCTGTGCCGCAATCTTTGACTACACTGCGGAAAACGGGCCGGACGTTCTGGCCGACGAGGAACGCGTGCATGGTCAAAACGAATCCCGTGGCGTGGTCACCCACCAACCCATCGGTGTGATTTATTCAATTCAGCCGTGGAATTTCCCACTATATCAGCCGGTCCGCGTTTTGGCGGCGAACCTAATGGCGGGCAACGGTTGTGTGCTCAAACACGCAAGTATCTGCACAGGATCGGGCCTTCGTCTGCGCGAACTGTGTATTGGAGCGGGTTTGCCTGAGGATTTGTTTCAGGTCATTCTGATCGACCATGAAACAAGCGATGATCTTATCGAACATCCGCTTGTGCGCGGTGTGACCATGACGGGTAGCGACGGGGCAGGGCGCCATATTGGTGCAACGGCTGCTAAGGCGCTTAAAAAGACAGTGCTCGAACTGGGGTCAAACGACGCCTACCTCGTGTTGGAAGATGCTGACATCGAGACGGCCGTCAAATATTCCGTGATGGGCCGATTGTATAACAATGGCGAAACCTGTGTTTCCGCCAAACGTTTCGTGGTGACGGACAAGGTCTATGACGCATTCATGTCCGCATTTGTTGAACAGATGCAGGCGATCACCTTGGGCGATCCAACTGACGACGACACCCAGCTTGGGCCGTTGTCCAGCGAAGATCAGTTCAACACGGTGAAAGAACAAGTCGAGAAAAGCGTCGCAAACGGTGCAAAAATTCTCTGCGGCGGCGAAGCACCTGACTGCACAGGGGCCTATTATCCTGCGACTGTTCTCGCGGATGTGGCGCCGGGTATGCCCGCTTACGATGATGAAATTTTCGGACCAGTCGCTGCAGTCATCCGCGCTAAAGACGACGAAGATGCGATGCGCATCGCCAACGATAGCCGGTACGGTCTTGGCGGCGGGATTTTCAGCAAAGACGAAGAACGTGCGCTAAGACTCGCCCGTGATCATTTCGATACGGGGATGGTCCGGATCAACACCTTTGGTGCTGCTGATCCAAACATGCCCTTCGGTGGTGTGAAGGATTCAGGCTACGGGCGCGAACACGGCGGTTTCGGCATGAAGGAATTCACAAACGCAAAGGCGATCTTTTTCTCATGATTACACTACATGCATTGAAATATTCCCGCGCCACCCGCGTGTTGTGGTTGCTGGCCGATCTTGGCCAACCCTGCAACCGTGTGGATTATGACCGCACAGACAGCTTTCGCGCTCCAGACGCGTTGAAGCAGGTGCATCCGTTGGGGAAATCCCCAGTGATCGAAGATGACGGTGAAATGGTCGCGGAATCGGCCACAATCCTGCGCTACCTCGCGGCGAAATATGGTGACGACAGTCACACACCGCCGCAGGACACGGTGGCCTATTGGCAACACGAAGCGGTGCTCGACTATGTCGAGGCATCCTTCGCCGAAGCCGCGTTGCCAGCCATTCTGCCTGCTTTTGACGGCAAACCCGTGCCGGACAAGGCGCGCGCGGCGCTGTATCAACATCTCGACTACATCACCCAGCTGATTGGTGACGGCCCACTTCTGTTTGGCAAGCGCGCGATGCTGGCCGACATCCAGATGTCCTACATCATCGCACTTTTGGCACAGCTTGACCTGTTGGGCGACCATCCTGCGATCGCGACCTACTGGGACGTTTTGCAAGAACAACCGGGCTACATCGCAGCACTAAAAGCCGCGGGTCCAATGGCCCCGAGCATTTAACCAAGAAAGGACACGACATGACCAAGAATATTCTTATCGCCGGTGCGACCGGCAAAACCGGCCGTATCCTGACCCAAGAGATTTTGGACCAAGGGCACAGTGTCACAGCATTGGTGCGAGATGGTTCCAACACGAGCCAATTGCCCGAGGCCACGAAGCTACGGCAAGCAGACCTCACTGATCTGCAAGCAGGCGTTTGCGACGGCGCAGACGTTGTGATCTTTGCCGCAGGATCCGGCGGCTCAACCGGCCCCGAGATGACCGATAAAGTTGACCGTGACGGCGCGATGCGACTGGTGGATCTGGCAAAGGATGCCGGGGCTGAACGTTTTGTCATGCTCAGCTCTGTCGGTGCGGATCAGTCGGATCCATCCGGTGATTTAGCGCATTACCTGAAAGCCAAGCACGACGCGGACGAGCATCTGAAAGCATCGGGAATGACTTATGCAATCTTGCGACCTGTCGCCCTCACGGATGATGGGCGAAGCAGCGATGTGATCGTTGGCAGTGAAGTCGACAAATCCGCCAAGGCGAGCCGTGCGGATGTCGCCCATGTGTTGGCTATGGCAGCCACGACCGGGCAATACGATGGGGCAGCGGTTGATATGCAATCCGCCTGATATATCATCTGGTCAGCGCAGTACTGCGCTGACCGAAAAGCTCTTGGATGTTCTTGTTTTACGTTTCAGGACTGGCCTCGATAAAGATCGGCGGATCACATCCAGAATGCTTGCGAATGAAATCGTAAAAAAGCCTGAATTGTTACAGGTGGACGTGCGGAATCCAAATGATCTGCTCCATCAACCCTACATTGGTTAGTCCCAATGGGACCACTCTCATCAGTAAGGCAAACCGACATAGTTTTCGGCCATTGATCTTTGGGCGGTTTCGCTTGTGCGCAGAAATTCGATTTCAGCCACCTGCATTTTCAGATCGAATTCGGATTGATCCGGATATTTGTGCATCAACGACGAGAACCACCAACTAAAGCGTTCCGCCTTCCAAACGCGCGAAAGCGCTTTTTGTGAATAGGCATCAATCCCGTCGCTACTATCGTTTTCATAGTAATCGCGTAGGCCATTATACAGGTAATGCACGTCTGATGCGGCCGTATTCAACCCTTTGGCGCCTGTCGGTGGCACAATATGGGCGGCGTCACCGCATAGGAAAAGCCGGCCCCAGCTCATCGGTTCTGTCACGAAAGACCGCAGCGGCGCGATCGATTTTTCGATGCTGGGGCCCGTGATAAGTTTCCGCGACTGATCCGCAGGGATGCGCCGCTTCAGCTCTGCCCAAAACGCGTCATCTGTCCAATCTTCTGGCTTATCGGTCAGGTCGCATTGAATGTAATAGCGACTTAGGTTTTCGTTGCGCATCGAACATAATGCAAAGCCGCGCGGTGAATTCGCGTAGATCAGTTCGTGATTGACCGGCGGCGTTTCAGACAGGATGCCAAGCCAGCCGAACGGGTAAACCTTTTCGTATTCGCGGCGAACATCGCGCGGAATGGTTTGGCGGCTGATCCCGTGGAAACCGTCACAGCCTGCGATGAAATCACAGTCTAGTTGGCGTGCGTCACCGTTGACGGCATAGGTGATATGCGACGTGTCCGTATCAGCCCCATGGATCACAACATCTTGGGCATTAAATTCGATCTTTCCACCTGCCGCTTCACGCGCATCGTATAAATCGCGCGTCACTTCGGTTTGACCGTAAACCACAACCGGCGTGCCTGTGTGTTCCTTGAAATCGACGCGGAACATGTCATCGCCATAAGAAATCAGGGTCCCATCGTGCAATATGCCTTCGGCATGTAAACGATCCGCGCACCCCGCTTCTTCCATCAACGCAACAAGGCCTTGTTCCAAAACACCGGCACGAATTCGGCCCAAGACATAGTCTTTCGTCTTACGTTCAAGAACAACGCTGTCGATGCCACGCGTGTGCAATAGCTGCGACAGCAACAGACCCGATGGCCCGCCACCGATGATTGCGACTTGCGTTCTCACATGGTCCTCCCGTCCTTTACGATTTTTCCCATACTTGGAACGATATTTAAAATGAGTTATTGTGTGTTTTTCATGCTTATATTGGAATGAATGTGGATCGACGTATCAAATTCAGGCACCTCGATGCATTTAGCGCGATTGCGCGGGCACGTAGTTTCACGGTGGCAGCGGATCAGTTGAACCTGACCCAACCCGCGATCTCCAAAACCCTGAAAGAGCTCGAGGACATTCTTGACACGAAAGTCCTCGAACGAAGCCGTTCGGGCGTGTCTTTGACACCGCAAGGCGAAGTTTTCCTGCAGTTTGCCGAACAAAGCACAGCGGCTTTGCGCCACGGTCTTCGCAGCATCCAAGCGTCCGCAGGTACGGCGGGGCGGTTGAGCATTGGGGCGTTACCAAGCGTTGCGTCGTCGCTTCTGCCGCAGGCTGTTTTGACCTTTTCAGCGCAAAGCCCGAATACGCAGGTGGAAATCCACGAAGGGGCTCATCTTGATCTGACGACGCGTCTGCGCAGTGGCACTATGGATATTGTGGTGGGGCGTCTAGGCAAACCCGATACGATGATCGGTTTAATCTTTCAGCAGCTTTATTCTGAACAGGTCGTCATCGTTGCCCGACCAGATAGCCCCGCGTTGGCTGTGCGCGATCCTGCGGAACTTGAAGCTTACCGTGTCTTATACCCTCCAAAAGATGCAGCCATCCGTCCACTTGTTGCGCGTATGCTTATTTCGAAAGGCGTGCCGCTTTTCCGCAATAGGATTGAAACCGCATCGCCCGTTTTTGGGCGTGCTGTGACCCTAGCGGACCCTAACGCCGTTTGGATCATCAGTGAGGGTGTGGTCGCCGACGACATCGCAAAAGGCCGCTTAAAGATGATTGCGGTGGATACTGGAGCAACCGAAGGCGCAGTCGGCATCATGAGCAGGGCGGAAGAAATCCCGTCGGTTGCTACGCGCACTTTCACGACAGTGTTGCAAGACATATGCGCAATTGATGACCCGCAGGGGGCGCGAATGGATGAATATCAAGAATAGTAACTGGCTCAGATTGTACCGGTTTCATCACCAAATGCGTTACCCATAGTGTGAACGTAATCTTGGATCGTTGGAATTGCCGCGTGTGCTGAAAATGATCGAAAAGAATGCGACGGAACTGTCTGCCTTGCACGTTAAATGTTCAAAGACATCCAGACAGGAGCAATCCCATGCGCACGACAATTCCAACCCTCATCTTTCTAGGCCTTGCTGCGGGCAGCGCGCACGCAGAGACTTTTTCAGCTGACGTCTGGGCAGATAATTGGTTCGAAATGCGCATAGACGGCGAACAGGTGGCCGAAGATAGCGTGTCGATTACGACCGAACGCTCTTTCAATGCGGAAAGCTTTACGTTTGCAGCCGAACGTCCGTTTGTGATTGGTCTGGTGGCCAAAGATTTCAAAGAAAATGACACCGGATTAGAATACATCGGGACAGGCCGGCAACAAATGGGCGACGGCGGCGTCATCGTGCAGATTTCAGATGAGTCCGGCGACATCGTGGCCGTCAGTGACAGTGAATGGCAATGCCACGTCATCCATACAGCCCCGCTCGATAAATCTTGCGAAAGTGCATCCGATCCCGTGGCTGGTGCTGGTGCATGCGCGTTTGAAATTGAAGACGAACCGGCAGGGTGGGACACCGCAGCGTTCGACGCTACAGATTGGCCCGCGGCGGATGTCTATACTAAACAGCAGGTGGACCCAAAAGACGGCTATGACCGGATCAACTGGGCTGACGATGCGGAATTGATCTGGGGCCCTGATCTTGAACAAAGCAACACAGTTCTGTGTCGTTTAACGGTCGAATGACCCTCTTGCAAAGGACACCAAACATGACACGTCCCGCTTATATCGCTTCGGTTCTGTGCCTTTTCGCAGCCCCCGCCGCGGCACACGAAGATCACTGTGCTGCGGTTGCAGATTCTGTCGCGGACGCAGGGTTTAGCGACAGTGTCACAGTGACCTGTTCGGATAGCCACGCGACCCTGACATCCGATACCTATCCGGATCATGACATGATGACCGGGATTGTTGCGACAAACGAACAGGTTCCAGTTCCCGCAGATTACAGCGCGCCGATCCTGTTGGCTCCGGTTTTCAGCGGCACCCCGTTGACCCGTGACGCCGCACTCGGTGTCGCGGTGAATGGCGTGCCGATCTACGATTATACAGGCGGCGGCGAAATGACCGAAGCCGATTTGGCGCATCATCAAGCACAGCACGATACATTGCAGACTGGTCAACTTGATGTCTGCGGTGGCCATGCGGGTCGCGGGGATGACTACCATTACCATGTGGCCCCAACCTGCATGATCGCGCAGATGGAAAATGCAGGACCTGACGCCATTATCGGTTGGGCGTTTGATGGCTACCCTATCTACGGCGATAGCAACCCCGATGGATCTGCAATTATCGCAGGATCATTGGACGTCTGTAATGG
Organism: Rhodobacteraceae bacterium S2214; assembly: GCA_025141675.1. Taxonomy (NCBI): domain Bacteria; kingdom Pseudomonadati; phylum Pseudomonadota; class Alphaproteobacteria; order Rhodobacterales; family Paracoccaceae; species Rhodobacteraceae bacterium S2214. Next base: position 1,245,257 of record CP081161.1, read on the forward strand.
CCAAACGGATGATACGTTTGGGTATCGTTATCATACGTCAGCGGACGCGCCCTATATCGTGCAATGCTTGATGGGCGTTGTGGCCGACTTTGATCAGTTGCCGCGCGTTCGTCCGTTAACGGCGACCACCGGAGGTGGGGCAGAGCCGGGTCGTCCCCCAAGAGGCGGCGTAGAAGACCTCGTTTTCACGCAAAACGATGATGGTAGCCGGAGCATGGACTACACATATGAAGGACAGGACTATTACATACGGTACGCCCCTTCGGATCAGGCGAATTGCTATGACTACACTACTGAGACGGTGACAAATGCAGGTCAGGTCATGCAGGGCGAATTCTGTCGATAGCTTTGCTTAAAGGAAGGCGCGCCTTGCTGCTTACCCTTCCCAAAGCGCTGTGTTGGGATAGAACTGGGACCATGCAAACCAGAACGCTTGGTGGCTTCCTAGATCCTGACCGTCAGGCCCAACGGCCCGAAGCCCGCCTGCAAAGAGTTCCAGTTTCACGTCGTTAAACGTCACCGATTGTCCTGCCCTGAGGGCCGCGACCGCGAGCGATCGGGGAAAGGCAACTGGCATCCCATTCGCGGTGATCGCCCCAATGACGTCTTCATGGACGCCCAACCGTGGATCAACATCTCCAACCGGAAAAATCGGACCATTTGCATCGCGTGTTTCGCGCAGATTAAAATCGCGGCCCAATGCCAATTCTTCCTTCAATACGGTTGTGTCAGGAAAGGTGGTCCGCCATGTACCCCAATCGGCTGTAATGACGGTTGCTTGGTCTAATTGCAGTCCTGTTTCTGCTAGCGGTCCAGCGACGGCTTTACCAGTAAAGGTATCAAAAACGGATTGGGTTTCGATATCGTACATTACCTTGTTCGACCGGATCAGTAGGCCTGACGTCCGCAAGATCGGCCGCTGCACACCTGCGGGCAGTTGATCGGTGAAATAAGCCTGTGCTGCGCCACACAGGGTGCAATATGGGATGCCAAGATCGCGGCCGCCTAATGTATCATTCACCATTTCACGCACTTCCATGATGCGACGGGGATAGGCGCGGGCTTCACCATTGATGGCGATCCCGAATATGATGTCGTCATCTTTCAACCATATGGCGTCTTCGGCTTTGTCGACCTCTGGGTTGTCGACAGCGGGGATGCAGTGGCAGATTTCATCTGTCGTGTCATAGGGGCGTGCATCAATATTCACGCCGCCCCAGTCGACCAGATGCCAATCAATGTCGCCTTCGACAAATAGGGTCTCCCATCCCGGTACGTAGTTCGTGAAAACGCGGGCCTTATGGCTGAGGTAATCCGGATATGCGGGCATATCCCATGCCATCATTTTGTTAATGATTTCGGTGCGCTGGCGACCGCTTTCGAAAGATGTATCGAGTATGTCTGCGGCCGTGCGGGTCAGCGCCGCACGAAACTCTGGACGCCACGCGAAACGCTGCATGTCCGTCAAAAGCCAAACAAGGCGCGGATCGCGTGTTTGCGCAATGATATCTAACGCGTCTGTATCTGTCGGTGTCCAGTCTGACTGGTTTACGGCAATGGCGAGAACGTCATCCACTGCGGCGATGGTATCTGCGGTAAGCGGCCCTTCAGGGATCGCCGGAGGTTCGCCAAATGCAGCGATAACGTAGTCAGGCAGCGGCGTCGTCTGCGCCGACACAGGGACGGAGGACAGACAAACGGCGATTACTGTGGCGATGGCTTGGCGAAACATGACGGTTCCTATGCGCTGGGGCTTCTCGGGATAAACTACCTCGAAAAGAGCAACGCGAGCTTCACGTTTCCATCAGGTTTTCGTTAGATCGGTTTCGTGGCGCAAACCCTCTGGAAAAGGAGCGGGCGATCATTGTCCGCCGCCTTCAATCCTGCCACGCCATTCAAGCGACAATTTCGATGTTGGACGGTTGCGCTACGGTTATCAGAACATTGCCGCGTTTGCGTCCAGTATCGACATGGGCATGCGCGGCTTGCATATCGTCGAATGCAAAGACACGATCAATCACAGGCCGATAGTTCCCCTGTGCCGCAAGTTGAACAACCGCCGCAAGAATATCCGGTGCTTCGCTTGCCACACCGCCAATCATTGTCTTGCCCGCCAGTTTCGCTTTGATCCCCCCAAAAATCATGTCGGACGTTTTGCCCGCGATCAGGACCATTTTGCCCCCGACTTTGATACCGTGTTGGGCCTGCGCCCATGACAGCGTGCCGACTGTGTCGACAACGACGTCATAGGTATCGGTCGGTGATATGACTGATTGCTCGCGGTAGTTAATGACCTTGTCCGCCCCTATTTCTTTGACCAATGCGACGTTTCTTCCGCTGCAGACCGCAGTGACATGTGCGCCGATGTGCTTCGCAATTTGTACGCAGGCCGACCCCACCGCACCCGATGCTCCGTTAATCAAAACGGTTTGCCCTTTTCGCAGCTTTGTCTTGTTCACAAGGAAATCGAAGGCCGTCGTTGCCCCAAACGGGATTGCGGTGGCGTTTTCAAATGACAGGTTGTCGGGTTTGCGGACGACTTTGCCATTGGCCGGCATCGTGATGAATTCGGCATGGGCACCAAAGGATGCGCCGGGAAACCCGATAACTGCGTCGCCAATTTCAAAATTGGTGACATCTGCACCCTTCGCGACAACAACGCCCGAAAACTCTGTTCCAAGGATTTGCTTGCGTGGCCCTGTGATGCCGAACACCAAACGGCCAACCAGTCCAAGCCCCTTTGGCATCGTCAGGCTGCGCGCCCGCCAATCCCCCGCGCTTACGGTGGTCGCGACGATTTGCACGAGGATATCGTTGGACTTTGGCGTGGGCGTCGGCAATTCGATCAGCTCTAGAACGTCGGGTGATCCGTATCGGGAATATGAAGAGGCAAACATTTTGGTTGTCCTTTAGGCAAATGAAAGTGCGGTTGTGGATGGCTTGTGTGCGCCACGGATCAGCAACCAAAGACCGAAGCTAATTTCTGACACTGTGACGATGATCAGAAGCAAGATGATGAGAGCGTTAATGATCGGTAGGTCGATAAACATTAGCTCGACGACACCTTGGATCAGGTAACCAAAGGCCCCAATGAACAGGCCTCGTCCCAAGATGGTCGGCACGATTGACGATCGTACAGTTAGCCAGCCAAGCGCGAGCAAATGTACCCCAAAGAAAAGCTGCCAGACGAAAACACCAAGGTCGTGGGCTCGGAAGCTGAGTTGAACCATTTCTGGCGATACGTGCGGGCCTGATGCCGATTGCAATAATGCGTAAGGCAACACCCAGATCAGCAGGTTTAGGCCCATGACGACGATCATGCCTGCGCGGGAAATCAGCGCGATGGTCGACATCAACGGACTGATAGAACGGAACAATTGATACAAAACAGCAGTGATGGCCAATTCGAACAAGATGACAGCGCAATCGGCAAACACGCCAAGCAAGAAAAGCCCTTCGTTGGCTTTCAGGTTCGCAAGAGAGGCCGCGCCGTCAGGGCCAACGATTTGCATCGGCACATACCCAATACTGAAACCGCCACACACGGCGATAGCGAGGTAAAGCGCACCAGCATAACGTGCAGCGATAGCGTCCCATTGGTGATGAACTGTTCGGGTCATGGTCATTCCTTTCCTTGCCAATTCAATGTTTGGCGGTAACTGCGTTTCTGTTGGGAAAGGTGTACGGCAGACCAGCATTCATGCGAATTGACCAAATTTCTTAGTTTGATATGCATATGTGCATGGATTGGCGTGCGGTAACATTTGATTGGAATAAGGCACGGGCGTTTTTGGTGACGGCCGAAGAAGGATCTTTGTCGGCCGCCGCACGCGCGCTGGGCATGGCGCAGCCGACACTGGGACGGCAAGTGGACGGCTTGGAACAGGAACTGGGCGTGGTTCTGTTTGAAAGGGTCGGGCGGGGCCTGACGCTGACGCCAAGCGGGTTGGAACTGCTCGAACATGTGCGCGACATGGGGGCGGCTGCTGGACGTGTTTCGCTTGCCGCTCTTGGCCAATCGCAAGCGCTGGAGGGGACGATTAGCATCTCTGCCAGCGAAACTTACGCTGCTGTCCTCTTGCCGCCGATCATCGCGAAACTGCGCAAAGAAGAACCCGGCATTCACGTCGAAATTGTCGTCACCAATCAGGCCAGTGATCTGTTGCGGCGCGAAGCGGATATCGCGTTGCGGAACTTCCGCCCGACCGAACCCGATCTCGTCGCGAAAAAGATCGGTATGGCCGATGCGATCCTGTACGCGACGCCAGCCTATATCGATCAGTTGGGGTCGCCCAAGACGCCATACGACTTGCGGCATGCGGATTTTGTGAATCTGGACAGGGCCGGGATGATGTTGAAAGGACTCAACACGCTTGGGCTGGGGCTGACAGAGGCGAACTTTCCGCTTTTGACAGAAAGCTATTTGGTAATGTGGGAACTCGTGAAGCAGGGCACTGCAATCGGAATCCTCGATTCCCTGATTGGCGATGCAGAACCCGCCGTCGTGCGTGTCTTGCCTGATCTCGAACCGCTGACTTTCCCGATATGGCTTGTCGCACATCGCGAATTGACGACGAGCAGACGGATCCGAAGGGTCTACGATTTCCTTGTCGAAGAACTGAAACGTTAGAATTTCTAAACGGGCCTTTGGCGGTGTCGCAGTAATGCCGTGGAACTCTTTCCGCTTCACCCAGTTCCTTGAACATCGACGCGCCAACAATCGTGCGCATCAATTTATCAAGGAACCTAAGCTATGAACCGCATTATTTATATTATCGGCCTTATCGTCGTCATCCTGTTTGTCCTTTCGTTCCTCGGCTTGCGCTAAAGGGCACGCCCATGGTTTCGCACCTTGTTTACGTGTCTGACAAAGATCCGGGTATTGCGCGGCGCAGGTGCGGCCGTGGGTTTTCCTACGTCGGCCCCGACGGCACGACGATTGCGCGGGGTCCAGAACGTAAACGGATCGAGGCATTAGGCATCCCGCCCGCCTACGAAGATGTATGGATCTGTACGCAGATTAACGGACATCTTCAGGCGACGGGGCGCGATGCGCGCAGCCGCAAACAATATCGCTACCACCCCGATTGGTCCGCCGCACAATCCCAAACCAAATTCGATCACCTCGCCGATTTTGGTGAGGTATTGCCGAAGATCAGACGCCGGATCGCCCGTGATGTCGAAACTGATCCCGGTGACGTCGAATTTGCGCTCGCCGCTGCGGTTATGCTGATTGATCGCGCATCGCTCCGCGTCGGGAACCCTGACTATACCGCGCAAAACGGTAGCTACGGCGCTCTCACGCTGCGTCGCAGGCATGTGTCGTTTGACGGGGAACAGATCGGGCTGAACTTTACGGCCAAGGGTGGCAAGAAAGTGCGCAAAACCGTTACGGACAAGAAGTTGCAACGACTTCTACATGATATGAACGATGTGCCGGGCGGCGCGTTATTAAGCTGGGTCGACGCAGATGGCACACCGCAAACACTGTCGTCGCATCAGTTGAACGCCTATCTGGCCGACGCGGCAGGCGACGATGCGGTTACAGCGAAAACATTTCGGACTTGGGCAGGCACGGTTGCCGGATTTGCCTGCGCAGAAAAAGGCAGCGCGACTATCAAAGACATCGCGCAAGCCGCCGCCACGCGGTTGCACAATACGCCAACAGTCGCGCGAAACAGCTACATCCATCCGGCAGTAATCGACCTAGCCGGACAGGACTATATCGACGTCGCATCGGCTAACCGTCACGGTCTATATGCGACCGAAAATCGTCTGCTTGGGCTGCTGACTAGTTGATCAGGGCGCTGCTGTTCAGTCGCGCGCCAGAACAACATCGAAATTCACCGACAGATATGGGGCGTCCACATTTCCGGACAGCGCCATCCCTTCAGGGAATGATGCCGCAGGTTGCTCAAGATACGTCATCACCAAATCATCGCGCACTCCAAACACTGTGTCTTGATCAAGGTACGGATCGTCATCGGGGAAGACTTCGGTCACCAGCGTCCGGTAACCGGGCGCTTTCACAATGAAGTGCAGGTGTGATGGCCGCCAAGGATGACGCCCACATGCCCGTAGAATACCGCCGACCGGTCCATCTGAAGGCACGGTGTATTCAACGGGTTTGACCGTCGTGAACGCATAGCGACCATCGTCGCCGACGGTCATTAACCCGTGAAACGAAAATGTGTCTTGGTCTTCGTCTTGGCTGGCATAAAGCCCGTTTGGGGCAGTCTGCCAAATGTCGATTTCAGCACCTGGAATTGGTGTGCCATCCGTGTTTCTGATAACGCCTTCTGCCAGCAAAACAGGGCCGCCAAAGCTGCGTTTCATATCGCCGCCAACCTCTAACGGCGGCGCGCCGGAAACGTGGAATGGCCCCAATACGGACGATGATGTCGCTTCATCACTGGAATGCAGCATGTCGATCAGCGACGACATTCCCAACACGTCAGAAGCCAGCACAAATTCGTGACGGTCTTCGGTTTCGATCGCGGCGCAGCCTTCCAGAAACGCGATCCCTTCCCGCCATTCGTCGTGCGTCAGCTTCGTTTCGCGGGCAAAGTCGTGCATGTGCTGCACCAGTGCCGACATGATTTCGCGGGTGCGCGGTGCCATGTCGTCGGCCATGTAGCTTTTGAAAACGTCGGTGATATTGTCTTTGGTCACGTTACGCATGGCGATAGGTCCTTAAAGTAGTGCAAGGCTGAGAATTGGGAATTCGATCAGAATCAACAAAATGATCAGCATCACGAAGGCGAAGGGCAGGGCACCCATGAACACGTCCTTGAGCGTAATGTTGTCATCGTTCAGCGTTGATTTGATTACAAAGCAGGATATGCCCAGCGGCGGCGTGAGCAGCCCGATTTCGGCCCCAACCACTGTGATGATGCCGAACCAGATCAACGACATGTCCATCGCTTCGACCAGCGGCAGGAACAGTGGCACGACGATCAGGATGATGGATGCAGTGTCCAAAATTGTGCCAAGGAAAATCATCAGCAAGACGTAAAGCAGCATTACGGTCCAGAACGACGCGGCATTGCCCGCCAGTAGATCTTGCAGTTGGTTCGGCAGACCGGCGAGGCCCAACATCCGGCTATAGATCGAAGCGGCTGTGATCAAAAACAGGATGGCGGCTGTGATGTGACCTGTTTCCAGCAACGCCTCCCAGAAGCCTTTCAATGTCATCGACCGACGCACCAACGCAATAATCAGCGCGACAAGCGATCCCGTCGCACCTGCTTCGACGGCAGTCATCCAACCTGTGTAAATGCCGCCCAGCACGATGGTGATCAGACCGACAGTGGGCAGGGTCTTGGATGCGATTTCGCGTGCGGACATCCATTCGCTGTCAGCAACCGTGCGACCGCCGACAAATTCGGGGGTGAAACGCCCCATGAACCAAATCGCGGCGACATATGCGATCGCCAGCATGATGCCGGGAATGACGCCTGCCAAGAACATGTCGCCGACGGATTGCTCTGCGACAAAGCTATAGATAATCAACATCGCAGATGGTGGGATGATCATCCCAAGAACCGATGATCCTGCGACGACACCAACCGCAAAACGTGGGTTGTAATCTTGGGCGATCATCTGGGGCACAGATACTTTGGTAAAGACCGAAGCGGATGCAATTGAAGACCCTGTAACAGCAGCAAAAACAGCGTTTGCGCCGACTGTGGCCATGCCGATGCCGCCTTTAACGCGGCGAAACCGCATGGTCATCACTTCATAGATGTCCCTGCCTAATCCGGCTTTCGACACGATTAATCCCATGAAGGTAAATAACGGAATGGTCGCGAAACTGTAGACCATCGCACTGTCGCCGACGGCAATTTTCAGCAGGTTCAGCGACAAAGTGAAATTGTCGCGCATCAACCAAATCGAGATCAAGGACACCATGCCCAAGGCAACTGGAATGTAGACGCCCGAATAGATCAGAAAAACGATGGCAGCGACCGAAATGAGGCCGATTTCGATTGGTGTCATGGTTTGGTGCCGCCTGTTTTGGCATTGTCGTCATGTTCTGGGGCGCGGATCAATTGTGGGCGATCCTGCGCGGTGATGACTTTGATGGTAAAGATGAGGCAGGCCAACGCGCTGCCGCTTGCGATGACAAATTTGATCGGCCACCACGGCACGGTAAATACGCCGGGGATGCCGAAAAAATCCTGCGTGCCCCACATTTTGATGAACTCTGGGAACATGATGTAGGCAATCAGGAACATAAAGATTGCAGAGACGGCATTGATCATCCGCCGGATATTCGATGTCAGGCGTGGCTTGCTTTGATGCAGCAGGTTGAGAAACCCGTCAGAGCGGGTCAATCGGTCCACGCGGACAACGTCTGCAAGCTGCAAGAAAACGATAAAGACGACTGAAAGCTGGACAATTTCGTATGTCCCTTTCAGCGGGGAATTGAACAGCCCTCGCGCGACCACGTCGACGTTCAGGATGATGACAAGGGCGAGAACCATCAAGGTTCCAGCGATATTTGCGGCCATGGCTAAGGCATTGGCGACCCGAGAAAGACCGCCGATTGCTGACTTGAGCATGTTGTGCTCCCTTCTCGGGTCGACAAGTGATTATTGGGCGGACCAGTCACGAACGCCGGTGAAACCAGCCGCTTCAAGCTTGGCAAGATATGCTTCAAGCATCTCTGTGCCCGGTTCGCCGTTATCGTTCAGTGTCGCTGCCCATTCTTGCGCAATGTTCGGAATGGCGGCGGCCCAAGCGGCACGGTCTTCTTCGGACACATCAACGATAGTCCCACCTGCTGCGACATAAGTCTCTTCGGCGGCTGCAGCGCGATCCATTGCGATGCCTGCAAGGTGATCGCGGTAATCAATTGCGACGGCTTGCAGGACCTCTTTCACTTCATCCGGCAGATTGTTCCAGTAGTCTTGGTTCACCGTGACAGTCTTAGAGTTCACAGCCCCCAGATCGGCGCGCAGCATGTACGGCGCTACTTCGGAAATCTTGAAGGTCGCGGCAGCTTCTGGCCACAGCATGCCCGCATCGGCCAAACCGGTCTGCATCATGTTGTAGAAATCGGTCAGGCCACCACGGACGCCGGCCGCGTCATTAATACCTTCGAGATACCGCAAGTTCATACCGGCGCCGGCAACCTTGAAACCTTCAAGATCAGAAACGCCTGCGACTTCTTGGGTCGAAAAGACCTGATAGCTGTTCAGCACAACGCCCGTCGCCAGATACACTTGGTTCTGTGCTGCGAATTCGTTTTGCATCGCCGGAAATTCGCGGGCAATTTCATCAACGGCTTGGGCCACGGCGCGGGCATCAGATGACACAAACGGTGTGACTGCGGACAGGCCTTGGCTTGGCAATTTGGATGAATGGAAGATCGTGGTGACGATCCCGATGTCGCCCAAACCCAACTGGATGCCTTCAAGAACGCCTTTCGGTTTGACGATTGAGCCGCCATAGTTTTCCTGCCAGTCCATGACGTAATTGCCGTTCTCGGCGAGGCGGCGGTCAACTTCTGGAATGAAGAAGTTCGTGAATTCTTTTACCCAAAGGGCGCGATCCGGATAACCGTCGATCACAACTGCTGAAATCGTCTCTTGTGCGGCGACGGGCAGGGCCGTCATCGTCGCAAGCGCAGCACCCATCACGGTGCGTCTTGTCCAAGTCATCATTTGTCATTCCTCCCAGAATACGGGCGTTCGCCCAATTGATTTTAGTTTGCTTTCACCCAATTCACGGTCAAATCCGTGCCCGCTGCTTCGAACAGCTTGGCAATGGCACAGTACTTTGCAGTCTCCACCCCAACCAAATCCAACTCCTCTTGGCTGGCCGGGGTGGTGCAATTCACCGTGAGTGTGATTTCGGGAAACGGCACGTCGATCTCTTCCTCCATGAGAACGCCGCGCCGGTCGAATTTGCAGTTGGCGTCGATGTCGATCTCTCCCAGATCAACGCCGAGCCGCTTTGCATTTTTATGTCCAATGACGTTGGTACAAGCGATTAAGGCTGTCATTGCAGCTTCCGTCGGGGTCGGGCCAAGGTTTGTGCCGCCCCGTTCCGCAGGTTCATCAATAACGACATTCAAATCGCGCACCGGAATTTCGGTGCGGGCATGCGTCGGACAGGCCGCTTTGGCGCGGTACGTCACGACAGTTTTCATTTTGACAGCCATCTTTGTACCCTCAGATTACGCTACAGACTTTGTCGAATGAAAAGCGTGGTAGCTTTTGAAACAGCGCCGTTTCATCGGCATAGCCAATGTTGCATAGAAAATTTGATTTCAGACGCGTGCCTTTGAAGAATTCTTCATCAACAATTGCGTTTGAAAAACCGGACATCGCACCAACGTCCAAACCAACAGCACGTGCCGCGATCATGAAATAAGCGCCCTGTAACGTCGCATTGCGGTCTGCGGTGTCTTCGCAATAGGCATCGTTCCCATCAAACAAATGGCGGCGGTCTTCATGCGGGAAAAGGAACGGCAGTTCGTGCCAAAAATCCATGTCCTGCGCGATAATCGCAGTGACCGGCGCGCCCATCATCTTTGCGACATTCTGCGGCTTTAGCGATTTGGCCAGCCGTTCTTTACCTTCTTTGGACTTCACGAATATGAAACGCGCAGGCAGTGTGTTCATCGACGTGGCACCATTGATGGTGATGTCGAAGATTTCCTCAAGCATGCCATCCGGTATCGGGCGATCCGTCCACGCATAATGCGACCTTGCCTCACGCAGGATCAGATCAATGGCATCGTCGGACAGACGACTGATGCGAGCACGCAGAGTGCGGTGGTCTTCCTGCGCTTTGGCACGCAAAGCGTCCAGTTCTGAACCGGTTGGCGCGTTCATTCTGCCGCTACCCCTTGGCTATCGTTTTCATCAACGATTGGGTTCGAACAAATGCCGATGCCTTCGATTTCGATATCAACAGTTTCCCCGGGGACCAGCCAGCGCGGGTTCGGTTTCTTGGCGTGGCCAACACCCGGTGGTGTGCCCATTGCGATCAAATCTCCGGGTTCAAGCGTTGTGTATTCCGAAATGGTTGCAATGGTTTGCGCGACCGACCAGATCATGTTGCCGGTATTGGATGATTGCAAAATCTCGGACCCGACGCGGCTTTCGATCTTCAGGCCCGCAGCCCCAGCAGGGACTTCATCTGGCGTTACAACAAATGGGCCGATTGCGCCTGTGTTGTCGAAGTTTTTGCCGGGGGTCCACTGGTGGGTTTTGCGTTGATAGTCACGCACCGACCCGTCGTTAAAGACGGTATAACCAAACACATGATCCAGCGCGTCCGCCTCTGAAATATGACGACCACCTTTGCCGATGATCATCATCAGCTCTGCTTCGTAGTCGAGTTTGTCGGAACACGTCGGGCGAACCAAAGGTGCGCCAGCTGCCATGATCGAATTCTTCCCACGCATGAACAGGGCAGGGTAGTCGGGGATGTCGTAGCCACCCTCTTTGATGTGATCAGTGTAGTTCAAACCAAGACAAATGATCGTTCCGGGCTTGGCGACAGGCAAGGCAGGCGTGATGTCACCGACAGGAACACGAGTAGCGCCGTCAATCTTGGCCGCGACCGATTCTGCCAGCGCGGGATCCGCAATCAGGGCCATCAAGTCAGAGCCGACAGCAGCGTCCAAAGCCGTCAAATTAACGGCCTCGTCACCCTTAACAGCAAACACCGCTGCGCCGTTCGCCGTCTCGCCCACCAAATATTTCATAAGTACAATCCTTGTCAGTTTGGATAATTTCTGCCTACAATTGTGTGGTAAGTCAATAAATATCGATATTTTTGCGAGGGAGTGCAAAATGGTTGCATGGGCAGACTATAAGGCGGAAGCAAAGTCGCGCGGCGCTTTGGCGTTGGAATTATACGTCGCAATGTCGACACCAGCCAAAGAACCGCAGGACGTCAAAGCCGCCTTGCCGGATCACCTCGCGTATCAGGCAAAACTGGAACAAGCAGGCGCATTGGCTTTCGCAGGTCCGATGTCCGATGAAACCGGCGAGCACATGCAAGGCGTCGGGTTGGTCATCTACCGGGCCGAAAGCCTTGAAGCGGCGCGTGCTTTGGCAGAGGCCGACCCGATGCACCAAAGTGGCGCGCGGGCATTCACCTTGCGACGTTGGATGATCAACGAGGGATCATTGAATTTGTCGGTCGGTCTATCTACGAACGCCGTGACGCTGACTTAAGGGGATTTCCGCATGAACATGATGGACGACACTAGCGGCAGAGAAACATCTGCCACCCGCGCGGCCTATCTGTCTTTGCGGGATATGATCCTGACCGGCGAATTGCCGGCGGGTAAAAAGCTGAAGATCGAACAATTGCGCAAATTGTTGGACACTGGCGCATCGCCAGTGCGCGAGGCGTTAAGCCTGCTGACCTCTGACATGCTGGTCGAACGGATCGATCAGCGCGGATTTCGTGCGGCCCCTGCGAGCCTTGCCAACTTTGATGAAATTCTCAGGCTGCGATGTGTTCTGGAAGATATGGCATTGCGCCAGTCTATTGGGCAAGGCACGCCAGAATGGGAAGAACAGCTTGTTCTGTCGCATCACCGCATGAAGCGCATGACCAACACCGATGTCTTTGAGGATGCGCATAAGACATTTCACATGACGCTGCTGAGCAGTGCGAAATCGCCCATGTTGGAACGCTATTGCAGTCAGCTCTATGATCTGAACATTCGGTATCGTTATCTGGCCGCATCTGGGGATAACTATCAAACGCGGGATATCGCAGCCGAGCATGACACCATCTTTGAAGCAGCCGTGCAGCGCGACGCAGATGCCGCGTCTGATGCATTGCTCAGCCATTATCGGCTCACAGGCGAATACCTCATGTCTCAGCTGACCGATCTATGAATATACCGATTTAAAGTATATGATTGCAATAATATCGATATTCTGACAGCATCGCTCTGAAAGACGGAGAGACACGTGCAGCGCAATCGATTCCTTGGCGACCTATTGTCCACATTGTTTGATCGTAACAGCACGTTGCGCAGCACGGATGACACGCGCGATATCTACGCCTTATGTCGCGCGCTTCTGTCGGCAGAAGGAAATGTTTCCGGACAGACATTGGCTGGAACGGTTCTAAGACGCTACCAATCACTGGACGATGCGGAAAAAGCTTCATTTTTCACGTTTCTGAATGATGAGCTTGATGTCGATACGGGCGCACTTTCCAGCTTGGTCCAGTCCTACGCGGATGACCCCACGCCCAAGAATTTCGAAGCCATGTCATTTGCCGCTGAACCCAAACGGCAGGAATTACTGCGACGGTTGAACCAGCCGGTTGGCGCGACGCAGATCATCGTCGGGATGCGGGTCGATCTGCTGCGCATCTTGAAATCGCGCCCCGAACTGCAACGCACCAACCACGACTTTATCCATTTGTTCAGCAGCTGGTTTAATCGCGGGTTCTTGGTGTTGAAGGCCATCGATTGGGATACACCCGCTCGGTTGCTCGACAAAATTGTGGCTTATGAAGCGGTACATCAGATCAACGATTGGGATGATTTGCGTCGCAGGCTTTACCCTTCGGATCGCCGTTGCTTTGCGTTCTTCCATCCTGCAATGCCGGATGAACCGTTGATTTTTGTGGAGGTCGCGCTGACCGAAACGGTGCCGGGGTCCGTGACGAAACTACTGTCCGAAGTGCGTACGCCACTTGCCGCTGAAGATGCGAAAGTTGCGGTGTTTTATTCAATATCCAACTGCCAACGCGGGTTAACGGGGATTAGCTTTGGCAACCTTCTGATCAAACAGGTCGTCGCGGAATTGTCCCACGCATTTCCGCAATTGGAAGACTTCGTCACCCTGTCCCCCATACCCGGCCTGAACCGCTGGTTGTCCACCCAAACGTCTAATCCCGATCATGGGCACATTGCGACAGCCATTCTGGACCAAAGTGCCGAACCGCAAGACATTCGCGCAATGGCGGCCCGATATCTTTTACATGCCAAACGTGACGACGGGATGCCCGTAGATCCCGTCACGCGGTTTCATTTGGGTAATGGCGCAGAGGTTTTTGATGTGCATGCGGATGCGGACACGTCTGCCAATGGCCTTGCCCAATCCAGCGGCGCTATGGTCAATTACAAATACGATTTGTCGCTCACCCAGCGGCACCACGAAGATTTTGCCTTAAACGCAATCGTGACAGCTGCGAAGCCTGCGGTGGCACTGTCAAATTCAACGCTCTCAGCGAAGCCCAAGGAAGTCGCAACGTGACCAATACCCTCTATGACGCGCTGATTGCGCCGCATGCTAAAAGTGATGCAACTTTCCTGACGCTCGATGATGGTCGCACCCTTAGTTTTGCCGATTTCACCTGTCGGGTCGCGCAATTGGCGCATGTTTTGCATGATGCTGGCGTATCGGCTGGCGATCGGGTCTTGGTGCAGGCGCCGAAACTTCTGGATACCATCGCGCTTTATGGTGCGGCTGTTCAGACAGGTGCGGTCTATTTGCCGCTAAATACTGCCTACACGCAGTCTGAACTGGCTTATTTCATCGAAGACGCAGGACCCAAAGTGGTGGTCTGTGACGCAAGCAGCCAAGCAGAGGTAGCGTCGATTTGCGCGGATGGCACGACAATCCTAACGCTTGATGCAAAAGGGCAAGGAACGTTGTCTAAACAGGCGGATGCGAAATCAAAGACCTTTGAAACTGTGCCACGGGGGCCAGAAGATCTAGCTGCATTGCTTTACACGTCTGGCACCACGGGGCGGTCGAAAGGCGCAATGCTGTCGCATAAGAACCTGCTGTCGAACGCGCAAAGCCTGACAGATCTGTGGCAGATTAGCGCTGACGACCGCTTGATCCATGCCTTACCTATTTTCCATACACATGGGCTTTTTGTGGCGATGAACACGTCGTTGCTGGCGGGGGCACAGGTCCGGTTTATGACAGCTTTCGAAATTGATACGATTATCGCTGAATTGCCCCAGTCGACGATGTTGATGGGTGTGCCGACGTTCTACACACGGCTACTTGGCGATGCGCGGCTGACGCGTGATCTGGTCGCCAACATGCGTCTTTTTGTTTCGGGATCCGCACCACTGCTCGCTGAAACGCACACGGCTTTTGAAGACCGCACAGGACACCGTATTCTTGAACGATATGGGATGACCGAAACCAACATGATCACGTCAAACCCCTTTGATGGGGATCGGATCGCAGGTACCGTCGGCTACGCGTTGCCGGGCACAGAGGTCGAAGTCACCGATAACGGCACACCCGTTGCGGCGGGCGAAATCGGCATGATCGAAGTGCGCGGCGACAACGTGTTTCAAGGCTACTGGAAAATGCCGGAGAAAACGGCAGAAGAACTGCGCGACACTGGGTTCTTCATCACTGGTGATCTGGGTGTGAAGTCAGAGGATGGGCGCATTTCGATTGTCGGGCGCGAAAAAGATCTGATCATTTCGGGTGGCTACAACATTTACCCCAAAGAGATTGAAGATGTCATCAACGACATTGACGGCGTGCTTGAAAGCGCTGTGTTCGGCGTCCCGCATCCTGATTTTGGCGAAAGCGTTTTGGCGTCGGTGGTGCTCGAAAATACGGACGTGACCGCCGATGCGATTGCAGCGCAGGTTGAACCGAAACTGGCGCGTTTCAAACACCCGCGTCGCTACATGATCACCGACGCTTTGCCGCGCAATACAATGGGCAAGGTGCAAAAGAATGTGTTGCGTGCTGAAAATACGGACTGAATTAAGCGTCACGTAGACACGCGCGAATGATTACCTGCCAAACATGTAATCCGCAGCGACCGGATAGTGATCCGTCGGCCATTCGCCGTCAAACTTGCGTCGAAGAACAACGGGTTCGCCAACCAGTTCAACCGCTCCCACACTGCCAATATGATCGATGGCGCCAAACAGGTTGATGCCTCTGTTCATGTGATAGGTCGCACCACGTACGGGCGCAAAATCGACACCGGCATCTGCAATGATGTTTGCGGTCTTGTCGCCTATGCGTGCGTTCAAATCACCCACGACAAAAAGCGTTTCACCCGCTGCGATCCAAGGGGCAACGCGATCAGCAACCAACTGCGCTGATTGAAGGCGGTTTGATCGGCTGGCGTAGTCCGTATGGATATTCACAACGCGGAAATGATCGTTGGTTCTTTTGTCCTGAAAGATGGCCCATGATGCAAAAGCGGGAAATGATCCGTTAAAGGTGCGTGAATAGATGACATCCGGCGTGTCCGAGAAAAAGAACCAGCCTTGGTCGACCAAGTCCAACTGTGTTGCGCGGTACAAGATGGGCTGTGTTGACGGAAATTCATTGGGATCGCCAACGGCCGCCGCGGCATAATCGGGATTGTTTTCAAGCAACCAGTCGAGCGTCAGGTTCGTATCCCCGTTACTGCCACGCGCAAAGCTTTCCATTTCCTGAAACGCAATGACGTCAGCGCCAATTTCCTTAAAGGCAAGGTCTAACGGGCGCTTCCGGCGTTCCCAATCGGCGACCGACCACGGGCCGGTTTCTTTGCTCAGGATGATGTAATGCACATTGTAAGTCGCGATGCGCAGCGTTTCATCCGTTGCGGGAGGCAGCGCGGTTTCGCCGGAATTGCGCGCAATCTGGCAGCCGACAACGGTCAAGCATGTCAAAACAAGGCTGACGATAATCTTGGCAATTCGTTTGATCATGGGGCGGCTTCTTTCGTGTTTGTCTTGCCCCGTTTATCGCGTCGATAGCCTTGCGCACAGGCAAATTCGCTTTGCTTACAAAAATGTAATGTTGCGGCAAGCCCGAGGCAAAGATCAACGCCTAGGTCATTCCAATCCAATCAGAAGGGACATGGAATGGGCTTGGGATTATCGTCAGCGAAAAAGAGACTGAAACAAACAGGTTCGCTGGTCTGGCTATGTGTCATCGTGCTTGCACAAGTCGCAATCGTCGCGCCGTTTGTGCCTATTAGCAATATATTGCCTGCAAGTTTTGGTGCGTTAACGCTGACCGCGTTGGCGGCGGCGTTGGTGCTTGCCGCGAGATGGCGGGTTGTCGACACGATCCTTGGTGGTCCGGACAAAAGTTATGAAGCGCACCGCGCAGCAGGTATCTTGTCGATGATTGGTTTGTCGGGGCACTGGGCTCTGGCGTCATCCGTGGGGCGGGGGATTTTCCCGCCGCTTGCCGAAACTGGCGAAGCCGCCGGCGTCGTTGCAGCCTACGCCATGCTCATCTTGGCGGCGGTGTCTGCGTTGAAGATGATCCCCTATCATATCTGGAAAGCCAGCCATTGGCTGATGGGTCCGATGTTCCTAATCGCCGTCTATCACACATTTCTAGCCGCCACGCCGCTTGCGACATTCAGCGCCCCTTGGATTTACCTTGCCGCTGTTAGCGTTCTGGGTCTGATCGCATGGGGCCGAACATTATCGCGGCGCAAACGTGGCGTGACCACAGTGTCCGTCGTAGATGTGAACACGGTGGGGCATGCCATCGAATTGACTGTCGCCGCTGACCATCCTTTGCAGGACTACCGTCCGGGACAATTTGCGACATTACGCGATCCGTCTCTTGGGGAAGAACGCCATCCATTCACAATCGCAGGTGGCACCGGTCGGCAACGTAAGTTCGGGATTGCGGCTGGTGGGGATTGGACGCGAAATTTGGTGGACCACATCCGTGCAGGCGACACATTGGAATTAGGATCACCAGAAGGGCGCTTCTATCCAAAAATCGCCGACAACCGCCCTGCGCAAATGTGGGTTGCGGGCGGTATCGGCGTGACGCCTTTTCTGGCGGCTCTTGAGGCGATGAAACCTGATGACGGCGCAGGTGTGACAATGATCTATTGCTACCGTGGGCAAAACACGGCTGTGGGGTTGGCTGCCTTGCGTCTCCACGCGGATAGACTGCCGCAACTCACCCTAATCGAAGCGGACAGCAGCGCGGCGGGGCGCCTAACACTGGATCAAGTCCAGTCTGTGATTGGCCAGATGCCCAAAGGGGCAGCTTTGTTCATGTGTGGATCAGAGCAATTGAAGGCAATGATTGCAACGGTTTGGTGCGACGTGGGGCAGACGGGGCGTATCCATACCGAGGCCTTCGATTTCAGGAACGCGTGGCATGTTTCTGACCTTTGGACGTCAGCACGTAGCGTGCTGAGGATGCTTTCGACTACTTTCGTGCCACTGGTCCCGCGTGGATTTAGGCGTTAAGCCTGATCCGTGAACCCGGAGAAAACACTGTGAAAATCCTGCTTTTGGAAGATGATCAAGAGATTGGTAGTTGGGTCCGTGATGGCCTTTCAAAGGCGGGTCACGTCGTCGATTGGGTGACCGACGGCAAAGATGCGTTGGTCATGGCCACCACGCAGGATTTTGACGTGATGGTGTTGGACCGGATGACGCCGGGTCTGGACGGTATGTCTGTTCTGAAGGCTGTGCGCGCATCCAAGAATACGACGCCCGCGCTGTTTCTCACGGCATTGTCCGACATTGATGATCGTGTCGAAGGATTACAGGCTGGTGCTGACGACTACCTTCCCAAACCCTTCGCGCTGACCGAATTGGAAGCGCGTGTCGCCGCACTTGGCCGTCGGGCACAACCAGCCCAAACGGCTGAAGCGACGTCTTTGAATGTTGGCGACATTGCACTGGATTTGTTGAAGCAAAGCTGTACGCGACAGGGCCAGCATATTGATTTGAACACCAAGGAATTCAGACTTCTCGAAGCATTCATGCGGGCAAAGGGTCGCGTTTTGACGCGCAACATGTTGTTGGAAAAGGTCTGGGACATGAATTTTGACCCGACCACAAGCGTCGTAGAAACCCACGTCAGCCGCTTGCGTGGTAAGATTGAAAAGCCGTTTGGCGATACCGTGATAAGGACGATCCGAGGTGCTGGATATATTTTCGACCCTCAAGGCTAGCGCAGCCCGCATCTGGCGGATGACAGCGCTGCGGCAAACGGTGCTTTTGACTGGCGTGTTCATAATCGTGCTGGTCGGGGCTGGGATCATCGCGGCAATCGAAGTCCGCGAAGAAATGTCTAGACGGGCCGATGATCGTATCGAACGCCGCCATATCCAGATCGTGCGCGACGTGGCCGCTGGTGAATTCGATCTCAAAGACCTGCGCAATACCGGACTGGAACGGTTTCTCTTCACGCCAGAAACGGCATCGCAAGACCGAAGTCTCAGGCGGCAAGGGTTCTTTACCGATCAGCGGCTTTTGCCACGCAGGCGCGATGATGACAGCGTTTGGATGTTTTATGGTGGGGCAGTGTCGGGCGGTTGGCTAGTTGTTGGGCAGAACATTGGTGAATTCGCAATCTTTGATGAAGTTTTAGCCCAAGCATTCCTCTGGGTCGGGACGTTGGCCGCGATTGTCGCGTTGGTGTTTGGGCTGCTGTTTGGCTGGCGCAGCCAACGGCGGATCACGGCCATCTCAGCGGTGCTTGATCAAGCGGCGCAAGGCGATTTATCCGCGCGGGTGCATGCCAAGGGCCAAGAAGACGACCTGAAAGTGCTTGGTGATCAGGTGGACGATGCCATTGCTCGGATTGATGTGCTGCTGGTGCAGGCGCGCAGCTTTTCGGCCAATATCGCGCATGATCTCAAGACGCCGCTGACACGGTTACGCATACGACTTGAAACCGCGCTGACAGGTGATGGCGATCCGATTGATGGGATCGGCGCGGCGTTGGAACAAACCGACCGTGTCATGTCGATATTTGATGCAATTCTGCAGCTCGGGAAACTGGATTCCGGTGCCATGAAACAGACCTTCGCTCCTGTCGACCTTGCGGCCGTTGCGACCGAACTGGCCGAAACCTATGCACCGGTGGTCGAGGATAGCGGACGACATTTTTCAACCCAGATTTCCACAGTTGAGATTAACGGCGACCGTGTGTTGTTGACGCAATTCTTGGCTAATCTGATCGAAAACGCATTGCGGCACACGCCCGAAGGATCATCTATGGTTCTTGTCGCCAATACGCACGAACTTGGCCTCATGGATGACGGTCCAGGCATACCCGCAGCAGAACGGGATCGCGCGTTGGAACCATTGTACAGGTTGGAAAAAAGCCGCACGACCGAAGGGGCAGGGCTCGGGCTTGCCTTGGCCGCAAAGATCGCAGATTTGCATGATGCCCGTATCGATCTGTCCGATAATCCTGCAGGGCAGGGGTTGTTTGCCCGCATGATTTTTAACAAAAAATGAACCTGACAAAAATGTAAGGTTCGCGCCAAGCAACCGTCATCTCCACCCTCCAAATGTCTTTCATCGCAACAACAGATGGAAAGACAAAAATGGAAAAGTTCAAAACATACGCAGCAACTGCAGGGGCCGCACTGGTCGCAGTGCTCATCGCGCCTTTTGTCGCCGTATTTGGGCTGACCATGCTGGGCCTCGCCTTTGGCATGTCGATCCTGATGACCGTTGCGATGATCGCCATTGCTTGGCGCAATCAACCTCAGTGCAACACTGATCAACCTCGGGCGGCTTCGCCCGATACACAGGCCGACGCATCTGATGCGCAGCCTGCCTAACTCCCAACCCAACCTTAAGGAAATCAAAATGAAAACCGAAAAAATGATCCCCGCTACGTTTCTTGCCGTTGCTTTGACACTGACAGGTATCGGTATGGCAGGCGCACAAACCGCTGACACAAACGTTGTTACTGAACAGGCGGAAACATCTGTTGATGGTCAAGTGACGCGTGCTGATCATCGGGGCGACCGCGATCATGGTCGTGACCGTGGCGAACGTCGCGGCGGCGGCATGGCATTCGGCGCGCTGCTGAACGATGCAAATGATGACGGTGCGATCACGCAAGACGAAATCGATTTGTTCCGCACCGCACTGGTTGCTGGTGCAGATGCATCCGGTGAAGGCGATATCTCAATCGACGAATTCCAGTCTATCTATCTGGAACTGATGCAAGAACGGGTCGCTCATAGTTTCGAACGCCTTGATGCGGATGACGATGGTCAAATCACCCAAGCCGAAATGGACGAGAAATTCGGCGACATTGTCGAACGGATGGACCGCAATGATGACGGTGCGTTGACAGAAGATGATCGCGGACACCGTAAAAATGGTCGCGATCGTTCGTAAGACATCCATCAATACGGGGAAGGGCTGCCAAATTGGCGGCCCTTTTCACATGTGTGGCTTGCAATCTAAGACACTTGTGCAGCGGTGCCCCATGGACGCATTTAGTGTAAATTGCTATGTCATAGATTAATGACAACTGCACGGCGTCATGAAAGTTGTCTCCTCTCATCGAAGCGACACCCCGCGCGACTTCGCTTCCATATGGTTTCTACTTTGCCTCAAGACTTCCGAAATATTCTACGTCAAGAAACGCGTGTTGCGCATGATCAGCTAGATCATCATTTCACTCAAATCGATATCGCTAGCCGGGATGGCCTTAAGGCTTTCGTTGACGTTCATTTGGCTTGTTTTCAGATGATGCAAGCGCGACTGCGGTCCCCGAATTTGTCTGCTGCGACGTTGCAGGACATGATCAATGGTCTTGCTTTGGATGCAGTGGTGCTTGGCCTTGATCACCCCGTCGATGCACCCGCGCTTGAGCACCAGATCGACCCTTTGGCGATCGACTATTTGGTCGCTGGATCAAGATTGGGGTCAAAGGTTTTGTCGCGGCGCTGGGCCCAATCGCAAGATCCGTTGGTTCAGAATGCTAAGACGTATTTCAGCCAGCCCAGCGACCCGACTTTGTGGCCGGCTACATGTCGCGCCCTGTCTGACATCCCTGTTGCGCATGCGCGTGCTGCGTATATTGTAAAAGACGCGAGAACGCTTTTTCAGTTATTTATCTCGGAATCCGAAAACGTTGCTTCAAGAAAGGATGCAACCCTTTGACTGACGAAAGCCTCCGGTTGGACCCAAATGAAACTGTCGATCTGACCAACTGTGACCGTGAACCTATCCAGTTTTTAGGCAATGTGCAGTCTTATGGCTGCCTGATTGCGACCTCGTCCGACTTTATGGTTAATCATGTGTCGGCGAACGTCCAAGAACTATTGAATATCGACCCAGATGCCGCGATCGGTGGCCGTCTGAATGATCTGTTGTCCCAACGCATGGTCCATGACCTGCGGACGAAGTTGCAGATGTTGAATGCGACAATGCCGACGGCCCGCGTCTTTGGTTATGACGTGCTTGAAAATGGCACTTACTTCGATATCTCTATCAGCTCTGTCGACCAGTCCTATGTATTTGAATTTGAACCGAAGGTTGCGCTGGAAACGCGCGACGAAATGAGCCTCGTGCAGCCGCTTGTTGCGCGTGTCACCCGTGCGCCAGACGTCATGAAGGCGTGCGAACAAGCCGCGGTCGCTGTGCAAGCCTTGTCGGGCTTTGACCGCGTGATGGTCTATAAGTTCGATGACGATGGTGCAGGCGAAGTGATCGCAGAAAAACGCCGCGCCCATATGAAACCGTTTCTTGGGCTGCGTTACCCCGCAAGCGATATTCCGAAACAGGCCCGTGCGTTGTATCTGCGTAGTCCGCTGCGCTTGATCTCGGATGTGGACGGGGCCGTTTCGCCTATCCTGCCTGCGACAAACGTCCATGGTAAACCGCTTGATCTGTCGCTTTGCGTGACCCGTGCTGTGTCCCCGATCCACTTGGAATACCTGCGGAACATGGACGTTGGCGCGTCGATGTCCATTTCAATCATCAAAGACGGAAAACTCTGGGGCCTGTTTGCGTGTCACCACGAAACGGCGCGTTACGTCGATTTTGAACGGCGCACAGCCATTGAGTTGTTCACGCAGTTCTTCACTTACGAACTGATCCAAAAGATGGAGCTTGAAACGCGGCTCAAGACCCAAGAAACCCGCCAGATGCATGACAATCTGATGGTGCAGATATCGGGCGGGGCCGACTTGATCGAAGGTTTCGATTCCATCGTTGGCGAATTGAGCGGTCTGATCGCAAACGATGGCATTGCGGTCTACACCGATGGCCGTTTTGCGTCGCACGGTGATACGCCAGATGAAGCAAGCTTTCGCAAGTTGGTGCGCTTTTTGAATACTGCGCCGTCCGGTCAGGTATTTTCGACGCATGCGTTGCCCGCGGTTTACCCTGCTATTGAGGACCAAGATGCCGATGTCGCCGGAGTTTTGGCTGTGCCCATCTCGCGCACGCCGCGCGACTATATCGTGTTTTTCCGCCGTGAAATCGTCAAATCGGTCAAATGGGCGGGTGATCCGAACAAGCCGGTCACAGTCGGACCAAACGGCACCCGTCTGACGCCGCGCAAAAGTTTCGACACTTGGAGCGAAATGGTCCGGAACACGTCCGCGCGTTGGTCCGAGGGTGAACAGATGGTCGCCGAAGGGTTACGGATTTCGTTGACCGAAATCGTCTTGAAACTGACGGATGAAGCAAACGAA
Source organism: Rhodobacteraceae bacterium S2214 (assembly GCA_025141675.1). NCBI lineage: Bacteria > Pseudomonadati > Pseudomonadota > Alphaproteobacteria > Rhodobacterales > Paracoccaceae > Rhodobacteraceae bacterium S2214. The sequence continues at coordinate 1,268,666 of CP081161.1, forward strand.
ACCCGCAGGAAAGCGGCCGACAAACAAGAACTTCTTGTCGCAGAGTTGAACCACCGCGTGCGCAATATCCTGAACTTGATCCAAGGGTTGGTCGCGCAAAGCCGTAGTGGCGCCTCTGATGTTGCGACCTATACAAAGGTTCTGGATGGACGGGTTCACGCGCTTGCCCGCGCGCATGACCAATTGACCAATCAGGAATGGTCACCAAGTTCTTTGCGTCAGTTGATTAACGTTGAAGGTCAGGCCTTTCTGCTGAATGGAAACGACCGTGTTAAGATCACGGGTGACGCCCCGATGCTGATGCCCGAAGCGTTTTCGACCCTCGCGCTTGTGATACACGAGATGATGACCAACTCTGCGAAATACGGCGCTTTGACGGATCGATCAGGGGCCGTGTCGATTGACCTGAAGGTCCAAGCGGATGGCGCATTGATCATTCAATGGCGCGACGTTGGTGGCCCGCCTGTGCAGGCCCCCCTGCGCCGTGGATTTGGGTCAACGATTATCGAAAAGACCATTCCTTACGAACTCAAAGGTAAGGTCGAAACACGATTTTTACTGACAGGTTTCGAGGCAGACATCACGATCCCGTCTCGCTTTATTTCCAGCGAAAAAGAACCGGTCGTGCCAAAAACACAATCGAACGATGCGAAACCGGTTACCCCGGATGTTCTTCTGTCCGGTGAAGTTTTGGTCGTCGAAGACAATATGGTCATCGCGCTGGATGCATCTGATATCATAAGTGATTGCGGGGCTGACCACGTGCATATGGCCGGATCCGTCGATGATGCGCTGGCAATTTTGGAAAAGGCTGACGTTTCCTTCGCTTTGCTCGATGTGAACTTGGGTGATCAGACGTCTCTTCCGGTCGCCGTTGTGCTTGCAGAACGCGGCATCCCGTTTGTGTTGGCGACTGGGTATGGCGACGCGCAAAGCATCACCGCAAATTACCCGCCAACGCACGTCGTGAAAAAGCCGTTCACTGCTGAAAAGCTAAAGGATGCCGTGTTCCGCGCGATGAACTGATCCGACTGCCTCGCTATTTCAAGACATCATTTGCGTACGACAATTTGGGCTGTCAGTGGCACCGCGGCCATCAACGCCGCGACCAACCAGAAGGCGCTGGGTAGGCTCGTCGCATCCGCCGTGAACCCGATCAGCGCGGGCCCAAGCAGCACCCCGGCGTAACCTGTCGTTGTCACCGATGCGATTGCCAGTCCGGCTGGCATGATCGTTTGACGCCCAGCGGCACTAAAGAAGATCGGCACGAGGTTTGCGGCCCCCAGTCCAATCAGGACAAATCCTGTAAATGCAGCGACCTGCGCGTCTGCCAGTAGGATCAACGCGACGCCGCATATCGTGATCATCCCGCCCGCGATCAGCACCCGAAATTCGCCCAATCGGCGGATGATCCGGTCACCGCCAAGCCGTGCGACAACCATGGCCACTGAAAACAGAATATATCCGATGCCTGCGTTCTTTGCTGTGCTCAGGTCCCGTTCGATGACCAGCAGGGCACCCCAGTCCAGCACAGCGCCTTCCACCAAGAATGTAATCGCTGCGAGCACGGCCAGCAGTAGGACGACGCCGCGCGGTGCAGCAAATGGTTCGGGGTCATTTCCGCTGACGGACAGCAACCGTGTACGGGTGTGCAGCATCGCGCCGCCCGCCAGAACCGCGCCGATCAGGGCAGTCAACGGGATCGGCACACCGACAGACAGCAATACCGTCACCATCGCGGCCCCAGCAAGACTGCCAATACTGAATTGTGCGTGGAAATTAGACATCAGCGGGCGCCCCTCGCGCCCTTCGACTTCGGCCCCGTGAACATTCATCGCAACATCCAAGGTGCCAATTGATGCTCCGAAAACAAACAACGTAACCCCCAATCCTATGGGCGTATTGACCAGTGCTAAAAGCGGCAGCATCCCAACAAGGCCGAAACCTCCGCACAGGATCATCAACCGTGCTCCTCGTCTCGCCGCAATCACACCTGTGACGGGCATCGCGACAATCGACCCAAGACCCAAGCAAAGCAGCAGTAAGCCAAATTGACCTTCATCCGCGCCAACATTGGCTTTGATAAACGGGAAAAGCGGGGCGCAGCAGGCCATCGCAAACCCCGCAACCAAGAACGCCAATCGCGTCGCAAGGCGTGCAGGCGCAGTTTCTGTGTAATCGGTCATGGCGGTCCTTCGGAGAATGAAATGTCTTGTGATTATGCGGTGATGACGCGCGCGCCCGCACGTGAAAGCGGCAGTGCCATCTCAGACAGGGCGTCGGTGACGATGTCGTCGATCTGGTCTAACGCCAGCGTGTGATGTCGGGCGCGGCGGCCAATCTTCGCGGCATCTGTCACAACCAGCGTTCGGGACGCGGCGGTTGCCATCGCGGCCTTCACCATTGCTTCGGCGTGATCATCGGAACTGAGGCCAAAGTCGCAGTCCAACCCACATGCGCCCAGCACCGCGATGTCCGCAGATAGCGTCGCGATCTTTGCATGTGTCACGTCGCCCGTCGCGATCCCGCCCGACGCGCTTAATGTGCCGCCTAACAAAAACACAGGGATGCTGCGTTCTTGGCAGGCGACCGCGATCCATGGTGACGGTGTCACCACAAGCCGTCCGGGGATGATCGGCAGACGCGCGGCAATTGCGAGCGTCGTCGTTCCACCGTCAAACAGGACCGTTGGGGCGTCTGCGATGCAGGCGATTGCTGCGTCAATCAGTGCCGTGTTGACGGGCGGTTGCTTCGCCAAGCGTGAATGTAACGGGGATGAAGGTGCTGCGATCGGCACTGCGCCACCGCGCACGCGTTGGGCTTTCCCGTCCGCTTCCAGCGCGAGAATATCGCGTCTGATCGTATCGAGAGAAACATAAAATTCGACAGCGACGTCTTGCGCAATGATCTGCCGTCCGTCCGCAAGACGTTCGGCCAAAACCTGTTGGCGCGTATCTGGGATATTTAGATTCATGCAAAATCCTGCAAAAAGCTGCAGAATCATGCATGCTCAATTTACGAGACCATCGTCAACTTCGGTGCCGCGGGAACAACAGGCTGTTCGATCTGTTTCGTGTCAGGCCACCGCAGGAACACAATCGCCGTATCCGTAATGCCTGCCGACTCCAGATCATCGGAAAGCTGGCGCACGCAGCTTTTGACGACCTTCTGCGAACTGCGTTGTGCGTGGGCCACTGCCGTGATTTCGATTTGGTCGACACCGTACAGGGCCTCGATCTGGGCACCGATATCTGCCGCAGCGCCAACTGCCATATAAAGCGCCACGCAGGTGCCCGGACGCATGTTCATCACGGCCTCGGGGACAACGTAGCCGTCTTGCAGGTGTCCCGTCGTCAGCACCAGCGTATTCACTTCGTCGCGGTCTGTCAGACTTTCGCCAATCGCAGCTGCTGCTGCGCAAGCAGCTGTAACGCCCGGTACAATTTCGACGTCGATGTCATGGGCTTTCAACGCGCGCGCCTCTTCGCCGCCGCGTCCAAAGACACCGGGATCGCCGCACTTCAACCGTACCACGCGCTGCCCGCGTTTTGCGGCAGAAATCAACGTTTGCGTGATCTTTTCCTGCGGCCAGCTATGGCATCCGGGGGCCTTGCCCACGTAAACGCGTTCGGCATCGCGGCGGGCCAGTTCCAAGATTTCAGGCTCCAGCAGGCGGTCGTAAAAGATCACGTCGGCTTCTTGCAAGCGTTGCACTCCGCGTAATGTGATGAGGTCCTTTGATCCCGGACCGGCTCCGACCAGCGACACGCTGCCCGCACCTTTTGCGTCAATCTCGCCTGTGGCGATCGCGTTCTTGATCAGGCTGGCCGCTTCGCGTTCTGCGCCGCGTGCGTGGGCTTCGCGCGGGGCTGCGTTAAAGACCCAGCGCCACAAATCACGCCGTGCGCGTGGGGCAAGACGGGCGGCGGCTGCGTCGCGCAACCGTCCCGCAAGTGCGGCAAGATCCCCAAGCCGCGGTTCCAACGCTTGTTCCATTTGCGTTTTGATCTGGCGGGCAAGAACGGGCGCTGTGCCTTCGGTGCCAATCGCCACGACAACAGGGTCACGGTCCACGATCGACGGGGTAATTGCGTCGCACAACGCAGGTTGGTCGACGACATTGACGGTCGCACCTGCATCCTTGGCAATCGCGTGGATCGCGGCATCGATGCCCGGGCAACCAGAGGCGACAAAGACCAAAGCGGTATCTTCAAAATGTGCGGCGGTAATCGGTGATGTGTCATGGCGCAATTTACCAGCGGCGGCGAGCGCTGACAGCTCTTCGTCCAAGGCAGGGGCCATCACAACGATTTCGGCTTCGGTTTTCAGGATCAACCGTGACTTTTGTGCGGCTTGTTCGCCGCCACCCACGATAACAACGCGACGGCCCGCCATTGTCAGAAACATCGGGAAGGTTTTCATGCGCTTAGTCCTTCTGTCTGATGGCGGCGATCCCAAAGATCATCAGCCATCGTTTGTGCGTCGGGTAAGGTTGGTGCGGCGCGCAGGGTCCACAAAGCCAGCGCAGCCGTTCCGGTGACCGTTGCTGTGGCGAAGCGATCCGTGCGGTGGCCTTGCCAGATTTGGCCAAGGTCCAGCGCGTCATCCGCTTCGTGCAAACGGCGGGTAACGGGCAAAAGCGCGGGCGCATCTTCGGCAATATGATCGCCACCGCGCAGACCAAACAGCGTGACGCCTTTGGACGGATGCCGTTCGAATTCGCCACCGCCGCCTTTGATAATCGTCAAATCGGTCTGGCCCAACAGATGCGCGGCTTCAGCCTGCAGACTGCGATATGACGGATGAAACACACCCTGTACGGTCGCGGCTGAACCCGACGGATTCCACATCCGTAGCACCGTGTTGATGCAGGATCGCAGGCCAAAAGTATCGCGCAATTTCAACAGGCGAAACGCGGCGGGCGCGACATCTTCGAGCGGGCTGTACGTGATGCTTGGCCCTGCCAAATGCAGGTGGTCACGAAGCGCCGCAGGGGCGTTCCAGCCATGCATCGAAACTTTATAGCCGGCCTGCGCAACCAACCTTGCCGACAGCAAAAACAGCGGCACACCGCGTGTCCGGCCCGCCGCATAAACGGGCCAATCCAGATCAGCCGCTGGGACGGTGCCATGCACATGATCTCGCAACGCGGCAGTAAACCCTGCGATTTCAGCGGGAACTTCGCCGCGTAAACGCAACACCATCAGCAATGCGCCGACGGCTTCGGGTTCCGCATCGCCCGACAGCATCAGCGTCATGGCAGCGCGGGCCTCATTCAGCGTCATAGGCCGTGCGCGCCCTTGGCCGCGGGCGACGATCTGGACATAGGGCGCGAGGCTCATTCGGCTGCCATCGGGATTGTTGCGCTTGCGATTAGTGCTGCCAATTCGGGTTTGCACGATCCGCAGTTGGTTCCGGCACCGGTGCAATCGCCTAAAGCTGGGACAGTTGCCGCGCCGCCCGCGATCGCGTTCAACAATGTGTTCCGGCCCACATTCAGACAGGCGCATACGGTCACACCGGGATCAGGACGATCAGCCGCAGGACGCCCGCTGAGCGCTGAAAGTGGCGCGTCGGTCGTGCCAATCGCGTTGATAGCCGTGTTGCGTGACAACGCGATGGGGGATTTGCCAAAGAAGCCAAGCGCCTGAACGACGCCATCTTGGGAAATCGCAATCCGCGTTGTGCCTGACGCGGGATCAGTCACAAGGGCGACATCGGCGTCAGCTAATCCAGTGAGCATGATCGTGAAATCAGCCCAGTCGTCGGGCATCGTCTGACCCGCCAATTCCATCTGCCAGCCTGTCTGCGTACGGGCGAGCGCTGCGTAATCGGCCGTCGGTTCCATCGCATTGGCACAGGCCACAAACCCGAACCAAGCGGCGTCGAATTTTGCAAGTGCTACATCGCCGCCTTTCAGGGCAGGTTGACCCGAAAACGGATCAGTCACGGGCGCGAGCGTCGCGTTCACTGTCCCGTTGCGGCTGCGCTGTTTCGTCCAATGCATCGGGGCAAAGGGTTGGCCAACGGCCACACGGTCAGTCACCAGAACACGCAGCACGGCTTGTCCGAAATCATTGCTGACTGTGACCAGATCACCGTCTGTAATACCTTTGGCATTCGCATCTTCGGGGTGTAGTTCCAAATAAGGTTCTGCCAGATGTGCCCCGAGTCGCGCAGTCTTACCGGTGCGCGTCATTGTGTGCCATTGATCGCGGTTACGGCCCGTATTCAAACGGAAATCTGTCTTGCTCAGGGTCGGGGCGGTTATTGGCAGCATCTTGGCTTTGCCGTCCGCGTGGTAGAATTTCCCGTCTGCAAAGAAGCGACGGTCGTTCGCGGGCCATTGTGTCGGGATCAGGTTCGCGTAGTCGGCATCTGCAAAAACGCTCAGATCCAAATCGCGGCCAAAGCCTGACACATCGGCGGACAGGGCGACGTATTCGGCGAAAACATCAGCTGGCGTCTCAAACGCGAATGCATCTCCAAATCCCATCTTCACAGCGACATCGCAGATGATTTTCCAATCCGCGCGCGTCTCACTCGGCATTGGCAGAAACGACCGTTGTCGCGATATTCGGCGTTCGGAATTTGTGACTGTGCCGTCCTTTTCGCCCCAACCAGCGGCGGGCAGCAATACGTCGGCCAGATCGCCCGTATCGGTGCGTTCCATGATGTCAGACACGACAACGAAAGGCACCGCTTTGATCGCATCAGCGACCGCATCGGCATTCGGCATCGACACGGCAGGGTTGGTTGACATGACCCACAAGGCTTTGATTTTGCCGGATGCACAGGCGTCGAACAGATCGACGGCTTTCAGACCCGCTTGCGTACAGATCGTGGGGCTTTCCCAGAAAGATTGCACCGCGTCACGGTGGTCCGCATTTTCGATATCGAGGTGATTAGCGAGCATATTGGCCAGACCACCAACTTCGCGACCACCCATTGCGTTAGGTTGTCCGGTCAGGGAAAACGGACCTTCGCCGACCTTGCCGATACGACCCGTCGCGAGGTGGCAATTTAGGATCGCGTTGACTTTGTCACTACCGCTGGCGGATTGGTTCACGCCTTGGGAATAAAGGGTCATGACCTTCTTGGTCCCCGTCCAAAGCGCGTAAAAGTCCTGCAACTCGATATCGGACAGACCCGTATCAGCGACGTCCGTGTCGCGGGCTGCGGCAATGGCTGCATCGAACCCATTGACGTGCGCATCAACGTAGTCTTGATCGACAGCGCCAGTGGCGACGATATGGCTCAGCAAACCGTTGAATAGTGCGACGTCACCGTCAGGTGCAATCCGGAGGTGCGTATCAGCCAGATCGCTTGTCGCAGTTTTGCGTGGATCAATATTGATCACCCGCATCTCTGGACGGGCCTCTTTCGCGGCGGCGATGCGTTGGTGCAGCACAGGGTGGCACCACGCAAGGTTCGATCCGACCAACACGATCACATCGGCCTGTTCCAAATCCTGATAGGTGCCAGGAACGGTGTCAGTGCCAAAAGCGCGTTTGTGCCCGACAACAGATGACGCCATGCAAAGCCGTGAATTCGTGTCGATATTGGCCGCCCCGAAATAGCCCTTCATCAGCTTGTTCGCGACGTAGTAATCTTCGGTCAGCAACTGGCCCGACACATAAAAGGCCACACTATCAGGACCGTGTTCGGCAATTGCAGCGCTGAATTTGTCGGCGACCAGTGACAGCGTGCTGTCCCAATCCGCGCGTTTGCCGTCGACCACCGGATGCAACAGGCGACCATCAAGATCGATGGTTTCGCCCAATGCCGTCCCTTTGGAACACAACCGCCCAAAGTTGGCAGGATGATCCGGATCGCCCTTCAACGTACCATCAGCCCCAGCAAGCACGCCGCAGCCAACACCACAATAAGGGCAGGTGGTCTTCGTCAGGGTCATTCCGCAGCCACCGCACGTCCGGTCAGCTGGGCCGCGTCGATCAGGATACGACCTGCGTCAACACGGGCGGGGTATGTGGCGACTTGGCCCACGTCTTGTCCCTGTGCCATACCCGTTTCCAAGCTGAACACCCAGTTGTGCAACGGGCAGGTAACGGATTTGCCATGCACGATCCCTTCGGCCAATGGCCCCTGTTTGTGCGGGCATGTGTTATCAAGCGCGAAGACTTCGTCATCCGCTGTCCGGAACACAGCGACACAGCCATGTGCGGTTTTCAACATCCGTGCGCCACGCGCGGGTACGTCGTCCAACGGTGCAACATCAATCCACTGGGTCATTCTGCGGCCTCCAACGATAGGTTTGCAAGCGGTTGATATGTTTCCGCTTTCTTCACGTGTTCCGCCCATGGATCATGGCGGTAGATAGTCTGAGACAGCTCGAAACGATCCACCAAAGCAGCGCGGTTATCCAGATCATCAACGATCTGTTCCTTGATCCAATCAAGCCCGACTTTGGCCATCCATTTGTAGATACGGTCAAGATATTTGGCCTGTTCGCGGTACAACTGCGATACGGCTTTGATAACTAGGATCGCTTCATCCTCGGTCGGGACCTGCACCAGCAGTTCGGTTTCTTTGACGTCCATGCCTGCCGCACCACCGATGCTGATCTGGTAACCACTGTCGACGCAGATCACGCCAATGTCTTTACAAGTTGCTTCGGCGCAGTTGCGCGGGCAACCGGACACGCCCAGCTTCAGCTTGTGCGGCGTCCAAGCACCGTGCAGCGTCTTTTCCAGCTTGATACCAAGACCCGTGCTGTCCTGCGTGCCAAAACGGCAATGATCCGTACCCACACAGGTCTTCACGGTGCGCAGGCCTTTGGAATAGGCGTAGCCGGACACCATGCCAGCGTCGTTTAGATCCTTCCAGATGCCCGGCAGATCCTCGCCCTTCACACCCAGCAAATCGATCCGTTGACCGCCAGTCACCTTTACGGTTGGCACCATGTATTTGTCGGCGGCGTCGGCAATAGCGCGCAGTTCGTCCGGCGTGGTGATCCCGCCCCACATCCGTGGCACGACACTAAACGTGCCATCTTTCTGGATGTTCGCGTGCTTACGTTCGTTGATAAAACGGGACTGCGGGTCGTCTTTGTATTCCAGCGGCCAGTCAGCCAGCAGGTAAAAGTTCAGCGCAGGGCGGCAGGTCGGGCATCCGTCCACCGTTTTCCATCCACATTCCTGCCAAACCGCGTTCATTGACGTCAGTTTCTGGGATTTGATCATGCGCCGCACGTCTTCGTGGGTCATGTCGGTGCAACCACACACGGTCGCCGCCGCTGGGATCACAAAGTCATCGCCAAGCGTGACGGCCAGAACCTGTTCAACAAGACCCGTACATGTCCCGCAAGACGCAGACGCCTTGGTTGTCGCCTTGATGCCAACAAGGTCCGTGGACCCCGCCGCAATCGCATCTTCGATTTCGCCCTTACAAATGCCGTTGCACCCACAGATTTCCGCATCACGCGGTAAGGCTGCAACGGCTGAGAGCGGGTCCACAGCGGCACCCCCCTGAAAGGCAGGGCCAAAGATCACCGTTTCACGCATATCGGCGATATCGGTTTTGTCTTTGATCAGGCCGAAGAACCAGTTGCTGTCGGCCGTGTCGCCGTACATCACCGCACCGACGATCACGTTGTTTTCGATGACCAAACGACGGTAGACGCCGCGCGCAGGGTCGCGGAACACGATGTCTTCGCGGCCTTCGCCTTCGGCAAAATCACCGGCACTGAACAGATCGCAACCCGTGACTTTCAGCTTGGTAGACAGCTCTTTCTGAACAAACGTCGCGTCTTCACCCAGCAGAGTTTTCGCGGCAACCTTGGCTTGATCGTAAAGCGGGGCAACCAAACCAAAGATCGCACCGTTATGTTCGACACATTCGCCAACGGCCAGAATATCGGGGTCAGACGTGACCATCTGGTCATCGACATGGATGCCTTTTCCAACAGCCAGACCCGCATCTTGGGCCAGTTTCACGTTTGGACGGATGCCCACGGCCATAACCAACAGATCACAGGGCAATTCAGTCCCGTCGTCAAGCAACAGGGCGCGCACCTTGCCGTTCTCACCAAGAATTTCTTTGGAGTTGGCAGAGCATTTAACCGTAATGCCTTTATCAACCAATGCTTTACGCAGCAGGTAACCAGCCGCTTCATCCAACTGACGTTCCATCAGGTGGCCCATGATATGGATCACGGTGACATCGACACCGCGTGCGGCCATGCCTGCCGCGGCTTCCAGACCTAACAGACCACCACCGATCACAACACATTTGTTGTCAGGACCAAGGTCCATCATTTTTTGCGTATCTTCCAGATCGCGGTAGGCAATCACGCCGTCCAGATCGTGACCGGGCAGGGGGATCATAAACGGGTTCGACCCAGTGCCAAACATCAGTTTGTCATAGGACAGCACATCGCCGTTTGCCGCGGTGATCGTCTTTGCTTCGCGGTCAATCGCATCAACTTTTTCGCCGAAACGGCAGGTTACATCATGTTCTGCATACCAAGCGTCGTCGTGCGTGACGATTTCTTCGTAGGTTTTGTCGCCCGCAAGAACAGGGGACAGCATGATGCGGTTGTAGTTCCCGCGCGGTTCCGCGTTGAACAGGGTGATTTTGATATCGGACCCTGCGCTACGTAAGTCTTCAATCGCGCGGCCAGTCGCCATGCCAGCGCCGATAATGATTAGATGGTCACTCATGTGATTTACTCCGCCGCAATTGCTGTGGCTTTGGGTTTCGGCTTTGCGCCGTGTTCGTATTCTTCAAGGAAATCGAGGACTTCCTGACGGTACGTGTAGTAATCGGGATGTTCGAGCAGAGCCTTGCGGGTGCGTGGACGTGGCAGTTTGACATCCGTAATTTTCCCGATTGTCGCCTGTGGGCCGTTGGTCATCATCACAACGCGGTCTGCCAACAAGATGGCTTCGTCCACGTCATGCGTCACACAGATCGCGGTTACTTTCGTGCGCGACCACACTTCCATCAGCACCTCTTGCAGTTCCCACCGTGTGAGACTGTCGAGCATGCCGAACGGTTCATCCAAAAGCAGCAGCTTCGGGGACAAAGCAAAGGCGCGGGCGATGCCCACACGTTGCTTCATCCCGTTGGAAAGCGACGCGGCGCCCTTATCCATACTGTCAGCGAGACCGACGCGCTCAAGGTAATATTCAATGACATCTTGGCGTTCCGCTTGGCTGGCTTTTGGGTAAACTTTGTCAACGCCAATCGCGACGTTTTCCTTGGCAGTCAGCCAAGGGAACAGGTTCGGCGATTGAAACACAACGGCGCGTTCCGGATCGGCACCTTCGACGTTCCAGCCATCCAATTTGATCGCACCTTTCGAGATGTCGTTCAGGCCAGCGGCCATCGTCAGGACAGTGGATTTGCCGCAACCAGAATGGCCGATCAGGCTGATGAATTCGCCCTTTTCCACCTTTAGATCGAAGTTTTCGACAACGGTCAGCGGACCTTTAGGCGTAGGGTATACTTTGTCCAACTGACTGAAGTTGAGGTACTTTTCCTCGATCCCGCCTTCTTGGGCCTTGAGAACAGCGGCAGGGACAGAATGGATCGGCGTGACGTTTGGCAACAGCTTCGTGTCAGCCGTTTTTGCCGCAATGCCGATATCCATCAGGTAAGTCGTCACATCCGCGCGCAAGCGTTTGAACGTGTCGTTGTTGTTCATTTCCATGCGGTCGCGGGGGCGCTGAAGATCAACTTTGAACTCTTCGCCCAAGGTCCCGTCGGGGTTCAGCGCGATGATCCGGTCGGCCAGCAAAATGGCTTCGTCCACGTCGTTTGTGATCAAGACGCAGGTCTTTTTATCTTCGGACCAGATGCCTTCGATTTCGTCCGCCAGATTGGCGCGTGTCAGCGCGTCAAGCGCGGACAGCGGTTCGTCGAGCAACAGCATTTCAGGGTCCATCGCAAGCGCGCGCGCCACGTTCACACGCTGGCGCATACCACCCGACAATTCAGAGGGGCGGCGCGTCGCAGCGTGGCTGAGGCCAACCATTTTGACGTAATGATCAACCTTTGCCTGACGTTCGTCTTTAGACAGGTTCGGGAACATCGTGTCGACGGCCAGCATGACGTTGCCGTTCACGGTCAGCCACGGCATCAGTGAATAGCTTTGGAAGATCACGCCGCGTTCACGACCCGGTTCTTTGATCTGCTTGCCTTTGAAGGTCACTTCACCCGATGTCGGGGTTTCTAACCCCGCCATTAGATTGATCAGTGTCGTTTTGCCTGTGCCGGAAAAACCAAGCAAAACAAGGAATTCACCTTCTTCGACAGTCAGATCAATGTTCTTCAAAACGTGGCTGGCGTGAGTGCCTGTACCAAAGCTTTTTGAGACGTTCTTGAATTCGAGAATGCTCATATCAATCACCGGTTATTCGAGAATGTGAACATGGATTGCAGCGCGAACATCACACGGTCGAGAAGGAAGCCGATGATCCCGATGGTGAACACTGCAACCATGATTTTGGCGAGAGACTGGGAAGATCCGTTCTGGAATTCGTCCCAGACGAATTTGCCAAGACCGGGGTTCTGGGCCAGCATTTCAGCGGCGATCAGAACCATCCAGCCCACACCCAAGGACAGGCGCAAACCGGTGAAAATAAGGGGCAAAGCGGATGGCAGAACCAGTTTTGTGATCTTGGTCCAAGTGTTCATTTTCAGTACGCGGGACACGCTGACGAGGTCTTTGTCGATCGATGCCACACCTAGGGACGTGTTGATCAACGTTGGCCACAGCGAACAGAGCGTCACGGTAATCGCTGAGATCAGGAAGGATTTTGAGAACATGCCGTCGTTGCTGGCATAAACCGCCGACACAATCATGGTCACGATGGGCAACCATGCGAGCGGTGAGACGGGTTTGAAGATTTGGATCAGCGGGTTCAGTGCGGCATTGGCTGTGGCCGACAAACCAGCGGCGATCCCGAGCGGAATGGCAAAAGCGGATGCGATCAGGAAGCCGAAGAAGACGGTTTTGATCGACGTCCAGATTTGGTCATAATATGTTGGTTTACCAGTATAAGTCCGTTCTTTCACACGGTCAGCTTGGCCGTTTGCGACGAGGTCTGCGTTGCGCTGTTCTTGGCGTTCGTAGAAGGCGACTTCTTTTTCGCCTTCGCGTACCGCGTCTGCGTGCAAGTTACCGACTTGTTCCCAAACCTGTGCAGGTCCTGGTACCGCGCCCAGTGATGTTTGAACCTTTGGTGCAAGGGCTGCCCACGCGCCTAAGAACAGGAAAATCGCCAGCAATGGCACGCCCAACAGACGCCAGATTTCGCCAAGCTGTGCTTTGGGGTTGTCGCCTGCTGCTGCTTTGAGGATCGGTGTGACCCATGCCAGACCCAGCACCTGAAACCACTTGTCGGCGGTGTTGATCCGGGTGAATAGCCGCGCGCGGCGGGCTTCGGAGGAAAGTGTTTCGGGATCGATGGCGGTCATGTCAAAGCCTCATTGGGGCGAAAAATGTGATGTCACAATGCGTGCACAACACGTGCACAATGCGTGCACCGCGCCGTCGTGACAGCGCGGTGCAGATTTAGGGGCGATTAGCCTTGGATTTCGGAGCCGACCACGATCTGGTCGCCCTTCAGGCCGATTGGCAGGCTGTCGATGTATGCGTTTGGTGTGCGACCGTCGAAGCCGATGCCGTCGATGATGTCAGCGGCTGGTGTTGGGGCTTTGAAACCGTCGCTGTCCCATGGGAAGTCAGCTTCGTTCGCCATGCCGTCGTCGACCAGCGCGCGGGCCGCATCAAGGTAGATGTCGGAACGGTAGACAGATTCAGCTGTTTCGATGAACCATTCGTCGGACTTTGGTTCAGCAATCTGACCCCAGCGGCGCATCTGTGTCAGGTACCAGATCGCATCGGATTTGAACGGGTATGTCGCGTTGTAGCGGAAGAACACGTTGAAGTCCGGAGCAGGGCGCACGTCGCCTTTTTCGAACTCGAAGAAACCAGTCATAGAGTTTGCGATCACTTCGGCGTCTGCACCGACGTATTCAGAGCGTGACAGGATTTCCACGGCTTCTTCGCGGTTAGCGTTGTCGTTTTCGTCCAACCACATCGCGGCGCGGATCAAAGCTTTGGTCAGCGCGATTGTTGTGTTCGGGTTTTCTTCGGCGAATTCGTCTGTGATGCCGAAGACCTTTTCAGGGTTGTTCTTCCACATGTCGTAGTCGGTGATGACCGGAACGCCGATGCCTTTGAACACAGCTTGCTGGTTCCATGGCTCGCCCACTGCGTAGCCGTAGATTGTACCGGCTTCCATTGTTGCGGGCATTTGTGGTGGAGGTGTCACAGACAACAGAACATCTGCGCCGATCTGACCAGAGATGTCTTCAGGGGAATAATAACCCGGCTCAAGACCACCAGCTGCCAACCAGTAGCGGATTTCGTAGTTGTGTGTGGAGACAGGGAAAACCATGCCCATGTTGAACGGGATACCTTGGTCTTTGTAGTCTTCGACGACAGGTGCCAAAGCTTCGGCGCTGATCGGGTGCTGTGGCAGGCCGTTGTCCATCATTGGAACGTTCGGCTTCATTTCTTCCCAGATTTCGTTGGAGACGGTGATCGCGTTACCGTTCAAGTCCATGGAAAATGGTGTGATGATGTGGGCCTCAGTCCCGTAGCCGATTGTCGCTGCCAATGGCTGACCAGCCAACATGTGCGCGCCGTCCAACTGACCGCCGATCACACCATCAAGCAATACTTTCCAGTTTGCTTGGGCTTCCAGCGTCACAAACAGCCCTTCGTCTTCGAAGAAGCCAAGTTCATAAGCGATGGCAAGCGGGGCCATATCTGTCAGTTTGATAAAGCCGAACGTCAGTTCGTCCTTTTCCAGTTCAAGCAATTGGGCCGTCGCGGTGGACCCCATAAGACTGGCCACCGTGGCAAGTGTGAAAGCAAAAGAAGTCTTCATTTATCTGTCCTTGTTGGCGGCCCTGTTAGACCTTTGGAAACGAAAAAAGCCGCACGTAGGGACACGGGGGAGGAGATCCGTAGTCCATACGAGCGGCTTTGCTCTGAATGCTGCACCACCATCGTTGGTCTGTGCGCGTAACGGGCTTCGATGCCCCTTGAAGATAATTTGCGGGCTGGGTGTCGGAACTTCAACGTGGATTCTGCAATGCAGCGGTTGAATCTGCTGCGGTGCAGAGATTGCTTAAAAACTGTGCGGTTTTAGCCGTGAAAATCGAAAGTTTTGCCATCGAAAAAGGCATCAGGCCCGAGAATCATGTTTCCACGGGTTGATGCGACCGCGGTCTCGTGGGCGAGCGCCCCTTCGACTTTTTCGGACGCACCGGGAAGATCGACACCAAGGCTGCCTAGGTTTTCGCGGTACAGATCGCTGCGGAAGCACCGTTTCGCTTCTGCGATGCTGTTATCGTCGGCCCCAAGCTGGGTTGCGATCCACGCGGCTTGACTGCGCCACGGGAACTGCGACGCATTTCGGAAGAACAGTAAGAAGTTGTCGATGTGGCGGGGGCCTATGGTCGGATCAAGTGTCACTTCACCGCTGATGCCCGGATCAATCAGGTCGTCGGTCAAATCGAGGTGTTCGCTGCGTGCGAGGATATCGACGGCCAAGGCCGCGTTGCTGCGTTGGCCGAGCCATTGGCCTGCTTTGTAGGTCGCCCGCATTAATGCACGTGTCGGTTCGGGGTTGTCGGTCACCCAGTTGGACCGCGCTGCCAGCACTTTTTCCGGCGCGAATGACCAGATTTGCGATCCTGTCAGGACGATGGCCGCTGCATTGTTTTTGACAGCAACGCTGCCCCACGGTTCGCCGACCCAAAACGCATCAACCTGCCCGTCAGCGATGGCTGCGGCCATGCGCGGCGGCGGGACAGTGATGACATCGGTTTTAATGTCAGGGCAACGCGCGAGCAGGTAAGACAGTAGTAGCCGATGCGTCGATGCGTGAAATGGCACGCCGATCCGCAGCGTTTTGCCGTGCTGTGCCAGTTTGGCAAGGATTGCGTCAGGATCGCCGTAGGGGACGGGGGCAAGTGCCGAGATCAACGCTTGGCTCAGCCCGAAGACCGTGCCGTTGACGGAAAGCACTGACAGCACATCGACGTCGGCGCGCACGCCACCGATGCCGAGGCGCAGTGCGATTGGCATCGGTGCCAGCATTTGGGCCGCATCCAACTGCCCAAGGATCAGGTTATCGCGCAGTGCCGACCAAGAGGGTTGCTTGATCAGCCGCAGATCAAGCCCTTCTTCAGCGGCAAAGCCCAATTCCTTTGCAATGAGCAGCGGAGCGCAGTCAACAAGTGGCAGGTAGCCGCAATTTAGAACGTGACCCTTCATGATAGCAGGTCCGCCGCAGTCACGAGCGCCGATGCAACGTCGATCACTTTACGGTTTTGGTCCATCGCGGTTTTGCGCAGCAGGGCGTAAGCCGCGTCTTCGTCGAGTTTGCGCTGCCGCATCAAGATGCCCTTGGCGCGGTCGATGGTCTTACGGTCCTCCAGCGCTTGTTTCGCTGCAGACAGTTCAGACTGCATTTTGCGCATGATCTGAAAGCGGGCAATGGCCGTTTCCAACACGGGTTTGATCCGGTTCTTTTGCAGACCGTCCACGACATAGGCGCTGACGCCAGCGTTCAAGGCCGCTTGGGTCAACCCTTCGTCAGTTTGGTCGACGAACATGGCGACGGCGCGGGCCTTTGTATCGGAGATCAGGCTGAGATGTTCCAGCGTGTCGCGGTCAGGATTGGCGATATCGATTAGCACGATGTCGGGGGATGATGTGCGGACGGCTTCGGCCAGTCCGGTGGTTTGGCCTATGACGGTCACGTCGGGCCAGCCGCCATCAACAAGCGCGTCGATAATTTCGCGTGCTTTTTCGGGGTCGGGTTCGACGACAAGAATACGGGTGGCCATTTGCATGGCGCAAGATGTGTCCCACAGGGGCGGCAAACACGAGAGGCAGAGCTGTGTTTCAGGCCTTCGATTTTGCGTGCGCGACGGGACGCTAGGATTTTGGGCGAAACGCACATTTTTTGGTCGTATGCGGGATCAGGCGACAGTGAACCATTGGTTGTACTTTGAAAGCGTTCTGCGCATACCGAACCCATAATTATCCCCAATCAGTACATGGATGGATCAGCAATGACGAAAGTGGCAATTATCACGGGCGGCCTGTCCGGTATGGGACTTGCGATTGCAAAGCGGCTTCATGCTGCGGGCACAACTGTCTGCATCGGGGCGCGGCGCGGCAATGATCCCGCAGCTGTGGCCAAGCTACATGAACAGATCGGCGCACCTATTGCGGTCGCTGGACTAGATGTGCGTGACAGTGCGAGCGTGGCAGCCTTTGTTGAAAAGGTCGTAGTAGATCACGGGCGTGTCGATATTTTGGTGAACACTGCCGGAGTGTATGAAGAAGCCCCCGTTATTGGCCATTCTGACCAGATTTGGGATGACACCATTGATACAAACCTGACTGGTACGTTCAAAATGATCCGTGCCGTGATGCCGGGGATGGTTGCGCAGAAATTTGGCCGGATCATCAATCTGGCGTCCGTTGCCGCCCACAACGGGATGCCTGACAACGCCGCTTATTGCACGTCAAAAGCGGGCCTTTTGGGGCTTGGCCGGTGTGTTAGTCTGGAAGGTGCAGCGCATGGTGTGACCTGCACAAGCATCAGCCCGACGTGGGTCGAAACCGAGATGCTGAAGCAATTCGTCGATCAGGAAATTGCAGATACGGGGGCGACCCGTGCAGAGGTGCAGGCGAAATACGAGGCGTCCAATCCGCAAGGCGCGTTGGTCCAGCCGTCCGAAATCGCTGATCTCGTTGCGTTCTTGGTCAGCGACGCTGGTCGCGCCATCACGATGGAAGATATTCAGGTCAACGCGGGATCGCTGTGGTAGGTACCGCGTCGCGGCCAAACCTTGCGTTTAGCAATGCGGTGGGGTCACTGATGTGATCAAAAGGCAGGTCAGATATGGCCTGCCATGCCGCCTGCGCCTTTTCGTGGGAAAGGGTCGCGTCGGCGTGCAAGACGGATAGATCGGCGACAATTAGCGCTTTCTGTGCGTCGCTGAGCGGTGCTTTGTCCAACCACGTTTGCACTGGTAGTTTTGTATAATCAGTGTCTTCACCAGTGGCCCAAATGTTGGGTGTCAGGTTGTAGGTTTGGGTCCCGTGGGGCTGCCCGACCTCTGCTAAGAATTGCGCGGCGTGGTGCACATCGATCATCCGGAACATTAGACCATCGGGCACCGCATGGATCGCGCGGCAGGCTGTCATGATAGTCTCGTAAATGTCGTTCGGGTTAGGCTGCGTGATGCTGTAAAGCGACGGGAGCCGCACGATAGTTGCCGGAATACCGGAGGCCGCGATCATCGCTTCGGCTGCGATTTTTGCAGCACCGTAGCCGCCGCAATTGTGGTAGACGGTCGTTGCTGTTTCCGGATGCCGCTCGCCTGTGTCGGGGAACACCGCAGAGGTGGACGAGAACCGCAGATCGGCCTGCGCGTCCTTGCAGAACTGCAGGATGTTTTCCATGCCGTCCTTTGACCAATCTTCCATCGTGTCGCGATCCACGGCGAGGTTCACCATCGCGGCGCAATGTACCACGCTTTGTGTGGCATCGCAGAGCGATTGATACTGGGTTGCGGGCAGCCCAAATTGCGGGTCTTCCAGCGCTGCGGTGATGATCCTGACGCGGTTCATCGGCACGCCGCTGTCGGTCGCGATGTCGCGCATCCGGTCCGTCGCGTCCCGTCGTTTGGGGCGGACGAGGCAATAGATGACGTGGTCGTCCGGCAATGATTTGGCTGCTGCTGTGAGCACGTGACGCCCTAGAAATCCGGTCGCCCCTGTCAGCAATATGCCCGGGGTGTCGAAGGTGCTGTCCGGCTTTGGCGCGATCATCGGTTCGGTCAGGATTTTGTGCAAACGGTCGAGCGGGACGTTCAACGCAAAATCGAAATCGACCCGACGCCCATAGGCGGTTTCAAGCGCGAGAACGAGCGTCACGGCCATCAGTGAATCCCCGCCAAGGTCATGAAAGGATAGGCTCGGGTCGATCATGTCAGCTGCGCACCCAAGCGCCTTGGCCGCTTCGGACACGGTCGCGCGCGTGTCTGTTTCAGTGGTTTGCGCCTGTGCGCCCGCGACCTTGGGCAGTGCCTTGAAATCGCATTTTCCAGACACCGTATTGATCGGGATTTCAGGCAGGGCGACCAGATAGCTGGGGATGCAATAGGCGGGCAGGGCTTTGCGCAACGCCTTTGCCAAGGCGGGTGGGATGCGGTTTTCGCCCGCGTTGAGGCCCCATTTCGTGGCGTTATCAGTCGTTTGCGCGGCGGTAGCTGCGTAATAGAACACCAAGGCGTTGCCTTGGCCCGCGACGTCCTGGATCCATGGGACTGCCTGTTGAAAGCCGATAAAGCTTGCCAAGGATGCCGTCAGGTCTTGGGTCTGGATACTGTGCCCGCGCAGTTTCAGCATATGCGCCACGCGACCCAAAACGTGGATCATGCCGTCTTCGCCGACGAAGCCTTGATCGCCGGTGTCGTAGAGCCGTGTGTTTTGGTCATCAAGTGTCAGGTTGCGGAACCGCAGTGCTGTTTCTTGCGGGCGGTTGACGTAGCCGGGCCCCAACATGCGCGGTCCTTCGAAATGTAGCAAACCGGGGGTGCCTGTGGGGCACGGGTCGTCATTATCGTCCAAAATGACTGGGCGCAGATAGGGCATTGCGACGCCAACGGCGCCTGCGCTGCGGTCGGTTGCCGAGACGTTAGTCATCGCGATGTCGTGGGTTTCGCAGATGCTGTAGAGGTTCCAGAGCGTGGCATTCGGCAGCTTTTCCTGCGCGGCTGCGATCAGGGCGTCGGTGACGACTTCGCCGTTGAGGATGATCCGTTTGAGCGGCACGTTTTGCATCATTTCTGTGGTCGATGCCTGCAACGTTTTGTCCAAGGCGGACGGCGTGAACAGCATCTCGGAAATGTTGTGTTCGATCAGGAATGCCGCCAATTCGCGTGGGTTCAGCAGTTGTTCGAAGGTTGGAAAGCAGACACGTGCGCCATCGCGCAAAGGGCGGAACATTTCCCAGATCGCAAAGATATAGGCCCCGATGGATTGGCCTGGCGCGTAGGGCGTGTAGGCGTCGCGCCATGCGTAGGACAAGAATGCGGCTTCTTGCGTGACGGGGATGCACTTTGGTTTGCCTGTCGTGCCGGAGGTCGCGACGATGTAGATCGCATCGTCCGATTTTACCTGTCCGGCTTCGATTGCGCCTTCAGGTGCGGGGGCGCGTTCAGAAATGATTTGTGGGATGTCGACCAAGTCGCAACCCGTCGGCAATTGCCCATCTTTGGCGGGTTGGCACTGCAGAACAGTTTTCGTTTCCAGTTCGGCAAGGATATTGGCCAGAACGTCTGTGGGCATTGCCGGATCGAGGTGCACAAAGGGGCGGCCCATCACGATGCAGGCCGTCGTTGCGGCCCCAAATACTGATGAAGGCTTGCCAAAAACAGCCACGGGACCGAGGGCTGGAAGATGTGTCTTCAAGGCGTGAGCGAGCCGAGAGATGTCGTTATATGTCAGGCAAAGATCGGCGTCAGAAAACGCTGTGGCGTCTGCGTATTCTGCAATGGCTTTGGCAATTTGATCTGGGATGGTGTGGTGGCCGGGTAGGAATTGGGTCAAAAATGCAGGCTCCGAAAGCGTCACTTTGTCCGCGATTTGCGACATCGTGCGAATGTGTGAAGACTGCATCGCGAAAAACGTTGGGATTGGCAATATCAAAGCGGCACCTCTCGACCGAATGGACGAGGTGAGCGAAAATTTGCACAGATGTTAAGCGGAGTGGCGGGTTATCGCGGCAGGGTTTCGAGCGTTTCCAAGATCGGGCAATCGGGGCGATCATCGCCAGCGCACTTGGTCACTAAAGTCGACAGTGTATCGTGGATGGATTGCAAATCCGCGATCTTGTTTTCGATCTGAGCGAGGTGTTGTTTGGCTATGGCGCGCACGTCGCCGCTAGCCCTGTCTTTGTCATCCCAAAGCGCCAATAGATTGCGGCAGTCGTCGATCGTGAACCCCAAGGCGCGGGATCGTCCGATGAAAGCCAGCTTGTGAATATCGGCGTCCTGAAAACTGCGATACCCGTTGGCGTCGCGTTGCGGTTTGATCAACCCGATGTCTTCGTAATATCGGATCGTTTTCGGCGGTAGATCGGTGCGTTTTGCGACGTCTCCGATGTTCATGAGCGTGCGTCCTCTGCCATGGGGGCGTTGACCCAGCGAAGTCGCAACGCGTTGGTGACGACAAAAACGCTGGAAAGTGCCATCGCGCCGGCCGCGAGCGCGGGGGACAACAACAGATTGAAAAGCGGGTAAAAAACGCCTGCCGCGACTGGGATCAGAAGCGCGTTGTAGCCGAACGCCCAGAACAGGTTTTGCTTAATATTACGCATGGTTTTCTGGCTGAGGTGTAGCGCGTTGACGACGCCCCGCAGATCGCCTGACATGAGTACGACGTCGGCGGCTTCAATCGCGATGTCGGTGCCTGTGCCGATGGCGATGCCGACGTCTGATGCGGCCAAAGCGGGCGCGTCGTTGATGCCATCCCCGACAAATGCGGTCTGTGTGCCGTTTTGCTGCAAGGTTTGGATCGCGGCGACTTTGCCATCAGGCAGGACCTCTGCCACGACTGTATCGATGTTCAATTGGGTCGCGATGGCCTGTGCGGTGGCCGCGTTATCGCCCGTGATCATGGCGACGGATAGGCCAAGGTCATGCAGGGCTGCAATCGCCGTTTTACTGTTTGGCTTGATCGGATCAGCGACCGCGATGATAGCGGCAAGTTTGCCGTCGATTGCCGCATAGAGCGGTGATTTGCCTTGTTCGCCGAACTTTGTGTGCGGGACGTCAATTGCGATCTGTTCGCGCGCCATTAGGCGGTCCGCGCCGACGAGTATTTCGTGGCCGTCGACTGTTGCTTTGGCACCGTACCCTGTGATCGCTGTGAAATTGTCGGGAGGCGTCAGGGTCAGGTATTGCGCCTTTGCTGCACGCACAATGGCGGCGGCGATGGGATGTTCAGATTGCGCTTCGACAGAGGCTACAAGTCGCAGCACGTCGTCATGCCTAAAGCCATTCAGTGTTTCAAAATCAGTCAGTTCAGGGCGGCCTTTGGTCAATGTGCCCGTCTTATCAAAGGCGACCGTCTGCACTTGGCTAAGCGTTTGCAGCGCGGTGCCTCGGCGGAAAAGAACGCCCAGCTCTGCCGCCCGTCCGGTGCCGACCATGATTGAGGTTGGTGTCGCCAACCCCATAGCGCAAGGGCAGGCGATGATCAGGACCGCGACGCCAGCCACTAGGGCAAAGCTGAATGATGGGCCAAAGACCAGCCATGCAATGATCGTCAGGCAGGCAATCGCCATGACTGCGGGAACGAACCATAGGGTGATGCGGTTGACCAGATCTTGGATCGGCAGTTTGGCACCTTGTGCGTCGGACACCATGCGGATGATCTGCGCCAAAGTGGTGTCTGCGCCCACCTTTGTCGCCGTGTAGGTTAACGCGCCGTTGCCATTGATCGTGCCGCCGACAAGTGCGGCCCCTACGGTTTTTTCAACCGGCACAGGTTCGCCCGTGATCATGCTTTCGTCCACGTAGGATGTGCCTGCGGTCACTGTGCCATCGACCGCGATCCGTTCGCCGGGGCGGGTTTGGATGATGTCGCCGGTGATGATGCTGTCGACATCTGTGGGGGTGAAGGTGCCATCGCGTTCAACAAGGGCGGTTTGGGGGCTGAGTTTGACCAGTTTGCGAATGGCGTCGCCAGTGCGGCCTTTTGCGCGTGCCTCTAGATATCGTCCGAGCAGGATGAGCGTGACGATGACTGCTGCTGCCTCAAAATACACGGTTTGTGTGCCGTCCGGCAAAATAGCGGGCGCGAAAAGCGCGACGGTGGAAAAGCTCCATGCAGCCCCGGACCCAAGTGCGACGAGGCTGTTCATATCGGGCGCAGCTTTGGCAAGGGCAGGGATGCCTTTGGTGAAGAACTGCCGTCCGGGCCACGCCAGCACGATGGTGGTCAGCACAAATTGCACGGTCCAACTTGTACCCATTCCGATGGTGGACATCACCCAATGATGGAAGGCGGGGATCATGTGACCGCCCATTTCGAGGATAAAGACAGGCAGGGTGAGCATCGCAGCAATGAAGGTTATCTGCTTCAGGGTCGCGGCCTCTGAGGCTTTGGTGTCATCGGGGGCGGGGTGATCGTCTGCGATCAGTGTGACGGGGTATCCGGCTTTGGCGGCGGCGGCTGTGACTGAAGGTGTGATATGTGCGTCGACAGAAACCACGGTCAGTTCATCATTCGCGAGGTTCGCGGCGGCGGACACGACACCCGGCAGATCCATGACGGCGCGTTCGACGCGGCCGACACAGGATGCGCAGCTTAGGTTTTCGACCGTGAAACGTGTGGTGTTTAAGGCTGCGGGGTAGCCAGCCGTGTCGAGGGCGGAGACAGCATCTGTGGCTGAGAAATCTGGTGAGACCTGCAGTTTCGCGGTTTCCGTAGCGAAATTGACGTCTGCCACCACAACGCCTGAAACCGCACGCAAAGCCGTTTCGGCCCGCCCGACGCAGGATGCACAGCTAAGCTGTGTGACGCCAAGGGTCAGAGTTTGCGGGTCATTCATTGTGATTGCTTTCGTGTGATCATCACAAGGGGATATAGGGCTTCCAGTGACTGGAAGGTCAAGGGCGATAGGTGATCTTTTGCGACGAAATGAAAGTCTGGTGACAAATTGCCCGCCAATCTGGTATACTAGAATCCATAAGCCCAAGCGCGGGGGAGCGTTGGGCCGATCAACACCGAATTGGGAGGTCAGTGTGTCTAAACGTTCACTGCAGTCACTTTGTCTATGTATTGCGTCAACTTATGGAGCGTAATTTGAAAGTCCTGATCGCAGGCACGGGGTTCGCGGGACAAGGTCACGCAGAAGCATTTCGCGGGACGGGGGCCGAGGTTGTCGGCATGGTGGGTCGCACGGAAAGCGTCGTCAAAGATGTCGCCGCGAAAATGGATATTCCGTTTGCGGGGACCGATTGGCAGGCAGCGTTGGAGACCTGTAAACCGGATATCGTATCAATCGCCACACCGGGTGGTGCGCATGTGGAACCGATTAAACAGGCGATCGCGGCTGGTTGTCATGTGTTCTGCGACAAACCGATGACCCATAGCGGGGAGACTGCGGTGGAGCTGCGCGATCTGGCTGAGAAGGCAGGCGTTAAAACCGCCTATGCTGCCAGTTTCCGCTACACGCCGAGCGTGCTGCACGCGAAACGGCTCGTGGCCGAAGGCGCGATTGGCGAGCCGACTGAGGTCGAGAGCATTTCGCACTTCAATCTTGATCGCAACATTCCGTTTGGGTGGTCCCATAGCAAGGACGCTGGGGGCGGGCGGCTGAATAACAACTTTACCCATTCGCTTGCGATTGTGACGTCCGTTGTGGGGGATCAAATCCTGCAAATCATGGGCGATGTCCGCGATGATCTGGGGCGTGCGCCAATTGTGGACGGTGTACATAACTTCATGACGCGGCGCGATTTTATTCCCAAGGACCTGAACGATCCGACGCTCAAATGGGGCGATAGCGATGTGGAATGGTCCTATACGGTTCTTGCTAAGCTAAAAGGACCGCATGCCGCCAAACCTGTGTCGGTTCTGTTCAAACACGGCGGGCTTGTGCCGCGGTTCCAAGACGATCACATCATCTTTTACGGCACAAAGGGCGCGATCTATCTAAAGGGTCATTACGGCACTGGTCAGCTGTCGCACTACGGCCGCGACGGCAAATGGACGGACCTGCCGCTACCGCAGGATATCGTGGATGCGAACCCCGATGTGGCAGGCGAGACTGAGCAATGCTGGCACTATCTTGCCCGCGAATTGGTGCGCGATATCAAGGGCGAACAGGTCGATCCTTACCCGACATTTGTCCAAGGCGCGCAATTTCAGCAGATCATTGATATCATCCGGAAATCGGATGGTTGGACCGATGTGACAGGCTTGGCATAAGGAAGACCACCATGAAAATCACAGGCGCAAAGATCTTCATTGGCGGGCCGGGTAAGAATTACGTCACCGTCAAGATTATGACTGATGCGGGGGTTTACGGCCTCGGTGATGGGACGCTGAATAACCGCGAAACGTTGCCCGCTGCGTACCTGCAAGACTACCTGATCCCCGCGATCATCGGGATGGACCCGCGCAATAGCGAAGACATCTGGCAGTTCATGTATCGCGGTGCCTATTTCCGCAAAGGTCCGATTGCGATGGCCGCGTTTGGCGCGATTGATATGGCGCTGTGGGACATCAAAGGTAAGCTGGCGAATATGCCAGTGTATCAGTTGTTTGGCGGGAAAAGTCGTACCGCTGCAATGGTTTACGCCCATGCGACGGGGGCTGATCTGGATGATCTGATGACCTCTGTCCAGCATTATGTCGACCAAGGGTACAAAGCCGTGCGCGTGCAATGCGGCATTCCGGGGATGCCGACGGCGGGTTACGGCGTGTCTGAAAACAAGGGCGACGTTGCGAATTACATCACGGATTTCAGCGGCATTCAGCCCAAGGTCGAAGTCTGGGATACGGGGCGTTATATGCGCTATATGCCGGATGCTTTGATGCAGATCCGCGAACGTTTCGGGCCTGAGTTAAAGATTTTGCACGACGTCCATCATCGGCTGACCCCGCGCGAGGCGGCTGCTTTTGCGAAGGCGGTTGAACCGGCCGATCTGTTCTGGCTCGAAGACCCGACCCCTGCCGAGGATCAAGACGCGCTGAAGCTGCTGCGTCAGCATTCCACGGTGCCTGTTGCGATCGGCGAGGTCTTCAATTCGATATGGGAATGTAACAAGCTGATCGAGCAAAACCTGATTGATTTTATCCGTGTCAGCGTAACCTATGCAGGCGGCATTACCCATGCAAAGCGGATCGTTGATCTGGCTGGGCTGCATAATGTGCGCACAGGTTTTCACGGTGCACCAAGCCATTCGCCGATTTCAATGGCGGCGCAGGCCCATCTGAACGTCTGGGCCCCGAATTTTGGCATTCAGGAATATCTGGTGCTTGGCACGCCGGAATGTGACGCCCTTTTCCCGTCTGATCATTACCTTGAGAACGGGATGTTCTACGTCAGTGATGCGCCCGGTCTTGGGGTTGAATTCAACGAAGATGAGGCCGCGCAATACAGTTACAAAGCGGGTAGTCACCCGATTGTGCGACTGGAAGATGGTACGATGTGGGACTACTAGCGGGGCGTTAGGTCCCTTCAAAAACCCGTTGGCGGGCATTGTTGACGTGGTCGCGCATCGCGTCCCGTGCTGCGTCCGCGTCGCCCGCGACAAGGGCGTCATAGATCGCGTGATGTTCCGCTTGCACCAGTTCGAGGCGCGCTTGCGTTTTGGTCAGCGACAAACTGCGGGTCAGGTTCATGCCTGTCAGGATGTTGGATTGCATCGAACTGCGCGCGGCGAGGAAATATTTGTTGTCGGAAGCGGCACAAACAGCGACGTGAAACCGTTCGTCGTCGTCCACGCCCAGCTTGCCTGACACCACACAGCGATCAAGCTGATCGAGCGCCTGTTTGAGCCGCACGAGATCATCTTCGGTCCGGCGCTGGGCGGCAATATAGGCGGCTTCACCTTCGATGGCGGCACGAAATTCGAACGTCCGTTGGATGTCGGCGATGGACCCTACAGGCGCAAAATCCAGCATGACACCTTCGGGGCGTCGCTGCACAAATGACCCCGATCCTTGGCGGGATACGATCACGCCGTCTTCGCGTAACTGTTTCAAAGCACGGCGTAAAATGGGGCGCGACACCTTAAGCTGATCGCTCAGTGTGTGTTCTGTTGGCAGCTTTTGCCCAGCGGGAAAATCACCCGCAACAATCATCGCTAGCACGCTTTCATAGGCCTGATCTGAAAGGGACCTGTCGTTCGTCGCAGGCGGTGCTTCTGACACGGGGGGCAGGGTCGAATGGGGTATGACGTAGGTCTCCTTGTGCCGTGACGCGATGTGGTGGCGCTGTGTTTCATAGCGGATTCTTTCCAAACATGCTGCAATTTTTGGCAGTATGTTTACAAGTGTTTACAAATTTTACCGAATCTGAACAACTGCGCGAACCACATGATTGTACTGCTGGGGCGCGTTGCCACTAGCGGGCGATGAAGTTCTGGGAGGAAACCTGTGTTTAACTTTAAATCTATGAAAGCCCTTTTGATCGGTGCTGTCTCTGTTGCGGCCATGGCCGCCACGTCTGCTGCCGCTGAAACTGCGTTGCGTGGTGCCAGCATGTTCGACGAAGAACACGCCTACACTAAGACATTGCGCGAATTCGAACGTCTGGTTGGTGAAAAAGCCGAAGACGTCACATTTGATCTAAGCCTGAACGGTGAACTTGGCGACGAAAGCGATTTTGTCACGTTCCTGCAGCAAGGCGTTGCGATCGATTTCGCGATCATGGCTCCGTCCAACATGGCGACTTTTGCCCCGTCCATTCCGTTGATGGACATGCCGTTCCTGTTCCGCGATCTGGACCACTGGAACACTGCACTGTCCAGCGGCGTGATGGCCCCGCTTGAAGCTGAACTGCTGGAAAAAGCGAACATCCGCGTGATCGGCTATGCGGGTGGCGGTGTGCGTAACCTTGCCTCTGCTGAGCCAATCACGAACCTTGAAGAGCTTGCTGGTCACAAGATGCGTGTGATGGGTGCCCCTATTCAGGCGCAAATCTTTAACGCGCTGACGGCCGCACCTTCTGCGATTGCCTACAACGAAGTTTACAACGCGATCCAGACGGGCGTGATTGCCGGTTTCGAAAACGAAGCGGCGTCGATCCAGAACCTGAAGTTCTACGAAGTGGCCCCAAATATCACGCTGACAAAGCACGCGATCACAGTGCGTCCTTTGGTGATGTCCGAAAGCACATTCAGCGCATTGTCTGACGATCTGAAGGCCGCTGTTCTGGAAGCAGGTGCCGAAGCGGGCGCATTCGGTCGTGCGTTGGAAAGCGGCCAAGATGGCGAAAAGATGCAAGAAATGATCGACGCTGGTCAGGTTGTTGTTGCTGAATTCGAAGGCCGTGATGCGCTGCTGGAAATGGTGATCCCTGTGCAGGACGCCTATGCCGCTGAGCTGGGTGCGACTGATTTGCTTGCTGCGATCCGCGATCAATAAACTTTCCCCAATCTCCCTACTGCCGGCGTCTTTCGGGGCGCCGGTGGTTCTTTTTCTAGAACGGACCCCCAATATGATTGGACGTTTCTTGGACCGCCTTTGCGATGGCCTGCGGGTGTTGCTGGGCCTTCTGATTGCAGCGCTTGCGATCCCCGTCGGGATGCAGGTTTTGGCCCGCTATACCGGTGTGATCCCTGTCTTTTTATGGACCGAAGAACTGGCGACGTTCATCTTCGTTTGGGCCGTGATGATCGGTGCCATGATTGCCGTGTGGGACGGGACGCATTTTGATGTGCGTGTGATCCCTGATGCGAAACGTCCATTCCTGAAGTTACTTCAGGATGGGTTTGTTCTGCTTATGATCCTTGGCTTTGCTTTGATTTTTGCGTGGTACGGCGTGGAATATGCTGAATTTGGCTACATCCAGAATTCGACGATGATGCGGGCCAATATGATGATCACCTATATTTCGGTGCCCATTGCGGGCGTATTGTGGACCGTTTTCACGGGCTACCGACTGTTTGAAGCAGTCCAGACTTACAAAAATACGAAGAAGGCAGCGGCATGATTATTTCAACAGGTCTTGCCTGCGCCATTTTGGTTGGCGGTTTTATTCTTCTGGTCGCATTGCGGGTGCCTGTCGCTTTTGCGCTGGCGATTTCCACGGTCCCGATTGTGGTAATGGAGCTGCGTCTGACCCCGTTCATTGTGCTTGACCGGATGTTCCAGTCTTACAATTCGTTCATTCTGCTGGCTGTGCCGTTCTTTTTATTGGCTGCGAACCTGATGAATTCAGGGAAGGTGACAGACAAGTTGATCGATTTGGCCCGCGTCTTGACAGGCTGGATGCCCGGCGGATTGGGACATGTGAACGTCGCCGTGTCGATGTTGTTCGCGGGCATTTCCGGATCATCCACCGCGGACGCTGCCGGTTGCGGTAAAATCCTGATCCCTGCGATGATCAAAGAAGGTTACGACCGCCGTTTTGCCATCGCGATCACCGCCTGTTCGTCCGTGATGGGCGTTATTATCCCGCCGTCGATCCTGATGATCGTCTGGGGCGGTGTGATGCAAACCTCTGTTGGGGCGTTGTTTTTGGCGGGTGCCGTGCCCGGCATTATGATCGGTCTGGCCTTGATGGCGACGGTTTATGGCTACGCAAAGGTTTACAACTACCCGATCATCGGGAAACCAAGTGTCAGCGATATCGTGACTGCCTTTAAGGGCGCTTTCCTGGCGATGCTGACCCCGATCCTCGTGATCGGCGGCATCGTGGGCGGGGTCGTCACCCCGACGGAAAGCGCGATTATTGCGGCGGGCTATTCGTTGATTTTGGGCATGTTTGTCTACCGGACCGTGACCATCAAAGACCTTGGTCACATCTTTTACGACACGGGCCGTTTTGCGTCGATTTCACTGTTCGCGATTGGGTCGGCGTCGGCGTTTGGCTGGTTGCTCGCGTTTTATCACGTGCCGCAATTGGTCGTGGATACGATGACGGCTTGGCAGTTTGGCGCGTTTGGCACGGCTTTGGTAATCGCAGGTTTGTTCCTGTTCTTTGGTCTGTTCATTGATGCGATCCCCACGATCATCATTTTGGGCACAGTATTGTTGCCCGTCGCGACCGCGGCGGACATCCATCCGGTTGTATTTGCGATTATCGGGATTGTGTCGTTGGCTTTTGGTTTGGTGACCCCGCCTTACGGGCTGTGTTTGTTGATCTCGGCCTCG
Organism: Rhodobacteraceae bacterium S2214; assembly: GCA_025141675.1. Classification (NCBI taxonomy): domain Bacteria; kingdom Pseudomonadati; phylum Pseudomonadota; class Alphaproteobacteria; order Rhodobacterales; family Paracoccaceae; species Rhodobacteraceae bacterium S2214. Next base: position 1,298,625 of record CP081161.1, read on the forward strand.
ATTGGCGGCATGAATGTTGTGCAGGTGATGCGCGAAGTGGTGGTTATCCTACTGCCGATGTTGGCGATTTTGTTGCTGATCATTCTGTTCCCTGAAATCGCGCTTTGGCTGCCGCGCCAATTGATGCCCGACACAATTAACTAGGCTTTGATATGACGACGGATACGTGCCGCAAGGATGCGCAGGTTTGGGCAAAGTGGTTCTGGACCGACTATTTTGGTGACTGGTTAGCGAAAGTCCGCGATGGCGATGCCGGTGTCTTTGACAAGCTCGACGCGCAGGGACGGCCTGATCCGGCGGCAACAAAATCGGTGCTGACGCAGGCGCGGACTGTGTTTACCGTGGCCCATGCCGCGATGCAGTCGGGTGATCCTGCGTTGATCGCAGCGGCTGTTTCGCAGGCGGCGTTCTTGGACCGCTATCGTAAGGCACCGGGGCTATATCGTTGTGCAATTAGCGCGGATGGGACGCCCACGGGGGATGCGCTGGATGAAGCGGCGCGCAGTTATGACCAGACCTTTGTGATTTTGGCGTTGGTGACGCTGAATAAACTGGCCCCTGATCCTAGCTACGATGCGTTGATCGAGGACTGCTGGGCTGCTTTGCAGAGCACGTTGACGGATGCGGCGACTGGTTTGTTGTTGAATGACGACATCGGGGCTGAACCTAATCCCGCGCAGAACCCGCATATGCACCTTTACGAGGCGTGTTTGCAGGGGTTTCGTATGACGGGTAAGCCGCTTTGGTTGGATCGGGCCGCTGGGGTACGGCGGATCGGGGTGCAGCATTTCATGGATCAGGACAGCGGCAGTATTGTGGAGTTTCTGTCACCTGATCTCGACCCGCTACCGGGCAATGATGGGCTGCGCCGTGAAGCCGGGCACCAATGCGAATGGGCTTGGTTGTTGCTGGAAGAAGCAGAGTTGGCGAACGATCCGAGTTTGCATGACACTACGATGAAACTGTTGGCTTTTGCCGATCAGCATGGATTTGCGCGCGATGGTCTGGCGTTTGATGCGGTGTTGGCTGATGGGGCGATATTGGAAGAAACGTTCCTTTTGTGGCCCCAGACCGAAGCGATCAAAGCCTACGCATTACGGCACGTGGCGGGGGACAAAACGGCCGGTGATAAAGCCTGCACCCTGATGTGTTTGATGTTTGAACGGTGGTTCAAAGATCGCCCCGTTTACATCAATCAGATTGATGCGGCGGGCGACACGATCTGGCCGGAGGCGCTAACGCGGTTGATGTATCACGTGGTGATCGCAATGACCGAAGGCGCGCGGGCAGGTTTGTGGGGTGCGGCACCACGTTCACTGGCCAATTAGACCAGTGTTTTTAATGTGATCCGGAACACCGCAGGCTGCCCATCATCAAATGAGGTTACGTTCCTTAGCGATCATCGCTGCGTGGGTGCGGTTGCGGGCTTCCAATTTGCGGCTGAGCGTTTTCACGTGCAGCTTGATTGTCACTTCTTGCAGATCCAAGTCCCGCGCAATTTCTTTGTTGGATTTGCCTTCACAAATGCCCATCAGAACGGACGTTTCGCGTTCGGACAGGTTACCAACGGCTTTTTCCTGCACCTGTTTCATGAAATCAAAGGGCGCGTAAACTTCGTCCATGATCATGAATTTAACGGCGCTGACCATTGATTTGGACCCGAGCGTCTTGGGGACGAACCCCACTGCGCCGTCCGCAATTGCGTCTTGGGCGATTTGGGGTGATGCAGTCCCGGACAACAGCGCGACACGACCGTCGTTCGTCGCGGCCTTCATACGTTTGAGGCCTGCGAGGCCATTCATGCCGGGCATGTTGTAATCCAAAAGGACCAAATCAAACGCGACGCTGTCTTCAACTATGGCGAGTGCTTCATCAAGCGTGCCCGCAGTTTCGACGACATTGATACCGTCAGACGCCAACAGAAACGAAGCGATCGTTTCACGAACAAGATCATGATCATCAGCAACTAGAATACGCATACTATACTTTCTATCTACCTCTTTTGGTAGACTACAATAAAAACGATTGGGGACCTAACCGAATTGGTATGATGGACCTCTTACAACCTAGATACCACGCATTTGTGGCAAATTTCTGCTAAAGTAGATAACTTTTAAGGTTCTTTGTACCAACATTGCCTGATGCATAAGTCTGCGATTCTTTGGACGCTGGAATCTATCCTTTCGGATAGTTTGTTATGCTTATGAACATAATGAAGTTACGATGAGTCGTGCTAGGACGGGGACGCGCCCGCGTATCTGGGCCTTATAAGAGGTAAAGACTGCCAATGACCAAAGCTTATCAGTTGTTAGCCAAAACGTTTCTGAGTTTCTCCTTGTTGACGAGCATCGCACATGCTGAGGGTGAAGTGCTTTTGACCGTGACACACGGCGAAAGCGTTATTGAATACGACCAAGACGGCCTTGACCGTTTGGGCACCGTCACTGTTGAAACATCAACAATCTGGACCGACGGTGTGTCATCCTTTACCGGTGTTCCGCTGCGCAATTTGGCAGAAACGCTTGAAGTCACCGAAGGCGTTTTTCTGGCATCCGCGATCAATGACTACACGGTCGAAATCCCGATGTCTGATGCCGTCGAAGGCGGCGCAGTGATTGCGTTCCTTAAGGACGGTGAACCGATGTCGGTACGCGACAAAGGCCCGCTTTGGGTGGTTTACCCGTATGACGACAACCCTGATTACCAGTCGGAAGTGACATATTCGCGCAGCATTTGGCAGCTGGATCGCATTGAGACGAGCGAATAATGCTATTTTGCCGACCGCAGGAAGGCCTGCCGGAGAATCGCAAAAAATCACTTGGACGAAACAGGTGGGTTAGCGCCGCGTTGATATGCGGCGTTGTGCTGGCGTGCATGGTTGGGATTTACGTTCTCAGTTCCGACGCACGGCGCGAAATCAACGCATTGGCCACTGCAAATGGGGATAGCACGCAATGGTCGCTGGCGCAGTCCGAAGTCGAACTATTGGCACTTTTGTCTGAAGCACAACGGACCGACCTGCCGGAAGAAGAGAAGTTGCGCAATGTCCGGCGGCGGTTCGATATCTACTATTCGCGTGTAAACACGATGCGTGAAAGCCAGGCATTGGCTGGGCTACGGACCGAACAAGCGGCTGTCGACAATCTGGATGCCATGTCTGTTTTCGTGGATGATCTAGTCCCATTCATCGACGGGCCCGACGATGCGTTGGCGGCTATGCTGCCAGAATTAGTTACAAGGATTGAAGCGGTCCGACCGTTGGCGCGTGCGACGTCCATCTTGGGAATCGAACATTTTGCAGAGCTCTCTGGTGAGCAGCGCGAAAACGTTGCCAATGCGTTGACGCGTCTTGGTATTCTCGTTTTCGTACTTGTAGCCGCGCTTTTCGTTGTCGTCTTTGCGCTGATGCGGTCCATGTGTCGCGCTGATCGCGATGCTGCCGAAAAGTTGATGACCCAACGTCGGATGGGCGTCATTGTGCAGACGTCGCTAGATGCGATTGTTGTGGTCAATTTGGACGGCAAAGTCATTGAGTTTAATGAGGCCGCTGAGGAAGTATTCGGATACACGCGCGACGAAATCGTCGGGACAAAAATGTCCGATTCGATTGTGCCCCCGAAGTATCGTGAAGGCCATGAAGCTGGGATGGCGCGCTATATCCGATCCAAGGAAGCCCATGTTGTCGGTAAAGGGCGTATCCAGTTGGAAGGGATGCACAAAAGCGGGCGTATTTTTCCTGTCGAATTTTCGGTTTCTTCGGCTGAAGGGCCAGAGGGCGAAATTTTCGTGTCTTACATGCGCGATATTTCTGAACAGGTCGCAAAAGAAGAAGAATTGGTGCGCGCCCGTGATGAAGCGGTCGCTGGCGAACGGGCGAAGGCGGATCTGGTCGCCGTGATGAGCCATGAAATGCGGACGCCGCTTAATGGCATCGTCGGGGCGCTTGAATTATTGCGGTCCACTGATTTGGACAAAACCCAGTCGAGCATGGCTGATGTGATGGGCACGTCGTCTGACATGTTGCTGCAACACGTCAATGACGTGCTGGATATGTCGCGTCTTGAAGCAGGCGCTGAAGAAAAGATTCAACGGCCCTACGATCCGGTCGCTGTCACACATGAGTTGTTGGAAAGCTTACAGGTCGCGGCTGAGAAATCGAAAAATAAGCTGGAATTGAAAGTTCTTGATCCGCAGTTTGACCGTGTGATGGGCGATGCGACGAAGTTACGCCAAATTCTGACGAACCTTGTGGGCAACGCGATCAAATTTACCAAGCATGGTAAGATTGATGTTGAAATTGAACGCGATGCGGATGGTAGTTTTTGGGAATTGCGGGTGTCTGACGAAGGTGTCGGTATTTCCGAAGAAGACCAGCGTCGCATTTTTGATGACTTTGTGACGCTTGATCCATCCTACACGCGCGCGCAACAGGGCACGGGATTGGGGCTTGGTATTGTCCGTCGACTGGTCGAACATCTTGATGGTGAAATTGGCGTCGAAAGCACTTTGGGCGAAGGCACTGTATTTTGGGTCCGGCTTCCGACAAATCTGGCTATGGACAGCCAGACCGCACCCAAGGCGAAAAGTGAAACCCACAACGCTGACGAGCAGTCAGAGATCGCAGACGGCATGAATATCCTGCTGGTCGAAGATAACGCGATCAACCGTATCGTGGCCGATGCGATGCTTAAGAAAATGGGCCACACCATTATCGAGGCTCACAACGGCGTCGAAGGTGTCGAAATCGCTAGTCGCCGACGGTTCGATGTTGTTTTAATGGATGTCAGCATGCCCGTGATGGACGGGGTGGAAGCAACCAAACGTATCCGTGCGGGCGCGGGCCCCAATGCCGATACACCTATTTTTGCGGTGACGGCCCACGCGATGCCAGCGGACATTGAACGGTTTGTTGCGGCAGGCATGAACGATGTTCTTGTGAAACCGCTGAGTATTGCGCGTCTGAATGAACTGTTGAACGGTGTGACTGTAGATCGTCCGGTGCAGGGTGATGACCTGCTGGATCATGAATTGATCGGTGATTTGGCGGATGCCGTTGGGTCGGAAAAGCATCACGCATTGGTAGGCGAATTCATCGCGGAAGTTGATGACGCGACGGGCCGTTTCGGGCCTGAGGATCACCACCTGCAGGGGGACGCGTTGCGATCAGAAATCCACCGTCTTGCGGGATCTGCGTCGGTTATTGGCGCACCTGCCTTGCGTGATCGGTTGCATCATGTCGAAAGTCTTCTGGTTGCAGAAGAATTGGCAGATGCGACTGATGCCTTGAAGGACGTGACCGAGATCTGGTCTGTAACCAAAGACGCTTTGCGGGACATGCTGGATTTGGACGGTGTCAGCTAGGTAAAGGCGATTTGCGTCTTCATGGCTTGGCTGCGATCTGATGCAATTTCAAAGCCTTTTACGGCGTCATCAAGCGATACTGTGTGGGTGATCAGTGGTTTCACGTCGATTAATCCTTTTTGCATCAGCCTGACCCCCGCGTGGAATTCTTCGTGAAAGCGGAAAGACCCTTTTAACATCAGTTCCTTGGCCGTGATCGCCATCATCGGCAGGGTCATATCGCCACTGAGACCAAGCTGCATAATGGTCCCGCCAGGTCGCATTGCGTAGATACCCGCCGCCAAGGCAGGGGCCGCGCCAGAGCATTCGTAAAGCACATCGAATGTGCCCTTGTCCGCGCTGAACCGATCCAGACCATTGGGCGTGGTGCCTGTATTGATGACTTCATCAGCACCAGCCTGTTGGGCCATTTGCAGTGTGAAATCGGACAGGTCTGTTGCGACGATGTGGTCGGCGCCGGCCCGTCTGGCACAAAGGATCGACAGGATACCAATCGGGCCGCATCCCGTTACCAGAACAGATTTGCCGACCATGCCGCCAGCGCGGCGCGTGGCGTGCAAACAGACGGCGAGCGGTTCAGCCATTGCCGCCTCTGCGGGCGTCAAACCGTCTGCGACGGCGCATTGTGCGGGATCGACGTTCAACACCTGCCGGAATGCGCCTTGGATATGCGGGAATGGCATCGCGGAGCCGTAAAACCGCATATTCAGGCATTGGTTTTGACTGCCTTCCAGACAGAATTTGCATGATTGGCACGGACGGGACGGGGACACGGCCACCAGTTGACCAATGTCCAGACCTGTGACGCCAGCGCCCAATGCTGTGACGTGACCGGAGACTTCGTGCCCCAGAACCATGGGTTCGCGTAGCTTGATCGTGCCAAACCCACCGTGGTGATAGTAATGCAAATCGGACCCGCAAATGCCGCCAGCCGCCATGGTAATCTGCACTTCGCCCGCTGCGGGTGGGGTGATTTCAGCTTCGTGTATCCGCAAATCTTTGGGCGCGTGGATGACAATGGATTTCATATCTGCGGAGCCTTTTGGGGTGGTGGCCAGCATTGCTTGACACCAATTGTTAACGATAACATAAATATCGCCAAACCACTTGTCGAGAGTAAAGGAAACGCGGATGAGCACGGCATTATTTGATCTGACAGGCAAGCGCGCCTTGATTACCGGTTCATCCCAAGGGATCGGTTTCGCCTTGGCAAAAGGAATGGCGGCCGCAGGGGCAAGTATCGTTCTGAATGGGCGCGATACTGGGAAACTGGATGCTGCCGCTGCCGCGTTGCGCGAGACGGGTGCGACTGTTGATGTCTTGTCCTTTGATGCGACGGACCACGATGCGGTAAAGGCGGCTGTGGATGGTTTTGAGGCTGAAACCAGCGCGATTGATATCCTTGTCAACAATGCAGGGATGCAGCACCGGACCGCGCTGGAAGATTTTCCGGCTGATGCGTTCGAGCGCCTTCTGCAGACGAATATCGCGTCGGTTTTCCACGTTGGCCAAGCCTGCGCGAACCATATGATCAAACGCAAGGCTGGTAAGATCGTGAATATCGCGTCGGTTCAAACGGCACTCGCGCGTCCCGGTATCGCGCCTTACACAGCCACAAAGGGCGCGGTTGCGAACCTGACAAAGGGTATGGCGACCGACTGGGCCCAATATGGTCTGACCTGCAACGCATTGGCGCCCGGGTATTTCGATACGCCGTTGAACGCGGCCCTTGTTGCTGATCCGGAATTCAGCGCGTGGTTGGCCAAGCGCACGCCAGCGGGGCGGTGGGGCAACGTCGAAGAACTGGTTGGCGCGTGCATTTTCTTGAGCTCAGATGCGTCTACTTTTGTGAACGGTCATTGCCTCTTTGTCGACGGCGGCATCACGGCGTCGCTGTAATGTTTTACGTTGTGATGGGCGTGTCCGGCTGCGGAAAGTCGTCGATTGGTGCCGCTTTTGCAGATGCAATTGGTGGCGTTTTTGTTGATGGCGACGACCTGCATCCTGCAACAAATGTCGCGAAAATGGCGGCTGGTACGCCGCTGAATGACGCGGATCGTGCGCCGTGGTTGCGCGATGTCGGGGCTGCGTTTCGTGAACATGACGGTGACGTGGTGATTGGCTGTTCCGCCTTGAAACGCGCGTACCGTGATATCATCCGTGACGCGGCGGGTGGGCCTGTGACGTTCCTGCATTTGCATGGTTCTCAAGCGGTTATCGCGGAACGTATGGCCGCGCGGGCCGATCATTTTATGCCGACAGCGTTGCTCGACAGTCAGTTTGCGGCGCTTGAGATACCGGACGCGGACGAAACGGCCGTGACGGTCGATATTGATCAACCGCCCGCTGCGATTGTTGCGGCTTTCGTGGCGAACACAGGGAAGGATTTCGCATGACGCTAAAAATTGCATTGATCGGGGCAGGGGCCATGGGCGGCGCAATTGGAGCGCGTTTGGTCGAGACGGGGCAATCTGTTGTGGTCTTTGATCTCGACGCTGACAAAGCGAATGCGTTGATCGCAAAGGGGGCCGTCGGCGCAAATTCAGCGGCAGAGGCTGCGGCCGATGCCGACTACGTCATCACAAGTTTGAACGCCCCGCATATCGTGGAAGCTGCTGTGTTTGGTGAGAACGGTGTCGCCGATGGTGCAAAGCCCGGCACGTTGATCATCGATATGTCGTCGATCGATCCCGATGCCACAAAATCATTTGCGGAACGTGCTGCTGGTCTGGGCCTGCGGTGGGTCGATAGCCCGTTGTCGGGTGGTGCGCCAAAGGTGGCCACTGGTGAACTGACATTGATGGTTGGCGGGGCGGACGACGATTTTGCTGACGCCCGCGAGGTTCTGCAGCATCTGGCGAGCAATATCACGCATATGGGGCCTGCTGGGGCGGGGCAGACGACAAAGCTGATCAATCAGGTTCTGTGTGGTCTGAATTTTCTTGCGGTGGCTGAAGCCACGCAATTGGCGCTTGATGCGGGCGTCGATGCTGCGAAAATCCCGACCGCGTTGAAAGGCGGGCGGGCGGATAGCGCGATCCTGCAGGAATATATGCCGCGCTTTGTCGCGAAGGATTACCGCCGGACGGGTCGGATCGACAATATGGTGAAAGACCTGAACGGGGCGCAGGACCTTGCGCGTCGCACTAATACTGCGATGCCGATGACGGCGACCTGCGCCGAAGTGCACAGGCTTTTGACGGCTGCGGGATTGGGCGGTGAAGATCAGGCGGCGTTGATGGAATATTTCACGGGCCCGCCAAAGCTGGCGGATTAATCGGGATGAAACGCAGCCCCACGATGAAGGACGTCGCGAAAGCGGCGGGCGTTTCGGTCATGACCGTGAGCCGCGCGTTCAAGCTGGATGCTTCGGTCGGGGCGGGGACGCGCGCGCGCATTCAGGAAACGGCAGACGCATTGGGCTATGTGTTCGATAGCACTGCCGCGACGTTGCGGGCGCAGCGCAGCAACTTTGTCGCCGTGACGATCCCGTCGCTAAACAATGCGAACTTTGCAACCATGGTCGAGGCGCTGACGGGTGTTTTGTCGGCGGCAGGTTATCAAGTGCTGCTGGGGCACACGAACTATGACATGCACCGCGAAGAAGAACTGATCGCGGATTTTCTGCAACGCAGGCCGGAGGCGATTGTGGTCACAGGTGGGCGGCACACGGCGCGGGCACGCAAGCTGCTTGCCGCTGCTGGCGTGCCTGTGTTCGAGACGTGGGATTTGCCGGATGATCCAATTGGACATGTGGTGGGGTTTTCGAACCGCGCTGTGATCGCGCCGCTTGTGGATCATCTTGTGGGGCTTGGTCACAGCAAGATCGGGTTTATCGGCGGGGACACTGACAGTGATACACGGGGCATTGATCGGCGGGTGGGTTTTGTTGCGGCGATGGCTGGGCATGGGCTTGATCCGGCGCGGTTGATCGGTTCGGGTGCGCCGCAGAACCCTATGCAGAACGGGGCCAAAGCGATGGCCGCATTGCACGACGACTGGCCCGATACCACTGCCGTGATTTGTGTGTCTGATCTGGTGGCCTTTGGTGCCCTGTCAGAATGCCAGCGGCGCGGGATTGCGGTACCGGACGATATGGCTGTGGTCGGATTCGGGGCCTACGATATTGCAGGCGCTTGTGTCCCAACGCTGACGACGATTGATCCGCGACCAAATGCGATAGGGCAAACGACGGCGCAGCATGTGATCGCGATGATGAATGGGCCGCAGGATAAAGTGATGGTTGGGATGGACCCCGTGCTGCGGGTCGGTGGATCAACGTTGGTGCAGGCCTAGAACGAAAAAGCCCCGCCAAACGCAGGGTTTGACGGGGCTTCGTATTGTTGTGTTCGTATCGCTTATTCGCGGTTGCCGAGCAACTGCAGAAGGAACATGAACATATTGATGAAGTCGAGATACAGGTTCAAAGCACCCATGATCGCAGACTTTGCCAACCATTCTTTGTCGCCGTGTGCGGCATGCGCGATGTAGTCGGTTTTGATCTTCTGTGTGTCATAAGCAGTCAAGCCTGCAAAGATCAGCACACCCAAGATGGACACAGCAAACGCAATCGCGCCGGACTGGAACCACAGGTTCGCGATGGACGCGACGATCAGGCCGATCACACCCATGATGAGGAAGCTACCCCATGCAGAGATGTCTTTCTTCGTGGTGTAGCCCCAAAGGGACAGACCCGCGAATGAGATCGATGTGATCAGGAACACCTGTGCCACCGACATGCCTGTGAAGGCTGCGAAGATCCAAGAAATCGACAGGCCCATTACGGCTGCGAATGCGTAGAAGAACAATTGCGCGCCAGCAGCGGACAATTTGTTGATCGCGGCACCGAAGGCAAAAACCATGCCAAGCGGTGCGAACATTGCGATCCAGCCAAGAATGTTTGGCTGCAATGTGTTTGGGTCGCGGAAGATGCTGAACAACGCGTCGCTAGTGCCTACGGCCCATGCCACTGCGAATGTGACCAGCATACCTACAGACATTGTGCTGTAGACTTTGTTCATGTGGGCGCGAAGCCCTTCATCAATCGCCGCCGAGCGGACCCCGCCCGCCGTCTGGATTGTTTGATATTCAGCCATGGATACCTCCAAAAAAGAACTGCGGACGCCAAGGGCGACGTCTTGGGGTAGATATTGGCAGGGAAGGCCGGGTTTTCAAGGGGGTAAGGTGATGCAAATGCGTTATTCTGACCGAAATACGCAGGAAAGCCTCACCTTGGTAAATGCGGCACTAAAAACGGACCATTCTGCGACCGAAGTTTGGTCAATTTATGGGGTGACGACGACTTTGCCTGTAGATTGGCGGCTGCGCAAAAGTTCCAATGCGTCCGGTGCTTGATCAAGCGGAAGGACATGGCTGACGTGGGGTTTCAATTTCCCGTCCACGTACATCTGGAACAATTCTGCCATGCTTTCGGTCAAAGCATCCGGGCAAAAGCTTAAATACCCGCCCCAGTAGAACCCTATGACGGTGATATTTTTCACCAAAATAATATTTGCCGGAATTTGTGGCACTTTGCCGCTTGCGAAACCGATCGTGATGACGCGCGCTTCACGGTTGCAAGCGCGTAACGCTGCGTCAAATAGGTCGCCGCCCACTGGATCGTAGACGACATCGGCACCGCCGAGCGCTTTGACGGCTTCTTTGACATCTTCAACTTTGCTGTCGATGAGGTGGTCCGCGCCCGCCGCTTGCGCATGAGCCAGCTTGTCAGCGCCGCGCGCGACGGCGATCACAGTCGCGCCAAGCGCTTTGCCAATTTCAACGGCAGTCAAGCCGACGCCGCCCGCAGCCCCCAAAACCAACAGCGTTTCGCCTGCCTGTAAGTTGGCCCGCCGCGTCAGCGCCAAATGCGATGTGCCATAGGCGACCATGAAACCGGCGGCGATGGAAGATGGCATGTTATCAGGGACTTCGCGGCAAAGATCAGCCTTAAAGACGCCCTTGTCAGCCAACCCGCCCGATCCGCCGAAAACGACAACACGCGTGCCGATGGCCGGCGATGTGACGCCTTCACCAAGTGCTGTGACTGTGCCGCAGACTTCCATACCGAGGGTGAAAGGTACGTTAGGTGTTTCCTGATATGTCCCCTTCGCCATCAAAAGATCGGCGAAGTTCAAACCGCACGCCGCAATGTCTAACTGGACCTGTCCTGATGCAGGTTTCGGGGCCTCGATATCGGCGAATGACGGTGGATATTCGTGATCGGTAACAAGGTATGCGCGCATAAAGGGGGATTCCGTCATCGTTTTTTGTTCAGTTCATATTAACCTATATCGGGTAAGACTGAAGGTGAAGCATCCTATCTAGAGCATGTAAAACGACCAGAATGCTGCCGATGAACGATTATACCTGTCCTTAAGGTAAGGTCAGGCGCTGCAACCGTTGCGTGTTTTGTGCTATAAGGTGATTGCACGTTTGTACAAGACGATCCGGGACGGGATGGTCGAGACAAAACAACCTAGTCGTAGCGCTAAACGCCGCGCATGGGACGTGACAGTTAGGAAAATGAAATGAGTCACCCAGTAGACGTACATGTCGGGAAACGCATTCGCCACCGCCGGTGGATGAACGGGACAACACAACAACAGCTTGCCGAAAAAGTCGGCATTAAATTCCAACAGATTCAAAAGTATGAGACCGGAATGAACCGCGTCAGCGCATCCCGCCTTTGGGATATCGCAAACGTGTTGGGCGTACCTGTGTCATTTTTCTTTGAAGGCATCGAAGATGCTGGCAACCCAGTGGAAACTGGCGCCGCAGATATGCCTTCTGATATTTTGACCGACAAAGAAGCGCTCGAATTGCTGCGGTCATACTACGCGATCCCAGAGAATCAGCGCCGTCGCTTGTTTGATCTTGCGCGCGTACTCAGCGAAGCAGCTTAAACGATTGTTGACCTGACGCGGTCTGGCGGGATACCGCTAGATTGACCGCGTCAGGGAGATTTACGTGCAACCGATTGATACCAAAACTCAAAACGATCTTGTACGTGTCGCGCACCTGTTGGCAGACGCCGCCAGACCAGAAACGCTAAAGCATTTTAGACGGACCGACCTTTCGACTGACAACAAAGACGTCGATGGATACGATCCGGTCACAATCGCCGATAAAGCCGCCGAACAGGTCATGCGCGCAGTACTCGCGGAGGAACGGCCGGACGACGGTATTCTAGGCGAAGAATTCGGCACAAAACCCGGCACATCCGGTTTCACGTGGGTTCTTGACCCGATTGACGGGACGCGCGGCTACGTCAGTGGCACCCCGACTTGGGGCATTCTGATTTCAGTTGCCGACGCGACTGGCCCATTGTTTGGAGTGATTGATCAACCTTACATTAATGAGCGTTTTGTCGGTGGATTTGGTCAGTCGTCGATGACTGGACCACTTGGGGAACGTCCGCTTGGAACACGGAAATCGGTTGCGATTGACGAAGCGCGTTTGCTGACGACATTCCCTGAAGTCGGGACAGCAGCGGACGAAAAAGCATTTCGCAAAGTCGCGGAGCAGGTCCAGCTGACACGTTACGGGATGGATTGTTACGGCTACGCATTGCTGGCGGCGGGTCAGGTCGATCTTGTGATCGAAGCGGGTCTTCATCCGTATGATATCCACGCGCCAATCGCTGTGATCAAAGCTGCGGGCGGTGTTGTTTCGAATTGGCAGGGCGGTGCTGCGCATAATGGCGGGCGCGTTGTTGCGGCTGCAAATAGCGAAATTCATGCATTGGCGCTATCCATTCTTCAGGACAGTATTGATGGCTAACACGCTGATAAGGAACGCCCAGATTGTTCTGACGATGAACGATGACAGGGCGGAAATTTCAGAGTGCGACATTCATATCAACGATGGCGTTATTGCGGCGGTCGGCCCGAATCTGTCTGTGGCGGACGCCGAGATTGTAAATGCCGCAGGCTGCGTTGTGACGCCGGGGTTGGTGAACACGCATCATCATTTGTACCAGACGCTGACCCGTGCGGTGCCCGGTGGGCAAGATGCGTTGCTGTTTGGGTGGCTGCAAACGCTCTATCCGATTTGGTCTAAGTTTGGACCTGAAGAGATGTTCGTTTCCGCCCAGATCGGGTTGGCTGAATTGGCCTTGTCCGGTTGTACGATGACGTCGGATCACCTGTACCTTTATCCCAACGGGTCCCGATTGGACGACACGATTGCCGCTGCCGCAGAGGTCGGCATGCGGTTTCACCCGACGCGTGGCGCGATGAGCATCGGGGAAAGCGACGGTGGCCTGCCGCCTGACCATCTGGTGGAAAATGAAGCTGCGATTCTGAACGACAGTATTCGTGTGATTGATGCGTTTCACGACCCAAATCCGGGGGCGATGGTGCGCGTCGGTGTGGCGCCCTGTTCCCCGTTTTCGGTAAGCCGCGAATTGATGCGCGACGCTGCTATTCTGGCGCGGGACAAGGGCGTGATGATGCACACGCATCTGGCTGAAAACGATGAAGATATCGCTTATTCGCTGTCTCAATTCGGGTGCCGCCCGGGGCAATATGCCGAAGATTTAGGTTGGACCGGCGATGATGTTTGGCATGCGCATTGTGTTAAATTGGATGACCGCGAGATTGATTTGTTTGCGCGTAGCCGGACCGGCGTCGCGCATTGCCCATGTTCGAATTGCCGCCTTGGGTCCGGGATCGCACCTGTGCGTGCGATGCGGGATGCAGGCGTGCCTGTTGGGCTGGGTGTCGATGGATCGGCGAGCAACGATGTCGGCAATCTGATGTCAGAGGCCCGTCAGACGATGTTGCTGCAACGCGTCGCAAACGGCGCTGATGCGATGAGCGCGCGTGAAGCGCTTGAAATTGCCACACGTGGTGGTGCGCAGGTTTTGGGGCGCGATGATTGCGGTCAGGTTGCAGTTGGCAAACGCGCGGACATTGCGATTTGGGACGTGAGCGGCGTCGAAAGTGCGGGTAGCTGGGACCCTGCAGCGCTGATTTTGGCCGGACCAGCGAAAGTTCGCGATCTTTTTGTCGAAGGTCGGCAAATCGTGGCTGACACAAGAATGGTTTCATTCGGTCTTAATGAAGCCATCGTAAGACAGAATAAGTTAGCGCGAAAGCTGGCTGAACTCTGACTGACGGACCAAACTTATGCGAATTTTGATGATGATGGGCCTGTGTGCCTCTTTGATGGGCTGCATTATTGTGCCTGTTCCCGTGACCGTATCCTCGGGGTCGTATCGCCCGAGCGAGGCACCATTGGCCGCAACCGCCCCCGCGATTGCCGCGTTTGATCGTCAATTTGCAGCTTTGCGTGCCCAAAATGGATTGCCGCCGTTGCGGTCTAATGCGGGGCTTGATGCGTCTGCATTGGCGCATAGTGTCGACATGCGGGCGTATAACTACGTTTCCCATGAAGATCGCAGTGGTCTACGGGCGCAGGGCCGCGTGCATCGTGCGGGTGTCACGCGGTGTGGGATCGGCGAAAACATCGCGCAGGGCCAGAAATCTGTCGAAGAAGCGATCGCTGCTTGGATGAATTCGCCAGGCCATCGCCGCAACATGTTGAACCGCAACTACGCCAGCTATGGTATTGGTCGGGCAGGGGATTACTGGACGCTTGTGTTCGCGCTGCCTTGTTAAGTCACGCGGGAACCTGCCACCCATACATCTTTGATGGACCGGTCGTCCCCCATCATGATGGTCGGAAATAGCTGATCCCAAACGTTTTCCGCTGATTTGACCCGTTGGGCGATCAGCGGGGTCGCGGCAAGGTCAAGTACGGTGATATCGGCCATGGCACCTGTCCCGAGGTGCCCGATCTCACCTGATTGATGCAGCGTCGCCGCCGATCCTTCGGTCGCGAGCCACATCAATTGGGCAGCATGCAAGACGTCGCCGCGCAATTGGCCGATTTCGTAGGCCGCGGCCATCGTGCGGAGCATCGAAAATGATGACCCACCCCCTGTGTCCGTTGCCAGCCCCATCGCCACGCCCGCGCGGGCCAAGCCAAGCACATCGCATAGGCCCGATCCGATGAAGGTATTTGATGTCGGGCAGTGGACGACGGCTGCGCCAAACTCTGCCAAGCGATCAATTTCTCGCGGTTCAAGGTAGATCGAATGGCCGTAAAGCCCCTTTGCCCCCAACAGACCGTGTGTTTCGTAGGTATCAAGGTAGTCGCGTGACGATGGATACAGATCCTTGACCCACGCGATTTCAGGCAGTTGTTCGCTGAGATGTGTTTGCATCAGGCAGTCAGGGTTTTCAGCCCACAGATCGCCCAATGCCTGCAATTGGTCGGGCGTGGATGTCGGTGAAAAGCGCGGGGTGATCGCGTACGTCGCGCGACCTGTGCCGTGCCACTTTTCCAGCAGCGCTTTGCTGTCGTCATAGGCTGACTGCACCGTGTCGACCAAAGTGTCAGGCGCGTTGCGATCCATGCAGGTTTTACCTGCGACCACAGCCATACTACGTTGGGCGGCAGCCCCGAAGAATGCGTCGACGCTTTCAGGATGAATGGTGCAGAAACTGGTCAGCGTTGTCGTGCCGTGCGCCAGCGCCAGATCAAGCGTGTCGGCGGCCACGGCATCGGCATAAGCGCGATCACCAAAGCGGGATTCTTCTGGAAACGTGTAGGTGTTGAGCCAATCGATCAGCTGTTTGCCCCAGCTCGCGATCATCCGCGTTTGCGGATAATGCATGTGCGCATCGACAAATCCAGCGTGGATCAACGCGTCGCCATAATCAACAATTGTAGCGTCGGGATGGGCGCGTTTCAGCGTGTCGGCATTGTCCACTGCCGTAATCCGGTCACCAGTGATCAGCACACCGCCTGCGCTATTGTGATGCGTCACATTTTCCCATGGCGTCAGCAATGGATTGCCCGAGAACGATAGTGTTTGTCCAAGAAGAAGATATTGTTTCATGCCTCTGACCTACGACTGAAATCAGCGGACGTAAATCGGTGAAACCCATTGTGAACGTTTGGCGTTCGACTATGTTGCGAACATATGCAGGAGGCGGGCATGACAGACTCAGACCAATTCACGCCAGACGCCGAAGACGAAGCATTCGGTATCAACGACTTATTCGTCGACGAAGTTCTTGAAGCGATTGAAAACCACGATTCCGTCGCCTTGGACGGGATGTTGGAAGACGTCCACCCTGCCGACATCGCGCATTTGATCGAAGTGATCGACGGCCGTCGCCGGACCGAATTGCTGACGCTTTGGAAAGGCGGGCTCGACGGTGAAGTGCTGTCAGAACTGGACGAAAACCTACGCGAAGAGGTGATCGACAGCCTGGCACCCGCCGAATTGGTCGAAGCGGTGCGCGAGTTGGACAGCGATGACGTTGTTGATCTGGTCGAAGATCTGGGGTCAGAGCAACAAGAAGCCGTTCTGGGTGCGCTGGACGCCCCTGATCGTGTCGCGGTCGAAAAGGCGTTGGCCTATCCCGAAGAATCCGCTGGTCGTCACATGCAGGTGGAATTGGTGCGTGCGCCGACCCATTGGAATGTGGGCGAGGCGATTGATTACCTGCGATCCGACGACAACACTTTGCCGGACCAGTTTTATCATTTGATCCTTGTTGACCCACGGATGAAGGCGGTAGGTTATGTGACACTTGGCCGGATTTTGTCGACCCGCCGCGACGTGAAACTGCTTGATATCGCAGAGGATAGTTTCCGCACCTTCAACGTGAACCAAGACGTGGAAGAGGTCGCGAATGCGATCAACCACTACCACATGATCACGGCCCCAGTGGTGGATGATGACGACCGGATCGTCGGTGTGATCACGATTGATGACGCGATGGCGTTTATCGAAGAAGAGGCCGAAGAAGATTTGATGCGCTTGGCTGGCGTTGGCGAAGGCAGCTTGTCTGACAGGGTGATCGACACCACGAAACAGCGGTTTCCGTGGCTGGCTGTTAACCTTGTTACCGCGATTTTTGCGTCGCTGGTGATTTCGTTGTTCGAAGGCACGTTGCAGCAATCTGTGGCGCTGGCTGTCCTAATGCCCATCGTGGCGTCGATGGGCGGGAACGCTGGTACGCAATCGTTGACGGTGGCGGTGCGCGCACTTGCGACGCGTGATTTGACCAGTTCAAACGTGTGGCGGGTTATCCGCCGCGAAGCGTTGGTCGGCCTGATCAACGGCGCAATTTTTGCGGTTGTGATGGGCGTAATTGGCGCGGTTTGGTTTGGCACGCCGATGTTGGGTGTCGTGATCGCAGCGGCGATGGTGATTAACTTAATCGTGGCAGGCTTAGCCGGCACGATGGTCCCCGTGGTGTTGGAAAAAGTAGGGGTCGATCCCGCGCTGGCGTCCGGTGCCTTTGTGACGACGGTGACGGATGTTGTTGGTTTCTTTGCCTTTTTGGGGCTGGCTGCGATGTGGTTGTTGTAATGGATCTGTCGGACGTAAAAGTAAAAGCACGCAAAGCCGCCTTTGCCCGTCGTAAGATCGCACATGATCTGGGGCAGGGTACTGCTGGATATCTGTCAGAGGTTTTGGCGGGCTACCGCGGCGTGCCTGTCGCCGGTTATATGGCGATGCGGACTGAAATTGACCCAAGTGCTGCGATGGAAGAAGCCGCCGCACATGGACCCGTTGGCGTTCCGGTGATTATCGGCGCGGGGGAACCGCTGAAGTTCCGGCAATGGACGCCGGACAGTATCATGGTGCCGGGCACATATGGTGCGGCAATTCCTGAAACGGGTGACTGGATCACCCCCGAAATCGTGATTGTCCCTTTGGTGGCTTTCGATAGGGCCGGCGGGCGTTTGGGATACGGCGGCGGTTTTTATGACCGGACGCTGGAACAATTGCGGGCAAAACAGCCGACGCTTGCGATCGGTTTTGCCTACGCGGATCAAGAGGCGGATAATTTGCCGTTGGAAGCCACGGACCAGCCGCTGGATTTGATTGTGACTGAACGTGGTGTGATCCAACCCTAGTCACGCACGCTGATTTTTCGCGGAAAAGGGTACGAATTTCCTAGAAAATTCGATCCCTAGCCCATAAGGCAGTGCTATGAAAATACTGTTTCTTGGCGACGTTATGGGTCGCGCGGGCCGTGCGGCCATCACTGAACATCTGCCACGTTTGCGGGCGGAATGGGCGCTCGATTTTGTTGTTGTGAACGGCGAAAATGCGACTTCTGGCATGGGCCTGTCCGGCGCGCATGCCGAACTGATTTTTGCGGCTGGTGCAGATGTTGTGACCTTGGGCGATCATGCCTTCGATCAAAAGGACATGCTGACTTATATCGAGAAAGAAACGCGGATCATCCGTCCGATGAATTTCTCGAAAAAGGCACCGGGCATTGGCGCGCGCGTGTTCGAAGCTACCCGTGGGCGCAAAGTGTTGGTCACGCAGGTACTGGGCCAAGTTTTCATGAAACGCCCCTTTGATGACCCGTTTTCTGCCCTTGATGCGACGCTGCGCCAGTATCCGATTGGCGGTCAGGTTCAAGCCAGCCTTGTTGATATCCACTGCGAAGCGACATCGGAAAAGATGGCCGTTGGTCATTTCTGCGATGGGCGTGCCAGCATCGTTGTAGGTACGCATACACATGTGCCGACAGCTGACGCGATGATCTTGCCGCGTGGGACTGCGTATTTGTCGGATGCGGGCATGTGTGGCGATTATGATTCCGTGATCGGCATGGAAAAAGAAGAACCGCTTCGTCGCTTTATCACAGGCATGCCCAAGGCGCGGTTCACCCCTGCGGCGGACGAGGCCACGCTGAGCGGTCTATATGTCGAAACCGATGATCTGACAGGCAAGGCCACGCGCGTTGAAATGGTGCGCCAAGGTGGACGGCTTGCCCAAGCGGGACCTGCCTGACGGCGCTTGCAAGCCTGTGCGCAAAGCGTAACACTGTGAAGCGACCATAGGGCAGCATCATGACCGACTTTTCCTTCCTATCCGATACGCAGGCCGCCCTTTTGACGTTGGCTGTCGTCGTCGGCATGTTCGGGATGTTCCTGAAAGAGGTGTATCCGACCGAAGTCGTTGCCATGATCGGTGTGTCGATCCTATTGGTTGCCGGAGTTTTGTCCTACGACGATGCGGTGAACGCCTTGGCCAATCCGGCGCCTTGGACGATCGCCGCGATGTTCATCATCGTGGGTGCCTTGGTCCGCACAGGGGCGCTGAATGCCCTGACCGAAATTGTGGAACGGCAAGCCAAGATCAATCCGGCCCGCGCGATTGCGGGATCGCTGGTTTTTGTGGCCTTTGCGAGCGCGATTATGAACAACACGCCGCTCGTTGTTGTTATGATCCCCGTGTTCATCCAGCTTGCGCGCACTTTGGGGACAACGGCGTCTAAGCTTCTGATCCCGCTGAGTTATGCCGCGATTGTGGGCGGGACCATGACGTTGCTTGGGACATCGACCAACCTGCTTGTCGATGGTGTTGCACGTGCGTCTGGGCTGGAGCCGTTCAGCATCCTCGAAATCACGCCAATCGGATTGGTCGTCGTGACATGGACGTTCATCTATCTTTATTTTGCGGGGCCGCGTTTGTTGCCAGAACGTGCGTCGATGGGGCAAATGCTGTCCGACCGGTCGAAGATGCGGTTCTTTACGGAAGCCATTATTCCGCCCGATAGTAACCTGATCGGCCGTCAAGCCACCGACGTGAAGCTGTTCCAGCGAGACGGTGTGCGGCTGATCGATATCGTCCGTGGCGACGCGTCGTTGCGGCGTAATATGGACGATGTGGAACTTCAAATCGGGGATCGTGTGATCCTTCGTACCGCGATGACAGAACTTTTGTCATTGCAGGCCACGAAGGATCTGCGCCGTGTCGACCAATTGTCTGCGGTAGAAACCACGACTGTTGAAGTGTTGATCACACCAAACTGCCGGATGGTCGGGCGCACCTTGGCATCCCTACGGCTGCGGCGTCGCTATGCGGTCTATACGCTGGCGGTCCATCGTCGTGACGCGAACATCAATCGCCAAATTGATGATATCGTTGTTAAAGTTGGCGACACACTTTTGCTTGAAGGATCGCCAGAGGATATCCAGCGCCTGTCTGACGACATGAATCTTGGTGACGTTTCCAAACCTTCGGCGCGGGCTTTCCGGCGTGAAAAATCATGGATCGCGATGGCTGTGCTTGCGGGTGTTGTTGTGCTTGCCGCAATGAATGTGGCGCCGATTTTGATGCTGGCGATGATCGGCGTGACGATTGTTTTGATGACGGGCTGCATTGATGCCGAAGAAGCGTTTTCTTACATAGATGGTCGCCTGCTTGCGTTGATCTTCGCGATGCTTGGGGTTGGTGCCGCACTGCAATCGTCCGGGGCGGTCGAACTTGTCGCGGATTCGCTGTCGCCTGTCATGCTGGCCTTGCCGCCGTTCTTTGTGGTGCTGGCCGTTTACCTGTTGTCCAGTCTGCTGACTGAATTGGTCAGCAATAATGCCGTTGCAGTTGTCATGACACCCATCGCTATCGGTCTGGCATCCGCGCTTGGCGTTGACGCGCGCCCGCTTGTGGTCGCCGTTATGGTCGCGGCGTCCGCTAGTTTTGCGACGCCCATCGGGTATCAAACCAACACGCTGGTCTACGGGCCTGGCGGCTACAAATTCAGCGACTTTCTTAAATTCGGGGTGCCGCTGAACCTGTCGCTTGCGCCCATCGTGTCCTTTGTGATCCCGTTCATCTGGCCGCTCTGATCTTCTTTTGGCCTGAAATATCCTTGGGGAGCACGCAAGTGCGGGGGCAAAGCCCCCATTGACGTTGCAACACACCCCTTCGGTGCCCTATAGAGGCGCAGATTTATGACAGTACAGCCGACAGGTAAGACAAAGGGGATTTCCCATGGCAGGCCATTCCAAATGGGCGAATATTCAGCACCGTAAAGGGCGTCAGGACAAAATCCGCGCCAAGGTGTTCTCGAAAATGAGTAAAGAAATCACTGTCGCCGCCAAAATGGGCGACCCTGATCCGGATAAAAACCCGCGCTTGCGGATGGCGGTAAAAGAAGCGAAATCTGTTTCTGTGCCAAAGGACGTGATTGATCGCGCGATCAACAAAGCCACTGGTGGTGATGCGGAAAACTACGATGAAATCCGCTACGAAGGCTACGGTCCAAACGGAGTGGCCGTGATTGTCGAGGCGATGACCGACAACCGCAACCGGACCGCGTCAACGGTACGGTCGACGTTCACGAAAAACGGCGGCAACTTGGGCGAAACGGGGTCTGTTGGCTTTATGTTCGACCGTAAGGGCATGGTCACATATCCGGCGTCAGTTGGTGATGCGGACACTGTGATGATGGCCGCACTGGAAGCTGGCGCTGAAGACGTCGAAAGCGATGAAGAAGGCCACGTGATCTACACAGGTGACACCGATTTGCACGAAGTGTCGAACGCGTTGGAAGCTGATTTGGGCGAAAGCGAAAGTTCAAAACTGATCTGGAAGCCGAATATCCAGACTGATCTGGATCTTGAAAGCCTGACCAAGCTGATGAAGCTGGTAGAAGCGCTCGAAGATGATGACGATGTGCAAACCGTCACAACCAACTTTGAAGCGTCTGACGAAGTCATGGCCGCCTACGCTGAAAGCTAAGTGCGACCACGATCTATCGCGAAAATTTTGGGGCGGACCGTTATCGGTTCGCCTCTTGTCATTTGGTGGGGCAGGTGTCACCGCTAGGCCATGACAAACCCGCGTCCCGCACTTGGCATTTTTTGGATGGTGATGACCGGCCTCAACTTTGTGGCCGTGACGGCGCTGGTGAAGCACGTCGGGTCGGACGTGCCTGCCGCCCAAGGCGCGTTTCTGCGTTATGTACTTGGTCTTGTCTTCCTCATTCCGATGATCCGGCCCATTCTGGCGGCCCGTTTGACCGGTCGTCAGCTGAAGCTGTTCGCGATGCGCGGCGTGGCGCATACGCTTGCCGTCATTCTGTGGTTCTTTGCCATGGCGCGCATTCCGATCGCCGAAGTGACCGCGATGAATTACCTTTCCCCAATCTATGTCACGATCGGGGCTGCCCTGTTTTTGAAAGAGAAATTGCCGCCCCGTCGTTTAGCGGCCGTGATTGTCGCCTTGATCGGTGCCATGATTATTCTGCGTCCGGGCATCAAAGCGGTCGAAGAAGGGCACATTGCCATGATCGGCACAGCGCTTTTGTTTGCGGTCGGATACCTTGTTGCGAAGCAATTGTCGGGCGAGGTTTCTCCGGCTGTTGTCGTCGGGATGCTGTCGGTGACCGTGACAATCGGTCTGGCACCTTTTGCGATTGCGGTTTGGGTCACGCCGACGCTTGCGCAACTGGGCTGGCTGTTTTTGGTCGCCTGCTTTGCGACCGCTGGTCATTACACGATGACATTGGCCTTTGCGGCAGCCCCATTGACGGTCACGCAACCTGTCACGTTCCTACAGTTGATCTGGGCGGTTTTGCTTGGGTTTCTGGTCTTTGACGAAGCCGTCGATGGCTGGGTTGTAGTGGGTGGTTTGGTCATCATGGCGTCCGTCAGCTTTATCACATGGCGTGAAGCCGTCGCCCGCCGTTCAGTGACGCCGTCAGTCCCCGCGACAAAACTCTGATCCAATGAAAGCCTGCGATGTGGGCCTCGGGCTCATTTCGGTCAGATTTTTTATTGATTGACGAGTCAATTAAAATAATGCGAGAGGTCGGGAAAGGAGCCTTCAATGCCTAAAATCGGAATGGAACCCATCAGACGCGCGGCTTTGGTCGAAGCGACGATTGCTGAAATCGGCGCGGCGGGATCGCTTGATGTGACGGTTAGCAAGATTGCTAAGCGTGCTGGCATGTCGTCCGCGTTGGCCCACCATTACTTTGGTGGCAAGGATCAGATTTTCGTCGCTGCCATGCGCCATATCCTGACGGAATACGGGGCAGAGGTGCGTGCTGAGCTGGCAAAGGCCAAGACGCCTGCGGGGCGGGCACAGGCGATCATTCGTGCCAGCTTCGCGCCATCCTGTTTTGCGCCAGCCACGGTCAGCGCGTGGATGACGTTTTACGCGCAGGCCCAGACAAATCCTGACGCTTTGCATTTGCTGCGGATTTATCAGCGCCGTTTGCGGTCGAACCTGACCGATGCCCTGCGTCCGATGTCCGAAGATCCGCAAGCGGCGGCCGACATGTTGGCCGCGCTGATCGACGGATTGTATATCCGCGCGACCCTAACGGGGCCGGACGCGAACCCTGAAGGCCAAGCTTTGGCGCTACTTTCCTCTTTAACTAAAGGTGCTGCATGACCAAGCCAAATATCCTGATAATCATGGTGGACCAACTGAACGGGACATTGTTCCCCGACGGTCCTGCGGACTGGTTGCATGCGCCGAACATGAAGAAACTGGCCGCAAAATCCACACGGTTCCAGCAATGCTACACCGCGTCCCCGCTGTGTGCGCCGGGGCGTGCGTCGTTCATGACAGGTCAGTTGCCATCGCGGACGGGTGTGTACGATAACGCCGCCGAATTTGCGTCCAGTTTGCCAACCTATGCCCATCACCTGCGCCGTGCTGGTTATCAGACATGTCTGTCTGGTAAGATGCACTTTGTTGGTCCCGATCAGTTGCATGGTTTTGAAGAACGCCTGACGACTGACATCTACCCACCCGATTTTGGTTGGACCCCAGATTACCGCAAACCGGGTGAGCGGATTGACTGGTGGTATCACAACATGGGGTCTGTGACGGGGGCTGGGGTTGCCGAAATCAGCAACCAGATGGAATACGACGACGAGGTGGCGTATCACGCGACCCGCAAGTTGTATGACCTGTCCCGTGGGCATGACGACCGCCCGTGGTGTCTGACCGTCAGCTTCACACATCCGCATGATCCGTACGTGACCCGCAAGAAATACTGGGACCTTTACGAGGATTGCGACCACCTGATGCCAGAGATCGGGCCGATCCCGTACGAAGATCAGGACGCCCATTCCCAGCGTATTCTTGACGCGAACGACCGTGATAATTTCAACATCACGGAAGACATGATCAAACGCGCGCGGCGGGCCTATTTTGCGAATATTTCCTACCTTGATGATAAGGTTGGTGAATTGCTGCAAACGCTAGAAGACACGCGGCAAGAAGCAACGATCCTGTTTGTGTCCGACCATGGCGATATGCTTGGCGAACGCGGGCTTTGGTTCAAAATGTCTTTCTACGACGGGTCCGCCCGTGTGCCGATGATGATCAGCAGCCCTGATATGGAGCCGGGTCTTGTTACTACGCCGGTGTCCAACATCGACGTCTGTCCGACGCTGTGTGATTTGGCCAATATTGACATGTCCGAGGTGATGCCGTGGACGCAGGGCGAGAGCATCAAGCCGCTTGGCCAAGGTGCCACGCGCGACACACCTGTCGCGATGGAATACGCGGCAGAGGCATCTTATGCGCCTGTCGTATCCCTGCGGTATGGCAAGTGGAAGTTCAACATGTGCAGCCTTGATCCCGATCAGCTGTTTGATATGGAAAACGACCCGCATGAGTTGACGAACCTTGCAGATCATCCTGATCACCAAGGCACGTTAACCACGATCAAAGCCAAAGCTGAGAAGCGTTGGGATATTGCCGCGTTTGACGCGGACGTCCGGCATTCCCAAGCGGGCCGCTGGGTTGTCTACGAATCCTTGCGCAATGGCGCCTATTTCCCGTGGGATTTCCAGCCGCTGCAAAAAGCGTCCGAACGGTACATGCGCAATCACATGGACCTGAATGTTCTCGAAGAAAATCAACGGTTTCCAAGGGGTGAATGACCGCATTCACCTGTCCTGACATCTCTTTCCGAAGGTATCCGACCTATGCACCAACAACCTAAAGCCAGCCATTTCGTTGATGGCCAGTATATCGAAGACACGGCGGGCGAAGCCTTTGATGTGATCTACCCTGCAACGGGCGAAGTGATCGCAAAGCTGCACGCAGCGACCCCTGCGATCATTAACAAAGCCTTGGACGCTGCGAAGCGTGCGCAAAAAGATTGGGCCGCGATGACCGGCACCGAACGTGGCCGTGTGCTGCGCCGTGCTGCGGATATCATGCGTGAACGTAATCACGATCTGTCCGTGCTGGAAACCTATGACACTGGCAAGCCCTATCAAGAAACATCCGTTGCGGATGCCACATCGGGCGCTGATGCGTTGGAATACTTCGGTGGTTTGGCGGGCAGCCTGACGGGCGAACACATCCAATTGGGCGAAGATTTCGTGTATTCCCGCCGCGAAGCGCTTGGCGTTTGCGTTGGCATCGGTGCGTGGAACTACCCAACGCAAATCGCATGCTGGAAAGGCGCACCAGCGCTGGCCTGCGGTAATGCGATGGTATTCAAGCCATCTGAGACCACGCCATTGTCTGCGTTGAAAGTCGCTGAAATCCTGATGGAAGCAGGCGCACCTGCAGGGATTTACAATGTGGTGCAAGGGCTTGGCGCTGTAGGGGCATCGCTTGTGACCGATCCGCGTGTCGATAAAGTGTCCCTGACGGGTTCGGTCCCGACGGGCAAAAAGGTCTACGCCGCTGCGGCCGCGGGCATGAAGCACGTCACGATGGAACTGGGCGGAAAATCCCCGTTGGTGATCTTTGACGACGCCGATTTGGAAAACGCGGTGTCTGGCGCGATCCTTGGCAACTTTTATTCAACGGGGCAGGTCTGTTCCAACGGCACCCGCGTGTTTGTTCAAAAAGGCATCAAGGACGCGTTTTTGAAACGGATGTCTGAACGGCTTGGTGGTGTTGTGATGGGGGATCCGCAGGACCCAGATACGAATTTCGGACCTATGGTGTCGGAGAACCAGCGAGACATTGTGGAAGGCTATATCGCAAAGGGTGTTGAAGAAGGCGCGCGGATCACGTTCGGTGGCAAACGCGTTGATCGTGATGGGTTTTTCATTGAACCGACGGTCTTTGCCGACGTCACTGATGACATGACCATCGCGCGCGAAGAAATCTTTGGACCCGTTCTGTCCGTCCTTGATTTCGACACCGAGGAAGAAGTGCTGCGCCGCGCCAATAACACCGAATTTGGTCTGGCCGCTGGCGTTTTTACCGCAGATCTGACGCGTGCGCATCGGATGGTCGCAGGGTTTGAAGCAGGCACTTGCTACATCAACACCTATAACCTCGCGCCGGTCGAAGCGCCGTTTGGCGGCATGAAAATGTCCGGTGTTGGGCGGGAGAACTCGAAGGCAGCGATCGACCATTATTCGCAGGTAAAGGGCGTTTATGTGGCGATGACAGACGTCGAGGCACCATTCTGATGCAAGCGGACTATGTAATCATCGGGGCGGGGTCTGCTGGCTGCGCGATGGCGTACCGATTGGCCGAAGCGGGCAAAGATGTGCTTGTGATCGAACACGGCGGTTGGGACGGTGGTCCGTTCATCCAGATGCCTGCCGCCTTGTCCTATCCGATGAATATGTCGATGTATGACTGGGGCTTACAGACCGAACCTGAACCACATTTGGATGGTCGGACCCTTGTCACCCCACGCGGTAAAGTCATCGGTGGATCATCGTCGATCAACGGTATGATCTACGTGCGCGGTCACGCGATGGACTACGATCATTGGGCTGAAAGCGGCGCGCATGGGTGGTCCTATGCGGATGTGCTGCCCTACTTTAAGCGTATGGAAAACTGGCATTCCGGCGGTCACGGCGGCGATCCGGCGTGGCGCGGAAAAGACGGCCCGTTGCATGTGACGCGCGGGCCGCGGAAGAACCCGCTGACGCTCGCTTTTGTGGAGGCGGGCAAGCAAGCTGGCTATGAGACGACCGACGATTACAACGGTGAACAGCAAGAAGGCTTTGGCCCTTTCGATGCGACGATCTGGAAGGGGCGGCGTTGGTCTGCTGCAAACGCCTATCTGCGGCCTGCGTTGAAAAAAGACAATTGCAACCTCGTGCGCGCCTTCGCACGGCGGGTTGTGATTGAAAATGGGAAAGCGGTTGGGGTTGAAGTCGACATCAATGGGCAGACGCAAATTATCAAGGCTAATGTCGAAGTCATTGTGGCGGCGTCTTCGTTGAACTCTCCAAAGCTGTTGATGTTGTCTGGCGTTGGGCCAGCGGCGCATTTGGCTGAGCACGGCATCGATGTGGTCGCAGATCGCCCCGGTGTGGGTCAAAACCTGCAGGACCATCTTGAACTTTACATCCAGCAGGCCGCGATCCGTCCTGTGTCTTTGTTCAAATATTGGACGCTGCTGTGGAAAAGCCGGATTGGTCTTGAATGGTTGATCCGCAAAACTGGTCTTGGCACATCGAACCAGTTCGAAAGTGCCGCGTTTATTCGGTCAAAAGCGGGCGTGAAGTATCCGGATATTCAGTATCATTTCCTACCAATTGCAGTGCGTTACGACGGAAAAGTTGCGGCCGAAGGGCACGGATATCAGGCCCATGTTGGCCCAATGCGATCCGTATCGCGCGGACATGTTTCGCTGCGGTCGGCTGATCCGAAGGACAATCCGAAAATTCTGTTCAACTACATGTCTGACCCGTCAGATTGGGTTGATTTCCGGAATTGTATCCGCCTGACGCGCGAAATTTTCGGACAGGATGCATTTGCGCCTTATCGCGGTAAGGAAATCCAACCGGGTGAAGATGCACAAAGCGACGAAGCGCTTGACGCTTTCATCAAAGAGCACGTCGAAAGCGCGTATCATCCTTGTGGCACGTGTAAAATGGGCGCGGCTGATGACCCGAACGCGGTTGTCGATCCCGAAGGACGTGTCATTGGCGTTGACGGTTTGCGGGTCGCTGATAGTTCGATTTTCCCACGGATTACAAACGGGAATTTGAACGGACCGTCGATCATGGTGGGTGAAAAGATCGCTGACTTTGTGCTTGGAAAACAGCCGCTTGCGCCTGCAAATGACCAGCCGTGGATTCATCCGCGGTGGGCAACCGAACAGCGTTAATCGACCTGATACGGCAGCATTCCGCGATGGTTTGGATCAACGTGCAGTTCTCGTTCTAATGGCGGGACTGCGCGTTGGTGGCAGGTTTTACGTTCGCAAATGCGGCAAGAAATTCCGATGGGTTCGTAGGCTTCTGGCGCGCTGGTGTTCATGTGATCGGCGTAGACGACGGCATCTGCGTGTTTGACTTCGCAGCCTAGACCGATGGCATAGCGGCGGACGGGGGCCGTGTAGGACCCACCTGATTTACTAACGTCGCGGGCGAGGCAAAAATAGCGTGCCCCGTCAGGCGTTTCAGCCAATTGACGTAGAAACTGACCTTGGGTTTCAAACGCGCGGTGCACGTTCCACAGTGGGCATGCGCCGCCGTAGCGTGCGAATTGCAATGTCGTGGCTGAATGCCGTTTTGTGATTGTGCCTGCCTGATCAACGCGCACAAAGAAGAACGGGATGCCTTTGGCGTTGGGTCGTTGCAGCGTGGACAATCGATGTGCGATTTGTTCAAGCGATGCGCCAAACCGTGCAGACAGGATTTCCAGATCGTGTCGGGTGTTTTGCGCTGCTTCCAAGAAAGCAGTGTAGGGCATCAACGCAGCCCCGGCAAAATAGTTGGCCAAGCCGACCTTGGCGATGTTGCGCGCTGCGTCAGATTGGAAACGTGCAAGATCGAGCGTTGCTTCGAGCAGGTCGCTGCGGGTGAGCAGCGCCAGTTGCAGCAAAAGCTGAAAGCTTTGTGTTGCGGCGGGCGCGAACTGCGATAGCGTCAGGGTTTTTGTGCTGGCATCATAGGACCTTATCGTATCAACGGGTTCGATCCTGACCCGCACACCTGCCTTTGACAATGCGGATGTCGTGGCTTGCATCAGCGTTTCGTCAGGCGGAATTGTCCGCGTAAAACGTTCAGCGGCACGGTCGACCGGATCAATGTAATTATCGCAATAGTGAAAGAAGTCGCGCACCTCTTCCCAAGGGCTTGGGGTGGGTCTGGCGTCTTCACGACCCAATGCTTCGTCAAGCGAAGCGAGGCGTTCTTGGCTTTGACGGTAGCCCGTGTGCAAATCCAAAAACGCGCGGACCAATGCGGGAGCGTTCGCTGCTGCAAGTCGCAAATCCACAAGTGGCGGGGTAGGGCCCGTGAACACAGGATCGGCCAAAGCTTCGCGCATATCGCTGACAAGGCGGGCTTCGTCGCCGGCCTGCAGTTCGGTCACGTCGAACCCGAATTCCTGCGCAAGACCAAGAACAACCGCGGTACTGACCGGCCGGTTGTTGTTTTCCATTTGGTTCAGATACGGCAGGGACACCCCCAACCTGTCGGCAAACGCTTTTTGCGTCAGGGATACGCGACCACGTAGCTCGCGCAGCTTCGCGCCCGCGTATAGTTTCTGAACCGCCATGATGCCGCCCTTTGCAATTTAGCTAGGCACCGTCATAGCGCCTGCAAATATTGCAAATCAAGCGTTGATCTGTCGTGTCCGTTGCATGACCAGCAACAGCGACACCATTGCCAGTGCAGAGACGATGAACATCAGCCATTGCAGTGGGATCGTGCCGCTTTCTACGGTTAACAGGCCGCCTGCGAATTGCGACAATGCTGCGCCGCCGCCAACCATGATGGCCCCGCCCAACCCGCTTGCGGTGCCCGCGAGGCGCGGACGGACGGACAGTAAGCCTGCCGTTGCGTTGGGCATCGACATACCGTTGCCGAGGCCCAAGAATGTACAAAAGCCAAAGAAAGCAAGGGGATGATTGAAACCAGCTAGTGACAGACCCAGTGATGCGCCCATGCCGACCAAGGTGACGATTGTGCCGATCAACGCCATTTTGTTGATGCCGAGCTGCACGGAATAGCGGCCTGACAAGAAGTTACCCGCAGCGTAGCCGATGGCGGGGGCGCCAAGACCGACGCCGCTCCAGAATGGAGATAGGTTGAAGACGCTGCTGGCGATAAAAGATGCGCCACCTAGGAGGGCGAAGAATGCGCCGCTGGCGAATGCCGCGCACAGTGCATAGCCCCAGAACCGTGGTGACGCGAACAGGGCGGGGTAGCTTTTGATCTGTTCGCCAAAGCCCATGCCGCCGTCTTGCACGGTTTCGCCAAGATCGAAGTAGGCCAATGCAAAAACGCCGATTCCGGCAAGTGCTAGAAACGCAAAGGTCGCGTGCCAGTCGAAAAGTTCCTGCAGGACGCCGCCAATCATCGGGCCGAACATAGGCACCAATGCCATCCCCATTGTCACATAGCCAATCATGGAGGCCGCTTGGTCCTGTGGGACCATGTCGCGCACGATTGTGCGGCTTAGGACGAGCGAAGTCGCGACCGAGGCTTGCAAGAGCCGGAAAGCCAGGAAAACCTCAACGGATTTTGCAAACATAGCGCCGATTGTGGCGAGGATAAAAATGCCGATCGCGACCAAAACAACTTTGCGCCGCCCAACTTTATCCGAGATTGGTCCAATAAATATCTGCAGCGCCGCCGTTGCCGCCAGATATCCCGACAGGGAAATCTGCATCACGGCATAGGTCGTGTCGAAGTAATCCGTCATGGCGTTGAGCGACGGCAAAAAGATCGACATGTTCAACGCGCCGATGCCGGCGAGTAAAACAAGAGTCACGATGTGAGGCGGTGTGGTGCGAGATAAGAAGCGCACATTCGGAAGCGTTGTCATGCCTAAGACCTATGCCTGTCGTATTGGCCTGTCCATGGCTGGCGCTGCGACAGCTATGTGCAAAAATGCAGAGATAAAGTTTGCAATTATTCAAATCGTGGATTTGGTAACTCGGTTTATTTGCAAATCTGCTCATTCGTTCTTTAGAAATTTACCGATTAGACCTAGGGTCTGCAGAACCGCAGCAAAAGAGACACGCCATGGATATTCTGCAAGAGCTTCAAGATCGCCGCGACACGGCCCGTTTGGGTGGTGGTGAAAAACGAATTGCGGCGCAGCACGCCAAGGGCAAGCTGACCGCGCGCGAGCGGATCGATCTTTTGCTGGATGACGGATCGTTTGAAGAATTCGATATGTTTGTCGCACATCGCTGCACCGATTTTGGCATGGAAGAACAACGGCCTGCGGGTGATGGTGTTGTGACCGGTTGGGGCACGATCAATGGCCGTATGGTTTATGTGTTCTCTCAGGATTTCACTGTCTTTGGTGGATCGCTGTCAGAAACACATGCGCAAAAGATTTGTAAGATCATGGATATGGCCGTGCAAAACGGTGCGCCTGTGATTGGTCTGAACGATTCTGGTGGCGCACGTATCCAAGAAGGTGTGGCGTCACTTGCCGGTTACGCTGAGGTTTTCCAACGCAACATTATGGCGTCCGGCGTTGTCCCGCAGATCAGTGTGATCATGGGGCCTTGTGCAGGTGGTGCGGTTTATTCGCCTGCGATGACCGATTTCATCTTTATGGTGAAAGACACGTCTTACATGTTCGTCACCGGCCCTGATGTTGTGAAAACGGTCACAAATGAAGTGGTTACGGCGGAAGAATTAGGTGGTGCATCGACCCACACGAAGAAGTCTTCGGTTGCGGATGGCGCGTTTGAAAACGATGTCGAGGCGTTGATCGAAGTGCGCCGTTTGGTCGATTTCCTTCCACTCAATAACCGCCAGAAGGCACCTGTGCGTCCGTTCTTTGATGACGTGAACCGATTGGAGGACAGTCTTGATACGCTGATCCCTGACAACGCGAACACGCCTTACGACATGAAAGAGCTGATCACCAAGCTGGGTGACGAGGGTGATTTCTACGAAATTCAGGAAGATTATGCGAAGAACATCCTGACCGGCTTTATCCGTCTGGAAGGCCAGACGGTTGGTGTCGTCGCGAACCAGCCGATGGTTTTGGCCGGTTGTTTGGATATTGATAGTTCGCGTAAGGCGGCGCGTTTTGTGCGTTTCTGCGATGCGTTTGAAATTCCTATTCTGACGCTTGTCGATGTGCCGGGCTTCTTGCCGGGAACGTCACAGGAATATGGCGGCGTGATTAAGCACGGCGCGAAGCTGCTGTTCGCGTATGGTGAGGCGACTGTGCCGAAGGTAACTGTCATCACCCGTAAAGCCTACGGTGGGGCCTATGACGTGATGGCGTCCAAACACCTGCGTGGCGATTTCAACTACGCGTGGCCAACAGCCGAAATCGCGGTGATGGGTGCGAAGGGCGCGACCGAGATTATCCATCGCGCCGATTTGGCAGATGCCGAAAAGATCGCCCAGCATACCAAGGATTACGAAGATCGGTTCGCGAACCCGTTTGTCGCCGCTGAAAAGGGCTTCATCGACGAAGTGATCATGCCGCATTCCACACGCAAGCGCGTCTGCCGGGCCTTTGCATCACTGCGCGGCAAGCAAGCTAAGAACCCGTGGAAAAAGCACGATAACATTCCGCTGTAGAAGAGGGCGCTGCCCTCGGCCTGCGGCCTCACCCGGGATGTTTGCAGCCAAAAGAATAGAAAGGAGCCAGTGATGATGAAAAGATGTTTTGCCGCAATCGCGCTGGTTCTGACCGCGTCCATTGGGGTCGCCCAGCAGGTGTCTGTCCCGTCAGGTTTGGATATTGCGCTGTACGATGTGATCTTGGAGCCCGCTAATCAAACCGCGCGGTTCCGGTTTTTGGCACCGCAAATTGGTATCGAAAATGGGGCCACCTTCACGGACGTTGTGCCTGACCTGCAGTACCTGTGTGACAAGATCGTCGTGCCGGGTCTGGCCGAAAACGGTTGGACGGATGGGGACGTGGTGATTTCACTTTCTGCGTCCGAGGTCGAGTTTGGCGTGGCCAGCCCTGAGGTTGTCCAGTATTTCCAGCCTTTCAGTATTCAGGCAGGTGCCTGCATGTGGGAGGATTTCTGAGAATGAAACAGACACACCAATGGGGGAATTCCGCTGATGCACCCCAAACACAGATCAACGAATTCGGAATGGCCCTCTTTGGGGGTCAACAGTGTTCTGCTATTGCTATGCCATCGACAGGCAGGTGGATGAGATCGAACGATCCGGCACCAACAGAGCAGAGCAGGACAACCCAATGGCATTTGGCACCAAGACCTTCATGGTCGCGGCGTTCATGGCAGTCGCCGCATTCTTCGGAAGCATCGGCGCGTCAAACGCAGACACGTTGCACAGCGCACCGGTCAGCACGCCCATCAACTAGCGCATCCGCGCGGGCAGGTCTGTGATGGAAAAACATCGCGGCTTCCCTGGCAGATTACCTGGTACTGATTTTCAGTTTACCATTCGCCGTGGCACCAAAGACGGTGTCGCGACTGAAATCACGGAACGCACACGGCATCCCGACCGCAAACCAGCGGACCGGCGGGCTGATGCGGGTTTCATGCAGGCGCTTTGGGAACAGTTTGGCGACGAACCGTTCGTGCGCGGAAATCTGGATGCAGGACGGCTAAGTTGGTTGTTCGGGCGCGAGGTTATTCCGGCCGAAGATCCGTTTGATCCGCAAAGTTATGAAGCACTGCTTCAAATCGATACCGCACGTGCGCGGATCAGTTTCCCCGAAGTGCCGGGGCTGTAGTTATGGCACGTTTCGGCATGAATTCGCGTAGTGACCTGCAATTTCAGCAAGACTTAGCGCATCCGCGTTTCGGTTTTGCAGAAACCTTTGCAGGTTCGCGGGCGGCATGTCACCGATTGGGCACGCATAGTTGGACCCCACGTCTAATAGCCTACTGTCTCGTGCGTGACCCTCACTCCTACCGGTCTGCCCCTGCAAAGGGTCAGCCGGTTTCTTTTTTTGACGTATGCGCAAAAAAATGCCGGAACCTTTTGGTTGCTCTTGTTGTTACGTCCGATACAGTCACATTATTGGCTATTGAAATTTCAGACAAAGGCAAAAAAACATGCTTAAGAAAACTTGGATCATCGCAGCAGCTGCTTCATTCGCTCTCGCGGGTTGCTTGGAAACAGATTTGCAGCGTGGCGCTGTTGGCGCAGCCGCTGGTGCGGTTGCTGCAGATGCGCTTGGCACAGACCAAACAGCGACAGCACTTGCAGGCGCAGCTGCTGGCCTTCTGTGCGACGACGCAGGCATCTGCCGCGCGTCACGCTAAGACATTTCGCGCCGCTCTGGCGCGTCACACTATCATGAACAGCCGTCAGGGTCCGTCCTTGGCGGCTGTTTTGCGTTCAAAGGACACCGCATATGTTTAAGAAAATCCTCATCGCGAACCGTGGCGAAATTGCTTGCCGCGTCATTAAGACCGCTAAAAAGATGGGTATCCAAACGGTCGCCATCTATTCGGACGCGGATCGCAATGCGTTGCATGTGAAAATGGCGGATGAGGCGGTGCATATCGGACCGGCCCCTGCGAACCAATCCTACATCGTGATCGACAAGGTCATGGACGCGATCAAGCAAACTGGTGCTGAAGCCGTGCATCCGGGGTACGGGTTCCTTTCCGAGAACTCCAAGTTTGCAGAAGCATTAGAGGCCGCTGGCGTTGCCTTTATCGGGCCGCCAAAAGGCGCGATCGAAGCGATGGGCGACAAGATTACGTCCAAGAAGCTGGCGAAAGAAGCGAACGTATCAACTGTGCCCGGTTTCATGGGCTTGATTGACGACGCGGAACACGCGGTGAAAATCTCCAACGAGGTTGGCTATCCCGTGATGATTAAGGCCTCTGCCGGTGGCGGTGGTAAGGGTATGCGTATCGCGTGGAATGATGAGGAAGCCCGTGAAGGGTTTCAGTCGTCCAAGAACGAAGCCGCCAATTCATTCGGCGATGACCGTATTTTCATCGAGAAATTCGTGACACAGCCGCGTCACATCGAAATTCAGGTGCTTTGCGACAAACACGGCAACGGCGTTTACCTGCATGAACGCGAATGTTCGATCCAGCGTCGGAACCAGAAAGTCATTGAAGAGGCACCAAGCCCGTTCCTTGATGAAGAAACCCGTGCGGCGATGGGCAAGCAATCTGTCGCGTTGGCGCAGGCCGTTGATTATTCCTCTGCTGGTACTGTGGAATTCATCGTTGATGGTGACCGTAACTTCTATTTCCTTGAAATGAATACACGTTTGCAGGTGGAACACCCTGTCACCGAACTGATCACAGGCGTTGATCTGGTCGAACAGATGATCCGTGTCGCTTACGGTGAAACGCTGCCGATGAAGCAGGAAGATCTGAAAATTAACGGCTGGGCGATGGAAAGCCGCCTGTATGCGGAAGACCCGTATCGTGGGTTCCTGCCGTCGATTGGCCGTTTGACCCGTTATCGTCCGCCTGCCGAAGAGGCCACGCCGACGCGCGCCGTGCGCAACGACACTGGCGTTTTTGAGGGCGGCGAAATCAGCATGTATTACGATCCAATGATCGCGAAACTGTGCACTTGGGCGCCGAACCGCGCGGATGCGATTGAGGAAATGCGCCTTGCGCTGGATGCGTTCGAGGTTGAGGGCATCGGGCACAACTTGCCGTTCCTTGCCGCCGTGTACGACCATCCGAAATTTACGTCCGGCAACATGACCACCGCGTTCATCGAGGAAGAATACCCCGAAGGGTTCGAAGGTGTGACGCTGCCGGATGAGGACATCAGCCGTATCGCCGCTGCCGCCGCTGCCATGCACCGTGTCGCTGAAATCCGGCGGTCACGTATTTCGGGCCGGATGGATAACCACGAACGTGTGGTTGGCGGTGACTGGGTTGTTCGCTTGCAAGATCAATCGCTTGAAGCGACTGTCGCTGCTGACAAAGATGGTGCGACCATCGGCATTGGCGACGATGTGTTCCGCGTGGAAAGCGACTGGACACCGGGCCAGCCGCTGGCCAAGCTGATGGTCGACGGAAAGCCGTTGGTATTGAAAATCAGCAAATTGCCGGGTGGTTTCCGCATTCGGTATCGCGGCGCAGATATGCCAGTGAACGTCTACACACCGCGTCAGGCCGAACTGGCGGCGTTGATGCCGGAAAAGGTTGCGGCGGATACATCCAAATTGTTGCTGTGCCCAATGCCGGGTCTGATCGTCACTGTGAACGTCGAAGTTGGTGACGAAATCCAAGAAGGTCAGGCGCTGTGCACCGTGGAAGCCATGAAAATGGAAAACATCCTGCGGGCCGAAAAGAAATGCGTCGTGTCCAAGATCAATGCGGCGGCGGGTGACAACCTTGCCGTTGATGACGTGATCATGGAGTTTGAGTGATCCGCGTCACCACCTATAGCGGGGGCAATGCCCCCGTGCGCCGGTCGCTGATTTCCTGCTGGCGTAACGGCATCTTGTCGATGGAGCGTGACAATTCACGCACGTCCCAAGGGGCCGGTTTGCGCAATTCGACTTGGCCCGCTTTGTCCATCAACACCATCATGAACGCACGTGGCCGCAGTTTGCGCCGCAAATCGCTTAGCGTGCTGGTGTCGGTGTCGGCAATGACGATCACGTCACGTTCGACCAGTTCGTCCATCCGCGCGGTGATCAATTCCATTTGTTCGCGGAACAACGGGTCGTTTTCGCCTTGGCCAAACACAACAAGTGCGCGCAATTGCCACTGCAGATCGTCGAGATCAACCTCTTCCGGCGCGAACACTTTTGCGGGGTCTGCCTGCCACGCTTCAAACGTATCAGCGCTGGCGGCAAAAGGGGCCGCGATCAGCGCTGCAATCATCAAAATTCTCTTCATACCACAAGATATAGGTGCATTTGTGCGGATTGCTAACCCTGCATCCAACTTATCGCCCAACACCGGAGCCTGACATGACAGATAAAGCCAAATGGTCCGAAATCGCCGCGAAAGAACTGCGCGGCAAACCACTGGACGACCTGACGTGGAACACGTTGGAAGGCATTCCTGTGCAGCCGCTTTATACGGCTGATGATACCGCCGATCTGCCACATATGGGCGGGATTCCGGGGCAGGCGCCCTATACGCGTGGCGTGAAGGCCACGATGTATGCGGGCCGGCCTTGGACGATCCGGCAGTACGCGGGTTTTTCGACAGCCGAAGAATCCAACGCGTTCTACCGCAAGGCGTTGGAGGCTGGTCAGCAAGGTGTGTCGGTGGCGTTCGATCTGGCGACGCACCGTGGTTATGACAGTGACCACGAACGGGTTGAGGGTGACGTTGGTAAGGCTGGCGTGGCGATTGATAGCGTCGAGGATATGAAGATCCTGTTTGATGGTATCCCGCTGGATAAAGTCAGCGTTTCCATGACGATGAACGGTGCTGTTATTCCCATTCTGGCGAATTTCATCGTGACCGGCGAAGAACAAGGGCACGATAAATCCCTACTCGCGGGCACCATTCAGAACGACATTCTGAAGGAATTCATGGTCCGCAATACCTACGTCTATCCGCCTGAAGCATCGATGCGGATCATCGCGGATATTATTGAATATACGGCCAACGAGATGCCGAAGTTTAACTCGATCTCTATCTCTGGCTACCACATGCAAGAGGCGGGCGCGAACCTTGTGCAGGAACTCGCGTTCACGATCGCTGATGG
This sequence comes from Rhodobacteraceae bacterium S2214, assembly GCA_025141675.1. Lineage (NCBI taxonomy): Bacteria > Pseudomonadati > Pseudomonadota > Alphaproteobacteria > Rhodobacterales > Paracoccaceae > Rhodobacteraceae bacterium S2214. Next base: position 1,336,335 of record CP081161.1, read on the forward strand.
GCGTGAATACGTCCGCACGGCGATTGCGGCGGGGATGGACGTGGACAAATTTGCGCCGCGTCTGTCGTTCTTCTTTGCTATCGGCATGAACTTTTTCATGGAAGCCGCGAAACTGCGGGCGGCGCGTTTGCTCTGGTCCCGCGTCATGGCTGAATTCGAGCCAAAGAACGAAAAGTCATCCATGCTGCGCACCCATTGCCAAACCTCGGGCGTATCGTTGCAGGAACAAGACCCTTACAATAACGTCATCCGCACAGCCTACGAGGCGATGTCTGCAGTATTGGGCGGCACGCAATCGTTGCACACGAACGCGTTGGACGAAGCCATTGCTTTGCCGACCGATTTTTCAAGCCGGATCGCGCGGAACACGCAGTTGATTTTGCAAGAAGAAACCGGCGTGACCAATGTCGTCGATCCTTTGGCGGGGTCCTACTATGTCGAAAACCTGACGCACGAATTGGCTGAACAGGCATGGGCGCTGATCGAAGAAGTCGAAGAAATGGGCGGCATGACGAAAGCCGTCGCATCGGGCATGCCGAAGCTACGGATCGAAGAAACCGCTGCCAAACGCCAAGCGATGATCGACCGTGGCACCGAAGTGATCGTCGGGGTGAACAAATACCGCAAAGACAACGAAGACCCGATTGATATCCGCGATATCGACAATGCCGCCGTACGCGATGCGCAAATCGCGCGAATCGAACGGACGAAGGCCGGGCGTGATCAGGTGGCATGTGATGCTGCATTAGCCGAACTGAGCCGTCGTGCGGAAGAAGGCGGCAATCTGTTGGAGGCAGCGGTCGCGGCATCCCGCGCACGCGCAACTGTTGGAGAAATCTCAATGGCGATGGAAAAAGTATTCGGGCGTCACCGCGCCGAAGTGAAGACATTGGCAGGCGTTTATGGTGCGGCCTACGAAGGTGACGCAGGTTTTGCCGCGATTCAGAAATCAGTTGATGATTTTGCGGAAGAAGAAGGTCGTCGCCCGCGTATGCTGGTCGTGAAAATGGGCCAAGACGGGCATGATCGAGGTGCGAAGGTCATCGCGACTGCCTTTGCCGACATTGGTTTTGACGTGGACGTCGGCCCATTGTTCCAGACGCCTGCGGAAGCCGCCCAAGACGCTATCGACAACGACGTGCATGTGATCGGCATCAGTTCGCAGGCGGCAGGGCACAAAACGCTGGCCCCGAAATTGGTTGAGGCGCTGAAAGAAGCCGGTGCCGAGGATATCATCGTGATTTGCGGTGGCGTGATTCCGCAGCAAGACTATCAATTCTTGTACGACAGCGGCGTTAAAGCGATCTTCGGTCCGGGCACGAACATCCCGAAAGCCGCCGAAGATATTCTTGGCATTATCCGCGAAACACGGGGCTAAATGACATACCAGCTTGATCATATCGCGATTGGCTGCACTGACCTTGCACAGGGCGTCGCGTGGGCCGAAGAACGGCTAGGCGTTAAGATGCAAGCGGGCGGACAGCACGCGCATTTCGGGACGCACAACCGGCTGCTGGGATTGGCCGACGGGCTGTACCTTGAGGTGATTGCGAAGAACCCAGACGCGCCTGTTGATCGCCCGACTTGGTTCGATTTGGACAATTTCACCGGACCGCCGCGCCTTGCGAATTGGATTTGTCGCAGCGATGACGTTGAAAATGCACAAGCGATCACAGGACCGCCTGTGTCGCTGACGCGGGATGATTTGCACTGGCAACTGACGGTTCCGGATGATGGTTCGCTGCCGATGCAAGGCGGGTATCCGTCGCTGTTGAAATGGGGGGCAGGGATTACGCCGCCGTCCGGATCATTGCCTGCCAGCGGTGTACGCCTGACCAAATGGGAGGTGTGGCACCCGCAAGCCGATTGGCTGCGCGAGGTGATCACCCTTGATACCGACGTTGTTTGTTTCCAGTCTGGTCCGGTCGGTTTCAAAGCTACCTTCGAGACGCCCAACGGGACCGTTGTGCTGTGATCATTCGCCCCGCTACCCGCGCTGATGCGCCCAAGGTGGCGGAGATCATGAACCAGATCATTACCGATACGACTGCGACCTTTACGACCGTGACAAAGACCGTAGATCAGGTCGCGACAGAAATTTCGCCGCCGCAACCCTGTCTGGTTGTTGATTTTGACGGTGAGGTTGCGGGCTACGCGCGTTATTTCAGTTTCCGCACTGGCCCCGGCTATGCGCATGTCGCCGAATATTCGATTGCTTTATCAGAAGCGGCGCAAGGGCACGGTACGGGGCGGGCATTGCTGAATGGACTATGTGATCTGGCGCGTTCTAATACGATAAAGCAGATCATCGGTGCCGTAAGCAGCGACAATGATGCCGCAATCAAGTTTCATCTTTCCAACGGGTTTGCGCAGGTCGGGCGACTGCCTGACGCGGGGCAAAAGTGGGGCAAATCGCTTGATCTCATTTTTATGCAAAAACGGCTCTGACATCCGGGGCACAAACCGCTAAACTTGGGTCATGTCGATTTGGTCCCGCATTGCTGACGCGCTTTCTGCCCTTACCTCTGGTGAAGGGTTGTCTGCTGTGTTTGATCGGTTGCGGACGTCGCCGGACAAATCGGTGGCGTTTACCATCGCCGTCATCGCTTTGGGCGCAAAAATGGCCAAAGCGGACGGCCACGTGACCCGTGATGAGGTCACGGCCTTTCGCGAAGTGTTCCACATCGCGCCCGAAGATGAACACAAAGCTGCCCGCGTTTTCAACCTCGCGCGGCAGGATGTGACCGGTTTCGACGACTACGCACGGCGAATCAAAGCGATGTACGCGCAGGACGACGCGCCGTTGTGTGATTTGATGGAAGGGTTGTTCCACATTGCGTTGGCGGACGGTGAATACCATCCGAACGAAAACATCTTCCTTGAAGAAGTCGCTGGTATTTTCGGGTTCAGCCACCAAAGATTTACACGCATTCGGTCGCAATTCGTACCTGATGCTGATCGCGATCCTTATGACGTCTTGGGGGTGCCTACAGGCGCAGACATGGCAGCCGTGCGCAAGGCGTGGCGCCGATTGGTGCGCGAAAGCCACCCAGACCAGCTGCGCGCACGCGGGGTGCCGGAAGAGGCCGTGAAACTAGCTGAGGCACGCCTGATTGCCGTGAATAAAGCATGGGAACAGATCAACGCGGCGCGATCCAATCATGACGATTTCACACCCGCATGACGAAGCAACTGCGCATCGCCACCTATAACGTGGAATGGTTCAACACCTTGTTCGATGATGCGGGTGCTTTGCATAATTCCGACGAATGGTCGGGGCGGTGGGATGTGACGCGCGCCCAACAAACAGCGGCGCTGGGGCTGGTTTTTCAGGCGATGGATGCAGACGGCATCATGATCATCGAAGCGCCCGACAGTAGCCGTAACCGCGACGGTGTCACCGCGCTGGAAACATTTGCTGCGCATTTTGGGTTGCGGGCACGCAAAGCGGTCATCGGGTTTACGAATGATACGCAGCAGGAAATTGCGTTTCTCTACGATCCTGATGTGATTACGGCGGTGCATGATCCGATCGGCGATCTGGACGTCGAAAGTCCTGCGCCGCGTTTTGATGCCGAATTGCGTGTCGACCTTGATTCTGACGCGGCGCTTGATGTGGTCAGGTGGTCAAAACCGCCGTTGGAAATTGCAGCGAAGGTCGAAGAAAAAGCGTTTCGTTTCATAGGGGTGCACGCGAAATCAAAGGCCCCGCATGGTGCGCGCAATGATGCGGAAGCTGCACGGATTTCCATTCAGAACCGCCGCAAACAACTCGCGCAATGTATCTGGCTGCGGCAGCGGGTGAACCAACACCTTGATGCGGGCGACGACCTGATCGTGATGGGCGACTTCAATGATGGTCCGGGGCTGGATGAATTCGAAAAGCTGTTTGGCCGTTCAAGTATCGAAATTGTGCTGGGCGAAGAAAACGCAGCCCCGCTGTATGATCCGCACGCGGCGCTTGTTCTTGGACGCCGGATCGGCGTGGCCCCTGCGACGTCACGATTCAAGCAGCGCAACGGGACTTATCTGAACGCGCTTTTGGATTACGTTATGGTGTCACCGGACCTGCGCAAAATGGATCCAAACTGGCAGATTTGGCACCCTTTTGATCACCCCGCCTGTTATGACAATTTGCCTTTGCGCGAAGCACTGCTTGCCGCGTCTGATCATTTTCCTGTCACGCTTGACCTGACGCTCTGATTTGGAAAACCTGCATCGTGTCCCTATATTATGGGTATGAAACAGATATTGATCCCCGTTTTCGCCCTGTCACTTGCTGCAAGCCCGCTTGCTGCGCAAACCGATGCCCCCGCACCCGAAGATGATGGTGTGAGCCTGATGGAAGAGGGGGCCAAGCTGTTGTTGCGCGGGCTTTTGACGGAAATGGAACCCGCATTGGATGATCTGCAGGGCCTCGCCGAAGAGATGGGGCCGCGGATGCAAATGCTGACGGATCAAATGGGGCCTGCCTTTGCCGATCTGTTGGATCAGATCGACGATATCGCCCAGTATCAGGCACCAGAGTTTCTGCCGAACGGGGACATTATCATTCGCAGACGCGATGACGCGCCGGAATTTACGCCTGAACTGCCTGAGGACATCGAACTTTAGCGGGCTATTTCGCGAACTTGACCTTGCCCGTGCCGTTTAGCGCTGTTGCGAGCGCATTAAATCGGGCCTCGGCGACTTCACCGAACAAAGGTTCGGCGTCTTTGGTCAGCCGTAGATGCAATTCGGCCGATTTTGGCTTCCACTTCAGCGTGCCGGGGTCCTGTTTTCCATCGACCCACAGCATGGCCCCCAAACGCATGGCCCGCCCAAGGATTTCAGCGTCTTTGATTTGCCGATCATCCAGCATGTCGATCAGATCACTAAACCGCCCGCCGCCGGGTTTCGACGTGTAGCGATACATCAAAGCCAAGCCCATGAAGACCCGTTCGTAGTGCTTCAACCCACCAAGATTGGCGCGGGTCGCGTTGTCGAACGTCACCTCTGCGCGATAATCCGGGTGCGCACGCCAACTGACATCATGCAGCAAGCAGGCAGCCTTAATGATCCTTTTGCGTTGCCAATTTGCACGTGGAAACAATGGCTTGACGAAATCGTACAGGATGCGGCCAAAGCCGGGCAGGCGCGCATCTTTGCTTTCGGCAAAACGGCAAGCTTCGATCAACGGATCACGTTCGCGCAGTTCGCGCGGCATTTGTTCGTACAGCATTCCTTCGCGGATGCCGTAGGATGAAATGGCGATGTCTTTGGGTTTGAATTTGCGGACCAGTGATTTCAAAACAAGAATGGCCAACGGCACCAGCGACATCCGGCTGTCAGAGATATGGCATTTCGCCCGCAATTCCTGCAGGTCGGATTTGGCGATGTAATCCGCTGTTTTCGACACCTGACGCGCTGTCATCCGATATTCATGAAGAACGGTCAGCGGATGACCGCGCCGTTCCATATCGATCCGTGCAATGGCCCGCCATGATCCACCGACCAGAAAGAGACGCATCGCTTTGGGCGTGCCCATTTCGGCGTGCAATTGGGTCATGACATCGTTGATGTGAGCCTTTTTCGCTTTCTTGCCGCCTTTGATATCTCGCAGTTTAAGCGGGCCAAGCGGCGATGTCACACGTCGGCCAACGCGCCCTTCGGCAAGATCGGCTAGTTCTAGGGAAGACCCGCCAATGTCACAAACCAGACCGTAGGATCCGGGCCAGCCGAGCAAGACACCTTGGGCTGACAAACGTGCCTCTTCACGCCCATCAATGATCCAGATTTTGATGCCTGTTTTGCGTTCAACTTCATCGCGGAAGTCGCGGCCATCGGATGCTTCGCGCACCGCTGCTGTAGCGACGGCTGTGAGCGGGGTAATGCCCATGCCTTCGGCTAATGCGGCGAAGCGGCGGATGGCGGATAGGGCGCGAACGCGGCCTTCGGGGTTCAGACGTCCGGATTCCGACAGGCCAGCGCCCAAGCCGCACATGATTTTTTCGTTGTAAAAATAGGCGGGCGACCGCGCTGCGCCATCAAACACAACCATCCGGACAGAGTTGGACCCAACGTCGATCACACCAACGCGGCCAAGTCCCATGGCGGCTGCATCTTCGAACAAAGGTCTGCCAAATCCGCCCCAGTCGATGGCGTCGTCAGAGCTGTCAGGTCCCAGCATGGTGTCTCCCCTTATTCGTAGAACGACCTTGTGACAGGCATGCCCCGCATGTCAATTCACAGCGAAGGTTAAGCTGGGTCTTCTTCGGTATGCGTCAACTGTGGCACGTCGGATGCACCCGCTGATCCGCGCCCTGACAGCGACGGGTTTTCCATGAAGAAGCGGTGGCAGTTAAACGCAAATTCGCCATCGGGGATGATCGGACGGGCGAAATCGCCTTCCGGCCCCATGACCCAGCTTTGCGCCACATCATGAAGGTTTGCAGCCATAATCTGACTGACGATCTGGGCTTTAACGGTGTTGTTCTTGATTTCGACCAGCGTTTCGACACGGCGGTTCAGGTTCCGGCTCATCCAATCCGCAGAGGAAATGAACACGGCGGCCTTTTTCGACGGCAGCTTGTGACCGTTTCCGAAACAAACAATCCGGGAATGTTCCAGAAAACGCCCGACAATTGATTTCACACGGATATTTTCGGACAATCCAATCACGCCGGGCCGCAGGCCACAGATGCCGCGGATCACCAGATCGATCTTCACGCCCGCCTGTGATGCTTCGTACAAGGCGTCAATCACGTCGCGTTCGATCAGCGAATTCATCTTGGCCCAAATTACGCCTGGTTTGCCGTTTTTGACGTTCTCGATTTCGCCTTTGATCCGTTCAATCAATGTCTTTTTGAGATCAATCGGTGAAATGGCGAGATTTTCCAGACCTTCGGGTTGGGCGTAACCAGATAGGTAATTGAACACTTTTGTGGCGTCGCGTCCAAGTTTAGCGTCACATGTGAAAAGACTAAGGTCGGTGTAAATCCGCGCGGTGATCGGGTGGTAATTGCCGGTACCAAAGTGCGTGTAGGTGACCAATTTGCTGCCTTCGCGGCGCACAACGGTGCTGATCTTGGCGTGGGTTTTGTAGTTCAGGAAGCCGTACACGACATGCGCGCCGGCCCGTTCCAGACGCCGCGACTGGCGGATGTTGGCGGCTTCGTCAAAGCGGGCCTTGAGTTCGACGAGCGCTGTGACCGATTTGCCGTCTTCGGCGGCTTCGCATAGTGCCTCGACAATCGGGGACTTGCGCGATGTCCGGTACAGCGTCTGCTTAATCGCGACGACGTTAGGGTCGCGAGCAGCTTGGCGCAGAAACCGCACGACCATGTCGAAGGTTTCGTAGGGATGGTGCAGCAGCATGTCTTTTTTGCGGATGGCTGCGAACATGTCGCCGTCGTGGTCTTGCACTCGTTCAGGCACGCGTGGCGTGAACGCGGGCCAAAGCAGGTCTGCGCGGTCGTCGATGACCAGTTCCTTGAGGTCAGCGATGCCGATGAGCCCGTTTACCTCGACCATTTCATCTGCCGTCAGGTGCATTTCGGCCATGATAAACGCCTTGAGCGTATCGGGCGCACGCGCCGCCATTTTCAGCCGCACGACTTCACCACGACGCCGGCGTTTCAGGGCGGTTTCAAATTCGCGGACCAGATCTTCGGCTTCGTCCTCGACCTCCAGGTCGCTGTCACGCAGCACACGGAACGCGCCGTGGCCCTTTAGTTTGTAGCCTGGGAAAAGCTGTCCCACATGCATCAACAGCAGTTCTTCGAGCGGCAGGAACCGGTGGCCTTTTTCGGTTGGCAGCGAAATGAAGCGGTCAATCTGCGCGGGCACAGGTAGCAGGGCGCGCAACGGGCGTTTGTCGCTTGCGCGTTCCAGATCGAGCGCCAGCGCGTACCCTTCATTCGGCAAGAACGGGAACGGGTGCGCCGGATCAATTGCCAAGGGCGATAGGACCGGAAACACCTGATCCAAGAACATTTCGCTTAGGAAGGGTTTGTCGTCTTCGGTGATCGTGGCGCGGCTGAGCAGATGCATGTCTTGCTCGGCCATCTCGGCAATCAGGGTCCGGAACACGTCCTGCTGACGGTGCAACAGCGCGCGCGCATCGACGTCGATCAGTTTCAGCTGTTCGGCTGGCGTGCGACCGTCCAAACCTGGGGTCACGTTGCCAGCAAGGGCCAATTCACGCAGGCCTGCCACGCGCACCGTATAGAATTCATCAAGGTTGGTCGCCGAAATCGATAGGAAACGTAGGCGTTCTAACAATGGCACGCGCGGGTTTTCGGCTTCTTCGAGCACGCGGTTGTTGAAGCTAAGCCAGCTTAATTCGCGGTTCACGAACCGCGCGTCAGAGGTCATATCGAGATCAAGCGATTGCGGCGTGGCCGTATCGCTTTCTAGGAAGTCTGCGTTAATCATGGGCCCTGCTTAAAGCTGAAAAGCGATGGTTTTATGACGGTTTAGCGGTGATCTTTGCAGGTTAGACTTCGGCCTCTACTTGCGCAAGGACCTGACCTGCCAGCTTTTCGTTCACGTCCCGTTTGTGGGTCAATGCCGCGGCATCCATCGCTTCGACAATTTCAGCAGCGGCGCGGAAAGATCGTTCAATCCGCAGTGTCAGATAAGACGGCAGTTTCGGCGACGGCATGATTTGCCGGTCGGCGAACAATTTCATGATGATCGCCGTCAGCAGGTCATCGTCAGGATCACCGATCACAGTCGGGGTCGCAGCCTGCATACGGCTTGCCAGATCGGGCAGCGCGATGTTCCAACGCGTTGGTGCGCTGCGGGCGGTGATCAGCAGCGGCAAACCAACGTCGCGCATATGGTTATGCAGATGGAACAGGGCCGTTTCGCCCGATGCGGTCAGGGTTTCGATATCTTCGATCACGACGGGTTTCTTCGGGCGTGTCATTTCACCGGTCAGGGTCGCCGCGGGAATGATGATGGCGTCTTCGTTGGTCGCAAAAACACGGGCCAGATGGCTTTTGCCGGACCCTTCGGGACCTGTCAGAACCAGTTTACGTTCAGGCCAGCTGTCGACATGGGTGACCAGCACGTAGGCCGCAGCATTTGCTTCGGACACGAAGAAATCCCCAGCCGTCAACGCGACCCCAGCCGGAAGGTCGAATGTAAGTTGCTCTGCCATCTATTAGGTGCCTGACTTGCCGCGATACAGCAGGCTTTCTTTGTATTTTGTGATCCCGAAGCGGATCAGTACGCCGATCATCGCCGCCACGGGCACTGCAACCAGCATCCCAACGAATCCGAACAATGCGCCAAAAACCGACAATGCGAAGATCAACCAGACAGGATGAAGGCCCACAGAATTACCAACAAGGCGCGGCGTGATGATGTTGCCTTCTAGGAATTGGCCCAACGCAAAGATCGCAGCGACGGCGGCCATCCAGCCCCATTCGCCCCAGAACTGGAAGATGGCCAGACCAATCGCCAATGCGCCGCCAACCAACGCACCGACGTATGGGATGAACGTGATCAAACCCGCAAAAGACCCGACGACCAGCCCGAAGTTCAGCCCAACGGCCATCAGCCCAACGGCATAGAATGTGCCCATCACGAGGCACACGGTGCCCTGACCCCGGATGAACGACGCCAGCGTGCTGTCAATTTCGCGGGCCAAATGGCGCAGTGTGTCTGCGTGATCCAGCGGGATCAGGTCGTCAATGCGCGCAACCATGTTGTCCCAGTCAAGCAGAAGGTAGAATGCGACAACAGGCACAACGACCAACAAAACAAGGACGTTCAGAAGCCCTGCGGCAGAGCTTAGCAAGCCGCTGATCAGTTCGCCGCCTTTGGCTTGGATCGTTTCACCAATCGCGAGCAGCTGTTTATAGATCGTGCTTTCCTCGTCCAGCAAGGCGGGGAAGTTTGTCGTCAGGAATTCGCGTAGACGTGCGGGCGCGTCTGGAGCCGCTTCGATCAACGCGGTAGCTTGGGTGACAAGCGTCGGGATGACCAAGAGCACCAATAGAATGAAGATCAGGAATGCGGCGAGGGTGATCAGCGTGACGGATAATACACGACTAAGACCCATTTTTTCAAGCCGGTCCGCTACCGGATCAAGGCAATATGCAATCGCCCCGCCAAGGATGAACGGCATGATTACGTCGCCCAAGACCCACAACACACCGCAGAACACCGCTGTCGCGACGCCCCAATAGACCGTTTGTTGTTGCACGCTCAGCGCCATGTGTCTTCATCCCCTGCCAATTCCCTAACAAATGGGACAAAGGGGCCGGAGGCGCAAGTCTGGACGTGTATTCAAGTCTCGGACTGACCATCCCGAAATACGGCCAGCCCGATCGTTCGGCTTAGTGGCAAGCAGGGCGCGTGCCTGGCAGCAGTACTTTGTCGATGACGTGGATCACGCCGTTGCTGGCTTGGATATTTGCGACGACAACGTTGGCCGTGTCGCCTGTCCCGTCAGCGATTGAAACGCCACCGTGGCTGGTGATGCAAAGACGTTCGGATGCCAAAACGGGTTTGTAGTAGTTCGAACCGGCTGCGAAATCGGACGCCTGCAGTTCACGGTCATCTACGTGGTACAGCAAGACGTTGGTCAATTGGTCTTTGTTTTCAGGCTGAAGCAATGTGGTGACGGTGCCCGCTGGCAGTGCGTCAAACGCATCGTTCAATGGCGCGTAAACTGTGAATGGACCCGGACCGGACAGCGTTTCGGCAAGGCCTGCGGCACCGACGGCTGCGACGAGTGTTGAGAACCGGTCGTCCGCGGCAGCGATGTCGACGATTGTGTTGGCTTTGGCTGATCCTGCGAACATGGTCAGCGCGGCTGCTGCGGCGATTGCGAAGGTTTTGGTCACGGTCATTTGTCTTCCCCTAAAAATTTCCCGTCATGCGTTGTTGCATGTGATAAGGGTTACGCGGGTTCAGTGGGGCTGGTTCACTTGGCTGACAACAATGTCAGGCCTGTGAAATCTTTGATCCAAAACCACGCTAGATACGTCGCGCGACCTTGCCACGCTGGCGTGCGGCCCTTAAACCCGTTCGCTGAAACATCCCTCGTGATAAAGGTCGCCTCCCATGCGCATGAGCCGCTACTTCTTGCCCGTCCTCAAAGAAACCCCGCGCGAGGCGCAGGTCGTGTCGCACCGCTACATGCTGCAAGCAGGCATGATCAAACAGGCCAGTGCTGGTATCTATTCTTGGCTGCCATTGGGCTACAAAGTCCTGAAAAAGATCGAAAACATCGTGCACGAAGAACAGGCCAAGGCCGGTCATCACGCGATGCTGATGCCAACGATCCAGTCGGCTGATCTGTGGCGCGAAAGCGGGCGCTATGATGCCTACGGCGATGAAATGCTGCGGATCAAAGACCGTCACGACCGCGATATGTTGTTCACGCCAACGGCTGAAGAACTGATCACCGATATCTTCCGTGCCAACGTAACGTCTTACAAAGATCTGCCGCTGACGATGTACCAAATCCAGTGGAAGTTCCGCGACGAAGTCCGCCCGCGTTTTGGCGTGATGCGCGGCCGTGAATTTTACATGAAGGACGGCTACAACTTTGATCTGACAAAAGAAGATGCGCTGCACGCGTATAACCGCCACCTCGTGTCGTACCTGCGGACATACGAACGCATGGGCCTGAAGGCGATCCCGATGCGGGCTGATTCCGGTCCGATTGGTGGCGAAGATACGCATGAATTCCTCGTGCTAGCGGAGACCGGTGAATCCGAAGTGTTCTATGATAGCGCCGTTACTGACCTGACCTTCGGCGACCGCGAGATCGATTTTGATGACAAAGCGGCCTGCGCGGCAGTGATGGAAGAATTCACCACGAAGTATGCCCGTACCGACGAAACGCATGACGAGGCGTTGTTCAACGAGGTGCCGGAAGAGCGTCGCAAGACGGCCCGAGGCATTGAAGTTGGTCAAATCTTCTACTTCGGGACCAAGTATTCTGACGCACTGAACGCTGCTGTCGATGACGGTCAGGGTGGTAAGGTGAACGTTCACATGGGGTCGCACGGTATCGGCGTGTCCCGTCTGCTTGGCGCGATCATCGAAGCGTCACACGACGACAAAGGTATCATCTGGCCAGAAGGCGTGACACCGTTCGACGTTGGTATTCTGAACATGCGTGCGGGCGATGAAGCTTGCGACGCGGCGTGTGAAGATCTGTACAAGCAGTTCATCGCGGCTGGTCTCGATCCGCTTTACGATGACCGTGATGAACGTGCAGGGGCCAAGTTTGGCACCATGGATATGATCGGCCTGCCATGGCGGATCACTATTGGCCCGCGCGGCATCAAAAACGGCGTTGTCGAAGTTACATCGCGCCGCACCGGCGAAAGCGAAGAGATGCCTGCCGCCGATGCAATCGCGAAGATCAAAGCGATCTACGCGGCGCTTTAAACCGCCTTTGCGATGACAAAAGCTGAGCGGCCCGGTTCGGGCCGCCAGTTTTCGACGATTTCGAAACCGGCGTCGCGGATATCCTGAGCCAACGTGTCCGACGCGATCGGCACCACCTTTGGGATGAGCCTTGTGGCTGAAAGTAGCGGCAACAGCCGTGGCAAGACACCGGACATTTCACCCAGACAAACTGTGGTGCTGACGAAATAGCCTCCCGTTTTGATCAGGCGTCGGACATCGGCCAAAGCCGCGTGATGATCAGGTAGCAGGTGCAGAATGTTCATGCCTAGAATGATGTCGTAGCTGGCATTACTTGCCGGCCAATTGCCCAATTCGGACACTTCAAACTGCAGGTTTTGCACCGTCTCCGCCTTGGCCCGCGCGATTTCGATCATGTTTCGTGAATAGTCGATACCGGTCATCTGTTTCACAAATGGTGCATGGATCACGGCGGTTGATCCCGTGCCACAGCCGAATTCTAGCGCGTCCATGTCAGGGTGCATGACCGCTTGCGTCATTGCCAGTTTCCGTTCGTAGGCGGCGACATCCGCGATGTCGGACTTTGCATAACGTTTGGCCATCAGGTTCCAAAATGTAACGTCGCGGCTCATGCTATTGCTCCTGCTGCTGTGCGGGGCTGCGCCCTGCGAATGATCCATTCTGCGAACACAATGCACGCGGCCCAAGATCCGATAAAGATAACGTCAGACATCAAACCTGACGGAGGCGTTCCCGTGATCAGAAAGATCGGTAGGAAGGCGACAGACACCAATGTAGCGCCCATTCCAATCGCATAGGCGCGGATCATCCAGTCGCGGTGACGCGGGATATTGCGGGCGCGGATGGCCTGTATGGCGATGCCTAATGCAATTGCCAATGTGATCCCGAATACCAAACGACCTGTGTTCACGAGGTCGCCTGCAGCGTTGGGAAACGCCCACAATAGGCTCAGCGAACTGAGTGCCAGACATGCGCCTGCCAAGACGAAAACGCGGCCCATGATGCGGTGAAGCCTGCCGAATTTGCGGGCCAAAACGCGGCCAAATTGAATTGGGCCCAATACACCGAAGACGATCCCGCCGATTACATGGGCGAAGTGACTGATTGGGGCGGTGGAGATCCGTGCGTTTTCCGCGGGCAGGGTGCCTGTTGGGATTTGAACGGCTTGGACTGACGCGAAAAGAATTGTCATGCCGCTGATCAGAAACAGTACCAACGGCACCACAATAGGGCGCACAAAAATGCGTTTCATAGGAATAACCTTTGTTGGTTGACTAAGGGTCGTACTTAAAAATTTCGTCTAGGTTTTTGCCAAAGACAGCCGCGATCTGGAAAGCGAGTTCTAACGTCGGGGAATATTTTGCGTTCTCGATAGCCATGATGGTTTGGCGGGTGACGCCGACCTTTTCGGCCAAGGCTTTTTGGGTCATTTCATCCGCGTCAAAGCGGCATTTGCGGATCGTATTGGTGATATGCGACTTGGCCATGCTTTAGATGCCAAACCGGTAGGCTGCGACCTTGGTAACGTTCCCGACCAGATCAGCCACCGCGAAGCTGACCAAGATCATGTTGAGACCACCCAGCGCCGTCCAGCCCATCGCCATACCGATCAGTGCTGCGATAAATCCCATGCTGGCGACGATCATCGTCGCAATGGACCCCCGCCGCCCGATCATAGTGTCGCGTTCGTCAGTGAGAGAGCTGGGGTTCGGCGTGTTCGTGATGATCGCGTGCAGGATATTGAACGCGATTGTCAGGGCAATCATCAGAACGATGCAGACGGGGATCATCCACAAAACATCTTGCGCCCAAACGCTTGCGCCATTCGGCCCATCGTAAAGACCGGCACCCCAGTTACTGCGGATTTTGCTGCCGAAATAAAGGATGACAATCAGGCTGGTGATGATGCCTGCAAAGGTATTGCGTTCTTCGTGGGACATGGCGGCCTCGGGTTAATGATTCTGTACTCAAGGTATAAAATCTTTTACACGGAGTCAATAATATCAAACACGGTGCCCCAAAATCGATCTCCCCGAATCTGATTTTCATGGTAAAGTTTTCAAAAATACAGGCAGGCAAACATGACACTTTCCCATACCCGTTGGGCGGATCGATGATCCGCGTCCTTTCATTATGTGCAGGGCTTTGCGGGGCAGGTGTTTTGTCCCAATATCCTGAATTTGCACAGCAATATGTCCAGCGTTTGGCCGGACAAGTTGATGCGTTGGATGTGATCGTCGCGGATTTTGACCAGTCTGCGTTGGACGCTGGGCTGACGCGGTCGCAGGCTTTGGCGCAATTGTCCGGCACTGCATTTCTGGATGCCCGCCAAGCGGATATGCAAACGACATTTGCGCGGCATACAGCGTTGACGACGGCGCTGAGCCAGCTGCGCAGTGCGACAGAAATGGAGCGTTTGGCCCTGTTCCATCGGATGAACGATGCGGAAATTCTGCGTAATACGTGGTCTGATTTCGCGCCTGCAGTGCCCATGACGACAGCGGGGCTGGCGTCTGCCGCTGCTGGCTTTCTGGGTGGTTGGGCTGGCTTGGGGGTCATCCTGTCAGTGTTCGCGCGGCCCTTCCGCCGTCGCCGGACAAAACCCGCAAAATCTGATCAAGATTCAATTCGCCGCGATCCGCCGATCCGGCGACCACATCAAAACGTAAGTCAGGCTCCGCGCCTGATGGGGGAGACAAGACCATGAAAGCATTGATCACATGGGGCGGCTGGGATGGCCATGAGCCCGACAAAGTTGCCGAGATTTTCCGGTCCATCATTGCGGATGCTGGCGGCACGCCGGACGTTACTGACAGCCTCGATTGCTTCGACGATGCGGACAAGTTGAAGACTTACGACCTGATCATTCCGGTCTGGACCATGAGCGATATTAGTCGTGATGCCGCCACCAACGTGTCCGAAGCCGTTGCACATGGCACAGGTCTGGCAGGCTGTCATGGCGGGATGTGTGACGCTTTTCGTGGGGTGCCGTTGTGGCAGTTCATCACGGGGGCCAATTGGGTGGCGCATCCGGGCGGTGACGGGGTGAAACATCGGGTGCAAATCACATCTGACGATCCGCTTGTTGCGGGTATCGGCGATTTTGACGTCGAGACAGAGCAATATTACCTGCACGTCGATCCGGCGAACACCGTGCTTGCGACCACTCGTACCGATGTCGTCGACTGGTATCACACGCCGAACGGCGCTGTTGATATGCCGGTGGCTTGGACGCGGACTTGGGGGCTTGGCCGCGTTTACTACAACGCGCTGGGCCATCAGGCGAATGTTGTGGCCACTGGACCCGCGTTTGAAATGATCAAACGCGGTGTGCTTTGGGCGGCTGGTAGTAAAGAGGCCGCGAAGGGGCGTGATCTTAGCCCGCTGCAAACGGCTGGCAATCACTGGTAATGTAGCGCCCCGACTTTGTGGTCGGGGCGTCGTTTTTTAAGTGTCGCGGCGATACGGCAATGCCTGTAGAACGCCGAACGTCACTTCGAATGCCAGAAACCCGTACAGAATTGGGCTGCCCCCGTTGCTAAGTGCCACGATCATCCACGTTGAAAACGCGAAACGCCCGACAGCATCGTAACGCGCTAGCCGCAAGTCGTCCCACCTGATCCGCAGCACGGTCCAGATCAGGACAACCGTGCCAGCCATGTTGGCGAAAAGGACCGCGTAGGTGTCCAATGTGGGTAAGGGCGCGAGCCCGAATTGGCTGTGAATGCCGCCCATAGTGGCCCACAGCATGGCCAAGGTGAACGGCGTGGCGAGCGGCCATGTGACGATCAAATCGTACCACGATCCTATCCGGTAAATCCGCCGGAATGTTGTCTCCGATAGCATCTGCAATTTCCTTTCTTGCAATTGACCGGATAGCCCTACACCTTGGAGTATGATCCAAGGTCAAGAGGTTTATCATGCGTATCGGGGAACTTGCAGATTCACTGGGTGTCAGCACGGACACGATCCGGTTCTACGAAAAACGCGGATTGATCGCGGCAGACAGGCGGGCCAATGGGTACCGCGATTTCAGCCCTGCGACGGTGCAATTGCTTAAAATGATCCGGCTCGCGCAGCAGCTTGGATTTACACTGCGCGAAATCGCGGATCTGACGTCAGCATTGCAAGATGCACAGATGTCGGCGGACGATGTGGGCGGATTGCTGCAAGCCAAGATCACTGAACTCGAAGCGAAAGCTGCGAACATCCTGTCTTTGCGTGATATTCTGCAAACGCGGCTGAATGACGTTTGTCCGCTTGGGCTGCATCCCAGCGCTTGACCTTGCACCCCGCAAGCCCCAGTTTGCAATCCGAGCAGTAGGAGGCCGAAAATGGCAGGCAAAACAGCCCCATTTGCGAAATTTGAGTGGATGATCGCGTGGCGTTACATTCGGGCGAAACGGGCCGAAGGTGGTGTCAGCGTCATGACGTGGATCAGCCTGATCGGCGTGACGCTTGCTGTGTTTGCGTTGATTGCGACTTTGGCCGTGCGGTCCGGGTTTCGGGCGGAATTTGTCGACACGATCCTTGGCTCGAACGCCCATGTCGCCGTTTACCGCCAGTCCGAGGTGGTACCGGATTCGGGCCGCTACACGCAGCTGATTAAGGGCTACGACGAATTGGCGACTGACCTTGCCGCTATCCCGGGTGTCACGCGGACAGCACCGTTGGTGCGCGGTCAGGTGATGGGCAACTACGGTGATAACAACGCGGCTGTGGATGTTTACGGCATTTCTTTTGACAATCTTCTAACGATCCCACGTATCGCAAATCCTGAGGATTCGTCCGGCGATATCAACAACTTCGAAGACGGTATCGCGATTGGATCGGCGTTAGCCAAAGACCTTGGCGTTGGGGTTGGCGACCGGATCAAGATTATTTCGCCCAACGGGGCACGCACTGCACTTGGCACCACGCCACGGGTGAACGTCTATGACGTGGTCTATATCTTCACGGCTGGCCGCTACGACATCGACAAAATCCGCGCTTATCTGCCGATCGCAGAGGCGCAGTTGTTCTTTAACCGCGATGGCGTCGCAACCGAGATCGAAGTCATGGTCGAAGACCCCGACGAGATTGAAAAGTACCTGCCACAGGTCATGGCGACCATCGGTGAAGGCGGCTACGTCTGGACATGGCGCGACAGCGCTGGCGCATTTTTGCGCGCGCTTGAAGTCGAGGACAACGTGATGTTCGTCATTCTGTCGATCCTCGTCCTGATCGCGTCGATGAACATCATTTCCGGCTTGATCATGCTCGTTAAAAACAAGGGCCGCGACGTCGGTATTCTGCGCACAATGGGCCTGACCGAAGGGTCGATCCTGCGGATTTTCTTCATCTGCGGGGCAGGGATCGGAACGGCGGGCACGTTGTTTGGTGTGATCTTGGGCTGTTTTTTTGCTCTTTATATCGACCAAATCTTTGGCTTCGTGAATTCCATCGGCAACGGCGGCGTTTGGGACCCGTCCATCCGGGGCATTTACCGATTGCCTGCGGAACTGCAGTTGAAAGACGTGATCTCTGCTGTGACCTTGTCGCTGTCGTTGTCGTGGATCATCACCATTTTCCCTGCGCGTCGTGCGGCACGGATGAACCCCGTTGAGGCGCTGCGCTATGAATAACGTGTTGAATGTGGCTGGGATCACAAAGACCTATAACAAAGGCAAACCCAACGCGGTGACCGTGCTTCAAGGCGCCGATTTGGCTGTTGCATCGGGCGAAGTTGTGGCGTTGGTGGCCCCGTCCGGTGCCGGTAAATCGACGCTTTTGCACATCGCGGGCCTGCTCGATAGTCCGGACGACGGCACGGTGACGATCAATGGCACCGATATGACGAAACTGTCGGATCGCAAACGGACGGCGGTGCGACGGTCGGAGGTCGGTTTCATTTATCAATTCCACCACTTGCTGCCGGAATTCACAGCGCTGGAAAACATCGTGCTGCCGCAACTGGCGAATGGCGTTGCGGAAGGTCTTGCGACAGAACACGCGATGGACCTGCTTGGCAGGGTTGGTGTTGATACGCGGGCCAAACACCGCCCCGCTGCTTTGTCGGGCGGTGAACAGCAACGGGTCGCGTTTTGCCGCGCATTGGCGAACAATCCGTCGCTTTTGTTGGCGGATGAACCGACAGGCAATCTTGACCCTGACACATCGGATCGGGTGTTTGACGCGCTGATGGAATTGGTGCGTGGGACTGGTCTGTCTGCTGTGATCGCGACACATAACCTCGAATTGGCCGCACGGATGGACCGGACGGTACGGATGACCGCAGGCACGTTGGCACCTGTCTGACGAAACCGCAAAGGAAGAGACGACATGCAAGTGACTGTGCCTGAAATCTATGACGCCTCGTACGCCGCATTGATCCATCACGGCGCGGGCACAGAACAGGCGGCCCATGTTGCCAAGGCCGTCGCGCGGGCCGAAGAAACAGGCAATGTCATCTGCGGTCTGTATTACCTTGAAAGCTACTGCACGCAGCTGAAGTCGGGACGGGTCGATGGCCAAGTCACGCCGGTTGTGTCAGCGCCGCGCCCCGCGTCCATCATGGCAGATGCGAAATTCGGTTTTGCGCAACCCGCCTTTGCCGCAGGGCTGCCCCGCGCGATAGAGGCCGCGCGCGAAATGGGTGTTGCGACTTTGTCGGTCGCGCATGCGCATACGTGTACATCGCTGGGCTTCTTTACCGAACAAATCGCGGCGGCGGGTTTGATTGGGATCGGGATGACCAACGCGTCACCCGTGGTCGCACCACCTGGTGGGAACAAGGCCGTGATCGGCACAAACCCGATTGCGATGACGGTGCCGGGCGATCCCGCGCCTGCAATGCATTTCGACTTTTCAACCTCTGCCGTGGCATTGGGCAAGATCACGATGGCGAAAGCCGCCGGCGAGACTATCCCGCTTGGCTGGGCCGTTGATCAAGATGGGCAACCGACCACCGACCCAGAGGCGGCTTTGAAAGGCGCATTGGTTTCTGCTGGGGGGTACAAAGGCTGGGGTTTTGGCCTGATGGTGGAACTGTTGGCCGCTGGCCTGACGGCAAGCGTCAATTCGCTTGACGTAAGTGGGTTAAAACTGCCGGACGGCGCGCCCCACGGGCTTGGTCAGTTCTACATTCTGATTGATCCGGCAACCCACGGGGACCATTTCGCGGATCGGTTTGCCCGTGTGGCGGACGCGATTGCAGAACAAGACGGCGGACGCATTCCCGGCGCGAACCGCAAGGTTCTGGTCGATGTTGAAGTACCCGACGCGCTTTGGGCGTCTGTGAAGGGCCTGTCTGCTTAGGCTTTTTGTGTAATGAAAACGCCTGCCGCCATGACGCAAATGCCTGCGGCACGTGTTGCGTTTAGCGGTGCGACGTTAGCACCAAATAAACCAAAGTGATCAATCGTCGCCGCAGCAATCATTTGTCCAATCAGGACGAGAAACACCGCGTTACCAACACCGATAACCGGTGCGATCCAAGTGATAGACAGGACGTAAAACGCGATTAGCACGCCGCCAAGCAGCAGATGTTTGGGGGCTGTCGCGATTTTTGCAGCGGCCTGCGGAGCGGTCAAAAGCGCCACTATGGCCGCCGATGCAAAGGCGACCAAGAACAACGTGGCTGCTGCAACAGCAGGTGACCCAATCGTCCGGCCAAGCGCCGCGTTCAATGCGGCCAGCACGGGCACGCCGATACCAGCGGCGAGCATGATAAGATAGGAATTGTGCATCTGGGCTCCTCATATATGACTAGCTTAGAAGCAGTCTGATCCATATCAAAGTAACAACTGCCAATTTCGGCGACGCTCGGAAAAACGAACAAAAACAGGGAGGCCAAGATGCGATTATCGGCACTTTTCATTCCACTCATGCTGGCGGCATGTGTTGAAGAACTTGAAATTCCAGATGGACGTGCATCGTTCATGGAAAATTGCGCAGGTTGTCATGGTGTTGACGGCAAAGGGTCGGGTCCGCTTGTCACAGGCGTTGGGCTTATCGCGGCGGATCTGACAATGATTTCTGCGCGCAACGGGGGAACCTTCCCACGTCAGGACATTATGGCGATCATCGACGGTTTGGACCGCGATCCGCACTTTTCCAATGCGATGCCGGAATTTGGCGCAGGTGATCTCGGCGAAGCTGTGATTGTCGAGGGTGAAGATGGTCTTGGGACGCCAACGCCAGTCGGGTTGATCGCGCTCGCCGATTACCTTGAAAGCATCCAAGAGCTTTAACATTCCCGTGACCCACGCAAACGTGTGGTGAAACTTTGGGTGATCCTGTTACGTGACTTGTTCAACAGGTCACCTAAAGGAGCACCCCATGACGTTTTTCCGTACTTTAGCGATTGCAGCGACTTTGGTCGCAAACACCGCGGCCGCGGGCCCGGTCAGCTTTTCCAGCGGCTGGTCCGAGCAGAAGTTGTCGCTGTTTTCCAACAATCGCTACAGCTTTGGAAACACGTTGAGCATGACGTCCGACGGCGGCGTATCAATTGCGTGGAAACGCATTCCACAAAGCGACTGGCAGGCGACAAACGGGCGGTGGAACTGGACGGTTGAACAATCCGTGCCAGCGACGGACCTGCGCCAAAAAGGCGGCGATGATCGCAATATGTCGCTCTACTTTGTATTTGTGCCCGATGATCAGGCGGCAGGTCTGCAAAACGCGAGCATCCGGCAACTACTCGGCAATGACGACGTCCGCGTTCTGCTGTACGTGTGGGGCGGAAACCATGCACGTGGATCACAGTTCCAGTCACCGTATCTGCGGGGCCAAGGCGTGAATGTGATGCTGCGGCAGGCGGGCACAGGATCGTATAGCGAAAACGTCAATCTGGCTGCGGACTATGCGCAGGCGTTTGGTGGTCAGCCGGGATCGCTTGTGGGCATTGCCGTGTCCGGCGACAGCGATGACACGGACAGTACGATCCGGGCCGCCATCGGCAACCTGACGCTTAACTGATGCGGTGGTTTGCTGCATTGGCCCTTGCGATCCTTCCGACAGGAGGGATGGCATGCGGCGCTGACACGGATTGTGTGGTGGGCGACCGTAGCTACCGGATCGCAATGCCGGACACCGTGGAAAACCCCGGTGCTATCGTGTTTTCGCACGGGCATCGTGGGTCAGCGCGCGGGGTTATGAACAATGGCGGGCTGCGCAGACTTGCGGCGGACATGGGTTATGCGCTGATCGCGGCAAATGGTGTGGATGGGACGTGGGACCTGCCGGGTAGCCCGTCAAATCCGTCATCGGACGGGGCAGGGGAACTGGCCTATTTCGAAGCTGTCTTAGACGATGCAGCAACGCAGTTTGGCATCAATCAAGACAACATCATCGCAACTGGTTTTTCGGCGGGCGGGATGATGACGTGGAACTTAATCTGCGACCGATCCGATCTGCTGCGGGCGGCTGTGCCGATGTCCGGCACGTTCTGGGAAGACATCCCAAACACCTGCGATACGCCACCCATCAGCGTTGTCCACATTCACGGCGACAACGACCCAACCGTACCGCTATCAGGCCGCGCGATCAGGACGTCGCATCAAGGCGACGTCCCGACGGCCCTTGGCATGTACGCACGCCACGGAGGCTTTGGGAACGCGGTTTCACAGCAAGTGGGCGGACTTGACTGTGCTGTGCGCGATAATGCCGAAGATCAAACGTTGGGATTCTGCATGTTTGAAGGGGGACATTCGTTCCGGCTTGAACATCTGCGTGCAGCGATCGAGATGGTGGATAAGGGGCGCCCTTAACGCGCGCCCCGACCCGGATTAATCTTGCGTCGTGACGAAAACGCCGGTTTCGGTCTGGTCGCGCGTTGTGCCAGTGTACGCGTGATTGATCGAAACTGAACCCGTGATTGCTTCAGCCGCATCGCCGGACGCTGCCGCATTCCATGACCCGTTGATCGTGGAATTCTGCGGCGTATATCCGGACGCCTGAATTGTACCACCTAACGTGCCACCACCATAAGGGGCATTGCTGCGTCCGCCCGTTAGCTCCAATCGACCAAGCGTCACATCCGCAAGATCGAAAATCTCATTGTTGCTTGCCGTTCTGTACGCGGTACGGTTCGAAATGCGCCCATCCAACACTTCGTTTCCGAAATCGGCGGTGATAGAGACGTCACCGGTCACATAGTTCGAAGTATAATTCGGGTTTAGCGTGCCCGATCCCAAGGTCAACGTGCCCACATAATCGCCGCTATAATTGGCGTTGCCGGTCAAGGGGATGGATCCGCCTGTCGTGATAAATTCGGATTGGGGGGCGTAAGACAGGTTGCCCCGATCATCCATAAATCCGGTCAAACGGGCCACAGCGCCTCCTGGACCCTTTGCTTCGAACATCCGCCAGCGGGGGCCGCTATCGGTGTTGGAAAATGATGAAAACGTGGAACCGTTCAAAGCATCCACATCCTCAAGGGTCAACGCATAGGTGGTCGTGTCCCCATCCGATGGACGGGTGCGCAAAACCGTACGGGTATCACCTGCCTCGACCCAATCGGAAAAGACCGACGCAGAGGCAACATCGGCGCGGGCCACCGCCTGGGTTGTCGGGGCAGGGGGATCAGGATTGTCGAATTCGGGTTGCGTCGTCGTGCCGCCACAAGCGGCGAGGGTTAAGGGGACGAGTAATAGCGCGAAATTGCGTGAAA
Source organism: Rhodobacteraceae bacterium S2214 (assembly GCA_025141675.1). Classification (NCBI taxonomy): domain Bacteria; kingdom Pseudomonadati; phylum Pseudomonadota; class Alphaproteobacteria; order Rhodobacterales; family Paracoccaceae; species Rhodobacteraceae bacterium S2214. Next base: position 1,359,385 of record CP081161.1, read on the forward strand.
ATGTCATGATCAAAGCCTTCCGTAATAAGTTGATACGGAAAGTGTTAACGATTCTGACGGGGGAGGGATGTGACGGGCGTCACAGGGGGCAAGCATTAGCTCAGGTGTCGGGCAGCGCCCGACACACAAGGTCATTCAAGGTAGCGTAATTTATTCTTGATGATTTGGGTCTTTTTCTGACGCAGTGATCAGGGCCTCAGCGAGTTCTAGCGCTTCGTGCCTCTTTAGATCGTAATAAGATACAGCACCCATCTTTGATGTGCGCAAGCAGTAGTTCGTTTTTCCATCCGCGTAGCGCATTTGGACTTTCATACGTACCGAAGAAGTCGGAACTTCAAACTCAAGGTCTGGCTTGGAGAAAGATCGAAGGAATCCTGCAAATGAGCTAAAATTAAATGTGAAACTCAAACATCCAACTCCTCCACGAACCGCGCGTTTTCTTGGATGTATTGGAACCGCAGCTCGGGTTTCTTGCCCATCAGCCGCTCTACCAGATCGCCTGTTTCGCCCGGCATGTCGTCGTCGATTGAGACGCGGATCAGTTTGCGGGTTTCGGGGTTCATCGTCGTGTCTTTCAGGTCTTTTGCATCCATCTCGCCCAGACCCTTAAAGCGCTGCACGTCGATTTTGCCTTTGCCGCCCAGACCTTTCTCCATCATCACATTCTTCTCGGCGTCGTCGGCCACGTACAACCGTTTCGCACCTTGCGTCAGGCGGTACAGCGGCGGGCAGGCCAGATAGAGGTGCCCGTTGTCGATCATCGGCCGCATCTGCGTAAAGAAGAATGTCATCAGCAGCGCCGCGATGTGCGCGCCGTCGACGTCCGCATCGGTCATGATGATAATCTTGTCGTAGCGCAGGTCATCGACCACGAATTTCGGCCCGAGTTGCACGCCAAGTGCTTGTGTCAGATCGTTGATTTCCGCGTTGGAACCCAGCTTGTTCGACGCGGCCCCCAGCACGTTCAAAATCTTACCACGCAGCGGAAGTAGGGCCTGCGTTTTGCGGTCTCGCGCCATTTTGGCAGAACCACCCGCGGAATCACCCTCGACGATAAACAGCTCTGTGCCCTCGCGGTTCGTGGCCGAACAATCGACCAGCTTGCCGGGCAGGCGCAGCTTCTTTGTCGCTGTCTTTCGTGCGGTTTCTTTTTCCTGTTTGCGGCGCAGCCGTTCTTCGGCCCGCAGCACAAGGAAATCAAGGATCGCGCCCGCTGATTTCGTGTCCGCCGCCAACCAGTTGTCAAAGTGGTCGCGCACGGAATTTTCAACCATACGCTGTGCTTCGGTCGTGGCCAATCGGTCCTTCGTCTGCCCCACAAATTCCGGTTCGCGGATAAAGCAGGACACAAGCGCACCAGCCCCCGTTGTCAGGTCGTCGCGGGTGATCGTGCTGGCCTTGCGGTTGGATACAAGTTCACCGTATGCCTTGATGCCTTTCAGGATCGCGGACCAGAAACCAGCCTCGTGCGTCCCGCCTTCTGGCGTTGGCACGGTGTTACAATAGGACTGGATGAAACCGTCGCGTGTCGGGGTCCAGTTCACGGCCCATTCGACCTTGCCCGGCACGTTGAATTTGTCTTTGAAATCAACCGTTCCGGCGAAGGGTGCATCCGCATATGTCGTCGCGCCTGACAGCGTTTCGTTCAGGTAATCGGCTAGACCGCCGGGGAATTTGAACATCGCCTCTTTCGGCGTTTCCCCATCGTCGATGCCCGTTTTCCAACGGATTTCAACGCCCGAAAAAAGGTACGCCTTGGACCGTGCCATTTTAAACAGGCGGGCAGGTTTCAGCTTCAGCGACCCAAAAATTTCCGCGTCAGGATGGAAGGTCACAGATGTTCCGCGCCGGTTCGGGGCGGCTCCGATTTTCGCCAGCGGTGCTTGTGGCACACCGCGCGAAAATTCCATCATCATCAGTTCTTTGTTGCGCGCCACTTCAACCCGTAGGTGATCGGACAGCGCGTTCACAACGGATGAGCCCACACCGTGCAAACCGCCTGAGGTTTCATAGCTATCGCCCGAGAATTTACCACCAGCGTTCAGCGTACAGAAGATGATCTCGAGCGCGGTTTTTGATGGGTCTTTGGGATGCGGATCGGTCGGGATGCCGCGTCCGTTGTCACGCACCGTGCAATGGCCATTTTCGTGCAGTTCGATTTCAATCCACGTGGCGTGACCGGCCACCGCTTCATCCATCGAGTTATCGACGATTTCCGCGACCATATGGTGCAACGCGCGGTCGTCTTTACCGCCGATGTACATGCCGGGGCGCAGACGGACGTGTTCCATATCTTCCAGCACCTGAATGCTGGACGCGTCATATGTGTTTTTCTCGTTGCCGCCAGAGCCTGAAAGAAGATCGCTCGCCATACTGCCGCCCCTTATTTGTTTGGACGCATTATGATGTGCGGCGTGGATAAGGGCAATCGCATCCTTGCCCTTATCCACAAGATGTTGGGTCTACTCGCCTTGGGTGAGCGTTTCGAACCGTAGCCCAACGGCTGTTCGATCCGCAAAACCGGCCCAATAGGTGTGATCCGCACCGACGGTGCCGTCTTCCGCGATATCCCAAACACCGTCAGTGGCGTTTGGTGTCAGGTCGAAGAATTCAGCGGTATCCGCCCCCTTGAGATGTTGATCAAGGTAAGCAGTGACAAAATGCTGGGTGATATTGTTCATCCGCACGTTATCCCAAACCGCATCGCTGTAGTGATCAAAGGTGCTGCGCCCCAAGGTGTCCGAAATGCCGTAGCTTTCGGCGGGGGCAGGGATTGGCGCTGCGGCGTTGTGGTTGGCGTTGTCAAAGGTCAGCAGGTGACGCGTTGTGTTGACTGTACCTGTGAAAATTTCGCGGATTGCGCCGTAGATGGACACGTCATCAATGCCACCAGCAATCAACATCAAGGGCTTGGTGATGCCTGCAAGACCCGTATCGTCCCAGAACCCCGTGTTCTTGCCCCACGGACCGATGGCCACGAATGCTTTCACGCGGTTATCGTCCAGTGCAGCATGGCTTTCTGATCCGGCGAGGTTCCGGCCAAGCAACCCTTGCGGCGCGCCCCATTCGTAGGTCGTGCTGACCTCGGTCACGCCTGCGCCTGCATAGATCAACGCCCCGTATCCGCCCATCGAATAGCCTACAACGGCAGCGTTATCCGCGTCCGTCATCGCGCCTAAATCACCGTCGAGCGCCGCGATTTGGTCCAATACAAACCGTTGGTCCCATGGTCGGTTTACGAGTGTCGATCCAAACGCTGCCTGATCCGAATAAGTGCTGTCTGTGTGGTCAATCGACGCTACGACGTAGCCCTTGGATGCCAGGTTTTCGCCCAAATGGGACATCAGGAAGCGGTTGCCCGGATAGCCGTGGCTGAGGATCACAAGCGGATAGGTTTCGCCCGTCATCGGTGCTGCATCACGCGCGGCCTGACCGTGAAGTACGACGGGCGTGACGCCGTCGCGGGTGACGGTTTCATAGGTGCCGCCCGCCTGTGTCGTCGCCTCGGCTGGATACCAGATTTCTACGTCCAATGTCCGATCCGCGCGGGCGATGTCACCTTCTGCGGCCGTGTTGACGATGTCGATCTGATCGGGATTGGTGAAGCTGAATGTCTGCACCCCCACATTATGATCGCCGAGTGCTGCAAGTGCTGGCGCATCGGGTCGCATCCCGTCAACGCGGTTCGTGGCATGGCCATCGGCAAGGGCAGAACCTGCCATAAGGGACAAGGCAAGGGCCGTGGTCTTGGTTTGCATCGGGTATCTTCCTCCAAAGATGAGACATGAGCGGCACACCGACAAGCATTGCTATTCGGGGCGTGCGCTGCTCAGATAACCAGAACGATAGTACAAAGCTGAAGGATATCTAGATGCGTGTTTTGACGATCGGCTGTCGTGACGTGACGCAACTGCCATGCGGCGGGGCAAAAGCGTGAGCATTGGGGCATTTGATCTTGCAGCATTCGAAGCTGCGACAGGGGCTGACCGTAAAACGCGTGCTGCCGCTCTTGACGAAATGTGCTGCATGACGGGGTTTATCGTGCTGTCAGGTCACGGCGTCGCAGCAAAAACGATCCACGACATGTGGGCTGCAGCCGATGCGTTTTTTGCACTTGATAACGCATCAAAACAGGCGGTCCGTCCTCCGGTAGCTGGTGGCCCTTATGGTTACCTTGGTCCCGATCAAGAAGCGTTGGCGAAAAGCAAAGGCGTGGATACCCCGCCTGACCTCAAGGAGAGCTTTAACGGACGTGCGTTTCCGCTTCAGGTTCAAGTCGATGATCCGCAATCGCAGGCATTTGCGTCCGCGCGAACGCCTTGGCCCGAATTGGTAGGGTTTCGCGAGGCATGGGCGGCCTATTATCAGGCCGTCGAAGATCTAGGTGGCCGCATCATGTGTGCCTTTGCCGAAGCACTTGATTTGCCGACGGATTTCTTTGCCCCCTTCGGCACAGAACCGGCGTCCGCCTTACGTGCTTTGCATTATCCAGCCACACGGGGGCAGGCGCTCGTCGGCCAGCAACGGGCGGGCGCGCATACGGACTATGGCGCACTGACAATCCTGTTGCCGCAGCAGGGATCGCAAGGCCTGCAGGTAAAGCAAGATGACGGTTGGATTGATGTCAATGCGCCGAAAGATACGTTTGTGATCAATATCGGTGACCTTATGGCGCGTTGGACCGCGGACCGTTGGGTCAGCACATTGCACCGTGTTGTGGCCAAACCTGACCAGCCGAAACGCCTGTCGCTCGCCTACTTTTACCAACCGAACTGGGACGCGGTGATCAAGCCGCTGGATGGATCAGCGGCGTATCCGCCTATCGCCTTTGGGGATTACCTGATGGGCAAATTCAACGCGGCATCGGGGTGAATCTGTCGCACCCGAAGACCGTTGTTATCTGATCAGCGTGGGAGCATCGTGCGCCTGTACATGATGAGAGGATCAATCGATGCCTGCCAACACCGCCGTACACGCAATCCCGTTACCAGCAGACGCGCTGCTGCAACGCTACACAGCAGACCCGAAAAACTACACTGATTGCTACGTGAAGGACATCGCGGGGCATGTTAGTCTGTCAGACTTTATCACCGCTTTTTACACGACGCCGTTGTTCAGGGCGGAACGGCTGATCCTTAAATATGCCGTCCGTCGGCCATCGACAGACGAAGATGTCCACGCCGTTGCACATGGCGACACCCAAGAATTCGCAGCATGGACCGTCGAAGATCGCACCGAAGACCAAGTGCTGCTGTGCGACATGGCTGGACACACACGGTCGTGGTTTATGGTTTCGCCCATAGAGGGTGGTACGCGGCTACATTTTGGATCGGCGGTCACACCGGGTGATGGGGTTGTCGTGCGGGCCATTACTACGCTTCACAAACTATACGCACGCTCGCTGTTGCGCGGTGCCAATCCCGCGCAATCGGTTTCGATCATGCAATAGGCCTGATCGGGTTCCTGGCTGCAGGCTGGACAGCATCCAAAATTTGCGCCCATAGGGCGATAGGGCTGGACGCATACCAACCCTAGGCCTAAGCCTACGGCATGCAACAAATAGCCACCACATATCCGGAACATTCACGCGCTATTATGAAGCTCGGGATGCCGTTGATCCTTAGTAATCTTGCGCAATTCGCGATCCACATCACGGACACTGTGATGCTGGGGTGGTATTCGGTCACCGCACTTGCAGCATCAACGATTGCGGGGACATTTTTCTTTCTGACCTTCATCGTTGGATCCGGCTTTGCGCAGGCCGTGACACCATTGGTCGCAGCCGCCGCAGAGGCAGGCGACGACCAGCAGGTCCGCCGCGCAACACGCATGGCACTGTGGTTGTCGATTATTTATGGCGGGGTGATCATGATCCCATTTATCTGGACTGAGGCGCTCTTGATCGCGATTGGCCAAGACCCGGCTGTCGCTGCAGAAGCCCAGATTTACCTGCACATCGTGGCATTCCAGATGATCCCGGCTTTGCTGGTGATGACGCTAAAGAGCTTTCTTGCGGCACTGGAAAAAACGGCCATTATTCTATGGTCGACGATTGGATCAGCGGTTCTGAACGGGTTCGTGAACTACGCACTGATCTTCGGTAACTGGGGTGCACCTGAACTTGGGATCAAAGGGGCCGCGATTGCATCGCTGAGCCTGACGATCTTGAACGTCGTGATCCTGTTGATTTACGCATTGTGGAAAACGCCGCAGTTTCAACTGCTGCGCAATGTCTTTGCGCCAGACACAGAGGTCATGAAGCGGGTCTTTGCGCTGGGCTGGCCCATTGGTTTAACGGCCTTGGCAGAAGGCGGATTGTTTAGTGCGTCGGCTGTGATGATCGGATGGCTGGGGCCGTTGCCATTGGCGGCACACGGCATCGCAATCCAGTTGGCAAGCCTGACGTTCATGGTTCACATCGGATTTTCCCAAGCAGCAACTGTGCGGGCGGGACGCGCATTGGGGCGGCGCGACGAAGACGGTCTGCGGCGGGGCGGTAAGGTTGCGATCACATTGTCGGCTGTCTTTGCCGTGTTCACAATGTTCGTCTTCTTATTATTCCCCGAACCCCTGATTTCAGCCTTTATCGATCCGGATGAACCAGCCAAAGCGGAGCTGTTGAAAATTGGGGTCGCCTTGCTGGCTTGCGCCGGATTGTTCCAAGTTGTGGACGCATTGCAAGTCATGGCGCTTGGCCTGTTGCGCGGGGTTCAGGATACACGCGTGCCGATGGTCATGGCGACGATCAGCTACTGGGTGATTGGACTGCCGATCAGTTACATCCTGGCCTTCCCGCTTGGCCTAGAAGGCGTAGGGCTATGGCTCGGGCTGGTCGTGGGGCTGGCGGTTGCGGCGGTTCTGCTGTTGTGGCGGTTTTGGGGACGGTCGGTGCGGATCAACAGTCACGCCTAAAACGATAAAGGGCGCACCATTGCTGGTACGCCCCATAATATCTCACTTGCGCGAGACGCTGGATTTAGGAATCCGCATCATCGTCAAGGATTTCCGCAAGGTTATCGTCGTCACGTCCGTTACACAGTACCGCGATCTCTGCGATTGAATCGTCGTCTTTCATTACGCCGTCAACTTCGCCAGTCAGCGCGTTCAGTGCCTGTGTCTGGTCAATGCGTTCCATTTCCATGAATTCAGCACATGTCAAATCAGTTGCTGTTTCGTGTGCGTCGGCAAATGCTGAATTAGCAGCAGTAATTGCAAAAAGGCTCAGGGCAGCTGGTTTAATAAGGTTTTTCATTTTCGTCTCCGTTAGTTCGTTATCCGCTTGCTGCGGTTGATATAGCAACTGGGCGGAACGAAAATGGTTGCGGTGAAATTCAAGAAAAAGGTGGGGAGGATGGGATCTTTTCTTTAATATCTTGATTTTTAACGATTAAAAACTTTAAGCGTTCAGTTTTCACGGGCGGCCATCTTGAGCGCTGGAAATTCTATTGAAGGCAACGACCTGAATTCGTCTATTACAGATTTCAATTCGCGTCGTCGTTTTGGGCGATTGTGATGCGCTAATAGAATTAAAAGAACCGCGGCATCTGGATAGAGATATACAGCGCAGGAGCTGAATTATTCATTGCTGCTTTCGCGCAAAAGACGGTCTGCCTTTTTCCGTACAAGCACAGTCCGAAGATCATGCATCGCCAGCAGTAAGGAATCCGTCACCTGATCCAGTTGCTCTTCTGTTGCCCGTGATTGAACCCATTGCGTTGTCAGGTTCATGTGATCCACGGCGCGCAGAATGTCATCGACATCACGTTCGGCCAGCAAAGCGACGCGGTCGTTTAACCAGTCTTGGATGGCTGCAATGTCCGCTTCTGATAGTACGCGGTCGCCGTGTGGTTTGACCTCGCCGTTGCGCACATTCACGACCGCAATCTGATCCATCTCGATCCGACGCTGACGGTTTTCCGTGTCGACACGAAACACAAACGCGCCGTTTTCGCGAACGCGGAAGTAGTAGTCTGGTAATTCGGCGGACATGGCGAAACTCGTGTGATCAACAGGACTTATGCATGAACCTTAGCAGTAGGATGATGCACAAGCTACCTTGCTTTGCTGATCAGGAAAGGCCTTCACAGAACGTGATAATCCGGTTGCAGGCCTCGCGCAGCGACTCGTTCGAGGTGGCATAGCTGACGCGAAAATTCGGTGACAAACCAAACGCTGCGCCAAACACGACAGCGACGCCCGTTTCTTCCAGAAGCGCTGTTGCAAAGACTTCGTCATCAATAATCGTCACGCCCGCTTTCGACGTTTTTCCGATGCAGCCAGCAATCGACGGATAGACATAGAACGCGCCTTCCGGTTTCGGGCAGACGATACCAGGGGCCTTGTTCAGCAGGTCCACCACCAGATCGCGCCGGGTGATGAACAGGTCGTTGTTTGGCGCAAGGTAATCTTGTGTGCCGTTCAGGGCCTCCACCGCCGCCCATTGGCTGATCGTGCAGGGGTTCGATGTGGACTGCGATTGGACCTTGCGGATCGCCTTGATCAGCATCTCGGGTCCTGCCGCATAGCCGATCCGCCAGCCTGTCATCGCGTAGGCCTTTGAGACGCCATTGATGGTGAGCGTGCGGTCATATAATGCGGGTTCAACCTGTGCCGGGGTGCAAAATTTGAAGTCGCCGTAGGCCAGATGTTCATACATATCATCGGTCATCACCCAAACATGGGGGTGGCGAACCAGCACATCAGTTAGTGCTTTCAACTCGTCCCACGAATAGCCCGCACCAGTCGGGTTGGACGGCGAATTGAACAGAAACCATTTTGTCTTGGGCGTAATCGCGGCCTCTAGCTGGTCTGCTGTGATCTTATATCCTTGTTCCATCACGCCTTCGACGAATACAGGTTCGCCGCCGCCCAATTTCACCATGTCAGGATATGATACCCAGTAGGGGGCAGGGATGATCACCTCGTCGCCCGCGTTCAGCGTTGCGATAAAGGCATTGTACAACACCTGTTTGCCGCCCGTACCCACGGTGACTTGGGCTGTGGTATAGTCCAGATCGTTGTCGCGTTTGAATTTGGTGCAGATTGCCTGCTTCAGCTCTGGGATACCATCGACCGCGGTATATTTGGTCTTGCCCGCGTTAATTGCAGCGATGCCTGCGTCCTTGATGTTCTGCGGCGTGTCGAAATCAGGTTCGCCAGCGCCCAGACCGATTACATCGCGGCCAGCTGCCTTCAGTTCCTGCGCTTTCGTGGTCACTGCAATGGTCGGTGACGGCTTAACGCGGTCGAGTGTCGCGGACAGAAAGGTCATGGCGCTGGTCCTGTGGTCAACTAAGGTTAGCCATGTCATAGGGTGGACACGGCCCCTGACGCAAGCGACAAGGACGAGATGATGACTGACGATGATAATTGGTACGGCGACGACGCAGCAACGCTAGGGGACCGGTTGGTTGCGGCACGATCTGCAGCCGGATTGGACCAAGTGGAACTTGCAACGCAACTTGGTGTCAAAGTGACGACGCTTGATGCGTGGGAAAACGACTGGAAAGAACCACGGGCGAACCGGCTACAAATGCTGACAGGCCTGTTGGGCGTGTCTTTGCGTTGGTTGCTGACAGGCGTCGGCGAAGGGCCCGAGAACCCTGAAGACGGCACCGAAATTTCGAATGACGTGAATGATATGTTGGTCGAGATGCGCCGCCTACGGGCACAAATCGCAAAATCGTCCGTGAAGCTGGGCGAGCTGGAGAAAAGGCTGCGTAAGGCGCTGACTGAATGATGACAGAGACACGAGACACCAAAATCAAGCGGCTTCATATGCGGTCGATCCGCCGTGGGATCAAGGAAATGGACTTGATCCTGACGGCCTATGCCACGGACTATATGCCGGATCTGTCGGATGCAGAGCTTGAGACGTACGACAGCTTTCTCAAAGAATACGATCACGATATTTACGGTTGGATCACGGGTCAAGGCGAGGCACCGGAAGAATACGCAGGTATTATGACCGTGATCATGGGCCTCGCGTCAGGATTGACCCGACCAAATTAGGCCCCCCGTTTTTGGGGAAAATTTAACGAAATGTTGGGATTCTCCTGTCATTGCTCAATGAAGCAGTGATTGACGGAGATAGTGATGAGCATTCATTCCCATTTGGCGACAGAAGAAAAAGCGCCCGAACAGGCCAGCACCGTCGCGTTTATGGCCAGTTACCTTGAAGGTCTGACGCTGGTGGAACGGCTGCATCGGCTATTGCTCGATGTGATCAAAGACGAATTTGAACGTGTCGGGGTATTGGAAATTAATGCGGTGCAGGCGCTGCTGTTGTTCAATATCGGCGACAACGAAGTGACGGCAGGCGAACTGAAGTCCCGCGGGTATTATCAGGGATCTAATGTCAGCTATAACCTGAAGAAACTCGTTGATATGGGATACATGCACCATCAACGTTCCGAAGTTGATCGCCGGTCAGTGCGGGTTAGTTTGACGGAAAAAGGGCGGCACATCCGAACTATCGTGGCGAAACTATTTGCGACACATGCCGATGGTCTGATGGGACGCGGCGTGCTTGATCATCAGGGTATGGACGACATCACGACAGCTTTGCGTCGAGTCGAACGTTATTGGACTGAACAAATCCGCTATATCTATTGATCAACCGCGTGGATTAGGGGATGGCGGTGGTGCCGCATCCCCGATCATTTGAGATAGAAGTTCTCTGATCAATTTCCGACGCATTGTGTCTTCGTAATCAGCAAAGCCATCGGCGACTTCGGTGAACGATCCTGGTCCCCGAATGACTTCGTCTTGGAAGAAAGCCACAAGGTCGTCCCGCGTTTCAAGAATGGACGCATCGACGACCAAACCATTCACCGTCACGTTGTCAAACGCAAAAGCATTGTAGGCTTCGGCAGGGCCAAAACCGTCATTGTTTTTACCGTCTCCGGCGATATCAACGGTTTTTGCGAAACAATCAGGCCGTTCGCGTAGCCGCGTTGCGGCATAGCCAAGCGCGTAGCCCATTGCGGTTGGGAAATCGCGCTGACCGCGCGTCGAATTTGCGATATTTCTCGATACGTCCTGCAAATCTTGTTCACGCGTTATGTCACGCCATTCGACCAAGACTTTTTGGTGATAACGCCCGCTCCATTCATAGACCAGCAAAGCAACGGGATCGTCTGTCACGAAAAACGCGCTTTGTACGTCAGGGGCAAGTAGGGCGCTGGCAAGACCTTGGCGCTGTAATTGATCTTCGGCTTCGTCGACAGAATTCGAGACATCAATCGCGAGAACCAGCGCCAAACGGCAGGCTTGCGCGGGCAATGCTGCCCACGCAAATATCAAACAAAAGACAGCGTGTCTTACCAATGGCCGGTGTTTTCCATGCTCGCCCATGGTTCTTGAGCGGGTAGGTTTTCACCTTCTTGCAGCAGTTCGATAGACACATTGTCTGGTGAGCGGACAAAAGCCATATGGCCATCGCGTGGCGGTCGGTTAATTGTCACGCCATTGTCCATAAGATGCTGGCACAACGCATAAATATTGGATGTGCGATAGGCGAGGTGACCAAAGTGGCGGCTGTCGGATGGCAGGCCATCGTCGCCGTCCCAGTTATACGTTAGCTCAACCGGACAATCTTCGTCGCCGGGGGCGGCCATGAATAGTAGCGTAAAGCGACCACCTTCATTTTCGTGCCGCTTTGTTTCTTTCATCCCGAGCAGTTCAAAAAACGCGATAGACGCGTCTAGGTCTTTCACGCGCACCATGGTGTGCAAATATTTAAGTGACATTAAAGGCTCCTTGATTGTGGTCACAACCTAGGGCGCTGTTGCGCTTTGGCCAAGCGCAATCGGTCAGAACGATGACGTGATATCAAACCCAAAGTTCGTGAATTCGCGGTCAAACAGGTCGATCGACGATTCTTGAACTGTGCGTTCGATGTTCACAACCGGCTGGAAGCCAAGATATTCGATATCAGTGAAAACCGCACGAACGCTGGCGGATTTGATCGTCTCATCTCGCCCAAATAAAGGACTAAAGCGGGACGCTTCGAAATCGCGTGCTTCGTAGCTGAAGGTCGTGCCGATTTGCACACCGAATAGCGGCTCTGGGAAATCATAGTTGATGCCAACGCGGGCGGAATCATAGTCCGCGTCACGGTTGTTTGACTGGCTATCGCGCACCGCAATCGACACCGCCAAGTTACCATAGTCGGCAAGGTCACGCGCCCAAACCGTTTGCAGGTTATAGGTCATGACCGGATCACTGTCTTCGAGGCTGGTTTGCTTTTGCGCAAAGCCGGACAGCAGGATCGTATCTCTATCCGACAACTTCCACGACTGGGATGCCGATGCTGTTACAAAGCGCGCGTTCGCATCGCCGCCATACCAGCTTTGTCCAAAGGACAGCGTCGCACTGGTCGGTTGCATGTCTGGCGAAAGGATGAAGCGGTGCGTAGCGCCAAGACTGAGCGTCGCGTTTGAAAAATCACTGCCTGTGACGCCTTCGCCAGCTTGGTCTTTTGCATTTTCCGTTAGCCAATAGGTGCGGCCGGAAAACCCGAGGTCCAAGAATGTCGCTGACGTTTCATTCGTATGGGCGCGATAACGCAAGTTTGCACTCGCTGAGGCTTCCCAACCGGATAACGCGCGTGCATCGCCGTTGAGTACGAAGGGCAGACCAAGATCGAAAAGATCGGTCGTCTCGCTGGAGCTGCCATTGTTTACGTTTGTCGATGGCGTGATGCCGAAACGCAAATTGACGGACAGCGGATTGCGCGACCGAACGGCGCGGAAATCGCGTGCGACCGCTTCACGCGCCTGATCGTTTGGCGCATCTTGCCGCGCCAAACGCAACCAAGCTTGGGACCGCGTATAGTTTTCTTGTTCGACGTGCGCGAATGCGACCAAACGTGCCGCCGAGAACCGTTGATTTGCTGTCGCTGCATTCCAATGTGCACGGCTACCGAATTCAACAGCACCCGCAAAATCCTCCGCAAGTAGTGCAGCTTCGGTGCGTAAAATGAGCGCGCCTGCGTTTTGGGGATCACGTTCAAGGAGCGCGTTGGCCGCTTGTGCGGCTACGCGTGCATCACCTTGTTGCAGAGCGGCAAGCGCGATTTGCTGAACTTGTCCTGCAGTCAATTGCACCTGCTGGGATACAGCCGGTGAAACGCTTAGGGTTGCCGCAACAATGGCGGCGCAGACGCGCCGCCCCAATTGTTTAACGTGTGGCAATAAAGCCTCCGGTCTCTTGGAAGTTTACACCCTGAAAACGCGAATCTTCGGATTCGATCACGATCACACCAACAATTTCACCACCATCAGCCGCATCGGTCAGGTCACCTGCGATGATACCAGCGTATGTTCCCGTTTCGTAGACACGGATCGCGCCAGTACGGTCGATAATTGTGTTGGAAAGGTTGCCGCCAATTTCGCCATTCTCGGAAATTGTCGTGCCGCCTTCGCGGATAATGAATGGCAGGTTCGGCAGTTGGACTGCATTTGTGCTGCCAAGCGACGCATCAATGTTGCGGTTCGTTTCAATGGCAGAACCGAATTCGTTATAGGCCTGGCGGTTGCTAAGGACGCCTTTGATACCAGGTGTTCCGTTAAAGTCGTCAAAATCGATATCAATATTGATGTCAGCGGACGTCAGGATATCACGCACGGGCAAGTCAGACGTTGAGAACGTGTCCGAAACGCGAAGTCCGGCATATGTGCCGTTGAACGTGGCTTGGCCTGTCGTCGGAACGGTGAAATCACCCGCGCGCTGATACGCAAAGGTACCAAAACCGTAGTCGCCATATCCGCCGGTCCGTACAACTGCGAATGATGTCCGGAAAGCTTGATCATCTTCACCTTCGCCAACGATGACGTCACTGACGTCGTATAAAGCAAAATATGGAACGATCTGGTCGATTTGGTTACCTGACAAGGAATCCGTAACTTGAAGATCGCCTTGATAGACCGCAACCGTACCAATTTGCGGCAGCGCTTCGAACCGTTCGTATTGGTTCAGGCCATCAAATGCGATGCCGTCGATGACAAAAACGTCGCCATCGCCGCTATAGTTGAACAGTGATGTAACGCCCCCACCGATTTCATTCGGGGCCTCGACACGCACAATGTCGCCGCGATCAGACAATACGCCGCGCAGCGGTGGCGCAATGGTACCGGCGTTCAAGACGTCTTCTGGTTCGTCAACGTCATCCGGCTCTACGTCCTGAAAGGGGATGTCTGTTTCGGTCCCATCTGTCGCGTCTTCGACATCAAAAAGCGGCTGTCCATCGCCACAAGCCGCGAGAACGGCCAGCATGGCCAGTGTAAGTGGGGTGCGTGTCATAGGTGGCGTCCGCTTTTTCTGCAAAGTCAAGATTTGTGTCACTCTCGTGTTTGGGGGGCTGCGTGTCAACGTGCGAGAGGCGAAAATATACGCATTTTCCACGTGATATCGCGGATTTTCGGCAACGCCGCCCTATATGTAGTTGTCTGATGACAGATCAAAATGGCAATTTTTAGGCCTGAAATAGCTGTAGCAAGACATTTCCATTCCACCACACGTTGCGCGAAAATGGTTAATTATTCATGTGTTTGCACGGTGTTTTTGTCTGGATCGGCGGTAAATCGCGGGTCTTGATTCCAGTAGTACCCTTGTCGGTCCTGCCTGCTCCGTTAAGTCTTGCCCTCACAAGGCGCCGCGATTCGAGCGTCACAAGGGGACCGGCATGCAAGAATATCTTAACGCACTTCGAACCGTTCTGGACAAAGGGGTGCCGTCTGATGACCGGACCGGCACCGGCACGACGTCGTACTTCGGGATGCAATGTCGCTACGATCTGCGCGACGGCTTCCCACTAGTGACGACGAAGAAGCTGCATCTCAAGTCCATTATCCATGAACTGCTGTGGTTTCTCGCTGGTGATACAAACATCGGGTATTTGACGGAAAACGGTGTCCGCATCTGGGATGAATGGGCCGATGCCGATGGTGATTTGGGGCCGGTATACGGTTACCAATGGCGGCACTTTCCACAGGTGAAGAACGGGGCGCTAGTGGGCGAGATCGACCAGATTTCAGCGCTGGTGGAGGCGATCAAAACCAACCCATCGTCGCGCCGTCATATCGTGTCCGCATGGAACCCCGGCGACGTTGACGACATGGCGCTGCCGCCGTGCCATACGTTGTGGCAGGTGCGCGTGCAGGGCGACACGATGCACATGCAGCTTTATCAACGCTCTGCCGATATGTTCCTTGGGGTGCCGTTCAACATCGCGTCCTACGCACTGCTGCTGGAAATGCTGGCCCATGTGACGGGATACAAAGCGGGTGAATTCATCCACACGATGGGCGACGCGCATATCTATTCGAACCACATGGATCAGGTCGCGACCCAGCTTGCGCGCACGCCGCACGAAGCCCCGCGTTTGGTCATAAAACGGAAAGTCGACAGCATCTTTGACTTCAAGTTCGACGACTTTGCGTTCGAAAACTACAATCCAGAACCGGTGATCAAAGCGCCGGTGGCGGTTTAGACCATGATTTCACTGATCGTAGCACGGGCCAAAAACAACGCAATCGGGCGAGACGGGGACATGCCTTGGCACCTGCCGGAAGATCTCGCGATGTTTCAACGCGAGACGCGGGGCGGGGCGGTCATCATGGGACGGCGGACATGGGACAGCCTGCCCGAAGCCTACCGCCCGCTCAAAGGGCGCCATAATGTCGTGGTCACGCGGTCTGCGCTTGATGGACCCGATGATGTCGTCGAATCAATCGAAGCGGCCATCGCGGCATGCCATGCAGCAGGCTACACCCGCGTCTACGGGATTGGCGGCGCGGGTATCTATGCGGCGCTGCTTCCATTAGCGGACAGGCTTTTGATCACAGAAGTAGACCTGACTGTGTCGGACGCCGATACGTTTTTCCCTACATTCGATGAAACCGAATGGCGTCAGATCGGCCAGCACGTGTTGCGCCCTGAAGGACCAGCCTGCGTGTTGCGCGAATTAATTAAGTGAGGCGACCATCACCTCCGCACTTTTGGGTGCCATATGGACTAGGGCGCTGACAGGCCCGCAATAGTCTTATTGCTTCACAATGTTCCCGGCCATCTGACGACCATCGCGTCCGTCGATCAGTTCGTAGGTGACCTTTTCGTCATCTGCCAAGCCCGTCAGGCCTGATTGTTCAACCGCAGAGATATGCACGAAAACGTCGGCGCCGCCTTCTTCAGGGGCAATGAACCCGAAACCCTTGGCTGTGTTGAACCATTTTACTGTCCCGCTTGGCATTTGGACGTCTCCCAGTCATTCGATGTTGTCTTCAAATTTGATATTGCTTCACGTAAGGATAGGGCGATTTTTGAGAAGGCAAATCTGAGCGACAATAAAATCTAAAGGCGCTCGAATTGCCTAAAAAGGAGGCGGAAATGCGCTTTATTGGACTAAAAACCTGCGACACGTGCCGTAAAGCGCTGAAGGCGTTAGAGGCTGCTGGAATTGATGTGCAGGTCACCGATGTCAGGGCCGATGGATTGACCGACGCCGAAATTGAGCAAATCGTCGAGAAATTCCCCGCTAAGGCGATTAACAAGGCATCAACCACGTGGCGTGGGTTGAGTGATGCCGAAAAAGAAAGCGATCCCAAAGACTTGCTGCGGGCCCATCCAACATTGATGAAACGCCCGGTGGTGATCGGTGACGATTGGACCATCGGCTGGGACAAAGCCACGCAGGCCAAATGGCTTGGCGCATGAACATGCCATGCATATCTGCAGGCAAAGGAGAACGACATGCGTAATGCTGCTGGCATTTTAGGAATTATCGCGGGCCTGATGGGGATCGTGGTTGGATTGGTGGGCTACGGCTATGCCGAACTGACTGCGAATGTACCTGAAGTAGGCGAGACATTCTGGTTGCTTGAAAACCCTGATTACATTCGCGCGATGAGCTTTCTAGCCCCGCTATTAGCGATTGCGGGTGGTGCGATGGCCAAGACCCGCGCCTTGTGGGCCGGGATCGCGTTGCTGCTGTCTTGTGCGGCGTTCTACACGGCGTTCGGGTTCAACATCGGTACGATGTTCCCGATCGGGTTCGCTGGTTTGGGCGGTCTGTTGGCGATTGCTGCGGGTAAACCTGACGAAGAAAAGGCCCACTTTTAGGGGCTGTATTTTGGCGCAAGCGGTGATTGGGGGCCGGCCCCCAAACCCCCGAGATATTTATGACCAAAAGAAAAGGGGGCCGCGGTGGCCCCCTTTTGCGTCAGCTTCGTAGGTCGGGTGGGGTGGCTTCTAGGCCGAGATCTTTGACGATCTCGTCGAGGGCAATCACCTTGGTCTGCTTTTCACCCAAACGACGCAGGTTGACGGTCCGTTCTTCAACTTCACGCGCGCCGATCGCGAGGATCGCAGGCACCTTGCCAAGCGAATGTTCGCGGACCTTATAGTTGATCTTTTCGTTGCGAATGTCGGCTTCAGCCCGCACGCCCGCAGCTTTCAGCGCCGCAACAACTTCATGCACGTAGTCATTGGCGTCCGAGATGATCGAGGCCACGACGACCTGACGCGGTGCCAGCCAGAACGGCAGTTTGCCCGCGTGTTCCTCGATCAGAATGCCGATAAAGCGTTCAAAGGATCCGAGGGTCGCGCGGTGCAGCATGACCGGCTGATGTTTGTTGCCATCCTGTCCGATATAACTCGCGTCGAGCCGTTCGGGCAGGTTTGCGTCCACCTGAAGTGTGCCACATTGCCAGTCGCGGCCAATCGCGTCGGTTAGTGTGAATTCAAGCTTTGGCCCGTAGAACGCGCCTTCACCTTCGAGGATTTCAAACTCATGCCCTGCCGCACGACATGCATCGCCAAGCGCTGCTTCCATCTGGTCCCAAGTCTCGTCCGACCCGATCCGTTTTTCAGGACGTGTGGACAGTTTGATGGTCCAGTCGTCAAAGCCGAGATCGCTGTAGACGCGGGACAGGAAGTCGATGAAGACCTTGGTTTCCGCAGTGATCTGGTCATCGGCGCAGAAGATGTGCCCATCGTCTTGGGTAAAGCCGCGCACGCGCATGATGCCGTGCAGCGCGCCTGACGGCTCATACCGTGCGCAAGACCCGAATTCGGCCATGCGCAGCGGCAGGTCGCGGTAAGATTTCAAGCCTTGGTTAAAGATTTGCACGTGGCACGGGCAGTTCATCGGCTTGAGCGCGTTGACCGCTTTTTCACGTGCATGATCTTCGTCAACTTCGACGATGAACATGTTTTCTTGGTACTTTTCCCAGTGACCTGACGCTTCCCACAATTTGCGGTCCACGACTTGTGGCGTGTTCACTTCGACGTAGCCGCCTTTGCGCTGTTGGCGGCGCATGTAGTCTTGCAGTTCGGTGTACACCTGCCAGCCGTTAGGGTGCCAGAAGACCTGACCGGGCGCTTCTTCTTGCATATGGAACAAGTCCATTTCGCGACCCAACTTGCGGTGATCACGCAAGGCAGCTTCTTCCAGACGGTGCAAGTGTTGTTTCAGACCTTCTTTGTTGGTGAAGGCCGCGCCGTAGATACGTTGCAACATCGGACGGTCGCTGTCGCCGCGCCAGTAGGCACCTGCGATGGACATCAGTTTGAAGCAATCACCCGCGATCTGCCCAGTGTGCTGCAGGTGCGGTCCACGACACAGGTCTTGCCAGTCGCCATGCCAATACATGCGTAGCGGTTCATCACCCGGGATGCTTTCGATGAGTTCGACCTTGTACGGTTCGCCCTTATCTTTGTAGTGCTGGATTGCCCGTGGGCGATCCCAAATCTCGGTTCGGACTTCATCGCGCTTGTTGATGATTTCCTTCATCTTCTTTTCAATAGTCGCGAGATCTTCGGGAACGAAAGGTTCTTTGCGATCAAAGTCGTAGTACCAACCGTCTTTGATCACAGGCCCGATAGTGACCTGCACATCTGGCCACAATTCTTGGACTGCACGCGCCATGATGTGCGCTAGATCGTGGCGAACAAGTTCCAGTGCTTGCTCTTCATCTTTCATGGTGTGCAGCGCGATGGACGCGTCTTCCTCAATCGGCCAATGCAGGTCGAAATGCTGCCCGTTCACGGTCGCAGAAATCGCCTTTTTGCGCAGGCTGCTTGATATATCAGCAGCTACGTCAGCGGCAGTGATGCCAGCCTCGTATTGGCGCGCGTTGCCGTCAGGAAATGTAAGAGAGATTTGGGCCATGCTATTGGGCTCCTCGTCAGTTTGGCGCCTACGAAGCGCCCGGTTGCGGGTTATGTGTTTGGCCTAAATGGCGAAACTTCGCGAAGCGGTCAAGGCACCACCTGTGCGCCCGCGGTCCGCCATCTTGAAAGGTGACGGCGCGCGACACGCAATCGCCATTCAGCATCCGTCCTTGCGCCACAATTGGGCGGCAAAACGACCCCATGCAGTATTCTTATGAGCAAGGTGTCATCTAATGAGAGAGATTTTACTGGGTTTTTTCGCTTTGGCGATCCTGTCGGCCTGTGGCGGGGGAAGTACGTCAAATCCGCCGCCAATATCTGGGATTAATGCGCTCCGCGCGGAAACGTCCCGACTTGCCGCAATAGGCGAGACGCTTGATGTCACGCCCGCCGATTCAGTTGCAGTCACCGGACGCGCCGAATTTAAAGGCGTTTTGGCGGTTGGATTGCTGCCTGACTCATATGGTGGGATCGGGTTGGGCGGTGATATGATCATGGGCGTCGACTTCGATACCGGCGATGTGACTGGCGAAGTAGTCGACTTTTACAGCCGCGATGGTGATGCACTTGACGGTGCATTGGCCCTATCGAATGGCGCGGCTTTTGCCTTTGCTGATGGCGTTTTCGTCGGTGCTGAGGTATCCGGTGACCTAGAGATTTACGGCGAAGTGAAAGACGTGGAAGGCATCATAGCCGGAGGTGTCGCAGGCGACAGCGGCGATATCGTGGCTGGGCTTGTCGAATTGGACTATGACTGGCAACTGCCAGGCGACGGGCCAATCATTACTACGACGCTTGAGGGTGGATTCATCGTCGAACGTCAGTAGTCGCACAACCTGCACAATACGATCTTGCGGGGCGGTGGGCTGTGTGGTCATTTGGCCCCATGACACAGACATCTGATCCCGCATTTTTCGTGACGCCGCAGGGGCGTCGTATTGCTTATCACCTGACGGACGGCGCCGCGCCTGCGGTTGTTTTCCTAGGCGGTTTCAAATCCGATATGATGGGCACAAAGGCCATCCACCTTGAAGAATGGGCGCGTCGTGAAGGTCGCGCTTTTTTGCGGTTCGATTATTCGGGGCATGGAGAAAGCGACGGCGCGTTCACGGACGGCGCGATTGGCGATTGGTTCGAAGATGCCCGCGCCGCCATCGGTTTGATCGCTGGCAAGGTTGTCTTGGTCGGGTCCTCCATGGGCGGGTGGATTTCGTTGCTTTTGGCCCGCGATATGCCTGAACGGATTGCAGGGTTAGTGACCATCGCTGCCGCTCCTGATTTTACCGAAGACAGCATGTGGGCCGGATTTGATGATACGCAAAAGGCGGCGCTGGAAACTGACGGGCAGGTCGCATTGCCGTCAGAGTATGGTGATCCCTACATCATCACGAAGCGCCTGATCGCCGAAGGGCGTGATCGCCTTGTCCTGCGTGATCCGCTGGATCTGCCATTCCCGACGCGTTTCTTGCAGGGTACGGCGGATGCCGATGTGGATATGTCCGTCGCATTGCGCCTGCTTGATCATGCCAGTGGCCCTGACATGCGGCTGACGCTTGTGGATGGGGCGGATCACCGGTTTTCTGATGAGACCTGCCTTGATCTGATCCAAACTTCCGTCACAGACGTTCTGCAATCCCTGACCTAAAGCCGATCAAACGTGACGTCACGCTAGGGACAGCGCCACAGACCGCTTAGGCACGATCCAACCAAATACGTGGGAGGATTGGGGCATGGCGTTATCTTTGGGACAAAAGGCGGGCTGGGGGCTGGCCGACATGGGCATCGTGGTCTTTGTCGTGGTCAAACAACTGCTCGTGCTGGTTTTTCTGACGTCCGTTTTGGGGGTCCCTGTCGGGATCGCGGGATTTGTCACCACGGCTGTGTTGATCTTCGATATGATTACAGACCCGCTTGTTGGTCACTACAGCGACAGAACCCATAGCCGGTTCGGGCGACGCGCCCCGTGGATGGCGGTTGGCGCGGTTGTGATGGCAGCAGGAATGGCCGCATTGTTTGCTGTGCCCGATGGGCTGCCGTTGGCCGGCGATCTGGCCTGGGTCATCGCATTTTTTGGTGTCGCCACCATTGGCTTCACGATGGTTGCGATCCCGTTTAGTGCGCAAGCGGGCGAAATGACCCAGGATCCGCGTGAACGGTCCGCCATGACCGGCTGGCGCATGGGGTTCGCGAGTGTTGGTATCCTAATCGGCGGCGCATTGGTGCCCGGATTGGCCGCAAACATGGGATACGCCATGGCTGCTGTGGCTGTTAGCCCCCTCATCATCGGTGCGATCTGGATATCCCTGTTTGCGACGCGCAAAGCCCCGCGACTGGCGCAAACCGCCCCGATCCCATTGAAAAAAGCCTATCGTTTGGTTTTCGACAACCGCGCCTTCATGGTGTTGGTCGCGTTATATGGCGTGATGACTCTTGCAATTGCACTGATCACCGCCGGATTGCCGTTTGCTGCGATCTATCTCATCGTTGATGCGGGGGACAACGCGCTGTCAGGCGTGGCCGAGGCGTTGACGACGCTCAGCTTGATGTTCGCGGCCTTTGTTGTCGGTTCTATCGTCAGCCAAGCGTTTTGGGTTCGGCTGTCTAATCGGATCGGCAAATTAGCGGCGTTGCAAGGCGGGCTGGTTTTGTATGTGACGTTGCTGTGCGGGCTGTTTTCTGTGCTGCCGTCGGTCAATGTCACGGCGATGGCGGGGATGTTTGTGCTCGCTGGTTTTGCGAACGGATCGTACCAGCAAATCCCTTGGGCGTTGTACCCTGATCTGATGGATGTCACGCGGGCCAAGACGGGGGCTGCGATCGAAGGTGCGTTTTCTGCGGTCTGGCTGTTCGGTCAGAAATTGGCAAACGCGTTGGCACCGCTGGTGTTGGGGCTTTTCTTGCAGGCAGCGGGCTGGTTAGAGACAACAGCAGGCGTGGTCACCCAAGAACCGAGCGCGATCACAATGCTGCATGTCGCAATCACATTGATGCCTGCTGCCATTTTGGTGATTTCTCTTTTGGGGCTGGCTTTGGTATACCGACCGTTGGCACAGGCAGCACTTGGCAGATAAATGTATGAGATCCAAACGCTAGAAGCGGACATCGCGGCGGCGGAAGCAAAGGTAGACCATCTGCGTGATGGATGTGCCAAATGTATCAGTTGGGCAGGGGACGCGGGCGTACAAACGGATTTAGCGGTCGTGTTTATCCACGGGTTTTCTGCGACATGCGGTGAATTGCGCCCATTGCCCGAAATGATAGCAGAGGCGCTGGGCGCAAATCTGTTTTGCACGCGTTTGATGGGGCATGGCCTAGACGGCGACGCAATGGGCCGCGCCACCTTGGAAGGATGGCGCGCTGATGTGCGCGAGTCAGCAGCCATCGGGCAAAGCCTTGGCAAAAAAGTGCTCTACATCGGCTGTTCGACCGGGTGCACGCTGACGACCTTGGGGCTGACGAATGGTGACATTCCGACAGACACGGCGCTGGGCGCGGTGTTTGTGTCACCCAATTTCGGACTGCGGCACAAGGCGGCACAGGCCGTGTTGGACATCCCGTTCTCGGAATACTGGGCCCCTTATTTAATTGGTAAAGAACGCAAATTCGACGTTATCAGTGACGGGCACGCTCAGTTCTGGACGACACGCTATCCGACCAAGGCGGTGAAACCGATGGGGGATGCGGTGCGGGCGGCAATGCGATCTAAATTGTCGGGCATTCACACACCAATGTTTATGGCCGTGAACCCGGATGATCAGGTGATTAACCCGACGCGTGCCCGCAAAGTGATGATGGAATGGGGCGGTCCGACGTATAAGTTGGCGCTGAAACAGACCAAGGACGACGACGCCATGGGGCACGTCATGGCGGGTGATGTCTTTAGTCCCGGCCAAACTGCGCCACTTGCGGCACGTATTGTCGAATGGGCACATAATCTCTGACTTTCCCCCTTCCATTGGGGAAAGACTTGCGCCTAAAGAATGCGGACGGCAGTGTCGTCACAATCAAAAAAGTATCAGGCAAGCAGACCCATGAAATTGTTCAAGGCCCTCAAATAGTATGGGCGATCCGGTAGTCTTTATTCCGCCAATGTTGTGCGATGCCCGTGTTTTTGCGGATCAAATCGCCGAATTGTCGCGCGATAATCCCGTCCTGTTTGCGCCGACGCGCGGGATGGATACGATCGAGGCGATCGCGGCCCAGATTTTGTCATGGGCACCGCAGGAATTTGCTTTGGCTGGCGGTGGCATGGGCGGCATGGTTGCGCTTGAATTGCTGCGACGCGCGCCCAAACGTATCACGCGTGTGGCGTTCATCAATGTGAATGCCCAAGCCGATACACCTAAAACCGCCGCAGACCGCGAACCGATCATCATTGCCGCCAAGGCCGGCCGCTTTAACGATGTGATCGCCGAACGCTTCGCACCAGAACGGTTTTGCGAAGACACCGATGTCACAGCCTTGATGCCGTTGCTGCATGATATGGCAGAGGGCATTGGCGCAGAGGCGTTCGTAAAGCAGGCGCGTGCGGTCCAGCGCCGCAAAGACCAACAAGCAGTGCTGCGCAAGATCAAGCAGCCTGCGTTGGTGATATCAAGCGACAGCGACCCAGATAACACGAAACGCAGGCAAGATTTCGTGGCCGAGATGATCCCGTATGCCAAACACGAGGTGATCAAAGGCGCAGGGCTTTTGCCATCGCTTGAACAGCCCGCGCAGTTGTCGAAAATACTCAGGGACTGGTGCCGCCAGCCGCTGGTGCTGCGCTAAAGAAAAAGGCGGTCACTGGGACCGCCTTCTCTTATTTCTTGCTGTTTGCCGCTTTGCGTCCGGCCCTTGTTTTGGGGGCTGCTTTCGCTTTGGTCGGTTTCTTTTCCGTCTTTTCCGCAGCTTTCACCGGTTCGGCCTTTGGGGCAGCTTTGGTCTTTTTGGCGGCAGGCTTCTTCGGTGGATTGTCTGCGACGACTTTCAGGTCAGCCTTAGCTGGTGCTGGCTTGGCCGCGGGTGCAGGGTCTTCGGAATTGGCATCGATGAAATCCAACACCAACGGGCGGATGTTGTCCCGCCAGCTGCGCCCCGCAAAGATACCGTAGTGACCAGCGCCCGGTTCGAGATGTGACGCTTTTTTACTGTCGTCCAATCCGGTCAAAAGCCCCAACGCCGCAAGGCATTGGCCCGGCGCAGAGATATCGTCTTCTTCACCTTCGACAATCTTCACCGCGACATTATCAATTTTGCCAATATCGACCTGTTGGCCGTTCACAACAAAGGCATTACGCGCAATGTCGCGGCCTTTGAAAATACGTTCAACCGTCGACAGGTAGAATTCGGCGGTCATGTCCATCACGGCAAGGTATTCGTCGTAGAAGATGTTGTGTTTGTCATGATCGCGGGCTTCGCCCTTGGCGGACTTGATGATCTGGTCGCGGAATGCGTTTGCGTGGGTTTCGCCGTTCATCGAAATGAAGGACGCCAATTGCAGCAAACCTGGGTACACCATGCGGCCAACGCCTGCATATTTGAAGCCAACGCGCTGGATCATAGTCTGTTCAAGCTGGCCCATGGTGACGGACCGACCAAAATCTGTGACTTCAGTATGGTTCGCTTCGGGGTCAACTGGGCCGCCGATCAACGTCAGGGATTTAGGCTGGGCAGTTGGATCTTCGCCAGCGAGATAGGCGGTCGCAGCAAGCGCAAGAGGCACGGGCTGACAAACAGCAATCACGTGGATGTCTGATCCAAGCTCTTTCATGAAATCGACGAGGTATAATGTGTAGTCTTCGACGTCGAACTTGCCTGCGCTGACGGGGATGTCGCGCGCATTGTGCCAGTCGGTCACATATACTTCGCAATCGGGCAAAAGGCTGATCACCGTTTTGCGCAGCAATGTCGCGTAGTGGCCGGACATCGGCGCGGCCAGCAGAACACGACGCTTCATCGGTTCGCGGCCTTGGACCTCGATATGGATCAAATCGCCAAAATCGCGTTCCAGCACAACTTTGACGTCGACAGGGTGGTCGCGGCCGTCGCCTGTCGGGACAGGCGGGATATTCCAATCCGGTTTTACAACCATGCGACCAAATGTCCGCTCAGTTACTTCGCCCCAAGCGCGCAACCAGTCCATTGCGGGGTTTGTGGTAAGCGACATCATCGGGTAGTCTGCAAATGCGCGTGCTGTTGCGCCCAACCATTGGTTGGTGTTGCGAGTGGCTTCCATGAGGTCGTATGTCATCATGTATTTCATTTGAGACGGCTCCTGTTCGCGCGCACTTGGTATTTATTAACGCCTGTTAATACAAAAGTAACGAAATGCTGCAACTGCACGGTAGGACGCATAGATTAAGATGACAACAACTGAATCAGACGACCGCGCAATAAATGAAACAAATGCAACGACGCTTGAAGCGAATCTTTCGCGAATAGAAGAGCTTACCCAGCGGTTGCTTGTTGCAATGAATCCCAAACGGCACGTCCCAACGTCGTTGCAAGGTCCGTCTCCAGATCTTTATGCAAAGGCAGCATCCGCATACGTCACCGAAATGATGAACAATCCGGGCAAGATTATCGAACAGCAGGTCGCGTTCTGGGGCAAATCGGTCAAACACTATATTGAGTCGCAGCATCTGCTTGCCCAAGGCAAATTGGCGCATCCTGTAGATGAAACCGCACCGGACCGCAGGTTTGCCCATGAACTGTGGGACACGAACCCGTATTTCAATTTTATCAAGCAGCAGTATCTGATGAACGCGGACGCCGTACGTGATGCGATTTCCGCGATTGATACGATGGACGATGGCGAAAAGCGCCGTCTTGAATATTTCGGCGAACAGATTGTCGATATGTTCAGTCCGACAAACTTTCTTGCCACCAATCCCGAAGCATTAAGTCTCGCCGCTGAGACAGAAGGTGAAAGCCTTGTCGCGGGGTTAGAAAACCTGATCCGTGATCTTGAAGCAAACGACGGCGATCTGGTTGTGACGCTAGCCGATAAGGAAGCGTTTGAGGTGGGGCGCAACCTTGCCACGTCGCCCGGAGAGGTCGTGTACCGCAATCACCTGTTTGAATTGATCCAGTACACCCCGAGCACCGAAAAAGTGCATGAAATCCCGTTGGTGATCTTCCCGCCGTGGATCAACAAGTTCTACATCCTCGATCTGAAACCAGCCAACAGCATGATCAAATGGGCGGTAGAGCAGGGGTACACGGTCTTTGTGGTGTCTTGGGTCAACCCAGACGCAACCTACCGTGACACGTCGATGACAAACTATGTCGAAGACGGTTACCTGACGGCGATTGATCAAGTGAAATCGATCTGCGGCGTCAAGAAGGTGAACGCAGTTGGTTATTGTATCGCAGGCACAACCCTGTCGATCACACTGGCTTTGATGGCGCAGCGTGGCGATAAATCGATCAATTCAGCCACCTTGTTCACAACTCTGACCGATTTCTCGGATCGGGGCGAAGTTGGTGTGTTCTTGGATGACGATTTTGTTGACGGGATCGAAGCCGAAGTTGCGGAAGCAGGCGTGCTTGACCGGTATTATATGTCGCGGACTTTCAGCTTCTTACGTTCGAATGACTTGATCTACGGTCCGGCGATCAAAAGCTACATGCTGGGCAAAGCCCCACCTGCGTTTGATCTGCTGTATTGGAACGGGGACGGGACGAACTTGCCTGCGAAAATGTCGGTCGAATATCTACGGGGCCTCTGCCAAGGCGATAATTTCGCGACGTCCGGTTTTGATATCGCGGACACGACTGTGCGCCTGTCAGAGGTGACTGTGCCGATCTGCGCGATTGCTTGCGAAACCGATCATATTGCGGCTTGGAAAAGCAGCTACCGTGGGGTTCAGGGGATGGGGTCGAAGGATAAGACGTTCATTCTGTCAGAGTCTGGTCACATCGCGGGTATCATCAATCCGCCGTCCAAGAAGAAGTATGGACACTATACCAACCCCG
Source organism: Rhodobacteraceae bacterium S2214 (assembly GCA_025141675.1). Classification (NCBI taxonomy): domain Bacteria; kingdom Pseudomonadati; phylum Pseudomonadota; class Alphaproteobacteria; order Rhodobacterales; family Paracoccaceae; species Rhodobacteraceae bacterium S2214. Next base: position 1,386,517 of record CP081161.1, read on the forward strand.
AACTGGGGCTGACGCCTGATGATTGGCTTGCTGATGCGGACAAACACGAAGGGTCTTGGTGGCCACGTTGGGATGCATGGCTTGCGCCACGGTCAGGTAAACAGGTGAAGGCGCGCACGCCGGGGGACAAGAACCACCCGGTTCTTGGGCCTGCTCCGGGGACATATGTGGCCAAGTGAGTCGCGAAATCACGTTCGCCTGAAGCGTGTTTTTTCCAATTTTTCTGTGTGTTTGATCCCTGTTTTTTAGGGCTATACGGCTTAACCCTACGTAAAGATTGGATAATATGCAGGTGCAGAATTTTTATGCTGCAATGCAGAAAAAGACTTGAAATGCCGCATCGCAGCATGCATATTGGTGTCAGACGAAATGATGCGGTCCTCCCCCGCGAAACCATTTACCTGAAAGGTCAGTACCATGGCTAACACACAAGATTTTACAGCTGTTTTCAAAGACATGATGGGTTCTTTCCCAATCGACACAAAAGCAGTTGAAGAGCAGTTCAAGTCTTCTACGACATTGGCTGAAAAAATGTCCGGCGTTGCAATCGACGCTGCTGGCAAATCTGCTGAGCTGTCCGCAAAATGGACACAGGACACACTTGCTAAAGTTGAAGCAATGTCCAAAGCAAAGGCAGAGCCTGCTGATTACGCAAAAGCAATGACAGACTTCGCGTCTACATCTGCCGAAGCTGCTGCAGAGCACATGTCAGCATTCGCTGAAATCGCGAAAAAAGTTCAGACTCAGACAATGGAACTGATGATGGCTGCTGGCAAAGACATGTCCGAAGACATGACTGCTGCTGCGAAGAAAGCACAGACAGAACTGACAACAGCTGCGAAAAAAGCGACTGCTTCTGCAAAGTAAGCGTTGTAAGAAATTAACCGCGCCTCTCCTCCCTTAGGTGTCGGTATTTCGAGGCGGTCTGCAATGCGGGCCGCCTTTTTTCGTACAGAACAGCCGTCACATCCGGTTAACGATTTGTGAAGGTTGTTCGTGCAAAACAATCCAGATCACGTCGCGCTGAAGTGCTGTGATTTGCAACTTTTGTCGTAAGTGCGTATAACGTTTCCAATAAAAATAATGACTTGAGCGGTTTCTTCGAATGTTCACAATTTTAAACAGCGTCTGGGATAACATCCTCGGCCCGCTTTTGCAGCGTCCTAAACGCCAGCAAGTTGCTGCCCTTTGCTATCGTGGCGATGGGGCTGACAAAGAGGTATTGCTGATCTCTAGTCGTGATACCGGCCGCTGGATTATTCCAAAGGGCTGGCCGATCCGCGGCAAAAACGGCCCGCAATCTGCGATGCAGGAAGCATGGGAAGAAGCTGGTGTGCGTAAAGGCACAACTGATGCTGATGCGATTGGCACGTATACATACGACAAACGCCAGTCGACCGGTTGGTCCTTTCCCGTTGAGACGATGGTATATCCTGTCGCTGTGGAAACCATCGAGGATGAATTTCCAGAGGTGGCACAGCGCAAACGTCAATGGGTAAGCCCAGACGACGCCGCTGATCTGGTGCAAGAACCGGAATTGCAGAGCATCCTGCGCAGCATCTGAAACGCTAGGCTTTTGTTGCTTTATTGCGAATAATCGTTGAAAGCTGCCCCCGAATAGACGGGAGTGGGACATGACCAACAGAAACGATGACGGGCGTCACTTAGATACGCTTGATCGTGATTTAGCACGATTTTCAAATTTGGAACTTGCGACGCAATACGTGTCCCGCCCGATGGTCGGGCCCGGGATTTCGATCTTGTTCGTCGTATTGGCCGGCCTGTTGGCCTTGTTGTTTCTGGGACAGACGACGAACACCTTGATCGTTGTGATCGCAGCATGTTTGGGCGCCTACATGGCCTTGAATATCGGTGCGAACGATGTTGCCAACAATATGGGGCCAGCCGTTGGTGCCAATGCGTTGTCGATGGGCGGCGCGATCGGGATCGCGATTGTCTTTGAAAGTGCTGGCGCGTTGATTGCTGGTGGCGATGTGGTGTCCACAATTGCAAAGGGCATCATTGAACCAGAAAGCATGGGCGACGCCCAAACGTTTATGTGGGCGATGATGGCAGCGCTTTTGTCTGCCGCACTTTGGGTGAACCTTGCCACGTGGGTCGGCGCACCTGTGTCCACGACCCATTCGGTCGTTGGCGGTGTAATGGGTGCGGGGATCGCTGCGGCTGGCTTTGCTGCGGTGACTTGGCCGACAATGGGCGCGATTGCCGCAAGCTGGGTGATTTCGCCTGTGCTGGGTGGTGCGATTGCCGCCGGTTTCTTGTGGTTGATCAAGGCTAAGATCATCTACACGCCTGATAAAATCGCCGCTGCACGCAAGTGGGTGCCAATTTTGGTCGGCATCATGGCGGCTGCTTTCGCCGCGTATCTGGCGCTGAAAGGCATCAAGAAGCTGATCAAAATCGACATCCTGACAGCCTTGATGATTGGTGCTGCGATTGGTGTGATCACGTGGCTGGTAATGATCCCCGTCATCAAAAAGCAGTCCGAAGGTCTAGAAAATCGCAACAAATCCCTGAAGGTTTTGTTCGGTATTCCGTTAGTCGTGTCGGCTGCATTGCTCAGCTTTGCGCACGGTGCGAACGATGTTGCGAACGCCGTTGGCCCATTGGCTGCGATTGTGCAGGTGGCTGAATCCGGTGATTTTACGCAGGCGTTTAGCATCCCTGCTTGGGTTATGATCATCGGTGCCTTCGGGATTTCCTTTGGTCTGTTCCTGTTCGGGCCGAAACTGATCCGCATGGTGGGTGGTCAGATCACAAAGCTGAACCCGATGCGTGCGTATTGTGTGGCGCTGTCCGCGGCGATCACCGTGATCGTGGCCAGCTGGCTGGGGCTGCCCGTTAGCTCTACTCACATTGCCGTCGGTGGTGTGTTTGGTGTTGGTTTCTTCCGCGAATGGGACGCGGAACGCCGGATCAAAGCCGCACGTCAAGCAATGCCAGATCGGCCAAGCTATGGACCAGAAGAACGCCGTCGCCGCAAATTAGTACGCCGTTCACACTTCATGACGATCATCGCCGCATGGGTCATCACTGTGCCTGCTGCCGCGATTTTGTCTGCGCTGATCTTCTTCGGGATCACTGCGATCGTTGGTTAAGTAAACCAAAAAAGGGGGCCGCGCGGCCCCCTTTGCTATCTCCAAAACGACCCCTCCCGTTTTCTTTTCTTTTCTTTTGCGGCACTGCCGCTTAGGCTTTGCTGCAATGCAGTACGTCTAGGGAGGGACAGCATATGGCCGAGGCTAACAAACCATTGCTTATCAAGCGCTACGCGAGCCGTCGTCTCTACAACACCGAGACGAGCGATTACGTGACGCTGGAAGATATCGCGACGTTCATTCGTGAAGGGCGTGAGGTCCAGATCGTTGACCTCAAATCAGGTGATGACCTGACCCGTCAGTACCTGCTGCAAATTATCGCAGAACACGAAAGCCGCGGCGAAAGCGTGTTGGGCGTTGATATTCTGACCGATCTCGTGCGCAGCTACACCAGTCAGGCGTCTTCCGTCGTTCCGGATTTTCTGCGGGCGAGCTTTGAGATGCTACAAAACGGTCAATCCAAGGCGATGGAGAACATGACCAAGGTGAACCCGATGGCCGCGATGCCCGGGTTTGACGCGATGCGTGCGCAGCAAGAAATGTTCATGAAGGCGATGACCGGTGGCATGATGCCTGGTGGCACCACACCGGACAGTTCGTCCCCTGAAAAATCATCCGGCGACGACCTGAGTGACATCAAGGACCAGCTGTCCGCATTGCAAGAAAAACTAGCCAAAATGGGCAAATAACGCCTTTTCGGCGCGAAGGATAAAACGATGGTTACGACGGCCGGACGTGTCACCTTATGGGGGATCGAAGTCTTTGTGGCGACGGCAGAAGAAGGGGCGATTTCAGCAGCTTCGCGCCGGCTGGGCACTTCTGCAGCGACGGTCAGCCAACAGTTGACGAACCTTGAAGGCGCGATTGGCACGACCCTACTTGATCGGGGCGCACGTCCTGTGACGTTGACACCTGCTGGCGAAATGTTCCTTCGCCGCGCGAACACCATCTTGAACGAAGCAGAGCAAGCCCGCGCTGAATTGGCGATGGCAGATTTGTCGCGTCTGACGCGGTTACGTCTGGGGATGGTCGAAGATTTCTCGGCGGATGTGACGCCAGCGCTGCTCGCTGAAATGTCCGCTGATCTGATGAACTGCCACTTCCTGCTTGAGACGGGCGCGACCCATCAACTGACCGAACTTCTCGATTCTCGGGCCTTGGATATCATCGTTGCTGCTGAGACAGGTCGCCATGATCCGGGCGTTGAAGTTTACCCGCTGATGGAAGAACCGTTTGTCGCCGCTGTGCCAAAGGGCCGGATCAAGGAAGGCGACATCGCCAAACAGCTACGCCGCATGCCGTTGATCCAATACACGACGCGCCATCATATGGGGCGCATGGTCAAAGCGCACTTGGATGAAGAAGGCATCACATTGTCCCACAGGTTCGAACTGGACAGCTACCACGCGATTATGGCTATGGTCGCTGAAGGGGCAGGGTGGTCCATCCTGACGCCGCTGGGTTGGATGCGGGCTGCGCGGTTCCGCGATGATGTGGATCTGATTGAACTGCCATTTGCGCCAATTTCACGCAAAATCACACTGACATCCCGCAAAGATGTGCTGTCAACGATGCCCGCGACGATCGCCGAACGGTTGCGCCCGTTGCTCAAAGACATGATTGTTGATCCGGCTGTCGCAGAGCATCCTTGGTTGGCTGAAAAACTCCGCCTGATTTGATTGCCGTTTGTGCGGCGACCCCTTAGACATTTTGAAAAGGGGGACGTGATGCAAAACAACGATGTCGCTGAACGGGGTTTGGTCTTGCTGGGATGCGGTAAGATGGGATCTGCAATGCTGGCCGGATGGCTGGCGGGTGGTTTACCTGCTGCGTCGGTCTGGGTGTTGGACCCGCATCCGTCGGATTGGGTGAAGGCCCAAGGCGTTCATATCAATACAGATTTACCCGCTAACCCCGCGATCATTTTGGTCGCTGTGAAGCCGCAGATGATGGGCGATGCTTTGCCCAGCCTAAAGGCGCTTGGCAATGGCGAAACATTGTTCGTGTCCGTTGCTGCGGGCACCTCAATTACGACATTCGAAGACGTCTTGGGGGCGCAAACCCCGATCGTGCGCGCCATGCCAAATACACCGGCGGCCATCGGGCAGGGGATCACTGCACTGATCGGCAACGCCCGTGTGACGGACGCCCAGCTTGATCTCGCGGATCAGTTTTTGGCGGCCGTAGGCCAGACAGTGCGTTTGGAAAATGAAGGACAGATGGATGCGGTGACGGCTGTGTCGGGATCAGGCCCAGCTTACGTCTTCCACCTGATAGAGACCTTGGCCGCAGCGGGGACTGCGCGTGGTCTGCCCGCGGACATGGCGATGCAACTGGCGAAAGCGACAGTCGCGGGCGCGGGTGCACTGGCCGCGCAAGCAGAAGAACGACCGGATCAATTGCGGGTAAACGTGACATCGCCGGGTGGTACGACGCAGGCGGCACTCAATGTGCTTATGAATCAAAATGATGGTTTTCCCGCGCTATTAATGCGTGCAGTTGATGCAGCTGCCGACAAATCAGAGGAATTGGGCCGTGACTGACGAGATTACATTTGATGATTTCCTGAAGGTGGATGTGCGTGTCGGCACCGTCCGACGCGCCGAAGCCTACCCAGAGGCACGCGTGCCCGCGATCAAGCTTTGGATCGATTTTGGCGAAGAGATCGGCGAGAAAAAAACGTCTGCCCAGATCACTGCGCATTACGATCCCGATATGATTATTGGCAAACAAGTTCTGGCCGTTGTGAACTTTCCACCGCGCCAGATTGGTAAGTTCATGTCAGAGGTTCTTGTGCTTGGCATGCCTGACAAAGATGGTGGCGTGGTGCTTGTTGGGCCAGACCAGAATGTACCCGTGGGAGGGCGACTGCATTGAAAACACTTCTGATAACGCGCCCGATTGCCGAAGCGGTGATCGACCAAGCCCGCGAATTGTTTGATGTGACCGTCAGCGAAACGGGCGCATTGGACGAAGCCGCAGCAGAACAAGCGTTACAAAGCTACGATGCTATTTTGCCGACTTTGGGCGATCTATTCAGCGCGCAGGCGTTTGCAGGTGCGGCTGGAAATATGCGTTGCAAAATGCTGGGCAATTTTGGCGTGGGCTACAACCATATCGACGTGGCCGCTGCGAAACAGGCCGGCGTTCTGGTGTCCAACACGCCTGACGTGCTGACCGACGCGACAGCAGATATCGCGATGACGTTGCTTCTGGCAACCGCGCGGCGTGCAGGAGAAGGCGAACGACTTGTCCGGTCTGGCAACTGGGCCGGCTTTGGCCCGAAGGACCTGCTTGGCACGCATGTGACAGGGAAAACCGTCGGGATCGTTGGTATGGGCCGGATCGGCCAAGCGATTGCGCGACGGTGTCACTACGGTTTTGGAATGGACGTCGTGTTCTACAACCGCTCCGCGAAGGCTGTCGATTTCCCCGCGACGCAACTGCCAACGCTCGCAGACACGATGGGGGGCGCTGATTTTGTCGTTGTGGCAACCCCTGGAGGTGCCGCGACAACCCACCTGATCGACGGCGCCGCCCTATCGGCGATGAAACCGTCCGGCATTTTTGTGAATATCAGCCGTGGCGAAGTTGTTGATGAACCTGCGTTGGTCGCGGCGCTTGAAACGGGGCAGATTGCGGGTGCTGGTTTGGACGTCTACGAAAACGAACCGGCCGTGCCTGAGGCGCTGAAAGCAATGGATCACTGTGTGCTACTGCCGCATCTTGGCAGCGCGACAGTCGAAACACGGCAGGCGATGGGCCAAATGGCTTTGGACAATATTATTGCGTGGTCAAATGGAAACGTTCCGCCGCAATCCGTTTGAATTGAAACGATTGTTGCGCAGAACAAACAAATTTCCGTGACCGACGGAAATTCTTACGGCTAGGGTCGCTATTCTTTTGGGTAGTTAATTCGTGTCGCCAACGGCGGCGCGCCAATGGCGCCTGCACAAAGAAACATAGCGTTCATTTCCGCCGATGGATACTTGATCCCCGTCCGTTAATACGCGGCCAGTGTCGTCTTTGCGAACGACCATCGTCGCCTTTCTCCCGCAATGACAAATCGTGCGGACTTCGCGCATTTCGTCACAAATCGCGAGCAATGCGGCAGAGCCCGGAAATAGTTTTCCTTGGAAATCGACCCGCAGGCCAAAGCACATAATCGGCACTTTCAGATCGTCCACTGCACGGGCCAATTGCCAAACCTGATCTTCACCTAGGAATTGTGCTTCGTCGATAAAGACGCAGGCGCATGGACCTGCGTCGAGGCGCGTTTTGAGCTTAGAAAAAAGGTCTTCGCCGGGGCAGAACGTGTCGGCGTCTTCGCCAATACCAATGCGGCTGGCAATACGTCCTTCGCCCGCACGATTGTCGAATTGGGCGGTCAGCAAATAGGTCTGCATGCCCCGTTCGATGTAGTTATGGGATGCCTGCAAAAGGACAGTCGATTTGCCTGCGTTCATTGTCGAGTAATTGAAATAGAGCTTTGCCATGCGCCCAAATAGCGTCGCCTGGCGACTAAATGCAAGATCGTCATCTGCGCTTTAGCCACCAGACGTCAGACCCTTACCACCAACCGTGAGTGGCCAGTTGTTGGAAACTGGCTGCACCGCGTTTCAAATCAGAAAGCGAATGCAATAGATGGTCGGGTCTTCTGTGTGCCCCCGTCCCAAGGACACTTTCCAAATGACAAACAACCGTGATTTGAATAATGGGAATGACAGAATGCTTTTCCCCTCCATTGCCTATACGTGGTGGGGTGCGTAAAGTGCATGAAACACCTTGGGGGACGCGATGGCCGAATATAACGGTTACCTAAAGAAGCACACCGAAGCCTTGGTCAAGGATGTCGGTATTGAAAACGCATGTAAGCTAACTGGTCGGTCCAAGGCGACGTTGGGACGGTACTATTCGGACAGCGAAGAACATTCTGATCGGTTCATGCCTGTTGATGCTGTTGCCGCATTGGAAGCAGCTGCATCCTATCCGCATGTCACGTCAGCATTGGCAGAAATGCGCGGCATTACAATGTCTTACAATGATGAACGCCCGAATAAAGAAGGCGGCATCAATTCTGATGTGATCATGCTGAGCCAACGTTTTGCGATGTTGATGGGTGAATACAACCAGTCGATAGAAGACGGTGTGATCTCTGCAAACGAAGCAAAGCGCCTGCTGCGCGAAACGCTCGCTTTGCAAAAAGTTCTGATCGAAATGAAGTTGCATCTTGAAGATGAGCACGAGTGATTACGATCCATCCGCACCGATCGATCTAGCCGATCTTCCCTTGATTGTGCCGGATGCGCTGCATCCAATCGACGTTACGTCACTCGCTGGGCCGGATGGGCCGCAACATCCGCCACGCATCCTGATTCTATACGGAAGCCTGCGTTCTGGTAGCTATTCGCGGCTTGCCGCCGAAGAAGGGGCGCGTGTTTTGCGTGTTCTGGGCTGCGATGTGCGCTTTTTTGATCCGACGGGTCTTGGCGCGCCGGATGATCCAACAGCGGACGAAGGCAAGGTTCAAGAATTGCGTGATCTGGTCATGTGGTCCGAAGGAATGGTTTGGTCCAGCCCCGAACGGCATGGCGCGATGACGGGTCTGATGAAGACGCAGATCGACCATATTCCGTTATCTCCGATTGGCGGAATTCGCCCAACGCAAGGCAAGACGCTTGCTGTGATGCAGGTGTGTGGCGGTTCGCAATCGTTTAACACTGTGAACCAGCTTCGCATTCTGGGGCGCTGGATGCGTCTGATCACGATCCCGAACCAGTCGTCCGTACCAGCCGCTTACAACAAGTTTGAAAAGGGCCGGATGCTGCCCGGGTCGCATTACAACCGGATCGTTGACGTCATGGAAGAACTCGCGCGTTTCACGATCATGACGCGGGGTCGTCCGCAATTAACGGATCGCTATTCCGAACGCGTTGAAACGCTGGAACAGACGCACGAGCGTGTCATCAAGCTTTAGCTGCGTGTGACGATCACGGAACCGACGGAATAGCCCGCGCCGAACGAACAGATGATTCCAGTGTCACCTGCCTGCAAATCCTTAGAATTCTGAGAAAACGCAATGATCGATCCCGCAGAGGACGTGTTGGCGTAATCTTGCAGGATGTTCGGTTGTTCACCCTCGGCAGGTTCACGGCCCAGTACCTTTTTGCCAATATAATCGTTCATCGTCTTGTTGGCTTGGTGCAGCCAGAGGCGGTTCAGATCGTCCGCTTGAACGCCTTCGTCGGCCATGTGTTCTGCAATATGTCGGCTGACAAGCGGCAGGACCTCTTTGAAGACTTTCCGACCGTTCTGCATGAATTGCATGTCGCGCTGATCATCCATTTGGTCATGGGCGCGGCGCAAGAATCCATTGTTGTTGCGAATGTTGTTCGAAAACTGTGTAGCGCACCGCGTCGACTTGACTTTGAAATGCGGCTTGGTCAGGCGTTCGTCGCGTTCCAGCAAAGTCGCTGTGGCGACGTCGCCAAAGATGAAGTGGCAGTCGCGGTCGCGCCATTCCAGATGCGCCGAACAAATCTCTGGGTTCACGACCAACGCGCGGCGGATCGATCCGGATTTGATCATGTCGGCGGCTGTCTGGATGCCAAAGGTGGCAGAGGAACAGGCGACATTCATATCGAAGGCAAAGCCGCTCGCACCAAGAAGCTGTTGGATTTCAACCGCAATGGCTGGGTAGGCGCGTTCATGGTTGGACGCTGCACAGATCACCAGATCCACATCTGCGGCATCGATGCCTGCTTCGTCCAACGCCTTTTGACAGGCGTCGACACCGATCTCTGCCATGATGCTTGGTGCGTCGTCGTCGCGTGGCGCCAGTGATGGGGACATGCGGTCCGGATCAAGAATGCCTGACTTATTCAAGACATAGCGCTGTTCAATGCCCGATGCCGCAAGGATGAAGTCCGCAGATGAATGCGGTACGGGGTCCATATCACCGGCCGCAATCGCGTCTGCGTTTTTGGCGTTCTGCTTATCCGCATAGGCGTTAAATGCGACGACCAATTCGTCGTTGGTGATCGCGTCTTTAGGGGTAAAGACGCCGGTGCCGGTGATTGCAACTTTGAACATGTGACCATCCATTTTAGGTCCGCAAACCTTATGCGCGGTTGGGCGAAGCGTCCATCTTAACGACACGTTACTCTACGTTACGTATGCGCCAAAATGTACCGTCGCCAAAGGGAACGGGGGACAGCATAGGGCGACTTGCCGCTGGCAGTCCGTCGTTGATCAATCCGCTCATGTCGTCGATGATCCGCGCATTATCCCCGAAATACGTGTGTCCAAAGAAATCGCTTTCCGCACCTGTTGCATCGACGATCTCAATCCCATCGATCAGAACAAGCCCGTCACTACTATCGCCAATTCGTGGAAAACCGCGTGCGGCCTGTGATGCCTTCAGGGCGGTGTCTTCGGACGATGCGTATAGCGTGACGGTCGCGTTGGTCATGGCGGTCAGGCGCGGCGCGATATCGTCGATGAAAACCGCTTTGTCGATGTCAGGGGCGGCAAGGATGACTGTTGTGATCCGGTCCGCCGCCGGGTTTCGTTCGGCGACAAGTTCTTGCAACGCGCGGCTTAAAACCCGCGTCCCCATCGAATGTGCGATCAGAATGATCCGGTCGGCATCTGCGGACGTTCCGAGGTCAGTCAGCACTTGTTTCATCACCCTGACGGATCGTTCTGCCGTCGTGTCATCAACCAGATAATCTTTCGCCTGACCCTGCGATGGCCAGCTGTAAAAGAACGTCCCGCCCGTCCAATTCAGGTCATACGCCATCTGCCCCATGCGCCGCGCCGCTTTGTCAAAACTGGTGTTGTAGCCATGGATATAGGCCAGAATTGCACGGTTCCCATCGGCGGCTTGACCGTTCAGGATCGACAAAACAGTGTCGCGGTCAATGACTGCAAGGTCTTGGACCAATACATGGCTTTCCGGATTAGGCGCGACGATCAGCGACATGAACCAGTTCTGACTTTCCAGCACGCCGGGTTCGTGGTCGTGTGGGATCGATACCGTCGCAGTACCATAGACGAGTTCAGCCAGTTCCCCGCCAAAGCGTTCGGGGAGTGGGGCGTTGGGAATTTCCGCCCGGTTTGTTGCAAAGGTCAGATCAACGGTCGCGTAGTTTTCGTCTTGCACTGGCGGCGGCGCGGCAGCCACCGGTGGTGGTGGCACCGCTTGGGGGAATAGTTCGGCGATTGGGGGCTCCGAGCCGCGGTTGATATCGCCGCCATCCCATGGCGCATCTGGCACCACGATCATTGCCTCAGGCACAACGGGTTGCGGGCTGGCTGTCCAGTTGTACCCCAAGAGGGCCGCAATCATTGTAATCAGTCGCAAAAGGATCATGATAATGCCAAGCGTCTTACTATAATTGGAATGTATGGAGTTTGGCAGCGACAGCTGTGATTGCATAGGGGGCATTTTGCTGCCACCAGTGAACACCTGTGTAGTAATGCTTGAAATTTTACACCAGTGTTGCTATGTTGATCCTGTAAAGGAGCACCAATGACCTTACAATTGAAACCACGTGACGTTGATCAAAGGGCAACTGTGTTGACCAAGGCGGTGTTGCGCGCTGCGGCATTGTTAAAGGTCACGAATAGGGAACTGTCTGAAATTATTGGCGTTTCCCCCTCGTTTGTCAGTAACCTGAAATCTGGGTCCGCCGTTTTGGCGATGGAAAGCAAACCTGCGGAACTTGCGGCTCATTTTATCCGTGCGTATCGGTCATTGGATGCGATCGTTGGTGGCGATGAAGCGACTGCTGCTGCTTGGTTGCGTCATGAAAACACGGCATTGGGTGCACCGCCATTGCAGTACATGAAATCTGTTTACGGGCTCGTTGATACCGTCAGCTACCTTGACCAACGCCGCGCCCCCCTTTGAATTAAGCCCCTATCTGGGGGCCTGTTGGCGGTTTGTGGAGGATCAGAATACATCCTCCACGATGAAACTTGTCGATAGTGTGGATGAACAGGCGTTGCTGGAAGACATGCTGGATCTGTCCAAACCGCCTGTGCCTGCGGCCTGCCAACACCTGCACTATCTGCAATACACGCCCTTCAGATACACAGCCCGCCATGCTACGCGATTTCGCGAAAAGGGGGACCGGCGCGGTGTCTATTACGCCTCTGAAAAGGTCGAAACATGCGCGACCGAAGTCGCCTTCTATCGTGTGCTATTTTACCTCGAAAGCCCCGATACTTCCCCATCACCACGCCCCTTTGAGATGACGGCGTTTCGAACGCAAGTAGGCGGGGCAACTGTAGACATCACAACTTTTGACGACGTTGGGCCATATGTGGACCCTACGAATTATGCGGCACCTCACACGTTGGCAGCACAAGTTCGCGCAGCGGATGGACAGATTATCCGGTTCCCGTCGGTTCGCGATAAAGGCGGGGTCAACCTTGCCGTGCTCACATGTGCCGCGTTCAAATCTGGCATCGGTGAAACCCAAGGGTGGTGGTTTCGATTTGGGGAACACGGCCTTTTCGCGACCCAACGGTTCGGGGAAGGGCGGTTAGAATTCCCGTTTACCATGTTCGCGGACGACCCGAGGATCATCATCCCATAAAAAATGGCCATGCTTTTCAGCACAGCCATTCTTCAAACCGATTGTTGTCAGGTTAGCCCTGCAAAGACCGCACACCAACTTCACCACCTGCTTGTTCGCGCAGGGCCAAGGCGGCAGCGTGGGAAGCCGCAGCCGTAGTGAAGTACGGGATCTTGTCGTAAAGTGCGACGGCGCGGATTTCACGACTATCTTCAACAGCTTGCGCACCTTCGGTGGTGTTCATGACAAGCGCAATATGCCCGTCTTTCAGGCGGTCAACGATCGTCAATCCGCCTTCATAGACCTTGTTCACAACTTCGCAGGTAACGTTGTTCTCTGACAGCCACGATGCTGTCCCGCGCGTCGCCACGATGTCATAGCCAAGCGATGTCATAATGGTGCAGGCTTCGATCATCGCGTCGGTTTTGTCCATATCTTTGATCGACAGGAACACGGTGCCTTCAGTTGGCAGATCAACGCCTGCGCCCATCTGCGCTTTCAGAAATGCGCGGGCAAAGTTACGATCCCAGCCCATGACTTCACCAGTCGACCGCATTTCTGGCCCAAGGATCGTATCCACGCCGGGGAAGCGTGCGAATGGCAGCACGGCTTCTTTCACAGAGAACCACGGTGTTTTTGGATCGGCCAATGTAAACGCGTCGCCCATCGGCAGCACATCCATTGGATTTTCAGACACAGGATATGGCTCGCGCAGCGGGAAGTTGGACAGCGGTTCACCCGCCATCAGACGCGCAGCGATAGATGCGATTGCGCTGTCCGTTGCTTTCGCGACAAACGGTACGGTACGGGATGCGCGTGGGTTCACCTCGATCAGATAGACCTCTTCGTCTTTCACCGCGAACTGAATGTTCATCAGGCCAACAACGTTCAGCGCCTTTGCAAGTGCTTCTGTTTGCTTGCGAATTTCAGCAATCATCGCGTCGGACAAGCTGTGCGGCGGCAGTGAACAGGCACTGTCACCGGAATGAACGCCAGCTTCTTCAATATGCTGCATGATGCCTGCAACATGGGTCGCTTTGCCATCAGACAGGCAGTCAACATCGACCTCAACAGCGCCAGACAAGTAGCTGTCGAGCAGAACAGGGCTGTCGCCAGACACCACAACGGCCTCAGAAATATAACGGCGCAGCTGGTCCATATCGCGCACGATCTCCATCGCGCGGCCACCCAGAACAAAGGACGGACGAATGACCAGCGGGAAGCCGATGCCTTCAGCAATTTCGAGCGCCTCAGCATCTGTCGATGCGATGCCGTTCACAGGCTGCTTAAGACCAAGTTTGTTCACAAGCTGTTGGAAACGCTCACGGTCTTCCGCCAGATCAATTGCGTCTGGCGTGGTGCCAAGGATCGGAATACCTTCGGATTCCAGCGCGTTCGCCAGTTTCAACGGCGTCTGACCGCCAAATTGGACGATCACACCGTGAAGCGTGCCATTTTCCTGCTCAACCCGCAGAATTTCCATCACGTGTTCGAACGTCAGCGGTTCAAAATACAAACGGTCAGAGGTGTCATAGTCAGTCGACACGGTTTCTGGGTTGCAGTTGATCATGATCGTCTCATAGCCCTGATCGGTCAGCGCAAAACAGGCGTGACAGCAGCAGTAATCGAATTCGATCCCTTGGCCGATCCGGTTTGGACCACCGCCAAGAATGACGACTTTCTTACGATCAGACGGACGCGCCTCGCATTCCACGTCGCCCATCACGGGGGCTTCGTAGGTGGAGTACATATAAGGCGTTTGCGCCTCAAATTCTGCCGCACAGGTGTCGATCCGTTTGAACGATGCATTCACGCCGAGGTTCTGACGCGCGCGGCGCACGTTATCTTCATCGCGACCCGTCAGCTTTGCAAGGCGGGCGTCGGTAAAGCCCATCATCTTAACGGCACGCAAACCAGACTCGGTCACGGGCAAGCCGTTCACCGCGATTTCGGCTTCTTTCTGAACGATCTCGCGAATACGCGCGAGGAACCAAGGGTCGAATTTGGTGACCGCATGGATATCGTCGTCGGACAAGCCGTGCCGCATGGCTTGGGCGATCACGCGGATACGATCCGGAGTTTGTTTGGCCAGCTCTTTGGTGATCGCAGGAATTTCAGGTGCACCGGGGATGTCGATTTCGTCAAAACCGGTCAGACCCGTTTCCATCGACGCGAGCGCCTTTTGCATGGATTCGTGGAACGTCCGACCAATTGCCATCGCTTCGCCAACGGACTTCATCGCTGTGGTCAGATGTGGTTCAGAGCCAGCGAATTTCTCAAACGCGAACCGCGGGATCTTTGTGACGACATAGTCGATTGTAGGTTCAAATGACGCAGGGGTGACGCCTGTGATGTCATTGTCCAGCTCGTCCAACGTGTAACCAACCGCCAGTTTCGCGGCGATTTTCGCAATCGGGAAACCTGTGGCCTTGGATGCCAAAGCAGACGAACGCGACACCCGCGGGTTCATTTCGATGACGACCATACGACCGTCAGCAGGGTTCACAGCCCACTGTACGTTAGACCCGCCAGTCTCGACCCCGATCTCGCGCAGAACGTTGATCGAATGGGTCCGCATGATCTGATATTCTTTGTCAGTCAGCGTCAGGGCAGGGGCCACCGTGATCGAATCGCCGGTGTGCACACCCATTGGGTCGACGTTTTCGATGGCACAGACGATGATCGCGTTGTCGGCTTTGTCCCGGACGACTTCCATCTCGAACTCTTTCCAGCCGAGCAGTGATTCATCGACGAGGATCTGACCGACGGGGGACGCTTCCATCCCAGAGCGGCAGTAAAATTCGTATTCTTCGCGGTTGTATGCGACGCCACCGCCGGTGCCGCCAAGAGTAAAGGCAGGGCGGATAATGGCTGGCAGACCCACGTATTCGATAGCATCAATCGCAAGCTGAAGACCCGCTTGAATGTCGAATTTACCGGCATCATTTTTTGGTGCTGTGACGATCGTGGCCTTCGGGTTTTCGATACCAAGGCGATCCATCGCTTCGCGGAACAGTTTGCGATCTTCTGCCATTTCAATGGCTTCGCGGTTTGCACCAATCATCTGAACGTTGAACTTTTCCAAAACGCCCATTTCTTCGAGCGCAAGCGACGTGTTCAAACCAGTCTGACCGCCCATTGTTGGCAGCAGCGCATCGGGACGTTCTTTTTCGATGATCTTGGCGACGACTTCAGGCGTGATCGGCTCAATATAAGTCGCGTCTGCCAGACCCGGATCAGTCATGATCGTCGCAGGGTTAGAGTTCACGAGAACGACGCGGTAGCCTTCTTCGCGCAGCGCCTTACAGGCCTGAGCACCGGAATAATCGAATTCGCAGGCTTGCCCAATAATAATAGGGCCTGCACCGATAATCATGATCGACTTGATATCATCACGTTTTGGCATGGTAGACCCCCAGTATATGCAAATTGTCCTGCGTTATAGGGATGGCGCGGGCATGTGCAAGGTAGATTTTGGATGTTTTTCACAGTCGACACGGCAAGGCGATCTTTCCGGAAAAGTCGGATGAAATTTCGCGAAAAATCGGGGTGCGTCGCGCTGATTGCACAAAACAAGCCATGTCGCGGTTTGGTTTGCTTGACTTTGGTTGTGCAACAAGGTGTAGACGGGGCAAATTCGTCTCGTGAAGGACCTTATAATGCACGCCTATCGTTCCCATTCCTGCGCCGCCCTGACTGCCGCCAATGTTGGCGAAACTGTTCGTCTGTCCGGTTGGGTCAATCGGGTGCGCGATCATGGCGGTATCCTTTTTATCGATCTGCGCGACCACTACGGCATCACACAGGTGTTGTGTGACCCGGATTCGGCGGCCTTCGCGGACGTGGAAAAGGTACGGTCGGAATGGTGTATCCGCATCGATGGCGAAGTGAAGGCGCGTGACCCTGAACTGGTGAACAGCAAATTGCCAACCGGCGAAGTCGAAGTGTTCATCCGCGCGATCGAAGTGTTGGGTGAATCCAAAGAACTGCCTTTGATGGTGTTCGGCGATCAGGAATATCCTGAGGAAACACGCCTGAAATACCGCTACCTCGACCTGCGTCGTGAAGCGATGCAAGAGAACATGAAGCTACGGTCAGACGTTGTGGCGTCCATGCGCAAACGCATGTGGGACACCGGTTTCCGCGAATACCAAACGCCGATCATCACATCGTCATCGCCAGAAGGTGCGCGCGACTTCTTGATCCCGTCTCGTCTGCATCCGGGCAAATTCTACGCATTGCCGCAGGCCCCACAGCAGTTCAAACAGCTGATCATGGTGTCTGGCTACGACAAGTACTTCCAGATCGCGCCGTGTTTCCGCGACGAAGACCCACGCGCTGATCGTTCGCCGACAGATTTCTACCAGCTCGACCTCGAAATGTCGTTTGTTGAACAGCAGGACGTGTTCGACACGATCCAGCCTGTCATCACGGGTATTTTCGAAGAATTCGGCGGTGGCCGTAAGGTTGACCAGACGTGGGAACAGATTTCTTACCGCGATGCTGCCCTGTGGTACGGGTCTGATAAGCCTGACCTGCGGAACCCGATTAAGATGCAGGTTGTGTCCGAACATTTCAAAGATTCCGGCTTTGCGATCTTCGCGAAGTTGCTGGAACAAGACGGCACCGAAGTCCGCGCCATTCCTGCTCCAACAGGCGGATCGCGTAAATTCTGTGATCGCATGAATGCCTTTGCGCAAAAAGAAGGTCTGCCTGGCATGGGCTATATCTTCTGGCGCGAAAAGACAGCGGATGCCGTGGCTCAAGAGCTTGGGATCACTGTAAAAGAAGCGCAGGCCAAACTGAAATCCGGCGAAGTTGAAGGCGGCATGGAAGCGGCTGGACCATTGGCGAAAAACATCGGGCCAGAGCGGACCGAAGCGATCCGTCAGCAGCTGGGCCTTGGACTTGGCGATGCGGCGTTCTTCCTTGGCGGTAAGCCGAAAGCGTTTGAAGCGGTCGCTGGCCGTGCTCGTGTCACTATCGGTGACGAACTTGGCCTGACCGACACGAACCGTTTTGCATTTGCTTGGATCGTCGATTTCCCGATCTACGAGCGTGACGAAGAAACTGGCAAAATCGATTTCGAACACAACCCGTTCTCAATGCCGCAAGGTGGTATGGCCGCACTCGAAGGCGATCCAGAGGACGTCTTGGGCTACCAATACGATCTGGCCTGTAACGGCTACGAATTGGTGTCCGGTGCGATCCGGAACCACCGTCCTGAAATCATGTTCAAGGCGTTTGAAATCGCAGGTTACGGCGCAGACGAAGTTGAAAAGCGCTTCGGCGGGATGGTGAATGCGTTCCAATACGGTGCCCCGCCACACGGTGGTTGCGCCGCTGGGATCGACCGGATCGTGATGCTTTTGGCCGACGCCACCAACATCCGCGAAGTCATCATGTTCCCGATGAACCAACGTGCCGAAGACCTGATGATGGGCGCGCCAAACGATCCGCAGAACGAACAATTGCGCGAACTGAACCTGCGCGTTCTGCCAGTCGAAAGCTAAAGATCATTAGAGTTTGGGAATGGGCGCGGGCATTGGCTTCCGCGCCCATTTTCGTTTTTGATCGCTGTCTTGTTGTTTTGCCCTAGCAAATGCCCACCAAGTTGGGCCACGTTGGCCAAAATCGAGAAAGAAAGTGAATTATGTCCCGCCCTCTTGGTCCGATTGTCGAGAACTGGAAACCTGCCCGACGTCCGACAGATTTAACATTGTCTGGTCGATGGGCTGCTATTCGCCCGCTCGACGCGGCGACCGATGTCGATGGTTTGTGGGACGTCTTTCAGGATGCGCCTCAGGTCTGGGATTACCTTTACGGGGAAGCGCCCGCCAACAAAGCAGCGTTTACCAAGATCGTGCACGACAACGCATCACGCCCCATGCAACCTTGCTATACGATCACCGCGGCAGATGATCCAAAACCGCTCGGCTATGCCTGCTTTTGGACGGTCGACCCTGATATGGGCAGCATCGAGATTGGGAATGTGAACCTGTCGCCCGCGTTGCAGCGCACACCCATCGCGACAGAGGCGTTTTTCCTGATGATCGATTGGGCGATTGCCAACGGGTATCGCCGTGTCGAATGGAAATGTAACGCGCTGAACATGCCATCGCGCAAAGCGGCGCAGCGTATGGGTTTTTCGTATGAAGGCGTGTTTCGTAAACATCTGATTGTGAAAGACCGGAACAGGGATACAGCTTGGTTCGCGCTGACGGACGATGATTGGCCCAATGTGCAATCCGCATTTGTGAAATGGTTCGCCCCATCCAATTTCGATGCGTCTGGCCAACAACGGGTGTCGCTAGCCGAATTGACTCGGCCACATCTGTTTCAAGCCGATCCAGTCACATAAATTCCGCGCTCGCCAATCGCGCCTGCACCAGCGCTGCAAGCTGCGCAATTTGCGGCTTTAGCGGTTCACCGTTGGTGCGTCGCAGGGCAAGTTCGTCGACCGCGTTACCTAGATCAGGGTCTGATACACTACGCGCAACGCCGCCAAGGAATTGGGTTACATAGTCGATTGAGGCAAGTTCCTGACCGCCATCAAGCACTTGCGCCACGTGGCTTAGGTCGTCGTGGAACGCGATCATGTCTGGCTGCACTTCTTCATCGCTTAACAAACGCGGGCCGGGCGGTTGCCTGTCCTGCGGCAAATGCGACAGGATCGCGTCTTGAAACGCAGACAACGACAGGATCGGTTTCGCGAGAAATCCATCGGCCCCGTTCGCCATGACCTGCGATGCCATCGCGTCGTCACCGCTGGTGCCCAGAATAACGTCGATCCGTGGCACGGCGCTGGACATGTCATTGATCAGTTTCAGCCCCGATCCGTCCGGCAGGCCAACATCGACGATCATCACGCAAGGTCGGTAAATGCGCAGATGTCGTTCTGCATGTGCTAGGCTGTCGGCGCGCCGAATACGTGCACCTGAACGTAAGCAAAGCAGGCGAATTGCTTCGCTTGCAAAACGACTGTCTTCGACCACCAAGACGGTCAATCCCAGAAGGGGCCGTCGCGCGGTGGCGGGTTGGTGTAGAAATAGATCCTCTGTGCCGTCCATGTTATTCCCCGATTCTGATAGCTGTCCCTATTGACGCATCACAAGGTGAACAGGTCCTTAAGACAGGCCAGAATGCCGCAGCTTGGCCAATTGCGGGGGCAGGGGTTGGCTGGCATAACACCCCAAGCCAAAGACGAATACCTGATCCAAAGGAGACCCGATATGATCGGTCGCTTGAACCACGTTGCTATTGCCGTTCCTGATCTAGAAGCCGCAAGCGCGCAGTATCGCAACACGCTTGGTGCAAATGTCGGCGCCCCGCAGGATGAACCGGATCACGGTGTAACTGTTGTCTTTATCGAATTGCCAAATACGAAGATCGAATTGTTGTACCCGCTTGGCGACGAATCCCCGATCAACGGCTTTCTGGAAAAGAACCCAGCAGGCGGTATCCATCACATCTGCTATGAAGTTGATGACATTCTTGCTGCACGCGACCATTTGCTTGCCGAAGGCGCTCGGGTTTTGGGGTCCGGCGAGCCAAAAATCGGTGCGCATGGCAAGCCGGTTTTGTTCTTGCACCCCAAGGACTTCAACGGATGCTTGGTTGAGCTCGAACAGGTCTAAACGACTGATTGCGCGATTGGCCCTTGCCGGAGCCTCCGGCGAGGATATTTAGAGCCAAAAGAAACAGGGCCCTGTGCCCGGAAAGGTCCATGATGGGCATTACGTCTGCGATTGTTCTGTTTGCCGTGATCTGGTTCATGGTGTTTTTTGTGGTGCTGCCCCTGCGCATGGTCAGTCAAGGCGACGAAGGCGAAATCGTGCCGGGCACCCATGCGTCCGCACCCGCCCATCCGCAGGTTAAACGTAAAGCCAAGATCACGACCTATTGGGCATTTGGTCTTTGGGTTATCATCGCGGGAACGATCCTGTCAGGTGCGATCACCGTGCGCGATCTTGATTGGTTCGACCGGATGGCCACCCCTGCAGTCAGCGCCGACTAAGCCTGTGAAACAGATGGGTGAATGTCGCCGCGCCTAAGATTGGGATCACAAGATTGATCAGCGGGATCGACAGCGGGACAGCCATCAGGCAGCCTGCCATCCAGATTTGGCCTTTGTGCTGTTTGCGCAGGTCTTTTGCGCCTTGGCGTCCCAAGCGCCGCATCGCGACGACTTGGAAATATTCCCGACCTAGCAGATAGCCGTTGAGACCGTAAAAGATGGCAAACGACAGAAACGGCAGCGCGATATAAGCAAATATCGCAAGAATATTTGCCCCGATCAGAACGCCCAGAAAATTAACGGTGTCCCGCAATCCGTCAAAGAACGGCACGCGCGGCACAGGTTTGAGATGCGGGTAGTGTTTGTCTTCGACGGCTTGGGCGACGTCGTCCAGAAAGAGCGATGTAATTGCTGACGCCACAGGCACCATCAGGAACACTGACAGGACCAGCATGATCGCAAGCGACCCCCAGCCAAGCAAATCACCGATCCATGTCACCGGTCCATCAACGCCCGGAATCTCGATCCCTTCGCTGGTGGTGGCTGAAATGAACCAAAGGATTAGCGCATAAGCACCGACCAGCAATGCAATCGTCAGCATAATCCCAAGCCACAAAACGCGACGGAATCTTGGGTCCGGCATTTGGCCGATGGCTTTGAAGAAGTCGTCAAATATCATTCGGCTACCCATGTGGTGATCGTATCAATATCCGGACGCGGGCGTTCGGGCGGGGCAGATGTTTCTGTTCCGATATGGATAAAGCCCGCAATCGTTTCGTGATCGGCCAGACCAAGCCCTTCGCGCGCGAAAGTCGCATCGTGCGATGCCCATCCGGACAGCCAGTTCGCGCCCCATCCAGCAGCGAGTGCCGCGTTCAGCAACGACAAACAGACCGCGCCCGCCGAATAGATTTGTTCAATCGCAGGGATTTTTTCGGACGGTTTTGGTGCGCTAATCACCGCCACGGCCAATTCTGCATTCGCATATTGATCGATGGCTTTTGTGATCATGTCTTTGTCTTTACCCAAAGCAGTTCCACGATCCAGAACCAGCGATGACAAGCGCAACAACGCCTGCTTTTCCAGAACGATAAAGCGCCAAGGTTCCAGTTTACCGTGATCGGGCGTGCGGGCTGCGGCCGTCAGCAATGTCAGCAATGTGTCCTGATCTGGCACAGGCCCAGTCAGCGTCTTCGCAGGACGTGATCGGCGGGTCATCAGGAAATCGAGGGCAGCGTCGTTACGTGTAGGCATGAAAGCTCCGAAGGACCGTTTGGACGTGTTATAAGGTTAACCCAGCGCTTGTGCCATATCTGTAATGATCCCGTCGAGGTAAGCATCAAAACGTGCATCAGGTTGGCGTTTGATCCAGGTTTCACCGTAGGGATCAGGTGCCGTGATCCCGCTGCCCGACATTTCCGACAGCACGGCATGGCCGCAAAATGGGACATAGGTTTCTGAATATCCGCCCTCATGCACCATGACCAGATTACCCGCGCAAACCTCTGCGGCGAGGTCCATGACGCGGGCGGTCATGGCTTGAAACGTGCCTTGATGCGCCATCGTGCGCGACAGCGGGTCTGTCGCTGCGGCATCAAAACCGCAAGCAATGATCAATACGTCAGGGGCAAAAGCACGGATCGCGGGCAGGGCAAGGCGATCCATCGCTTGCAGATACCCAATATGACCTGTTCCGGGGGGCAGGGGGATGTTCAGGTTAGCGCCTTCGCCGGCGCCACGCCCACGATCTGCAAAGTCGCCGGTATCAAGCGGGTAATTGCGTTCTTGGTGCAGGGACACGGTCAGCACATCTGCACGGTCGTAGAAAATCGCCTCCGTGCCATTGCCGTGATGCACGTCCCAATCCAGCACCGCGACCTTTTGGGCCTTGCCTTGCGCCATGGCGGCTTCAATCGCGATTGCGATATTGGCCAGCAGACAGAACCCGTTCGGGAAATCGGGTAGGCAATGATGTCCAGGCGGACGCGACAAAGCATAAGCATTGCCGACATGACCGTCCAAAACATCAAGCAAAGCCTGTTTCGCAAGCCCCGCCGACAAGGCTGCGATTTCGAAACCGCCCTGACCGAACGGCGTGCGCAGACCGATTTCTCCGCCGCCTGCGTCTGACATCGCTTTGAACGTCGCCAGATAGCTTTCGGGATGAACGCGCAAAAGGTCTTCCATGCTAGCAGGGACTGCGCCGCGCAGATCGAGATCGCGGGCCAGCCCCGTCACGTCGATCAGATTCTTCAACCGCCGTTTTGTCTCGGGACTTTCGGGAAGGCCGCCATCCAAGGGCTGAACCAAACCACCGACGGGCAAGGTGCCAGCATAGTTGCCGCCGCCATGCCAAAAGCACCGCTCATCCCAATAAAACCCAGTCGTCATCATCGGTCCCTTTGCTAATTTAGGCGTTAAATACCCCCGCCGGAGCGGCCTGCGCCACGCGCCTAATCTTGCTCTGGCCTGATCCGGTAAATACCTTCTGGCAGATCCAGAGCGGCCCCCAGATCACGGACTTGTTCAAGGGAAAGCGTGATTTTGACAGCTTCTTCAGTGCGCGGATCAAACTGCGTGACTGTGATGCAGTCTTCAAATGCATTCAGGATCACGTCTTCGTTCAGGGGGGCCTGTCCTTCGTCCACTAGGGTGATAACGGAACAGTCAAATGTGTGCTCGATTGTAAACATATCAGAAGCTTACCTGTGTCCGGACGGTTTGCAAGCGACAGTATGCCAATCGTGTGATCACGGGCTGTGAAGGGCTGGAAGAACTGTGTGAAGCTTCGTAAACTGCTGCCGTACAAGGATTGTTCATGAATGGTCGCTAGAACACCATGCAAACGATAAGGACGCCGATCAACATGGTCAGACACCTCCCATTGCTTCTGTGTGGTTTGCTTGGCGCATGTGCGGTTCCAATTGATCGCAGCGGCAACACGCCCGATACGATCGCCAAAACGCCCGTAGAGGTCAGCGCACCTGATCCCGCGACCATTCCCGAAGGTTCCCGCGCATTTGCCCGCAATGCGGTCCGCAGTTTTATCGAAGTGATCGAAACCGTCGAACCGGTCGCCGAAGCCGAATGCCGCGCAAGAGCCCCGCAAGCCAACTGTGATTTCCGTATCGTTGTGGACGACCGTCCTAACCTGCCGCCCAATGCCTATCAGACGTTGGATGACAGCGGTCGACCGATTGTCGCCTTCACAATTCCGCTGATCGTCGAGGTCCGTAATCGCGATGAAATGGCTTTTATCCTTGCGCATGAAGCGGCCCATCACATCGAAGGGCATTTGATGCGGCAACGTCAGAACGCGACCGTGGGGGCTGCGGTCTTTGGACAGGTGGCAGGCTTGATCGGGGGGGCAAATCCGGATGCCGTGTTAGCAGCGCAAGAATTTGGTGCGGCCTTGGGGGCGCGGACCTATTCGAAAGACTTCGAACTCGAGGCCGACGCGCTAGGCACCATTATCACCGCAAAAGCAGGGTATAACCCGTTGCGCGGTGCTGACTTCTTTTTCCGTATCCCTGATCCGGGCAATTCGTTCTTGGGCACCCATCCGGCCAATGCTGATCGGGTCGCAATCGTACAGCGGACCGCCGCGCGGTTTGGTTTCTAGCTTTTGGATTGGTGGGCAAAAACGGGGTCAACGGGTTTGCGTAGGCGGATGATGATCGCGATGATGGAGATCACGATCCAAAAGATCTGGATCAACGCTGCGGCTAGGTTAAAGGCGCTCATGAGGCCGATCAGCACCATAGCGGCGGCCAATCCATTGATCATGAAATACAAGGCCTGATGGGACTGGATGCGTTGAACGGTCAAGAGCCCGTAATTCATCACGTATAAACCGAAGCCCGCGACGCCTATGGCGTCGAGAACTTCGGTTGGGATACTGCTAAAATACGTCATCGTTCTATGTGTCCTGTCAAAAAGAGCACCGTGAACAAGGAAGCAAATAGTCCTTTGGGAGGCCGTCCACGGTGCGGTATAAACACTGTAGAAACGGCCATCCTTGACGTCAGGTCAGGCAATCCTGACTTTCAGGGGAATGCAGGGTAAGGTTTCCCCGCCTTTTCGGAATGCGCTGTTAGATTGACGACATCGCACCGATCAAAATCGCGGCCCAGAAACAAGCTGACGCTGCCACGACAAACCCATGCCAGATCGCTGTCGTGTACTTTTTCTTACTGATGTAGAACAGAACGCCGACCGTGTAGGTCAGCCCGCCCGCCGCGATCAGCGCGATGACAGAGCCGGGCAACACAGGCCAGATCGACCAGATCAGCCCGACGCTGAGCCAGCCCATCACCAGATAAAGCGCCGGACCATAACGACCGGGTGTCTGCCAGAAGAACAGTTTTAGCGTCATGCCGATCAGCCCCAGCAGCCAGACAATACCAAGGATCGTATAAGCAAATGGCGTACCGACCATGACGACCAAAGGCGTATAGGTGGCGGCAATCTTAAGATAGATCGCGGCGTGATCAATCCGGCGCAGGATCGGGCGGATCGTGGGCCACGGCGTCATATGGTAAAATGCAGACGCGGCAAACGTCGTGATCAGCCCAACGCCATAAACCGCCAACGCGGTCATCTGCCACGCCGATACATCGCCCGCCGTCCAAACCATCAACAGGATCGTTCCGGTCAACGCGCCGATCACGCCAATTGCGTGCATGCTGCCGTCGGCAATACGTTCTGATTTCGCGTAGGTAGGGTACATCTGGGCCTCTTTATCGTTTGGCGGCAGGGTGCGACCCGCGAGGCACTGGGTCAATCGTTCCCTTAGGTCACAGCCTTGCGTTGGCGGCGCTTGTGCCAGCCATAGATCAGCGGGGCAACCACACGATCGTACAGAAACACGGTCGCGGGCCGGACGACGGGCCATGAGCACAGTGTCGCAAGCCACCCATAACGAGGCAAATCCCGCCACAGCAAGATGAACGCATCCATACCAACATAAATCTGACCATCGCGGCGCACATGAATGCGCTTTGCTGCATCATCCGGATCAATGCCCCAATCGGCGGCGTTGTCCTTCAGCGGTTGGAACGTCATCGGTAGATCGTCGCGATCCGCGATTTTAGCGTAATGGTCCATCTCGAACGAACAAACGGGACATTCGCCATTATATAATACGTCGGTCTTTGTCATAAGACACAGATACCGTCTGGGCAGCACCGGACAAGGGGGTGCGTCATTAAGACTATCATGAATGCGTTAACAGACCGTGGATCGAAATACGCGGTGTCTGGCGGACCTGTGACGACGCAGGACGACGCCAAGGCCTTTGTTAAGCAGCTGTGCCGCAACAAGAAATTCGCCAAGGCCACGCATAACACTTGGGCGGTGATCCTGCCGGACGGGACGCCGATCAAGAACGACGACGGCGAAAGCGGGGCGGGGATCGTGATCTTGCGGATGCTCGAACGCGAAGACCTGACGGGCCATATCATCGTTGTCACCCGCTGGTTCGGGGGCACAAAGCTGGGCGGAGATCGGTTCCGCCGTGTCCAAGATGCGGTCCGCGTCTATCTGGACGATTTGGCCTAAAACCAATTGTGATTTGCGTGCACAAGGCGTGCACAACCCGTGCACTGCGGTGTCGGGGTTGGCGGCGTTTGGGCGCGTCATTTGATCTAGCGCAAAGCGCAGCGTTTTCCGGCAGGGCAGGCTGACCCCACCAAAGGAGAACGCGATGGATACCAAACCAAACCTGAAACCCTTGGGCGCGGCCCGGGATCATTACTGGAAAGTGACCGATATGGCTGCCGCCGTGGGGGTGTCGTTAGCAGATGCTTGGGACAAGGGGGAGCTTTCGACAGCCGACCACGCAGCCATGATCAATCGGTGCCGCGGATGTACTGGCGTCGCGGCCTGCGGACGTTTGTTGGAGGACAAACCCACGCTCGACGCGGCGCCAAGCTATTGCGAGAATAAGGATGTGTTTGCGGGGTTGAAGGGTCGGTGAAAATTAGAAATTGATTAGCTTTTGAATTGGGCTGCAGTCACGAGTTTCCTTGTGTCTCATCCTTGGTAGTATACGTCACAAAATTCATGACCTGTCGCATCGCTAAATCCCCGCGAGGTGAAAACTGATGACCTGCTTTCCCCTCTTTGTCGAAAAAGAATTGCATTATGTCTTCATCACCGGCGAAACTGTCGCTCGAAAGTGGCGTTTCGGCATTGGGGTTGTGGAAAACGCGCAATCCGTCGGCTAACGTTTCGTAGTATGTTCCAGATGGTTCATGTATTTGTATCGGGGTAGTCAAATTTTTGATACGCGTAGCCCTGAAGATGCTTGAGCCCGACTTGTCTCTAAGAGCTCTCGCTTTGCCTGTAGTTGCAGTACTGCTGTATATGACGGCACTGACGGTTTTGAATTCGTCTTTCTTGAACAATCCGAGATCAATGCTTGCACCGTTTCTTTTTGTAAGCTGCATCTCATTGTCGTCATCATACAAAAGCTTTTGTAGAGCAACGTCACCAAGTTGAAAGAAATCTTGCGTCGAGTAATTTCCAATCGCGATGATGAATGCCTTATCGCTGCACTGAGAAAGCTCGCGATAGCTCCTCAAGTACTTTTCGTGCTTCGAATGGACGCTATTTGACAACCGTTCAATAGATATCGCTTGCTGGACTTTGACATCCGCCTCGGCAACTCCTTCAAATGTCTTCTGCCACTCCGGAAGATCCCCCAAAGCTGCGTTCGCTGTGACGGCTTCAACGACAAAGTCAGTTCCTTTGAAGCAAAAATCAGGGGCGTTGTGTTCAAAGTCTACGTCATATCCCAACGTTTTAAAGATCGCGAAAAGGTAGAGTTCCCAAAACGAGGAGTTGAAGGTGGTTTGAAACTCTTTTCGAAACTTATCGTTTCCATCCCTATCAATGAAGCCTTCTGCCCAGACTAGAATTTCTTCGACGATGATCCGTCGGTCAGCTTGTTTCAAAGCTATAAAATTGGGGTGTTGCTGCTCTAGATCAACAACATCCTCGAAAAGGTTTCTCATTTCAAACTCCCCCACAAGTCATACTCCCCAGCTTCTTCAGCTTCAACGCGAACGACGTCTCCAACCGAAAGCCCTTCAAACCCTTCGTCGATGAACAGGTTCCCGTCGATCTCTGGCGCGTCGGCCCATGTGCGGCAGGTGGCGGCTTCATCGTCGATCTCGTCGACGATAACCTCTAGCGTCCGCCCGACTTTTGCTTCCAGCTTCGCCGCTGAAATCGCTTGTGCTTTGGCCATGAAACGGTCCCAGCGGTCTTGCTTTACCGCTGCATCAACGTGGTCGGGCAGGGCGGCTGATCTTGCCCCTGCGACGTTTTCGTATTGGAAGCAGCCCACACGGTCCAGTTGTGCTTCGTCCAGCCAATCGAGCAGGTGTTGGAATTCGGCTTCGGTTTCACCGGGGTAGCCGACGATGAAGGTCGACCGCAGGGTGATGTCGGGGCATTGGGCGCGCCAAGCTGCGATTTCGTCAAGCGTTTTCGCCCCCGCCGCAGGCCGCGCCATGCGCCGCAGCACGTCGGGGTGGCTGTGTTGGAACGGGATGTCGAGGTAGGGCAGAACGCCATTCGACGGGTCCGCCATGACCGGAATCAGGTCGCGCACATGCGGGTAGGGGTAGACGTAATGCAGCCGCACCCACGCTCCGAGCGTCCCTAATTCCCGTGTCAAATCAAGGATATGGCTGCGCACATCGTGATCTTTCCACGGGTTTACGTCGTATTTACGATCCAGCCCGTAAGCTGAGGTATCCTGAGAAATCACGAGGAGTTCTTTGACACCGGCATCGACCAGTTTTTCCGCCTCGCGCAGCACCGCGTGGGCGGGCCGTGACGCGAGTTTTCCGCGCATGTCCGGAATGATGCAGAACTTACATTTATGGTTACAGCCCTCTGAAATCTTGAGGTAGCTGTAGTGGCGCGGCGTCAGGGACACGCCGGACGCAGGCAGCAGGTCGATAAACGGATCGGGCGCGGGCGGCACGTTGGCATGCACAGCGTCGAGCACCTGTTCGTATTGATGCGGCCCCGTGACGGCGAGGATTTGCGGATGATGTTCGCGGATGTAGTCCGGTTCGGCGCCCAAGCAGCCCGTCACGATGACCTTGCCGTTTTCCTGTAGGGCCTCGCCAATGGCATCGAGGCTTTCCGCCTTTGCGCTGTCGAGAAACCCGCAGGTGTTCACGATCACCGCTTCGGCGCCTGCGTAATCAGGTGAGATCGCGTATCCTTCAGCCCGCAATCGCGTGAGGATACGTTCGCTATCGACCAAGGCTTTTGGACAGCCCAGCGACACCATACCGATGGTCGGCTGATCAGGGCGCTTTGGCTCTGTGAAGGTGGCTTTCGGGGCAAGGTCGGGGCGAAGATTTGGCGGATTCTGGGACATTTGGCGGGTTTAGCCGATGTGTGGGGCGTTGGGAATGGAAAGATATCGCGTGGGCCGCGAGGGCTTGATCGGGCACTCTTTTTTGTAATAGGTATCCCTCAGCGACGGTTGTAATCTATGGAGCGGTGTACGCATGCTAAAAGGAATTTGTAGGGGGCTTGTTGGCTTCGTCTTTATGTCTGCTTGTGGTGGATCAGGCGGACCGGCCATCCAAAATGTCGAAACGCCCGACCTACCGGTGGATGAGGTAACTGAAGAGATCCTCGCGTTCGATGAAGAACAAGGCAATGTCGATGATGGTGCGCCGACCGAACCGACGGTACCAGTTGTTGAACAGCCAATCATTGTCGAGACGCCTTCATTTCAGGCGTTGGATGAACTGCAGAACAACGCATCTGATGTTGCTTTAGCGCTTCGCAATGGTGACTTTTCGGGCCCGGAATTGACGAACATGGACGCGCCAGTTGGCCGCGCTTTTTATCACGGAATAATGACAATTCGACGTGCTGACGGCTATACTGGGCCAACGTCTAATGATTTCGTTTCAGGCCAATTTAACCTGACTGTCCCATTCAACGGCGATGACATGAGTGGCATAGCGAGATCGTTTGTCTATTTCCCTGAAGGGGCCACCATTTTGGGCGATACCGCTGGGGCACGTTCTGTCTTGGGCTCAGTTTCAATGACGGGCAACGTGAATGATACAGGGGTCAACCCGTCCGCACCGATTGGTGCCAGCCTTAGCTTAAACGGTTCGGTGGTCTTTCCCGATGCGCCGGATGACATGCAAAATACATTCGTTTCTGTCCGAGGGCCGAATGACGTATCATTTGTCGAGGGCGGAATCGCGT
The DNA here is from genome assembly GCA_025141675.1 of Rhodobacteraceae bacterium S2214. Taxonomy (NCBI): domain Bacteria; kingdom Pseudomonadati; phylum Pseudomonadota; class Alphaproteobacteria; order Rhodobacterales; family Paracoccaceae; species Rhodobacteraceae bacterium S2214. Next base: position 1,416,489 of record CP081161.1, read on the forward strand.
TCGGTGGTCGGGTGGACGGTAACCTCGCAGATCGGTCATCGCTGCCAACACTTGTCGTCGGCGCAATTGGGGTGACGAACTAAGACCTCCCTGTCCCGACGGTGTGCGATGCCTGCGGCAATACGCTGGTATTATTGTTTGATCTTCTTGACGCAGGTCAAAGCCGTGGCCGCTGCTCTTTGTTAGGTAGACCTTAACAAAGAGGGGGCCGCGATGGTGGATGATCAAGAGACGACGCTGGGCGAGGATCGCAAGGTCCGGTCCCAACAGATAACTGGTTTTGAACAGGGCGAATATCCGTATGCGACGCGTTTGACGCGGCGTGCTTATGAAGCTGAGAAGGCTGCGTTGCAGGTCGAATTGTTGAAGGTGCAGCACTGGATCGAGGAGACGGATCAGAAGTTTGTTCTCTTGTTCGAGGGCCGTGATGCTGCTGGTAAGGGCGGCACGATTAAGCGGTTCACGGAACATCTGAACCCGCGACAGGCGCGTGTTGTTGCGCTGAACAAACCAACGGACAAAGAACGCGGGCAATGGTATTTCCAGCGTTATGTCAAACACTTGCCGACTGCCGGTGAAATGGTTTTGTATGATCGGTCGTGGTACAACCGCGCGGGCGTCGAGCGCGTCATGCAGTTTTGCGAGCCGAATGAATACCTCGAATTCATGCGTCAGACGCCCGAATTTGAACGGATGCTGACCCGCAGCGGGATTAGGCTGTTCAAATATTGGTTCTCGGTCACGCAAGAAGAGCAGCGGCTGCGTTTTGCGTCACGCGAAACCGACCCGTTAAAGCAATGGAAATTGTCCCCGATTGATCGCGCCAGTTTGGATAAATGGGGCGCGTACACCGAAGCCAAGGAAGCGATGTTCTTTTACACCGACACCGCCGACGCGCCATGGACGGTGATCCGATCCAACGACAAAAAACGGGCGCGTTTGAACTGCATGCGTCACTTTCTATCCGTGTTGGATTATCCGGATAAGGATCTGAAGGTGGCCAAGGCACCTGATCCCAAAATCGTTCACAACCCCGATGATGTGGTGCACAGCGCCCCGCATTTCTAGTGGAAGTTGAAAACAATAAATCTATCCAAAAGAGAGGCTTACAATGTCACATACCCCACACGAACTCGCTGCGGACTTTCCTGAGTTTGCAGATAAAATTCACAGCCTGCGCGAAACGGATGCGCATTTTGTGAAGATGGCCGATGCTTATCATCAGCTGAACCGCGACGTTCATCGTGCCGAAACCGATGTTGAACCAACGTCGGATGATCACCTTGCGCAGATGCGGAAAGAACGCATTGCATTGAAGGACGATCTGTTTGCGTATCTGAAGAAATAGTTGGTGGGGCTTGGCCTGAAACGTCTGGCCAAGCCGCCGCTTTTAGCTGGATTTTCCCTGCATTTTGCGGACTTGCTTCAGCTTCATGCGGTTTGGCAGCCATGGGAACACCCAGTTCAACATAAACCGCAGTTTTCCGTCATTGATCGCGCGCAATTCGCCGCGCCGCATGGCGTCGTAGCCGTATTTCGCGACCGAACGCGGCGTCGCGCCGGATTTGGTCAGAGGCGTATCTTCGAGGTTTGCGGAGGCCGCGAATTCTGTTTCGACGTAGCCCGGTTCAAGCGCTGTGACGGTCACGCCCTTGTCTCGCAGTTCTTCGTCTAACGCCATCGAGAAGCTGGACACAAAGGCCTTTGTCGCAAAGTAAGTCGCTTGCAACGGTCCGGCCATGTAGGATGCTGTGGACGACACGTTCAGGATTTTCCCACCGCCGTTTTTGACCATGTCAGACCCGATCATGTGGCATAACGATACCAAGGCTTTGACGTTCAGGTCGATCATCGCGAGGTCCGCGTCGAGATCGCGTTCAATGAACAAGCCGTGCCCGCCGAACCCTGCATTGTTGATCAGAATGTCGATCTTGTGGCCTTTCACCGCATCATACAGCGCCTGCGCGCCATCTGCGGCACCTAAATCAAGGGCGACGGTTGTGACAGTGACGCCGTGCGCTGCTTCGATTTCGGTTTTGAGCGCATCTAACGCGTCGCCACGTCGTGCCGTGATGATCAGATCGCCGCCTTTTTCCGCGTGATACCGTGCAAATTCCGCGCCAATCCCAGAGGAAGCGCCAGTTACAAGTGCTGTATTTGCCATGTGATGTCGTCCTTTTGTGACAGGCTTTGAGAAGATGTAAGTCGTCGGATGGTGTTTGTAAGTGGGTCCGACGCCCGTTTGTCATTGCGTTAGAGGTACCGCAGTCCGGTCGATTGGTTCCCGTCCGTTGCAAAAGTCTTGGGCGATTGGGCGAAAAACCTTGTGTGTTTCAGGTGCGTCCGGTTTGCTGGTCGCATCAATTGGGGGGACGAACTGATGCTGTCAGGAACAATTGGGCGGGTGCAATCGCCGCGGATAATTCGGATTGGTGGCGGTGTTGCGGGTGAAGTCGCGGAAACCTTAGCGCAGCTTGGTTTGTCCCGTCCGTTGATTGTGACGGACAAGGGCGTGCGGTCGCTGGGGCATCTGGGCGCCGTGACCGGACCTTTGGATGCTGCGGGGATGTCCTATGCGGTGTTTGATGGCGTTGTCGAAGACCCGACGGATACCTGTGTCGATGAAGCCTTGGCTGCATTTCGTGCGGGTGATTTCGACTGCGTGATCGGATTTGGCGGTGGTAGTCCGATGGACACCGCGAAGGCCGTATCTTTCATGGCGGTTAACCCTGGTCATGTGCGCGATTATAAAGCGCCGTTTCAGATTGATCGGTGTGGCGTCGCGATTGTGTTGATCCCAACGACGGGCGGAACAGGGTCTGAATTGACGCGTTGGTGCGTGATTACCGATACGCAAAGCCCTGAAAAGTATAACCTGTCCGGCCTTGCCTGCGTTGCGACGGTCGCGTTGATCGATTGGACGTTTAGCGTGACAAAGCCGCCGCGTATCACGGCCGATACCGCCGTTGATAGCCTGACCCATGCGATTGAAGCTTTCGTCAGCCGTCGCGCATTTCCCTATACCGATGCTTTTGCCTTGTCCGCGATGCCGCTGATCGCGGATCATGTGCGCCGCGCCTATGCCGATCCAGAAGATGCCGTCGCCCGTGAGGCGTTGATGTTGGCGGCAGGACAGGCCGGAATGGCGTTTTCGAATGCCTCTGTGGCGTTGGTACATGGCATGAGCCGCCCGATCGGCGCCCATTTCCACGTGGCCCATGGGTTATCGAACGCGATGTTGTTGCCCGCTGTGACCGCGTTTTCTGTCGATGCCGCGCCGGACCGATATGCGACCTGTGCGCGTGTCATGGGGATGGCGCAGGACACGGACACAGACGCTGTGGCATGCGGCAAGCTGATCGACGGTTTGCGGCAGTTGAATGATGATCTGGCGGTGCCATCGCCGTCCGCGTTGGGCCATGTTGCAGATGATGACATGCTGGGATTGATGGCGCGACAAGCGCTGGCATCAGGGTCGCCCGCGCATAACCCGAAGGTGCCGACCGAGGCGGAGATTGTCGGCCTTTACAAGGAAATGTGGTGAAATGAACCGCTACGTCGGCCTTCTGCGGGCGGTGAATGTTGGCGGTACGGGCAAGCTGCCGATGGCGGATTTGCGTGCGATGTGTGCAGACATCGGGTTCGCTGACGTGGCCACCTACATCGCGAGCGGGAACGTCGTATTTTCATCTGCGTTGGATGCGGGAATGGCCAAAGTGAGACTGGAACAAAGCCTCGCGCAGTATGCAGGAAAGGCAGTTCCTGTCATGATCCGGACAGCGGACGAAATGGCGGCTGTGCTGGCGGCTAATCCATATGCCGACGCGGCCGGCAATAAGGTCGTCACCATCTTTTGCGACGACCTGATCCCGGCGGATGCAGCGGCGCAGGCGCGCAACATCAAAGACGAAGCCATTACGCTGGGATTACGCGAAATTTACGTGCATTATCCGCTGGGGCAGGGTGGGTCGAAATTGATGATCCCAGCCGCCGCGGGAGGGACCGCGCGAAACATGAACACGGTTGCAAAACTGGTAGCGATGACGGGACGATAACGTGGCGCAATTTCTTTGGGGTCTTTTGAAAGACATTGCATTCTGGACGCTAACGCCGCTGGTCTTGATTGCGCTCGGTGTTGGTATCGGTTGGTTAGGCGGGGTGCTGTCCAGTCCTGTGCTTGGCGTTGTGGCTATCATCTTTATTGGCGTCGGCGTGGTATGGCTGGCGCTTCTTTGGCTAGGGATCACTGACTGATGGATGCTGCGTTCTGGCACGATAAATGGGAAAAACAACAGATCGGTTTTCACCAGCGCGCAGGAAATCCGCTGTTGGTCGCTTTCTTCGATCACCTGAAGTTACCTAAAGGGGCGCGCGTTTTTGTGCCCCTTTGCGGCAAGACCCGAGACATCGCATGGATCAGGGATCAAGGCTGCAAGGTCATCGGGGCGGAACTGTCCGAAATCGCGGTGCAGGACCTGTTCGCAGAGATGGGCGTCGTTCCCGAAGTCGTCGATTTGGGGGACCTCAAGCGATATGCGAGCGGTGATGTCACCGTCTTTGTTGGCGATGTCTTTGCAGTGACTGCACAGCTGTTGGGGCAGATTGATGCGGTGTTTGATCGTGCGGCTTTGGTTGCTCTGCCGGATGCGGTGCGCCGGAAATACGCGATGCATCTTCTTGAAATTACAGGAAATGCGCCGCAACTGGTGGTCACATTCACCTACGATCAAAGCCAAATGAATGGCCCGCCATTTTCGATATCTGAGGATATGATCAAAGTGCTGTATGCGGACAGCTACACACTGACGAACCTGAAAACGCAGGACGTTCCGGGGGGATTTAAGGGTGAAGTGCCCGCAACGGAAACCGCTTGGCTTCTTAGCCGATAAGTCGTTGGGGTGATCGTTCGGTATTGCAGCCGAAACGAAAGGCCAGGCACAAAAAAGGCGACAGTTGATCTGCCGCCCTTTTAAATCTGTTTTGCTCGTCGGTCTTACCGACGGCGATCGCGACGGCTGCTCATCGGCTGGAAGGCCACGCCGACGTGGGCTTCGCAGTATGGTTTGCCAGATTGTACAGGCAGGCCACAGAACCAGAAGTCAGGTGTCGCAGGATCACCAACAGGCCATTTGCAGGTCTTTTCGGTCAATTCCATCAGGCTGATCTTCTTGGCCGTCTTTTCAACCTCATTAACCTTTGCCAATGCTTCCGGCGAAATTTCGTTCGCAGACGGCTGCGGCGGCAGCGGCTGGCCGGCTGGAATAATCGCGCGACGGGCGGCGGAAATAGGAATACCGTTTTCGTCCAGCAAAACCTCTTCCTTCACCGCAGGCACGGATGCCTTTGGCGTGGCTGGCTTTGGCTTGATCGCGGGTTTTGTTTCCATCTTTGTGGGTGCAGCGGGTGCTGCTTTTTCCTTGGCCGCAGGTTTAGCAGGCGCAGACGCACCTGATCCCGCACGGTTGGAAAGCCCAAGCCGATGCACTTTACCGATAACCGCGTTGCGGGTGACGCCGCCAAGTTCCTTGGCAATCTGGCTTGCCGACTGGCCTTCGCCCCACATTTTTTTGAGCGTCTCGACGCGCTCGTCTGTCCAGGACATGCAATTTCCTTATGTCAGGGTGCCGAATGTTTTGACATCTGGCCTTGTCTAATTCCTTGATCCCCTATTCTAAGCATTGCAAGCGGGGATGTGAAGCGCATCCGCTGAAATGAAATGAGGTATGGCAATGTCGGAACAGACAACTTTAGCAGCAAACATGGGTGAACGCCGGTTTGGGCGCGTGAACTGGACTGGCACAGCGACCTTAATGGAGCGTGAAGTCCGGCGGTTTATGAACGTCTGGTCGCAGACAATTATGGCGCCGTTGATCAATGCGGGCCTGTTGTTGATGATTTTCACCATCGCGATTGGTCCGAATCGTGGCGATGTGATGGGTGTCGATTTCATGACGTTTCTGGCCCCCGGTATCCTGACGATGACCGTTATTCAGAACGCTTTTGCAAACACATCGTCGTCGATGGCGTCTGCCAAAGTGCAGGGCAATATCGTCGATACGTTGATGCCGCCCTTGTCCGCGGGCGAACTGCTGGCAGGGTATATCTTCGGATCGTTTGCGCGGGGGGCGATGGTTGCCACAGTGATCGCGCTTGGGTCTTGGTTGTTCTTGGGTGTGGGCATGCAGAACCCGTTTTGGGTGATCACATTTGTTTTGCTCGGGTCCATCTTTATGGGCGGTTTGGGTTTGATTGCCGGTATCTATGCGAACAAATTTGACCAATTGTCCGCGATTTCGAACTTCATCGTGACGCCGCTCGCGTTTTTGTCGGGGACTTTTTATTCCATCGATGCGCTGCCTGCGTTGATGCAGACGCTGTGTCACATCAATCCGTTCTTCTACATCATCGACGGTGTCCGCTTTGGCATGATCGGCGTGAGCGACAGTAGCCCGTGGGTCGGGCTTGGCATTGTGGCGCTGGCCTGTGCGGTTGTGATGGCGATTTGCTGGACGTGGCTTGATCGCGGGTATCGGCTGAAGGCGTAACGCCTTTTCGCAAATATTTGGGGGCGGCAGCGCGTGTTACGACCGCTTTGCGCGGCCTTCTCGCCATGCCAGCAGCGCGGCGCCCCCGATAATGATCGCAGCACCCGTCCAACTGATGATGTCGGGGACTTGGTGGTAGAATAGCGCGTCGTAGATCGCCGCAAAGATCAGGGTCAGATAGCTGAAGGGCGTCACAAAACTGGCGTCCGCCCGCGCCATTGCGTTGATAAAACAGGTCTGGGCACCGGCCATAAGAACGCCGATGCCGGCAAGTGCCGCCCATTGGCCCATCGTCGGCATGGTCCAGAACGGGATCACGGCAATTGACGCGATCAGCAGGCCAAGCGCGTTGTTGATCAGCAATATCTGAAAAGGTGGCTCGCGGTCTGCCAGCTTTTTGATGAAAATCAGCTCCATCCCTAGCAGTGCAGCGGCCCCCAATGACAAAAGCCCGGCCCACTGAAACGTCTCAGGCCCGGGGCGTAACAAGATCATCGCGCCCAGCAAAGCCAGACCTGCCGCGGTCCAGCGCCATGGCCCAACCCGTTCGCCGAGCAGCGGGATTGCCAGCAACATCCCGAAGACCGGATTGAGAAAGCTGATGGCGGTTGCGTCGGGCAGGGGGATGAAGGCGACTGCCGCGAACATCAACGTTACGCCGCCCCAGCCGAACAAAGTACGTCCGATGTGGATCGGAAGCGCAGGTCGCGAAAATGTGGGCCGCATCACAAGGGTCGCAGTGCCAATCGCAAGGAATGCAAAAACAAAACGGGCGTGGCTGACTTGGAGCGGATGCAAGGGGTCGCCCAACACGCCCGTGCCGATGGTCTTGGCCAAGACCATGGTGCCCGCGATAAACGCGGTCGCGGTCAGCATAAATGCGATGGCAAGTGGCGGGTTCGGGCGTTTCAAAGTCATGCGACGGTCATTGTCCCAAACTGGGCCGCTGTAAAGCACCTGATTTAAGGGGTTCACAGGTCGTCCGCTGTCCGCTAAGTCAACCGTCATGAAGACACTGACCACACAGAACATCCGACGCCGACGCTAAGCCCGTCCGCCGTTTCTGCACGTCCTCTCTTCTTTTTCACAAATATCGTTGACTTAGCCCCTGCCGCTTGGCACCACTCGGGCTTCATTTTTCGCAAAGGCTGATCGCTATGATCCCCTCAATCTTGCCTACCTATTCTCGTGCTCCGATGTCCTTCGTCAAAGGCGAAGGGTCTTGGTTGATAGAAGCTGACGGACGACGTTTTCTGGATCTAGGCGCAGGGATCGCGGTGAATTCTTTGGGGCACGCGCACCCCAAATTGGTTGCAGCCCTGACAGAACAGGCGCAAGCGGTTTGGCACACATCGAACCTGTATCACATTCCGGCCCAGCAAAAGCTGGCGGATATGTTGGTCGAAAAGACATTTGCAGACACCGTGTTCTTTACGAATTCCGGGACAGAAGCCTGCGAATTGGCCGTGAAAATGGCGCGTAAGTACTGGTTTGAGAAAGGCCAGACCGATCGAACCGAGATCATCGCGTTCGAAGGATCGTTCCATGGGCGGTCATCCGCAGGGATTGCGGCGGCCGGGTCCGAGAAGATGACCAAGGGTTTTGGACCGCTTTTGCCGGGCTTCACGCATTTACCTTTGGGTGATCATGATGCGCTACAGGCGGCTATTAGCGACAAAACGGCGGCGATTATCGTGGAACCTGTATTGGGCGAAGGCGGGATTATCCCGCTGCCAGACGCCTGCCTGAAAGGGCTGCGCGACCTGTGCGATAGCCACGGTATTCTGATGATCCTTGACGAGGTGCAATGCGGTGTGGGCCGGACCGGTAAGCTGTTTGCGCACGAATGGGCAGGGGTCACACCTGACATTATGATGGTGGCCAAAGGCATCGGTGGCGGCTTCCCACTGGGCTGTGTGCTGGCGACCGAAGATGCGGCATCCGGCATGACGGCGGGCACGCATGGGTCCACTTATGGCGGCAACCCGTTGGGCTGTGCGGTCGGTTGCGCGGTCTTAGAAGAAGTCGGCAGCGACGCTTTCCTTGCAGAAGTGAACCGTAAGGCAGGTTTACTGCGCCAGAAATTGGAAGGTTTGGTTGCAGCGCATCCCGACGTGTTTGAACTGGTGCGCGGGTCTGGTCTGATGATGGGCATCAAATGCAAAAAGCCAAACATCGACGTGGTGAACGCGGGCTACGCGGCGGGCGTCATGACGGTGCCAGCGGCTGATAACGTGATCCGCCTGTTGCCAGCATTGAACATCCCGGACGAAGACATCGCTGAAGCGGTGACGCGTCTTAACATCGCGGCGGAAAGCCTTGGCTGACTTCTTTTGGCCCAAAATATCCCACGGGGGTTTGGGGGTGTGAAACCCCCAAGCGACCTCGCAAACAAGAGCATACAATGACACATTTTCTCGACATTCACACAACCGATCCTGCTGATCTGCACAAGATTATCGACCAAGCGAAATCAATGAAGACGGCACGCAAGGGCCTGCCCAAGGGCACACCGGACGCCGATACGCCGCTGGCCAATCACATGGTCGCGTTGATCTTTGAAAAGCCATCCACACGGACCCGCGTCAGTTTTGACGTTGGTGTGCGCCAGTTGGGCGGTCAGACAATGGTGCTGTCTGGTGCCGACATGCAATTGGGTCATGGTGAAACGATTGCAGACACTGCCCGCGTGTTGTCGCGTTACGTTGATTTGATCATGATACGGACATTTGAAGAGCAGACACTGCTCGACATGGCGGAATACGCAACTGTCCCTGTGATCAACGGTCTGACAAACCGCACCCACCCCTGCCAGATCATGGCGGATATCATGACGTTCGAAGAACATAACGGTCCAATCAAAGGCAAGAAGGTTGTGTGGTCCGGTGACGGGAACAACGTTTTTGCGAGCTTCGCCCATGCCGCCAAGCAGTTTGAATTTGATCTTGTCTTTACGGGGCCAGAACCGCTGGACCCAGAGCCTGCTTTGGCTGGTCTGTACACCACGGTGCGCGATCCGAATGAAGCCGTTGAAGGGGCTGATCTGGTCGTGACCGACACGTGGGTGTCGATGCACGACCCGCAATCCGCACGTGAACGTCGCCATAACCAACTGCGCGGTTATCAGGTAAATGACGCGTTGATGGCAAAGGCAAAGCCGGATTCATTGTTTATGCACTGCCTGCCGGCACACCGTGATGACGAAGCCACCAGTTCGGTGATGGATGGCAAACATTCGGTGATTTTTGACGAGGCCGAGAACCGGTTGCATGCCCAAAAGGCGATTATGCGTCACTGTTTGGGAGTCTAAGCGAGGATTTGCGCCGCCTTTGGCATAGCACCGCTGGAGGGGCCAGCCCCTCCAGACCTCCCGGGGATATTTTTGACCAAAAGAAGGGTCAGGTGCCGCGGGGTTTTGCCCTTAGCGTGGGGTCCGCTTGTGTTGGGTCTTCGGGCCATGGGTGGCGTGGGTAGCGGCCCCGCATGTCTTTGCGCACATCTGCGTAGGATGTTTTCCAGAAGTTCGGCAAGTCGGTTGTCGTTTGTACCGGCTTTTGTCCCGGTGAAAGCAGCGTGATCCGCAGTGGAGTTTTGCCGACTGTCGGGTGGCGGGTCACACCGAAGAGTTCTTGCAAACGCAGCGTGATTTCAGGGGCTTCGCCGTCGTAGTCGATGGGTGTCTTGCGCCCCATGGGGGTTGTGAAATGCGGTGGCACGGTCGTGTCGAGCCGTTGCATTTGCCCCCAGTCGAGCATTGATCGTAGCGCTTGCAATGCGTCGAAGTTTTTCCAATCGGCCGTGGTTTTTACGCCGTCTAGGTGCGGGAGAAGCCAGTCGTCGAGTGTCGCCATCAACCTCTCATCGGTCATGTCCGGCAGGCTGGGGTCACTGTCGCGTCCTAGTGCGACGCGGGCACGGAAACGGTTGGCCGCTGCTGAAAAACGCAGGCCGAGCTGCCTGATGCCGTCGCACATGGCGGTAGCGACCATCATCGGATCGGGGTCAGTCCAGTTGCGGTCGTCGAGGATGAGCGCCCCGAAGGTTTCTTGCTTGCGCGTCAGAACCCGCCCATCGCGCTTGGACCATGTGCAAATGTCGTGCCAGTGGATTTGATCGCCGTAGAGGTCGCGCAGAGTGGCTTCGTCGATTGCGGCGGCCTGTCTGATCTTTGCTTCGCGGGTGTCGCCGTCCAGATCTGTCGCGACGATCAGGCGCTGGCCCGCGAGGGTGTCGGCCGCGTCAAACACCGCCCCTTTGCCCCCTGACAGAACGTAGCGTGGCGCGTCCCCTTTGCGCCGTAGCCCGATCCGATCGGGATAGGCTAAGGCCAGTTGTGCGGCCAATTCCAGATGAGGTTTGTCGTCCAACCCTTTGGCAAGGCGGGGAATGTCAGCTTTGATCTGCTGTAGGGCCGCATGGTTGATTTGACCGGGGCCGTCGTAATTGCCACGTAAGGCCTTCATCCGCAACGACAGGTCAGCTGGTGCGCCACGTAGCGGATCGCGGGCGGATAGAAGGGCGGCTGTCGGGGCTGCCTGTTTGCCTGCAGTGAGAAGCATATGCCCCAAGCGCGGCTGGACTGGCAGCGCGGCGAGTTTACGGCCGTGCGCCGTGATTTTACCCTGTCCGTCGCGTGCGCCAAGTGTGGTGAGCAGCGCGCGCGCTTCGGCCAATGGTCCCGGTGGTGGTGGCGTCAGGAACGACAGGTCGTCGCTGCCCCAGACGTCAAGTTCTATGGCCAGCGGGGCGAGGTCTTCGACTTCGATGCCTGCGGGCGGGAATGCCGCGAGCGCCCCGTCTTCGCCTTTGGTCCAGAGCGCATATGCGTCCCCTGCCGCGACACGACCCGCCCGACCTGCGCGTTGGGTGGCTTCGGCGCGGCTGACTTTTTCGGTGACAAGGCGCGACATGCCCGAGTTCGGGTCGAACCGTGATCTGCGCGCGCGGCCTGCGTCGATGACAACCGTGATGTCTTCGATGGTCAGCGAGGTTTCGGCGATGGATGTGGCCAGCACGATTTTGCGACCCTGTGTGACTGGCGCGATGGCGGCGCGTTGGTCTTTGAAGGGCATCGCCCCATAAAGGGGGCGGATGTGATGGTCGGCGGGCAGGTTCAGGCGTTTCGCGGTTTCGCGGATTTCGCCCTCACCGGGGAGAAAGACGAGGATGCCGCCTGCGGATTGCGGCGCAATCTCGTGGATCATATCCGCCGTCGCATGTGCGATCCGCGTTTTCGGGGGCAGGGCGCGGGGTAGGTAATGGCGAGTGACGGGGAAGGTCCGGCCTTCGGAGGTGATGATCGGCGCGTCGTCCAAAAGAGCCGCGACGGGGGCTGCATCCAACGTGGCGGACATGACGACAATCTGCAGGTCATCACGCAGGACTTGGGCGATTTCCCAAACGAAGGCGAGGCCAAGGTCAGCGTTTAGTGACCGTTCGTGGAATTCGTCGAATATCACGGCACCGATGCCCGGTAGTTCGGGATCGGATTGGATCATGCGGGTCAGGATGCCTTCGGTCACGACCTCGATCCTGCTGCCCGATTTGCTATCGCCGCGCATGCGGTAACCGACGGTTTGGCCTGTTGTTTCCCCGAGTTGTTCCGCAAGGCGATCCGCTGCCGCCCGCGCGGCAAGGCGGCGGGGTTCGAGCATGATAATTTTGCCGGGGGTCACCTCCGCGTCGAGCATCGCCAATGGCACCCGCGACGTCTTACCTGCGCCAGGTGGGGCTTGCAGAACGGCGCGGTTGTGGCTGCGCAGGGCGGCAATCAGGTCCGGTAAGACGATATCGACGGGAAGTTTGGTCATGCTGCTTGGTGCGTGTTTGTGCGCATGGGGTCAAGCTGGGGGCGGATTTTCTGGAAAAATCCGTGCCTAGATCGCCATGCGAAATCTGGGGCCGCCGGGGTCTGGACGTGCCTCAAAACCACACGCGAGGTATGCGTTTTGCGCCGATGTATTTTCAGCCGCTGTTGCGATGTGCAGGTAGCTGCAGGCGTTGGCCGCCGCAAACCGCGCGGCTGTCTCGATGAAAGCACGCCCGACGCCTGCGCCCCTGTGCCCGTCGCGCAGGTAGAGATGGTTGATGTCGATCCCGCGCGCCCCGTCTGCGATCTTGGAGAGCGGAAGCAGCACCATGTAGCCGATCAATTGCCCGTCCAGAACCGCGACAAAGACATGCCACCACGGGTTTGGGCCTGTGGTGTCGCGTGTGACCGTTTCAATACTGGCGGTGCCGGTGTCATTGTGAAACGCGGTCAGTTCGTGGATCATCCGCACGACATCCGGAATGTCATCCGTTTCAAGCGGGCGGATTGTGAAAGGGGGCATCGGGGATCCTCAAAACGAAAAACCCGGCTGTTCTAAAACAACCGGGCCTTCCAATTCAAATCAACGGGACTGGCTTAAGCCGCAGTCGCCTTTGAGATCTCTTTTTTGACTTTGAGCGCGCCATCGGACAGCTCAGCGTCTTTTGCTTTCGCCATGAACGCGTCCAGACCACCACGGTGATCAACGGTGCGCAGGGCAGCGTTAGAGATACGGAATTTGAAAGAGCGGCCCAGAACGTCGGACTGCAAAGTCACGTCCTGAAGGTTTGGCAAGAACCGACGACGTGTACGGTTTTTCGCGTGGCTGACATTGTTGCCAGACATTGGGCCTTTTCCGGTAAGTTCGCAACGGCGCGACATATGATCATTCCTTGTCTTAGCAGGTGTCACACGCCCCTATGGCGGGTCACCTCGGTATCAGCAAAAGGGCCATGCGGGGCATAGCCATAAATCAGTTCCGGCCAGATATGAGGATTCCTGTCGTGCGTCAACCCAGATTGACGTGAAGTTGGCCCCAAAATGCCGATTGCGACAAAGCTGTCGTTCTTCGCCTGTTGCCATCGGCATATCGCATGTTAGGCGCGACGCATCAACGTGGTCGTTCAGCGGCCTGATTGCCCAGTATTCATTTAGACAGAAAAGGGGAAGACGATGGCCGCAGTGCTTACGTCGATCATTACATTCGGAACGGTGCTGGCCTTGGGCCTGACACTGTTTTGCACGATAAAGTGGTGGAATTTGCGTATTGTCGGGGTCACACCCGTCCCATTGTTCACGTTTATTGCGATTTTGTTCACATCCGGCTTGGATGTTGGGTTGATTATGTTCCCGCTGGCCTTCGATTATCCGCTCTATGCGGACACAGCGACAGAGCCTGCTTACGGGTTCACCAACCCCTTGGCGCTTGAATTCGGGTTTTGGGGGTTCCTGATCTGGGCCTTCTATTTCCTGACTGCGTTTTACTTCTGTGTGGTTGAACCGCGCGTGAAGTTTTTCGAAATTCCGGCGGTTAAATTGCTGAATAACATCGTGATCATCACAACCTGTGCCTTCACGGGCGCGTTGTTCCTGATCTACATGCCGTATTACATCGTTGAAGTGGGCGATGGTGAGACGATTTTGCCGGTCTTTTACCTGATCTGCTTCTTGGTGATTCTTCTGGCCGCGTTTTCGTCAACAGACATCAAGTTCGTGAAGATTCTATCAATCAGCTCCAGTGTGCTGTTCTTTGCCTTGATCGCATTCATGTGGTTGAACGCGGGCATGGGCTTTGCGGACTTCACGGGCACGGCTGGCAATATCAGCGGTTATTTCGCGAACATCCACAAATTCATCATTCCGCTTACGGATTACCATGAATTCTACCTGTTCTGGTGGTTTGCTTGGTCGATTATGATTGGCCAGTTTACCGCGCGTTTTGTGGGGGGCCTGAAGACGTGGCAGTTGCTGGCGTCATTGCTGGTGTTCCCATCGATCCCATTGGGTATCTGGTTCTCGGTTCTGTATTTCTACCACGAGAACGGCATTGCGACTGCGGGTGCGGCGAACTGGTTCATGACCATCGTCGGGATCATCTTTGTGATCAATTCATTCGACAGTTTGATCCGGCTTTACACAGATAACCTGAACTTGACGACGAACCGCTTGGGAACGGCGACCTATGTGCTGGGCAATGCGGTTGTGTTGTTTGCGCTGACGTTGTTGTTCCAAAGCCAGTGGCTGCAAATCCAGTGGGTCGGTTCGATTGTTGTCGGTATCTACTTGGCCTGTCTGGCCTACGTTGTTTTCGTCAAGCGTGACGCGGTGCTGGGGATCACACGGTCCCCCAAGGCCAATACGCTTGATTTCAGTAAAATCGACGACGCGTAAGTCAACATCACGATAGCGAAAGGGGCCCCGTTGGGCCCCTTTTGATTTGGGTCAAAGCACCCGCAGACGGATTTGTTATCCATAGGGAAGGATTTCCTGAAGGAGAGTTTTCATGTTCCGTCTCGCCACAATGCTTTACGCTATGATCGCCACGACATTGGCTGGCAGTTTGATCGTTGCGGCCTTGGTCGCTGGATACGACACATGGCTTCAACTGATCGTCGCGGCTTGTATCGGGGCTGTGCTGGCCGTGCCTGCCAGTTTCTATATTGCCCAAGCCATCGTCAAAAACGTGAAATAGGCCTGCAGCCTCAATCTGGCCAAGCGGCCGGATCAAGCTGCAACAGTGTGGACAGCTGCGCATAAAGTGCTGGTTCATGTTCTTGCAGCTGTTCTGCTTTTTCAAAGAATGCTTCGACTGAAACGGCCAAGAATTCCTGATGGTTCGTGGCCCCGTAAGCATCCAGCAAAGTCTTGCGCCCGCGCCGCACCTTTTTGAGATGCCTGTCGTAGGCGTCAACAAAGACCCGTTCCCATTGCGCGAATGACTGCCGCTTTTGGAGCACTGGAATGCCGTTCACACCCCCTGACAGGTCATCAAGCTGATGGGCGAATTCGTGAAGCACAACGTTGTGCCCGTCTTCATCGTTCATCGCACCCTGTTGGCTATGCGCCCAAGACAGGATCACAGGGCCGCGCGCCCAGCTTTCACCTAAGCGGATGACCCGTTCTTCTTTGACGACAAAACCGTCGCTCGATTTCCGAACCGAATGAAATGCGCTTGGATAGATCAGAATGGTCCGCAGGTTTTTGTACCATGCGTCGGTATTGACGATCAGCAGGCAGGCTTGGCCCGCGATGGACAGGACCATTTCATCGGTGACCTCTAGCCCGTCGCAGCCGTACATATCTGTCTGGTGCAGGAAGAGGTTGATCTTACCCTCTAATGGCGCGTGCAGTTCTGGCGGCAATCGCCGGATCAGCGGGACCTGTGTGTGAAGGATCGTGCGATCCGCGTCAGAGAGGGGGCTGACCAACAGGTGTTTGCGGGTCTGCGCCGCCGCCCATGACCTGTAGGCAAGATAGCAAAGGCCCGCGATGATCAGGATAGAGATCAGGTATATCATTGGTCCGCCTTATGATTGACGCAGGACGTGCGCGGCTGCGGCAGCGGGGGACATTGTCCCTGCAACGACTTGGCCTTCCATTTGCGTCAGACGGTCGCGCAGACCCGCATCTGCGGTCAGTTGCGCCATAAGCTGAAGGTGGACCTCTTCTTGGAACCAGTGCCGCGCTTGATCCGCGCGGGTTGTATCCCAGACGCCGTTATCTTGCCGCCACTGCATCAGCGTCTGCATCTGATCCCATGCCTCTGTCAGGCCTTCGGTTTCTAGCGCAGATACGGTGCGGGCCATCGGGAATCCGTCGGGATCTTGGGGGCGTTTACGCAACAACCGCAGCGCGCCTGCATAGTCGGCACAGGTGCGCGTGGCTCGGGCTTTCAATTCGCCGTCGGCCTTGTTGACCAAAACCATATCGGCGATTTCCATGATGCCGCGTTTGACGCCTTGCAGTTCATCCCCGCCAGCAGGGGCTAATAGCAAGACAAACAGGTCCGACATCTGCGCCACAACGGTTTCGGATTGACCAACGCCGACAGTCTCGATCAGTACAACGTCGTAACCTGCGGCTTCGCAGAGTGCCACTGCTTCGCGGGTGCGACGTGCAACGCCACCCAATTGGGTTTGCGATGGGGACGGGCGGATAAAGGCGTTAGGATCGCGGGCCAGAAAATCCATGCGGGTTTTGTCGCCAAGGATGGACCCGCCGGATCGGGCCGAAGACGGATCGACGGCCAGCACGGCAACCTTTTTGCCAAGACCCGTCAACATCAAGCCAAAGCTTTCGATGAAGGTCGATTTGCCAACACCGGGTGTCCCGGACAGACCGATGCGCAAGGCCTGCTTGCTGGTGCCTAAGGTGTCGAGCAAAGCAAGCGCGGTTGCGCGGTGATCATCCCGCGCGCTTTCGACAAGTGTAATCGCGCGGGCCAAGGCGCGGCGGTCACCGGATGCGATCTTGGCGGCGGTATCGGTCAGGGCTGCGGTGGTGTTCATTTGCGTGGTCATATCGCTTTTTATCGCGCCTTAGGGGGATGTCCACTGCGTCAAATCCACCAATTGATCATGGATGCGCCACAATCCGGCCCCTGTTTCATCCGATGGTTGCGCGAATGTCGATCGAATAACGCGTGTGGGACCTGCCTAATGATGAACAAAGATACGGTAATTTTCAGCTTTGTCGGCCCGCTGGGCGTTCGGGTGGAGGTCGGGCACACGCTGCTTGGGCTGCTCGCGATCCTGTTCTATTTCAGCATTGGCGTTGATCTGACCTACGCTGTGATGATCTGCGTCGCCATTGTGTTGGCGATCTACCTACACGAGCTGGGCCATGCTTGGGGCAACCAAATCCAAGGCGTTCCTGTCAGGCGGATCATGCTGCACGGGTCGGGGGGATTTTGCGAAAGCAAACGGACATCGAGCACTTATCAGCAAGAACTGATCGTGGCGATGGGCCCGATTGTGAACGCGACCCTTTGGGCGACTTGTTCGCTTTTTGATACCTTCATGTGGAACCATTGGGCGAATGCGGGGACCGAACCCAACTATCTGGCGTCCGAGGTTATGTATTTCATTTGGCTGTTCGGGCAGATCAATTTCTACCTTGCTGTGTTCAACATGATCCCTGTGCAGCCGCTGGATGGCGGTAAGTTATTCCATCTGCTGATGCTGCGTTTTATGCGCGGTGAGGCGGCCCAACAGGTCACAGGCGCAGTTGGTTTGGCCATGTCGATCATGTGGATTCCGGCCATGGTTGCCGTGTTCTACTTCCAAGGCTGGGTGCTGTTCTTTATCCCGTCCATTGCTGCGCATTACCGCATGATGCGGGGTGAACCTGCCTACTGATCCGAACCTGACCCGCGAAGCAATCCTTGCCCGAATGGCAAGCCCGTCATAGCATTCAAGCGTGATTGGTAAGGGGATTGGGTATGAAAACACCGTTTCATGTGTGGATCGTCGGGATCATAGCGCTGATTTGGAATGCGGGTGGCGCGTATGATTACGTGATGACGCAGACCGAAAACGAAGCCTATCTCGCGATGCTAAGCGACGCGCAAAAGGCGTTTCTTGATAACGGGCCGATCTGGTTCGAAACGGCGTGGGCTATTGGGGTCTGGTTTTCGATGTTGGGGGCTTTGTTGCTGCTGTTACGGTCACGTTTGGCGGGGCCTGCCTTTGGACTGTCGTTGGTCGGGCTGATTGTGTCGTCCGTTTACAGCTTTGGCATCGCGGACCGCACCGGAATGGATATGACGCCAACTCAACTCGGCTTTACGGTGGCCATCTATGTGGTGCTGGTGTTGCTGTGGATCTACGCGCGCGCCATGACGCGGCGCGGTGTTTTACGCTGACCTCAGATTTGGGGGCCAGCCCCCAAACCCCCGAGATATTTATGACCAAAAGAAGGGGGCAGCGCAGCCCTTAGCCGCATTGACGGCGGGCGGAATTGGCGAAGGCGCGGTAGCGTTGCCAGAATGCTTCGGAGCGTGGGTTGTCGGATTGCCGTGTGTCTTGGGCCAGCTGCGGTTCTTCGAAGAACTTCACCGCAAGGGACTGGTCAGAGCCGCTGAGCGATTGGTCAGCCACGCGTTGCACACATGAACACAGGCGGTTGCTGGCGGCGGACCTGTCCGCGTCGATACATGCTTTACCCACTTTGCCGTTCACGCCGGAACTACAGGCGGCGGTCAATGCTACAAGGGAAAGTGTCACAAATGCACGACGCATGGGGGCCTCTTTTTCGTCGAAATGGGATGCGTTAACTATGCCGCGCCCGCAGGCCTGATGCAATCAGACAAATTGCGCGCACGACTGTTTATGAGCGGTCAGTCGCCGTCGAATGCACACAGTGCGTGGACGTCCATGCCCATCGTTTCCAGCTTTTTGCGGCCGCCCAGATCGGGCAGATCGATGATGAATGCGCAGCCGATGACTTCTGCCCCCATTTTTTCGACCAGTTTGATGCCTGCCTCTGCCGTCCCGCCGGTTGCCAGCAGATCATCGACGATCAGAACCTTTTCGCCGGGCTGGAGGGCGTCGTCGTGCACTTCCATCACGGCTTCGCCGTATTCGAGCGTGTAGGCTTGTTCGATTGTCTTGCCGGGCAGTTTGCCCTTTTTGCGGATTGGCACAAAGCCAAGCGACAATTGGTGCGCAATCGCCCCGCCGAGGATGAAACCGCGCGCCTCTAGCCCCACGATCCGGTCAATTTTCACGCCGACGTAAGGGTGCAGCAACTGGTCGATGGCCAAACGGAACCCGCGCGGGTCGCTGAACAGCGTGGTCACGTCGCGGAACATGATCCCTTCGTGCGGGAAATCGGGGATCGTGCGAATGTAATCTTGGACGGTTTTCATCAGGTGTCTTCTTTCACAGCACGCGGCCTGCGACCGCATCTAGTTTTGCTACAAGGGTCGCATCCCGATGATCGGGTGCGGTCATAATCGCGTGTTCCAATGCCGTATCGCACCCGTGGGGGCAAGTCGTTGGGCGCTGGGTCAGCAAAGCGGGCAGGCGTGTGATCAGATCAGCGGCCTTGGTGCCGTTACCTTGGAGCGTTTTAATGACGTCGCTAACGTCCACCGCACCGTGATCGGGATGCCAACTGTCATAGTCGGTGACCATGGCGACGGTGATGTAGCAAATCTCAGCTTCGCGGGCGAGTTTGGCTTCGGGCATGTTGGTCATCCCGATCACATCGCAGGCCCACGATTTATACAGCTGCGATTCGGCCATTGATGAAAACTGCGGACCTTCCATCGCCAGATAGGTTCCGCCTTGGTGCATTGTGATGCCTGCGTCTTGGCCCGCTTGCAGACAGGCGTCGGACAGACGTTGGCAGGTCGGGTGGGCAACACTAACGTGACCTACGCACCCCGGACCGAAGAACGATTTCTCCCGCGCGAATGTCCGATCAATGAATTGATCGACAAGCACAAAGTCACCCGGCGCCATGTGGTCTTGGAACGATCCGCAGGCGCTGACGCTAATGATATCGGTCACGCCAAGCCGTTTGAGCGCGTCGATGTTGGCCTGATACGGCACGGTCGTTGGCGTGTACGTATGGCCCCGTCCGTGGCGTGGCAGAAACACCATGTCGGTCCCACCCAGTTGCCCTGTCAAAACCGCGTCGGATGGCGTCCCCCAAGGCGTTTCGACTGTTTCCCACTGCGCGTTTTCCAGACCAGCCATCTGATAGATGCCCGACCCGCCGATGATGCCTAATTTTGTCATGGATGTGCCCCTGTTGCCGCGCCACCAGACAAGCAGAGGGTTAACATGCTGACAAGAGGGCGTGCGCTGTGCTGCGTCAGTGGCGGTCAAGGCGTCGTAATTTTGACCTAAAGTACGTGTTTGAACGGGACATGAAATTAGCTTTACGCCTACTAAAACATGTACCTTTGCCTAAGGTGGATTACGTTATTGCGCGCCTGGCAATCGTCATCGTTTTTGTTGTCTTCCAATCTCGCGAGACCGTCATTCTTGGCTTCGAGATACATGCTTTAGGAGTCGCGGTTTGCACCTTTTTGCTTTTGAGTTTGGCTACGAACTGGGCAGCGGACAAGCCAATTGGTCGCATTCAGCAGGTGAACCGAAATGATGACATGCGGTCCATGCGATGGTTGGCGTCCGGCATAAGTTTCCTATTTGTGCTTTACGCCGCCATCATGCCATTTCTGCAAGATATATACGTTCAAGCGATATGCGTGTTTATCAGCTTTTGCGTCGTTTTGCAGCGGTACCGAAAGGTTATGACGCGGCCAAAACAATCCTCTGCCTCGCAATATGACAGGTGGGACGCTGAGTCGGCTGTCGTTATTGCCTGAATGAAGTTTTTTGCCCTATTTGGTTCGACTGTCATTGGCGCCTTTGCAGCGTTGTTTTTGCCTCCAATCGTGTGGATCGTTCATTTGAGCATATTTGTCCCGTTGAACGAATTCATTTGTGCGTGGTGTTTGGTGGTGTTGCTTGCGCGAGGTAGGATTACGCGTAAAA
This sequence comes from Rhodobacteraceae bacterium S2214, assembly GCA_025141675.1. Classification (NCBI taxonomy): domain Bacteria; kingdom Pseudomonadati; phylum Pseudomonadota; class Alphaproteobacteria; order Rhodobacterales; family Paracoccaceae; species Rhodobacteraceae bacterium S2214. The sequence goes on from CP081161.1 coordinate 1,437,350, forward strand.
CGTGGCGGAGCCTTCAACCTCCTAAATGAGAGATCTGTCATGACCCAAGCCATATCCCACGCCGAACTCGCGCGCCAAATCGCTGATATTGCGACGTTGGAGGGGGCATTCACTTTGCGGTCGGGCCAAGTGTCGAGCCGGTATTTCGACAAATACCGTTTCGAAGGCGATCCGAAGCTGTTGCAACCGTTGGCCAAAGAAATGGCAAAGCTGTTGCCCGCAGGGACAGAGATCATCGCAGGGCTGGAATTGGGCGGGGTGCCGTTGGTGACGGCGCTTTCGATTGAAACCGGACTGCCAGCGGCGTTCATCCGCAAGGAAGCGAAGACATACGGGACATGTCGCGCGATTGAAGGCCAAGATGTGGCTGGCAAGAAGGTGACATTCATTGAGGACGTGATCACCACAGGTGGTGCGGTGGCGGACGCCTACGGGTTGGCCAAGCAGGAAGACGCGAACGTGCTGGGGGTGATCTGTGCGATCTGGCGCGGTGAAGGCGATCCTGCGATTGCGAACGCGCCAACGCTGCCCGTCTATCCGGTCTTTACGCGCGCCGATCTGGAATAAGCGGCGCTGTTAAGCTGGTCTTCATTTTGTCAGGCTAGATTGCAGGTATTGAATGCCGGTTCATGGCTGTCACACCTGCGGGGGTGACATTTGGGCTGGCCTAGGGTAGGGGCGGGCGCAACTGACCTTCCTCACAGGATATCGATATGCCCCGCGCACTTCTGGCGAGCTTCGCCGATAGTATTGCTTTGACTGACAAGGACGCCCCGTTGAATGCGGGACGTCTCCGGACTGAAGTGTTGTCCGGTCTTACCGTGGCTTTGGCGCTTGTGCCTGAAGCCGTTGCTTTTGCCTTTGTGGCCGGTGTTCACCCACTGGTCGGTCTTTACGCCGCCTTTATCGTGGGTCTGATCACGGCGATCTTCGGCGGACGGCCGGGGATGATTTCAGGTGCGACAGGGGCCTTGGCGGTTGTGATGGTGTCGCTCGTGTCGTTGCACGGCGTGGAGTATCTGTTTGCGACTGTCATCTTGATGGGCCTGATCCAGATATTTGTGGGCATTATGAAGTGGGGTAAGTTTATCCGGCTTGTGCCGCATCCGGTGATGTTGGGCTTCGTGAACGGCCTCGCGATCGTTATTTTCTTGGCCCAGTTGGGGCAATTCCAAGTGCCGGGTACTGCCGAAGCATCTGGTCACGGTATGGCCAGCGGTGAATGGCTGTCGGGCATGCCGCTGTATCTGATGTTGGGTCTGGTCGTTGTGACAATGGCGATCATCTGGGTGATGCCAAAGATCACAACAGTCATTCCGGCCCCGTTGGCGGGCATTGGTATCGTGGCCGCGGTCGTGATCGGCTTTGGTCTGGATGTACCACGCGTTGGTGATTTGGCGTCCATTTCCGGTGGTTTGCCGCAGTTCCACGTGCCTTTCGGTGACGGGATGGGCATCTATGGAACAATGCTGGCACCGTTCAATCTGGAAACACTTTGGATTATCTTGCCATTCGCCCTGATCCTGTCGGCCATTGGCCTGATTGAAAGCCTGCTGACGCTGAACCTTGTTGGTGAAATGACCAACAAAAGGGGCGGTGCGTCACAAGAATGTATCGCACAGGGCGTGTCCAACACCGTGACCGGTTTCTTCGGTGGCATGGGCGGTTGTGCGATGATCGGTCAGTCGATGATCAACGTGAAATCCGGCGGCCGGACACGGATCGCGGGCATCGCCGCAGCGCTGTTCCTGCTTGCGTTCATCCTGTTTGCATCAGGCCTGATCGAACAAATCCCGCTGGCCGCACTGGTCGGTGTGATGTTCATGGTTGTGATCGGAACGTTCGCTTGGAACTCGCTGACGATCCTGCGTAAGGTCCCGAAAATGGACGCGTTTGTGACGATCCTTGTGACGATCGTAACCGTTTGGACCGACCTTGCGACGGCCGTTGTTGTTGGCGTGATTGTGTCGGCCTTGGCCTATTCATGGAACAACGCGACACGCATCTCTGCGAAAATCCACCAGACACCAGAGGGTGCAAAAGTCTACGGCGTGCAAGGCCCGCTGTTCTTCGGGTCATCCGAAGGGTTTGCCGAATTGTTCGACGTCCACAATGACCCATCCTTGGTGATCGTGGACTTTGCGGACAGCCGTGTCGTGGACCAATCTGCGTTGCAGGCCATCGAAGGCATCGCTGGCAAATACGAGGCACAAGGCAAGCAAATCCAGCTACGTCACCTCAGCCGCGACTGCCATAATCTGCTGTCAAAAGCGGGTCACCTTATGGTCGATAGTGACGATGATCCCGATTACGAAATCGCTGTGGATTACTCTGTCCGCACCGGCATTCTGGGCGGTCACTAAACAAAAATGGGGCCCCTGAAGTAGGGACCCCATACCTCCGGCGGGGATTTGGAAGACGTCAAAGAAACCCCGAACAGTCCCTAGTCTTGGCCGGGGCGCGTCAGGCTAAACAGGTCGCGGACTGTCGAATAATCCTTGTAGCCCAAGCGCGACAGCGGGCTGAACGATGTCACATCAAACATCCCGTCTTTCAAACACGCGTCCTCCATGTGGACGCCTGTCACCTCTCCGATGATCATCGTGTTGTAGTCGCCCGCGAGGTCCACGATCTGCGTCAATTTGCATTCCAAAGCTGCGGGGGATGCCGCAACGCGCGGACAATTGATGGTGTTGGATTCGGCCTTTTCCAACTCAGCCAGACCAAATTCGTCTTGATCTTTGTCCCATGGACCAGAGGTCACGTTCATCGCGTCTTTCAGTGCATAGCTGACGACATTGACCACAAACACGCCCGTTTCGCGGATATTAGCAACGCTATCTTTGGTCCCGTCGCGGTCCGGTTTCGCGCTTGTTGAGGAAAACATCACTTGCGGCGGGGTGTAGGCAACCGCGTTGAAGAAGGAATAGGGCGCGAGGTTATCCTTGCCATCCGCACCCCGGGTTGAAATCCAACCAATCGGGCGCGGCGTGACAATCGCATTAAACGGATTGTGCGGCAGTCCGTGCCCATTTTTTGGTTCATAAAACATGACGGTAGTCCCTTAACCTTTGTCTTCGTCTTGGGTAGCGTGGCGACAGCCCTTACACCAGACAAAAGCCCGAGCGACCCGCATGCAAGAGATCAAGATACATCTGGCGCGCGAAGTCCCCGACGACTGGTGGGAAGTCGAAGAACTGTATGACCTCACATTCGCACCGGGCCGGACCGCGTTGTCGTCTTATCGTTTGCGCGAAGACGTAGCGCCGCTGCCCGATCTATGCCTGACAGCCCGTGACCCATCGGGCGTTTTGGCGGGCGTCGTGCGATGTTGGCCCACACGTGTGGGTGACGCGCCTGCAGTTCTGTTGGGACCAATCGCCGTTCATCCAACCCGTCAAGGTGAAGGGATTGCCGCGATTTTGATGATGAATTGCATCGATGCTGCGCGATCTGCTGGCTGGTCACGTGTTCTGTTGGTGGGCGATCATCCCTATTACAAACGTTTCGGCTTTGATCCTGTGGCAGACGTCATTATGCCCCCGCCGACCAATCCGGATCGCGTCTTGGGGCTTTCGCTGGTTGATGGGGCTTGGGACGGCATCACGGGACAGGTTAGACGCCCAAAAGATTGCATTTGATCGGCAGAGGACCCATTTAGGTCGCATGAACAAATCGCAGAACGACGTCCAAGTGATGCCTGACAAGACCAACCGTGTTGCCTTGGATGAAGATGCTCTTCGTCAGATCAAGGCGCTCGCCGTGCGTCAAAATTCGGCGAATGGCGTTCTGATGAAGGCCATCAACTATGTTGGCGGTCAGGTGGAAAGCGGCATGAACGTTTTTCCGCAAGGCGTGCGTGACCAAATCGATAACGTGGCGCGGATCGCGCTTGAAAAAAGCTTTAACCTTGCTGCACGGACCCGCACAGGCCGGATCGGGCGCGCGATTGGCACGGACCGAATGCACCGCGTGCTGGGCACCGTATCCGGCGCGATTGGCGGCGTTGCGGGCATTGGGACGGCACTGACAGAATTGCCATTTGCGACGACGATCATCTTTCGGTCGGTCCAAGCGGTCGCCGAAGAATACGGCGAAGACCCGCAATCAGCCGAAACGCGCATGGAATGCTTGGCCGTTTTTGGGGCAGGTGGGCCTGGCACCGACGACGATGGCGTTGATACGTCGTTCATCGGCGCACGGTTGAGCATTACAGGACCAGCCTTGAACACGTTAATCAGCAAAGTGGCACCACGTTTTGCAACCGTGATGTCCCAGAAACTGGCGTCACAATCTGTGCCGGTTCTGGGGGCGATTGCAGGTGCTGGCACCAACTATGCGTTCGTGAATTACTACATCAGCATGGCGCATGTGCATTTCGGCCTGCGCAAATTGATGCGCGAACATGGCGAAGACCCTGTGCTGGATGCGTTTCATAAATTCTTGGTGACCAATGATCTGCCGATTAATCGGGCGACCGATTAGACTTGATAGGCTAGCCAATCGGCAACCGCACGTCTGACGGACGTGTCGCCATCCGCCATGGACTGATCAATCACGGCCCGTACTTCGCCCAGATCGACACGCCGCAGGATATGCTTGACCGGACCGACAGAGGCAGGGCGCATCGACAGCGACCGCAGGCCGAGTGCGGCAAAGCACAAGGCTTCAACGGGGCGACCGGCATCTTCGCCGCAGAATGAAATCGGTGTGCCGTTCTGTTCGCAGCGCGCGATCACCATGGACAGGAAGTTCAAAAAGCTGGGTGACAACGTGTCATAACGTTTGCGCACCCGTTCGTTTTCACGGTCGGCCGCAAAGAAGAACTGTTTCAGGTCGTTCCCGCCAATAGAGATGAAATCGACATCCTTGAAAAAGGCGTCAGGCGCGTAGGCCAGTGACGGCGTTTCCATCATTGCGCCGACTTCCAGTGATGAAGGCACCGGATGGCCCAACCGTTTTTCGCGCGCCAACGCTTTGTCCATTTCGGCCTTGGCTGCGATGAATTCTTCGTGGAGCGTGATGAACGGGAACATGACCGTCAGGGGGCCACCGTCTGCCGCACGGATTAACGCCTGCAACTGCATCCGCAGCACGCCGGGCTTATCAAGCCCTACGCGGATCGCACGCCAACCCATGGCGGGGTTTGGTTCGTCGTTCGGTTTCATGTAGGTCAGCACTTTGTCAGACCCGATATCAAGCGTCCGGAATGCAACCCGTTTACCCGCAGAGGCTTTCAGCACCCGCGAATAAAGCGCGGACAGTTCACCGCGGCGGGGCATTTTGTTGCGGACCAGAAACTGCAATTCGGTGCGGAACAGGCCAACGCCTTCGGCACCGGACCCTTCAAGCGACGGCAGATCGGCCATCAGGCCCGCGTTCATATCCAGCCGGATGACTGACCCGCATTTGGTCTTCGCCGGATGTTCGCGGATCGATGCGTAACGTTCTTGTGCCAGCGCTTGCATCGCGATTTTTTCGCGGAACGCGCTTTGCACTGTATCGTCCGGACGCAGGTGCACAAAACCCTGATCGCCATCGACCAGCATGTTGTCGCCGTTCAGCGCCTGTGTCGTGACGCCTTTTGCGTTGATCACAAGCGGAATGGCCCATGCCCGCGCAACGATGGTCGCGTGAGACCCGACAGACCCTTCTTCCAACACAATCCCGCGCAGCTTTTTGCCGTAGTCCAGCAGTTCGCCGGGGCCGATGTTTTTGGCGACAAGGATCGGATTATCCGGCATTTCAGCGCCGGTTTCTGCCCCTTGGCCGGTCAGGATCCGCAGCAAACGGTTCGATAGATCGTCGAGATCGTTCAGCCGTTCACGCATGTAAGCGTCGCCCGCATGGCTGAGGCGGGCCTTGGCAAGGGATTGTTCTTTTTCGACGGCGGCTTCGGCGGATAGACCGTTGCTGACGTCGTCTTCCATCCGCTTTTTCCAACTGCGCGAGTTGGCAAACATGCGATAGGCTTCAAGGATCTGTTTTTGTTCACCGTTTAGCGAACGATTACCGGACAGCATGTCGTCGACGGATGTCCGCAGGGTTTCAATCGCTTCGCGCAAACGGGCCAATTCGACTTCGGGATCGTCCGAGATCGGGTTTGTGACAACGACGCGCGGTTCGTGCAGGTAAACGCGGCCTTCGGCGGCACCTTCTTGTGCAATCGACCCTTTGATCAGGCTTGGGCGCTGATGGGGGGCAGCAAGAGCCGCACCTTCACCGATAAAAGCGCCAAGCTCGGCCATCTCGGCCAACACCATCGCGACCACTTCAAGCGCGTAGATTTCGTCAGGCGTGAATTTGCGGGCGGTTTTGGACTGAACAACAAGCACGCCAAGGATATCGCCAACACGCTGCACAGGGACACCGCAGAACGACGAAAACCGTTCTTCGCCTGTCTCTGGCATATAGCGGAAACCGCGTTCAGACGGCGCATCTGCCGTGTTGATCACACGACGGGACCGCGCGGTGCGCCCGACTAGGCCTTCGCCCAAACGCATCCGTGTTTCGTGAACCGCAGCAGCAGCCAGACCCTGCGTCGCGCAAAGTTCGAGCGTTTCAGAATCGCGGAACAGATAGATCGAACACACTTCGGCCTGCATCGACATCGCGATCAACGCGACGATTTCGTCCAGCCGTTCCTGACCGGCGGTCTGTGCCGCCATCGTTTCACGTAATTTGCCCAGCAGTTTTCTGCTTTCGGATTCAACCCGGTGCGGCATGATGTTCCCTTTGTTCCTGCCACCGCTATATGGGCAAACAAGCCGGATTGGGAGAGCTAATGGCAGGTGATCCCGTGCAATTCGCCTTATAGTGGTATTTTTTGGGGGCTTTGTGCCGACGGGCCTAAAAACGCGGCGATTGGGCGTCGGTGATATTCCGGGCGGGAAGGGCGCGATCCGCGTTAATTGGCGGGCAACAATGCAATGAGATCTTCGGTCAAATATGGTTTTCCCAAGGTCTTGGCCCCCGCAAAGCCACCCGTTAGTTGATCTTCGGTGTAGCCAGTCGCCACGACAAACGGGATGCCCTTTTGTGTAAGGGCGGAGGCAATGACTTCGGATGTTTCAGCGCCAAGGTTCAGGTCCAAGATCCCGAAATCAACCGTATGGGCGGCCAATCCAACAAGCGCCTTTGCAACGCCTGTGTAGGGGCCGACAACCGCGTACCCCGCGTCTTCAAGCTCCATGACCAACGACATGGCGAGAAACGCGTCATCTTCGACAACTAGGATTTGCTTTGGCATTTAGGTGCCTGCGACAATAAAAAAGGACAACTCGCGTTTGACGCTAGCTGCCCTTCTTTCATTTTCCAAGTGCGTATACGTAAAGCTTACGCTGCTTTTTCCAGTTCAAACGCGTCGTGCAGGGCTTGAACGGCAAGCTCCATGTACTTGCGATCAATGAGGACCGAGATTTTGATCTCGGATGTGGTGATGACCTTGATGTTGATGCCTTCAGCCTGAAGGGACGCAAACATTTTGGCCGCGACACCCGCGTGGGACCGCATCCCGATGCCAACGACAGATACTTTGGCCACGCCGTTATCAGTCACCAGATCGTGGTAGTTGATTTCGCCGGATGCCATCGCGTCGGCCATCGCTTTTTCAGCGCGGGCCACCTGATCAGTCGGGCAAGAGAAGGTCATGTCAGTGCGACCTTCCTCAGAAATGTTCTGAACGATCATGTCGACGTTCACGCCTGCCTCGGCCAATGGGCCAAAGATAGCTGCCGCGATGCCGGGGCGGTCAGCCACGGAAATCAGCGTCATTTTGGCTTCGTCGCGGCTGTACGCCACACCTGCAACTGCGTTCTGTTCCATGATTTCCTCCTCATCGCAGACGAGCGTACCGGCGTCGTCCGATGGTTCTTCAAATGATGACAGCACCCGCAGGCGCACTTTGTAACGCATGGCCAATTCAACTGACCGCGTTTGTAGAACTTTTGCGCCCAGCGACGCCAATTCGAGCATTTCCTCAAACGCGATCTTGTCGAGCTTGCGGGCCTTGTCGGTGATCCGTGGGTCGGTTGTGTAAACCCCGTCCACGTCAGTATAAATATCACAACGTTCCGCATCAAACGCGGCGGCAAAGGCCACAGCGGTGGTGTCAGACCCGCCACGACCCAGCGTGGTGATCCGGCCTTCGGGGCTGATACCTTGGAAACCCGCAACGACCGCAACCTTCATACCTTCGCCGAACTTGGCGTTGATGTTGTCGGTCGGGATTTCCTCGATCCGTGCGGATGAATGGGCCGAATTCGTGACAAGCGGGACTTGCCAACCTTGCCAACTGCGGGCCGGAATATCCATTTCTTGCAAACGCAACGCCATCAGGCCAGCCGTCACGTTTTCACCGGACGATACAATCGCGTCGTATTCACGCGCGTCATAAAGTGGAGACGTTTCATTGACCCAGCCGACCAGTTCGTTGGTCTTGCCGGACATGGCCGATACGATGACGATCACGTCATAGCCTTTGGCGACTTCAACAGCCACACGTTTGGAGGCCCGCGCAATACGGTCAAGGTTCGCGACGGAAGTCCCGCCGAATTTCATCACAAGCGTTGGCATCGCTGTTCCTTTAGCAAAACCGGAGCCGTCCCGGAATATCGCGCCCCCTTTAGACTGCTCGCGCGGGCGGGGCAAGCGGGGGGCGATTTTTCAGGACAAATCGATCAAACTATCAGGAATACGGGGGCAGGCTGATCAGTTGGTTTTCTTGGTCGGCACAAAGGGCAGGGGCAGTACGGGAACGCCGTCCTCTAGCAGTTTCTTCGTGTCAGCCGCAGATGCTTGCCCATAAATCGCCCGTTCCGGCTTTTCGCCGTCGTGCATGGCACGTGCTTCGGTTGAGAAATCTGTGCCGACGTCTGTCGCATTGCTTTCCACGTGCTTTTTCAGCTTCGTGATCGGGTTTTCCTCATCACGTAGGAGCGGTGCGGTTACGGCGTCGGATGTTGCAACCTTCGGGGCCATCAACGCTTTGCGGATGTCAGTGTCGCCACAGGTCGTGCAAGTGACCATGCCCGTTTTCAAAAGCTTGTCGCAGTCCGCCCCTGACCGAAACCAGCTGTCGAACGTATGATCATTGGCGCAGGTCAGATCGAAGCGGATCATCAGGTGGGATGCTTTCTAAACGGGGTGTGCATCAAAAATAGAGATCGGTGCGTGGATCACAAGTCCTACAGGATCAAAGACTTTTACCGCTTTACCATATCGGGGGTGAAGCTGGCGATGATCCGTTTCAGTTCCGGTTCTTGCACGCGGCTGGCGGCTTTTGACAGGCTGACCCATTTGCGGCGTCTTTGGTGGGCTTCGGGCCAGTCACTGTGCACGGCTGTCACCTTGACCGGATACACCAATGTAATGACGGGAAATGTTTCGGTCTTGGTGCGCTTGGGATAGGTGTAGACGCCCAAACAGCGATCATATGCTTTGCCTGTTAGTCCCGCTTCTTCCCACGCTTCGGTCGCGGCGGCCTGTGCTGGCGTTTGTTTGTGCATCGGCCAGCCTTTGGGCAATATCCAACGTTTCGTCCGGCGCGACGTGATGATGCAAACCTCGACCCGATCCTTGCGCATCCGGTAGCATAGGGCCGCGAACTGCGTCCGCACATCGGTTTTCCCAAAGCGCCGCAGCTTAAGCGGAAGTTGTTTCGGTTTGATCGGTTTAGGCATGGCGCTTTATCGATTGCGGGTTAGGTATGGCGAATGTCGTTTACGTCCCACGCCCAGCCACAGCTTACAAGCCCCGCGCCTGACACGTCCTTGCCTAAAATGATCGGCCACGAGCTTTATCGCGGATCGAGCTACGGGGCGCATCATCCGCTGCGTGTGCCGCGCGTATCCACCGTGATGGACCTGTCGCGTGCGATGGGGTGGTTGCCGCGGCACCAGTTTGTGCAAAGCCCGCGCGCAAAACCCAACGCCCTAACCGGATTTCACACGCTAGACTACATCGCCGCGTTGCAGGCGGCCGAGGCGACCCAATCCGTCAGCCCCGCCGTCAAAGCCCGCCACGGGCTTGGCACACCTTCCAATCCTGTGTTCGCCGAAATGTACCGCAGACCTGCGACATCGGCTGGCGCATCGTTGCTGGCGGGCGAAATGTTGGCGCGTGGCGGGACGGTGTATTCGCCAGCAGGGGGCACGCACCACGGGATGCCGGACTGCGCAAACGGATTTTGCTATTTCAACGATCCGGTCCTTGCTATCCAATCGCTGCGCCGCAACGGGGCGGCAAAGATCGCGTATATTGATATTGATGCGCATCACTGCGACGGGGTGGAACATGCCTTTGCCGATGATCCCGATACCTTGCTCATCTCCACGCATGAAGAAAACCGCTGGCCGCGCACCGGTGCAATGACGGACGTTGGGGTGGGCAACCTGTGGAACCTGCCGTTGCCTGCGGGCGTGGGGGATGATGTTGCGGCTATGGTGCGCGACACGTTGATTTTGCCGTTGGTACAAGCGTTTCGACCAGATGCGATCGTGTTGCAATGCGGGGCGGACGCCGTGTTGGAGGACCCACAGTCACGGCTGGCGTGGTCGAACAATGCGCACCGCGCCATCGTGCAGGCGTTAATGGGCATGGCGCCACGTTATCTCGTCTTGGGCGGGGGCGGCTACAATCCGTGGTCTGTCGGGCGTTGCTGGACTGGCGTTTGGGCCGTGCTGAACAACCACGAAATCCCTGATGCGTTACCAGAGGCGGCACAGTCCGTGTTGCGCGAATTGCGGTGGGACGGGCAAAGACGCGTGAAGACGCCGCCGGATCATTGGTTAACCACGTTAGCCGATGCGCCGCGTATGGGCGGCATACCGGATGATGTCAGAACACGGGTGGCCACATTGCAGGCGCGGCTGCGTCAGTGGATCTAGACTTGTCAGCGCGGGCCTTGGTGCCGATAAGGTTGCTATGCGTATGATGTCCCTTTGTCTTTTCATGTGTCTGCTGCCGATAAAGGCGCTGGCCGATGACCTTGTCGTCTTCGCTGCCGCGAGCTTGAAAGGGCCTTTGGACGCCATCGCCGCTTCCTTTGAAAATGTCGCTATCTCATATGCTGGAAGCGGGACGTTGGCCCGTCAAATTAACCAAGGTGCGCCCGCTGATGTTGTTCTACTGGCGAACGCGGCGTGGATGGACGTGCTTGTTGACGCGCAAAGCGTGGCGGACCCGATCACCTTTGTTGGCAATCGTTTGGTTATTGTGGGCCAGCCGAACGCGGCCGACGTTGCACTGACGCCTGATGGTTTGGCCAATGGACTAAATAGCGGACGCTTGGCCATGGGCTTTACCAGCAGTGTGCCTGCGGGCATTTACGGGAAAGCGGCGCTGGAAAACTTGGGTCTGTGGCACACGGTTGCGCCTTCGGTGGTTGAAATGGATAACGTGCGCGCGGCCTTGAACCTTGTCGCGCGTGGTGAAGTGCCGTTGGGCATCGTGTACCAAAGCGATGCGCTGATTGTGCCGGACCTGAAAATCGTGGCGCAGTTTCCGCAGGGCAGTCACCCGGACATTGCATATTACGCAGCAATGACAGCGGCATCCGACCATCCTGACGCACAAAGCTTTGTTGACGCATTGCGCGGGCCGACCGCGAAAGAGATCTTCGATGCCGCAGGGTTTTGCACTGATGCGCGGTGGTGCTGAGCATGCAATTTGATCCGGCCTTCTGGACCATCGTTTCACTGTCTTTAAAGGTAGCGTCTGTCGCGATCTTGGTGACTTTGCCCTTTGCGACCATCACGGCGTGGGTTCTGGCGCGGCGGCAGTTTTGGGGCCATGGTTTGTTGAACGGCATCGTCCATTTGCCGCTGGTTTTGCCACCCGTCGTGACCGGTTATCTGTTGCTCATCACGTTTGGGCGCAATGGGCCTGTGGGCGGGTTCCTGTTTGATACGTTCGGCATCACCCTGGCTTTCACATGGACGGGGGCCGCGTTGGCGGCTGGGATCATGGCGTTCCCATTGATGGTCCGCGCGATCCGGTTGGGGTTTGATGCGGTCGATACGGGGCTTGAGGCGGCGGCGGCCACCCTAGGCGCATCGCCCATGCGGGTATTCATAACAGTCACATTGCCCTTGATCGCCCCCGGTATTTTAGCGGGCGCTGTGCTGGGCTTTGCGAAGGCGCTGGGCGAATTTGGCGCGACGATCACCTTTGTGGCGGCCATTCCCGGACAGACGCAAACGATCCCGTCTGCCATCTACGGTTTGCTACAGGTGCCGGGTCAAGAGGGCGCGGTTGTGACTTTGGTCGTTGTCTCGATCATCTTGGCGATGGGGGCTTTGATCGTGTCAGAATGGCTGTCGTCGCGCATGGCCAGAAGGTTAGCCGCATGACGTTGCAGGTCGATATTCAAGCGCAACTGGGTGATCTGTCACTTAACGTGCAATTCGACGCACCAGTTGGTGTGACGGTTCTGTTCGGGCCATCTGGGGCAGGCAAAACATCGGTCATCAACGCGATTGCGGGACTGATCAAACCCGATGCAGGGCGAATTTCGTTAGACAAACAGGTGCTTTTCGACGGTCAGAACAGCGTTGCGGTGCACAGGCGAAAGGTCGGCTATGTCTTTCAAGACGCACGCCTTTTCCCGCATATGACCGTGCTGCAGAACTTGACGTATGGCGGCAAACATGACTTTGAACGGATCGTTGATGTCCTTGGGCTGCACGATCTGTTGGACCGCAGACCTGCAGGGTTATCGGGCGGTGAAAAGCAGCGGGTCGCATTGGGGCGTGCGTTGATGGCGCAGCCTGATGTGGTGCTGATGGATGAACCGCTCGCGGCGCTCGACGGGCCACGCAAAGCAGAGGTGCTGCCCTACATCGCCGATATCGCCGCGACCCAGAAAATACCCGTCATCTACGTCACCCACGCAATGGCAGAGGTCACCCAACTGGCCGACCAATTGGTTGTGATTGATCAAGGAAAGGTCGCGCGCAAAGGGCCGGTATCGGACGTTTTAGCAGACCCGATGGCCGCACGGTATTTTGCGAAACGCGACGCGGGGGCGCTGGTTTCCTGCGTGGTCGACCGTCACGATCTGGACGAAGGCGTCACCGTGCTGGCCTCTGGCGCGGGGCCGATCCTGTTGCCGGGGCAGGTGGGGAAAGTCGGCGCTGGGCTGCGATTGCGGATACCCGCGCAGGACGTGATCTTGGCGCAATCAGCGCCGGTCGGGCAATCCGCGCTCAATGCAATTGCGACCGTCATCACTGAAATAACGCCGCTGCCAAACGGCAATCTGGCGGTGATGTTGCGGGCGAAGGAACTGCCGATCTGGGCGGAAATCACACCGTTATCAGTGCGTCGCCTTGGACTTGAGACAGGGCAAAACGTCTTTGCGATTTTCAAAGCAACGGCAGTCGGGCCAGTTTAGACAGGCGGTTTTGCTTTTTCGAGGTAGGCGTCCATCGCGGGTTTGTAAGCGATCAGTTCTTTCGCGACTTCGGGAAATCCGCGCAGACGCGCATCATAGGCCAGTACCGCTTCGGGCCACTTGATCGGCAGGTCGATGGCGGTTTCAAACGCTTTGATCCATGCGAAGGTCACGGCAAAGCCGCAGTCACACATCCACAACGTATCGCGATCCAGCGGGTCGGTGGACAGCAGTAGCGCCAGTGACGCGAGGTGTTTGGAAATGGCCGCACCACCTGCATTCACGGCGTCGACATCGCGGGTGGCATAGGCCACTTGCGGATAAATAGCCCGGACAGCGGGTTCCAACCGCGTGTCGTGCATCCTGCTCTTTTCGCGGGCCTTGGCGCGCAGCTGCATATTGGCGGGCAGCATCGGGACATCCGGAAAAGCGTCTTCGATGTATTCTGCGATGGCTTCTGAATCGGCAAGCACGAGGTCATCGTGGATCATTGCCGGCAGATTGCCGGACGGGATCAACGCCTTGTATTCCGCCGATCCGTACCCACCCGGAGGCGGCAATTCCGTAAATTCCACACCCTTGTGGCGCAGCAAAATCCGCAGTTTTGCGTTATAAACGGAAACCGGAACGGCGTAGATCGTCAGCATCGTGATATCCTTCAATGCAAAGGCCGACCGCAATCATACGGTCGGCCCATTGTTCGAAAAGGTAAGATTATTCAGCCAAAAGCTGCCATTTCACGCCCAGCTCATCGAAAAAGCCCTGTTCTTGTTTCAGGGTAATCCATGTGTTCACGTAGTTGATCCACACCTGATCGTCCTGCGGCAACAGCATCGCGATTGGTGTCGGCGCGCGGCCTGCGTCCACAGGTACGATCATCAGTTCATCGTATTGCGCGACCAGTTTGTTGGCCTCGACGTTGGATGTGATGCTGGCATCTGCGCGGCCAACCAGCACTTCTTGGAAGTCGCGGGCAGGGGCTTCGACAATGCGGTGCTCTGCGTCTGGGAAGAAATCCTTAACCTGTGCTTCTTGGGTCGTGCCAAGTGTTGCTGCGACAGAAACGTCCGCCATGTTCAGGCTGTCCCATGACGTGAAGCGTTCAGCGTTTTCTTTCAGCGTCAGTGGCACAGTCGCCAATGAGAAATAGCTGTCGGAATACCCTGCGGCCTTTGCACGGGACGGGGAAACAGAGGCAGAGCCAGTGATGTGGTACTGACCTGCGGTGACGCCGCTGACCAATGTTTTCCAATCTGTCGCGACGAATTCAACTTCGACACCCAGATCTGCGGCAAGCGCTGTCATCACGTCGATGTCGTAGCCGGTGTAAGAATTTGTGGCGACGTCTTTCATTGTCATCGGGTTCCAGTCGCCTGTTGTGCCGACTTTCAACACGCCTTCGCTAAGGATGTCGTTCAACGCAGATTGCGCTGTCGCAGACACGGTGCTGGCAGCAAGCACGACAGTCGCGGCCGCAATTTTGAAGAATTTCATGGGGTTTCCCTTTTCGTTTGAACGTTGCTACCTAGTTTGCCTGACACAGGCGGCAATGCAAAGTGCTGACACTTTTTACTTGCGCTATCCCCGGTCACGGCTGCGTGATCTGATCAAGGACGACCCGATGACCGACGCCAAGCCGCCCATTATTACGATGAAAGATGTGTCCAAGTTCTTTGGTGATTTCCAAGCCTTGAAGGGCGTGAACCTTGACGTGGCGCTGGGTGAACGGGTGGTCGTGTGCGGGCCGTCAGGGTCCGGAAAGTCCACCTTGATCCGCTGTATCAACCGTTTGGAGGCGCATGAAAGCGGCGAGATCACGGTCGATGGGACGGTGTTAACCGATAAGCCTGAAAGTCTGGACAAGATCCGCGGGACTGTCGGCATGGTCTTTCAGCAGTTCAATTTGTTCCCGCATCTGACCGTTCTTGAAAACCTCACGCTTGGTCCGCGCCGTGTGCTGGGCCTGTCCGTAGAAGAGGCGAATGCGCGGGGGATGAAATACCTAGAACGCGTGCAAATCCCTGATCAGGCAGGTAAATTCCCGCGGCAGCTGTCGGGTGGGCAACAGCAACGCGTCGCCATTGCGCGGTCGTTATGTATGGAACCACGCATTTTGTTGTTTGATGAACCGACGTCTGCGCTCGACCCCGAAATGATTGCTGAAGTGTTGGATGTGATGACAGAACTCGCGTCATCGGGCATGACCATGATCGTCGTGACCCACGAGATGGGGTTCGCCCGCAAGGTTGCCGATACGATGGTGTTTATGGACAAGGGTGAAATCGTCGAAGTCGGCGCGCCCGAAGACGTGTTCACCGCACCAAAATCGCAGCGTTTTGCGACTTTCCTACAGCAAATTTTGAACCACTAGGGGCCGCAAGATGAAACGTTTGATGATCTTCGCAGCGCTGATCGCCCTTGCTGGATGTTCCGGCAACTGGGGGTGGTACGTGGTGGATCCGACAACCCCTAAGGGGCTGATAAACCTAAAATTCATGCTGTCCGGCATGTATTATACGATCCTGCTGTCGGTGACGGCGATCTCGATTTCGGTGGTGGTAGGCCTGTTGGTCGCCCTGCCGGGGTTGTCCCAGAAAAAGGGATGGCGGCGGTTCAACCGGACCTACGTCGAAATCGTGCGGGCGGTGCCCATCTTGGTGCTGATCCTGTGGGTCTATTACGGGTTGCCGACGTTGTCTGGCATCACGCTGAATGTCTTTTGGGCAGGTGTTCTGGCGCTCGCGCTATCCGATAGCGCATTCCAAGCCGAGATTTTCCGGGGCGGCATCCAGTCCATCGCACGCGGACAATATGAGGCAGCGCAGTCCATATCGCTGAACTACCGCGACACGATGCGTTACGTGATCTTACCACAGGCGATCCGCCGTATCTTGCCCGCGTTGGGTAACCAATTGGTTTACATGTTGAAAATGTCGTCGCTGGTGTCCGTCATCGGCATGCAAGAACTGACGCGAAAGGCGAATGAGTTATCGGTGTCAGAATACCGACCGCTGGAAATCTACACGGTGCTGGTGCTCGAATACCTCGTTCTGATCCTGATCGTATCGGCTGGCGTGCGCTGGTTGGAACGCCGCATGCAAGCGTCGGAAGCATGAGCAGCGCGCGCGACCTTGATCTGACGTCGGGTGGACTGGTCGGCCATTTCCGAACGCTCGCGATCCCTGCGGCCTTCGGGATGCTGTTTTCCACGCTGTATAACGTCGTCGATGTCTACTGGGCGGGGCGGTTGTCGACCGAAGCGCAAGCGGGGCTGTCGATCGGGTTTCAAGCGTTCTTTATCATGATGGCGGTCGGATTTGGTCTTGGCTCTGCCATGTCGGCGTTGGTGAGCAACGCGAAGGGTGGGAAGAACAACAGCGAAGCGCGTAAGTTCACGGCGCAGGGCATCACATTTGGCGTGATTGCGACCGCCACACTGATGGTCATCGGCTGGATCGGCGGGCCGTATCTGATTGCGCTTGTTTCCGAACCGGGAGGTTATCGTGACGCTGCAACCGGTTATTTTCGTTGGCTGATATTCTCGCTTCCCGGTTTCATGCTGGCTTATGGCATCAATGGTGTTCTGCAAGCCCATGGCGACACGGTCACATTGCAACGCGGGCTGATGGTCGCGTTTTTTGTGAACATCGGGCTGAACCCGCTGCTGATGTTTGGCGTACCGGGTATCTGGGACGGGCTAGGGTTCAACGGCATCGCGTTGGCCACTGTGATCAGCCAAACAGGCGTGATGCTGTGGGTGATGTGGCAGGTTTTCGACCTTGAAATTATGGACGGCATCAAGCGTGTGGAATTCATCCCCGACGCCACCAAAATACGCGAAATCACCGTGCAACTCTTGCCCGCAAGCACCGCGATGATGGTCATGTTCGTCTCGGGCTTTGTTGTGCAATACGCGTTGAAAGGGTTTGGCGAACATGCAATTGCGGCCTACGGGGTCGCGCTGCGGATCGAACAAATCCTGCTCCTGCCGGTCCTTGGCATGACCGGTGCGCTTTTGCCGATTATCGGGCAGAACTTTGGCGCATCCAACCCTGATCGCGTACGCGAAGCGTTGTTTCTGTGTTGGAAGATCGGCTTTGCCATGACGCTGATCGCGACGCCCGCACTCTGGTTCGGGGGGCGATTTGCGATGGGGCTATTCACAGATGATCCGGATGTGATTGACGTTGGCGTCAGCTACCTGCGGGTCGATAGTTTTCTGTTCCCGATCTACATGATGTTGTTTTCGATCAATTCCTTCTTGCAAGGATTAAAGAAACCGATCTGGACCCTGTGGATTAGCGTCTATCGCCAAGGCATTGGGATCGCGTTGTTTATTTGGATCTATGTCGGCTTGATGGGCTTTGACGTCTGGGGCGTCTGGTTCGGCATCGGCACGGCGGTCACGACAGGTTGGATCATCGCACTGGCCGTGGCGCACGGCATCGCAAAACGTGAAATCGGCGGGTTGCGCGGCTAGAATGCTTCGTCGACGACGGACTGCATCGACACATGCGTCGATGTATTTGCGACATGTGGCAGCGCAGAAATCTTTTCGCCCAAAACACGGCGGTATTCGTGAATGTCGGCAGTGCGCACCTTCAAAAGATAGTCGAACGCACCAGCGATCATATGGCACATTTCGATTTCAGGGGTGGCGCGAACGGCATTATCGAAGGCCTGCAGCGCCTTTTCGGTCGTGTCGTTCAGTTTGACCTCTATAAAGGCCACATTGCTGCGGCCCAACTTTGCCGGGTTCACGACGGCCCGAAAACCCGTAATATAACCATTATGGATCAACCGCTTAAGCCGCACTTGGCACGGGGTTTTTGTCAGGCCAACTTTGTCCGCCAGTGCGGTCACAGAGATTCGACCGTCGCTGCGCAAGATCTTGATAATCGCGATATCGAAACGGTCTAGCTGACTTCCGTTATCTCTATTTTCGGTTTCATCGGCCATGGTTGTTCCAATATTTGGTTTTTTATCTCGTCCATTTCGATATTCTAGGCTGAACGACTTTTTGCCTTATGCTATGTTTTGACTACTCTTATCAAGGTTTTTAGACATGAATGACCTCTCAACCCTGCGTCAGAAAATCCGTGCGGACCATCTGCGTGACGAAGATGCCGTACTGGCCGAATTGCAAGAACGTGCTGATTTTTCAGATACTTTCCGTGCTGACGCCGTACGGCGCGGCACGCGGTTTGTCGAAGCCATCCGCAACGACAGTAAGCCGGGATTGATGGAGGTCTTTCTGGCCGAATATGGCCTTTCCACAGACGAAGGCATCGCGCTGATGTGTTTGGCCGAGGCATTGTTGCGTGTCCCTGACGAGGACACGATTGACGCGTTGATCGAAGACAAGATCGCGCCATCCGCGTGGGGCGAACATCTTGGAAAATCAAGCTCTTCGCTGGTGAACGCGTCGACGTGGGCCTTGATGCTGACAGGCAAGGTTTTGCAAGACGGCACGGGCATGGCAGGGGTTCTACGATCCGCCGTCAAACGGTTGGGCGAACCCGTGATCCGCGTGGCTGTATCACGCGCGATGAAGGAACTTGGTGCGCAGTTTGTGTTGGGCGAAACGATCGAAAAAGCGCTGGAACGGGGCAGGGCGCGCGAAAAACAGGGCTACACTTTTTCTTATGATATGCTGGGCGAAGCGGCGTTGACTGCAGCGGACGCACAGGATTATTTTGACGCCTACGCTGATGCGATCAAGGCGCTCGCAAGCGAATGCACATCTGAAGATATCCGCGAAAACCCCGGTATTTCGATCAAGCTGTCCGCGCTTCATCCACGTTATGAGGTTGGCCAGCGTGACCGCGTAATGACGGAACTGACAGAACGTACGTTAGCGCTTGCCAAGATGGCGCGCGACGCGGGCATGGGGTTGAACATCGATGCAGAAGAGGCTGACAGACTTGATCTTTCTCTTGATGTGATCGCGCAGGTTTTGTCGAATGAAGCGCTAAAGGGCTGGGACGGTTTCGGTGTTGTCGTGCAGGCATACGGGAAACGGGCGTCGGGCGTAATCGACTTCCTTTACGGGATCGCGGCTGATCTGGACCGCAAAATCATGGTACGGCTTGTGAAGGGCGCGTATTGGGACACCGAAATCAAGCGGGCCCAAGTTGAAGGGCTGCGCGGCTTTCCTGTGTTTACCCAAAAGGCGGCGACGGACGTGTCGTATATTTGCTGTGCCAAGCAATTGCTGGGGCTGACCGACCGGATTTATCCGCAGTTCGCCACGCATAACGCGCATTCGGTTGCGGCGATTTTTGAAGTCGGGGCAGATCCGAAAACCTATGAATTCCAACGGCTTCACGGCATGGGCGAAGCGTTGCACGACGTTGTTCTGAAGCAGAACCAAACACGTTGCCGCATCTATGCACCTGTTGGGGCCCACGAAGATTTGCTCGCCTATCTTGTGCGCCGATTGTTGGAAAACGGCGCGAACAGTTCTTTTGTTAACCAGATCGTAGACGAAGATGTGCCGCCCGCTGAAGTCGCAGCTGACCCGTTCGCGGCAATTGTGAAGGGGCGGCAATCGGTTCTAGCGCCTGCCGATCTATACGCACCTGAGCGTCCGAATTCCAAAGGCTGGGATTTGCATGATCAGGATGATCTGGACGCGATCGAAGAAGCACGCGGCGCGTATGCCACAACAAAGTGGCGTGTTGGGCCGATTGTGGCAGCCGAAAGTTCGAATGGTGAAACAGTTGCCGTTCAAAATCCGGCAAGACCTGCGGACTTGGTCGGATTAGTACAATTCAGTTCTGAAGAAACGGTACAAACAGCGATCGACGATGCCCGCAAATGGGACGCGCCGGCCATCGAACGTGCTGCGATTTTGAACAAAGCGGCCGATCTGTATGAGCAGAACTTTGGCGCATTTTTCGCGTTATTGGCACGCGAAGCGGGCAAAACCCAAATGGACGCGATTGCGGAATTACGCGAAGCGGTCGATTTCTTACGCTACTATGCGGCGCGTGCGGTCGAATTGGATCGGCCTGCGCGCGGGATCATCACGTGCATTTCGCCTTGGAATTTCCCGCTCGCGATCTTCACGGGGCAGATCAGCGCGGCATTGGCCGCTGGGAACGGCGTGCTCGCAAAACCCGCGGAATCCACCACCTTGACCGGTGTTTTTGCAACCCAATTGCTGCACGAAGCAGGGGTTCCGGTCGCGGTGCTCCAACTACTGCCGGGGGAAGGGCATGATGTCGGAACATGGTTAACGGGATCAGCGAAAGTCGATGGCGTTTGTTTCACGGGTTCAACGCGCACCGCTCAAGCCATTAACCGTAATATGGCGCAAAACATGTCACCAACCGCGCCGCTGATTGCTGAAACAGGTGGGCTGAACGCGATGATCGTGGACAGCACCGCGCTACCAGAACAGGCCGTGCGCGATATCGTGGCATCAGCGTTTCAGTCCGCAGGGCAAAGGTGTTCCGCGCTTCGCGTTCTGTATTTACAAGAAGACATCGCAGATCCGTTTCTCAAAATGCTCTTCGGGGCCATTGATGAATTGGTCATTGGTGATCCATGGCACCTGAAGACAGACGTTGGACCACTGATTAACCAAACCGCGAAAAAAGGCATCGAGGCGCATGTTAACCCTTATGGGCAAGCAGGGCGGGTTTTGAAGCACGTGCGTTTCCCTGCAGAAGGTCATTTTGTCCCGACATGTGTCATTCAAATCGACAGTATTCGTGATCTGAAAGAAGAAGTCTTTGGCCCGATCTTACATGTTGTGCGTTACAAGGCCGACGACCTTGATCAGGTGATTGCGGACATCAATGCGACCGGTTTTGGGCTAACATTCGGCATTCACACGCGGATCGATGATCGCGTGACCGAGGTCACCAACAAAGTAAACGTCGGGAATATCTACGTGAATCGCAACCAGATCGGTGCGGTTGTTGGATCGCAACCCTTTGGCGGTGAAGGGCTTTCCGGAACCAGCCCGAAGGCGGGCGGCCCCGATTACGTCAAACGGTTTACCGATCCGGGACGCGTTGCGTTGAACGGTGATCTGGCTGCAGCATCGCAGGGAAGCGCGCAAAACGGGTTGGATGATATCGACGTGCCAACAACGGCCTTAACCGCCACCGCTTTGCCGGGCCCGACAGGGGAATCGAACATGCTGTCGGTTTATGGTCGCGGAAAAGTTCTCTGCCTCGGACCGGGGCAGGCGGCAGCTGATGACCAAGCAAACATCGCAAGGGCCGCTGGTTGTGCCGCCGCGATCTTGCCTGACGGCATTACGCCTGACGCCCTGACGGCTTTGACCGGTTTGGATGCGGTCGTATCTTATGCAGACGAGGAGACGTTGAAATCGTACCGCGCGGCCTTGGCGGCAAGGGATGGAAAGCTGATCCCGTTGTTTGCCGAAAAGGACTTGAACGAACGGTGTAGGCTGGAACGTCACATCTGCATCGATACGACTGCGGCGGGTGGTAACGCGAGCCTGCTCGCATCGGTCTAAGCTGCGCGTCACGACGGATTGCATGTGGGGGCGGATAACCGCTTGACGCCCCCGCACACACGCCATAATCAAGCGCAAGGACGGCGAGTTGGTAGAGTGGTTATGCAGCGGATTGCAAATCCGTGTACACCGGTTCGATTCCGGTACTCGCCTCCACACCTTTTCAATGACTTAGCAGTTTTCGCCCAAAAGGGCGCTGAAAAGTCTAAACAAATGTCTAAACATTCTGTTTTTGTTCCGTTCTCAAATTGAGAGTGGCTAGGCTGTCTTTTTGCCCAGAACCCAGAGCAGAAAGATTGCCAAAAACGGGCTGAAGAGAAGCGAGATGAGAACCCAAATAATGGCGCTGCGGTTTCGGTATTTAGCCATTTCAGCCGGAATTAGGATGAACAGCCAAAAGACAACCAAGAGCACCATCCCAAGAGCGAACAGGGTAACGATTGCTTCGATCATTTGCTTTGCTCCGAACGCATCCGCTGCGCTTGAACGGCTCTTATCCGTTGGCGCAGCTTTTTAGTGTAGTGCTGGACCATAGCGGGGCTTTGTCCGGTTACGGCTGCGATGAGGTCATCATTGCAACCAGCCTCCAGTAGCTCACAGGCTGCGTTGTAGCGCCAACTGTGAATGTCATAGTCGAGCGCCTTGATTGCTTCACGCACGTTCCTTACGGCTTGTGACGCGCCCCGATAGGACCAGCAATTGGTTCCACGCTCATTGGTCAGGATGAAAACTGAATGGCGGCTGGCTGCGTCTAGGGCGACTTGCAGTTCCGGCAGGATAGGGACCCACAATTCTTTCGCGGTTTTGTTCTGCTTGATCACGAACGCGCCGTCCTGAATGTCGGACCATCGCATTTCAAGAACATCGCCGATCCGCTGGCCTGTTCCGACACACAGCTCCATAACAAGGCGTTCACGAGTTCCGATCGGGCAAGTTGCTCGGTAAACGTCGAGCAGCTCGCGCGGCCATGGTTCACGGGCGACCTTATCGGTTTTAATTTCTGGAACGCCTTTGGCTGGGTTTGTCTCACGCCAGCCGAGATCAACGGCATGTTCCATGAGAATTCGCAGAACGCGAAGCGAGTAGTTTGCGAAGTAGGGTTTATCGGCGTTTGCGTCGCGAAGCCGGATCACGTCTTTACGTTGCATCTTGGCTGGATTTGCGTCGCTCATGATCGACAGAAAGAACTTGAGGTATTTGTCGTAATCCAGAGCGGTACGCGGTTTGAGGCGCTTGTAACGGGGCGATTTATGATAATTTGCAATCAGAACCGCGAAGCTGCGCGAAATCACCCGAAGCGGCTTCTCTTTCCCATTCAGGATATCTGCATATTCTTTCCAGAATTCAGGAGATCCAAATTCGTTTTGGAACTTCTGGGATGGCCAACCGCGTCTTTGAAAATACAGCCCATTGCGCTGTTTGTAGACGTGTTTTGGAAGCTCACGTTTCGCCATGGCGCATATTTATCCTCTCAAATTCGTCTCTGACGTCTTTTTTGGAAAGCTCTATTTCAATCCTGCGACCTTCAATAGTGACACGGCTGACGGACTTGCCCGCACCTTCGAAGGTGCGGAGCAGGCTTAATGCTTTTTGTTCAACCGATGACGCCATTTTAACTCTCTTTTCGCCGCTGTATTGCGGCCGCGACCAATTTATCTTTCGCCTTATTTGGGTTTGCGCATCCACGGGCTGAATGACGATTTTATCTTCATGCAAACAATTATGCTGTAGAATCTAGTAGCTAGCTTGATTCAGTGGCAAGCGATTTATGAGTGGAAATCGCGCCTAAGTTGTATGATCAAATTTAACATAATAAAAAGGTGCAGATATTTCGGGAGGCTGTCAGTTATTTCTGTCACTAAAGATTCTTAGAAATATTTGACTGAAATATATCGTTACCCGGACCTCGGAATTTTTCTCGACCAATTTGGGTAATTCCTGTCACTAAATGTATACATAGGCAAGTTGGTGCGTGTTTCCCGCCTCCTGCCCCCTCCGATTCGTATGTCTACGGGGGCATGAGGCTAGTGCTATAGGCTTAAATTCAGACGGTCTGAAACTGCGAGCGTTGGGGGCTCGCTGGATTTGCGCGATCAGTGGTCGCAGGGCGTCGCGCAGAGCGCTGTGTGGGGTCCTGACGTGCAAAACGTCTATCTTGGCTTTTCTAAACGCCTCTCCGTGACGCTGTGGTCGCAATGCACGTTGGGGGCGCGACTTAGGCAGGCCACAATGACGGAGAGCCGGCATTCGCTGCTGTAGCAACCTGAGCGTTACTTAAAGACAAACCAGACAATCACTTCTTCTTTTGTAACTAGTGCCCTTCTGCATTATTGTATTTCAAAGACATCTAGTGCCGCGATAACTAAGTATCGAAAGTCTCTCATAGTGTTCGCTCGGACTCTCGGTCTGCCCGTTCTGCGGTCGGATTGACGCGCGTCATAAATATCAGGAGCAAGATGGTAATCTAGTTCATCAATGATTTGGTAACGTCCATCCAATCTGGCCTCTTCGCTGAAAGATCCGATTTCAAATTCAGAACGAATGTCCTCAACTGATAGGGTCCCATTCCGTGCTTTAGCAAATACATCTGGAAACCAAGTCTTCAGCATCACTAACAAAACTAAAAGCGGCTGTGAAAGCTCTTCATCGTACTGACCCCGAAAGCGAGGAGGATGCCAGACAGCGGGTGTGATCGCCAATACACTTGCGAGTCGTTCGAAACCTCTAAGGGAAACTACGTCTGGCTCTTTTATCCAAGTCGTAATTTCTCGAACTATGCGTAGCAGTCCGGCTTCTAATCCAATTTTTGCCGATATTTGTTCGAAATATCGTTCCGCTACCCCAGCGCCCCGACCTCCATTTAGATGCTCGGGCAATCTCATGGTGAGCGTCACAAATTTCTGCAAATAGAGCGCGGCATCAATTCCCGCTCCATACCGTGCGCTGACACTATTTTGCAATTCGCGCATATTCGCCCCCAACACAAAATGCACATGCGGGACATCAAAGAAATGCTTGATGATCTCCAGTAATGACAACGCATAATCAGGGCGGCAGCGGTCCAACTCATCTACGACGATGACAAGCTTTTGCGGGGTATCGCTTCCCAAGGCAGGGACGGTCAACGCGATCAGAGCCTCGCGAAACTGTTCCATCGCGACACGCGTCCCGCTTTCCCGCGCCCAGAAATCGGCGGCGGCTTTATTCAACTCTTTACTGGCTTGCTTTGTCATTGCATCGAATAGTGCGCCGCCAGCCTCAGTCGCCCCATAGCTGGCCACAGCAAGCGCAAGCCGTGTTAACGGCAATGCGGCCGCGCGAATTTTTTGGACGGCTTGTTTGGCGAAGCTGGGCCCATTCTCAGCTCCTTCCAGCCGCTCCGCAATAACCCCCATTAACGACGCAAGCGGGCTATCAATAAAGTCATGCTCGAACGCATCGAAATACACCGTCTGTGCTTGGTGTTCTTCATCCTTCAGGTGTTGGCCCACCCAACATTGCAGGAAGTAACTTTTACCCGTCCCCCATCCGCCGTCCAATGCGATGACCATGGGATCTTCGATCCGTTCAACAAGCTTGGATAACGCGACACCTGTTTGAACGCGTTCTAGCTGGTCTTTAGCCTCAGCAAACCCGTGTTTGTATAGTTCGATATTAGGTTTTGGTAAGTTTAAACGTGGCATGATAATCCGATTCAATTGTAGATTTTTCAGCCTAGTTTGAAATCAAAATTCAATCTAGAGCTGTTCTCATGCTTGAGCTTTGCGCATGCAGGCTGACGCATATAACGCCTACTGGGTAGCGCCGCCAAAGGTCAGCAGCAGAATGACCAATGAATTTCCATATGTCATTTCAAGAATTAACATCAGCTGGTGATGCGCACTCATGATCTACCACCTTAGAAGCCCAGTCACGAATACTGAAGGGCAAGGATGGACTGTAACCTTCAGGAGGGGCACTGCCAGGCCTGAAAATTCCGCCTTCATGCGCAATAGCATTGCGGCATTGATAAGCGAGCCTCACCTCTGAATAAAAATCACGTCCGTTTCCAGCGTGTAGTCCAAGAATCCCAGCCCCAACGTGATCGCGAAGATAAATAATCACGCGGCCCAAGTCCTTGGCCGTTGTCAGGACACGGCCAGACACTCGAACGGACACCCCGTTTTCATCGAGAATAGGCACTTCTCCCCTCGGTATCCGCCTTTTCGCAGCCGACTCGATGAGCGACCAGGCGAGGAACAGCATCGCCTCTTCATTCGTTTGCTTTCTTACCGATGCCATGAGGTTCAGGAGGAATTCCAACCATGGTCGCTTTGAACCGGCTTCAGTTACTTTATTCAGAAGTGGTGTAACACTAGGCCCGAAGCCGTGCGCTAAGTTACCGCGATAAATGTTTGATGGGGTGAAGAGTTCAAAGTCCTTGGGGCTCTGCTCCCTGAGATAAGCTAGTATCTCTGGCGCGGCACCGCGATCTTGCCCGAGTGCGGCCATGATGAGCCGGATGGTTGGATAGATTGCTTTGACGCTGTCAGATAAGTCCATCGCGCGGACGTTTTGGAAAGTGACAAGGCAAAGAGGATGTTCTCGACCGTATGCTTCATCAATCCGGTCAGTTTGATCGAAAACAATACCCTCCGGCAGCAACGCATTGACTGCTGTAATCACACTCTGCGGACGCAGTCTCATATTGAGCGGTTTTAGGACGCCGCCGTAGAATACTTGCTCGTAATCAAGAAAGCACTTATCGAGAAGCACATGCATCTTGCAGGCGGTCTGACCGAGATGGTTATCACCAAGATATTCGGCGTTTCTGAATGCATCCTGCGCTGCCTTGGCGTCCCTGACCTCAGCAGGACTTACAGTGTAGCTTTGCCCGTCAACCAGTTTGAAAGCGGCCTCCCAAACCTCAGGTTTCGCAGCGTCCGATTCCGGATGAATTTGAAAGACGTAAACATCGTTCTGCCATCGACCAACTCTCGCAATCGCCGCAAAATTTGTTTCACCTATTCGGATCTGTCCGGTAGCGAAGACCTGAGTTGGACCGGAGGCGTTCATCTTGAATACGCGGACCCCAAAGTTCAGCTCGCTTTTTGAAGTGAAGTTTAACCCGATCTCTCCATCGTTGTTCAGCTTTATATCAAAGCTGACCCCCCCACATTGTATCTGCGCCATGTTTCACCAAGTATTTTGAAATCTTCGGTCTAGTTGGTCGTCTGCTCTGACCCTATTCGCCTCTTCTTTAGTGGCATCTGTACCAATAAGATATCTGTGTTTGGTCATGTTGATCCAGATTGAACTCAAATCAAAAAGCTAATTAACCGGATGACGACTTTGGGGAAGCTGCAATGCAGCATCGCGTCATTTAACGAACGGCAGCACCGGGCCGTATTCGTCCAATTAGGGGCCTTATTCGTCTAAACTTTCATGATATGTTCTTGAGTAATCCTAGCTCAGTCTAAATAGAAAATGTATTGTTTTCAATTGGGTGCCTAGTCTTGCAAATCCGTGTACACCGGTTCGATTCCGGTACTCGCCTCCACCTTACCCTCAGTTTGCATGTTTACGCGACGCCGACCGCGATCAGGCTAAGATCGCTGTTCAGAGCCAAGACGTCGCGCGCCGGTTGGTTGATCAGCGTTCCGCGCGTATCTAATCCTATGAGATCGTAGACGTTTGGTCCGCACATTTGTAGTGCCGTCTCAAGCGGCACGCCGAAGCCGACCATGTTTTGAAGCGCTTCAAGAAGCGTAAGGTGCGCGCCTGCAAGTGCGCCTTCCGCGTTCACCAGCCGCCCGTCTTTCAAGAAGATATCGTGCCCGTAGAGATCAAAATGGTCTGGCCCGCCGACTGTTGCCATCGCATCCGACACAGCGATCATCCGGTGACGCGTGGGGCGGGCGTTCATCGCGATCAGCAGCATCGTCGGATCAACGTGATGCCCGTCTGCGATGAAAGAACACCACGCGTCACTTGCGATTGCCGTGCCGGTCACGCCGGGCGCACGTGACAACATGGGCGACATCGCATTGAAAAGATGGGTGAAACAGGTGGCACCTGCGTCAATAGCTTGCTGTGTCGTTGCGGCATCCGCGTCGCTGTGCCCGATGGACACGACAGCACCCATATCGCGCAGGGTGCTGATCTGGGATACGCTGATCGCTTCGGGCGCGACCGTGATCAGTGTCGGTATGTCATGATCCCGCAGCGTTCGAACGAGGTTAATGGTGTGGGCGTCGCACGGCCGAATATAGCGTTCGGCGTGGGTGCCGCGCCTTGCTGTGTCGATGTGTGGACCTTCGATATGTAGGCCAGCGAAACCGTCCACCCCGATCGCATCAATCGCCGCAGCAACCGCGGCATCGAGCACCTCTGGCCGGTCGGTGATCACCGTTGGAAATAGGGCAGTGGTCCCGAATGTCCGATGTGCGGCGGCAATCTTGGCGATCCCAGCCGCACTGGGATCCGAATTCAGCATGACGCCGCCGCCACCGTTGACTTGGATGTCAAAGAAACCCGGGGTGATGATGCCCTGATGATGGCGGTGAATGTGCTCGGCGGCCAGGTCGTCTGTCGCTTCGATCTGTGTGATCACGCCGTCCTTGATGCCGACAGCACAATTGTCACGCAGATTGCGCCCATCAAAGACCTGATCGGCGGAAATCCAATGCGTCATGTGGCGCCTTTCACCATGTGTTGTTGCGCATAGATCGCCGCGCCGAATGCACCGCTTGCATCACCAAACTGCGCGGGCAGAATACGCGGCGGTGTGGTGCCGGCCAAGAGTTCGCCATCAAGTGACTCAGCTAGATCGTCCGCAAGACCATGCGCCGTGCCCAGGCCACCGCCAAGCACGATGACATCGGGGTCCGCGGTGCGACTGATGATGCCCACCAAAGACGCCGCAATGCGAAGCCACGTTGATTTCAATTCCGGCATCGTCGTCCAAATGTCCGGCGCGGTTTGATCTTGTCCGGTCATGTGGTGGGCAAGGCGCGTCAATCCCGGACCAGACAGCAGCGTTTCGAAACATCCGACCAAACCACATCCGCAAGACAAAATTGGCAAATCCAGTTCTGACACAATGTGCGCGGGTAGGGGCAGGTGCCCGAATTCGCCGCTTTGGCCATTGTGATCGGGTGGTATTGCGCGGTCGATCACATGGCCGCCAGCCACGCCCGTGCCGATGATCAAACCGATGACACTGCGATATTCAGCGCCCGCACCATGGGTGGCTTCCGCAAGCGCAAAAGCTCTGCAATCTTTGATCACGGGGATGGCGTGACCCGTTAGCGTGGTAAGATCAGCGCCCAAAGCGTGCCCAGTCGCGGGAAGGTTCGCGCTTAACATCCGCCCCGTTTCGGGATGGATCAGCCCCGGTGTCCCAAGTCCAATCGTTGACGTAACACCTTGATCTTTCAGCCAAGACACTT